>CALHGX010000013.1 GCA_938031185.1 uncultured bacterium
GGCAACTGGAGGATTACACCCGCCAGAAACTCCGGGCGTGGTTGTGGCGCAAGCACGGACGGCGCAAAGGCCGCTACAAGTTCTACACCTACCAGAAACTTCATCACCAATACGGGTTGTGGAAATGGCCGGGGACCATTGGCCACCGAAACAAGTCGGCATGAAGTGCGATGCGAGAAAGGCCTGTGGGAAAGCCGGATGCGGGAAATCCGCCCGTCCGGTTTGACAGGGGGCGGGAGTCAGGCGGTCATTGGGCAAGAAGCCCTCTCAACCCGCCGACTCCTGCCTACCCTACTACGCCGTGCCCGGCTTAGTTTCTCGCGGTTGAGAGTGAAGCAAAACGTTTGGGTGGTCACGGCTTGTCGTGGTTCGGGAAGTTTAATATCCACCAGGGACCATGCCTTCCCTGCATCCTGTTTTGCGGCTCCGAGCTTCAGCAGTAATGCGTCGCGCTTGATCGCCTTCGTGGCGCGTATCTGGTGTAGCCGATCCCAGAGCCGTTTGAGTTTACGCCGACGCATGGCCTGTTCCTTGTCACGGCGTCCGCCACTGCGTGTCAGCACGTAGAGATCTTCACCATCGCGTGCAAGTTTGACTTCGATCTGTGACTGAACTCGTTTCCACGGCAGGGAGAAAAGCTGTTTTTCCAATTTGCTGATTCTACCACGCGGAGTGCCCACCAAGTAGTTTGCACCCTAGTCACGCATTTGCTCAAGGGCCTCTTCAGTCGGGATCCCGCGATCCATGATCCACAAGCGATTCATCTTCCCGTATTGATCCTCGACCTTCTGCAGAAAGGCTGGTAACGTCGTCTTGTTGGAAGTGTTGCCCGGCATCACCTCGTAGGCCACGGGAAAACCTTCCGGTGTGACGATCAGCGCAATCACCACTTGAACGCAGTCGGATCGCTTGTCACGGCTGTAGCCAAAGCGACGTAACCCGTCCATCGTATCGGGCGGATCGCACTCAAAGTAGGTGCTGGGCAGATCGTAAAGCAGCACATCGTACGATGCGTCAAATAGCAGACGCCACTATTCCTTCAGGTAGGAGAACAGCGGGGTCTTGTGCTCGCAAAGCTTGTCGAGACAGCGATAGAGCGTGTTCTTTGCTGCCATCGAATCGTCTTCACCCAGCAGGTCGGCCATCGCGCTGTTCTTGAACCAGTCCCGGTGAAGCCGCCATTCACTGCCTGGATCCAAAAGCCGGTAGCATACCAGCATCTTGAGAACATGGAGCTAGTCGATACCCTTGCGGCTGGCGGCCAGACGCCCGGACCATAATCCATCGAGATCAAGCTGGTTCCATAACTCCAGAGCCAGCCAGCATCCGCCCCACTGGCGGGGACGGTGTAACGTCATTTGGTTGAGACGAATCTGAATGGCATGGCATATCTCCGGCGGCGGCTGGCGATCCTCGGGGAATATGCTCATCTGCTTGAACGTCTCGCTCGGCTCATCGAGCACATCAAGGGCAGAACACCACTGCGCTCTTTGGGTATCATTGATCTCGCCGAGATGGAGCAGGTGGCGCTTGATGACACCACGGCGCGTACGCACGCTTTCTACAATGCTCCAGTAACGGTGCCCCTTGCCATCCTTAAAACGCTTGTGACATTTCAAATAAATGGCTCCATTTTCGCAGGAAATCTTCCGACGTCAATGGGGTGGGTCTGCCCCACAAGCCAAATCAGGAAACGAACCTAAGAAAACATTGGGGAAAACGCATTCCTACCCTTGAATAAAGTCGATTTCGGCTCCGAATAGGGAAAGACGGGTTAAGAAACTTGGGTTAGTGATGGCAAGATTTCGAAAAGACCGAAAACGTTCCGTCTTCTTATTATTCTATCTCGGCTCTGACCACATTCCCCGAACAGAGGATTCGGCGGCCTGAAAGTCCACGATTTCAGTTTCGTCCATGAGAAACGCGGCGGTAGCGAAGGCATCGCTCAATGCCGCGTTGTCGGCCTGTACCCACACCCGCTTCCAACGATACGGCCGATCCGCGCCCGAAGGCGCGACGATGTGCGCGCCTTGGACGGACGTTCCCGAAGCGCTGACCGCGTCGTCGTGCAGTTCGATATCCTGTTCAAACGAGTCCCCGCGAAGATGAACATTCCACGTTCCGGCGGCCATCACCGTGCTTCCGCCCGCCGACCAAAGAGTTTGGTTTATTTCCCACTCGGCCATCAGCGGGCGCAAACATTCGAGCGCGTATCCCTTGCCGATTCCGCCCAGGTCCACGGCCCGGCCTTCAGCTTCGCAGGTGATCGCCTGCTCGTCGGGATGCAATATAAAACGGCCCGACGGATTCGGCGGCATGAGCGCCGCTGTTTTTGTCGTATCGGTCCATCGTCCCAGCGTCACGTCGAAAAGCCCGCCGGTCTTTTCGTAAGCCTGCCGGGCGAGCCGCAGGCAGGCATAGCAGTCCTCGCCGATACGGATGGTCTCCCCCGCGCGCATCCGGTTGATCCGATGCACGTCGCTCCCTTCGATATAACGGCTGAGCCATCGTTCCAGGCGATCTATTTCATTAAAACCGGCCCGCGCCGCCTGACGGGCATAACGCTCCTCGACACCGCGTATGCGCGCCGTGAACGTCGTCCCCATCGCCTCATGTTCAGTCGTGATTACAACTTCTTGCGCCGCATCGGTAATAATCATTTTTCACTCCGCGTTACCCTCGGTTTTTCGAATTCTTTACTCCAGGCTTCGCTGGAAGCCTTGCCACGCGTCGTGGCGGATAAAGACAGTGACCGGGACCTCGTGGCGCAGGCCGCGCCACACCGAAAAATAGCCGTCGCCCAGCATGGCTTCGACCCGCTCGGACTCCCATGGCAGGGCCAGCACAATCGGCAGACCTTTCACGCCATGGTCCATTTCCGGCCAGTACCCGGCGCGCGGAAACGTCCGCAGATACCAGGGCAACGGCCAGAATTCGCGGCCAACCACCGCGACCGGTTCGTCGCGCAGTTCCGGATTCGCGTCCGCCACGGCGATGAGCAGTTTCTCCAGTTCCTCGACATCCGTCGATGTCGGGCTGTAGGCATACGGATTGCGCCCGTCCGCGGCATAGCGGAAACAGGCGCGATAGCACTGCAGGGCCATGTTCACCCACATCGCAATCAGTACCACAGCGATAAAGATATTGACCCATCGACGGGCCGGTTTTTCGAACAGCCATGCCGCGCCGTAGCCGGTCAGCAGAATGACATGCAGTAGCGGAACGATCATGAGCCAGGGCGTCTTGTACGCGATCAGCGAATAGGCCAGCCAGTGAAAGAGCGTCGCCCACGCCAGAAAACGCGCGAACCGTTGTTGTTCCTCGTCGGGCTCGCCCACGCCGATGGCTTGAAAAGCCTGTGCCGGCGCCTGCTTTGCGCCGATCCATGCGCGCGCCACGCCGACCAGCGCCAGCAACCCCAACGCCGTCTCGCCCCACACATATCCGGCCCGGAACTTGGGCGCGAAGATCAGCCAAATATGATGAAAGAAAGGATACTCATGCCCCGCGCCCTTTTCATATATAAACAACGACCGGACTGCTTCCATGGCCGCCGCGGGATATCTCAAGAAATCCGTGTACAGCGCCGCCGCCAGCGCCAACGCCAGAGCGCCGGCCGCCAGCGCCGGAACGCCCAGCCGCCGAATATCGTTTTTCGCGGGTACGCCCCACACCAACACGAAGGCCAAGGTCCATGCCGCGAAGGTGATGCAAGCGGTGGCCTTGGTCGCCAACATCAGGCCGACCGCCATGCCCGCGATAATGGCCCAAGCATATCTTCGCCCGCGCGAACGGCTCTCCGCGCCGCGCCACAGCGCGATCAAGGCGCTCAAGGCAGAGAATCCCAACAGGGTTTCGTGAATCCACATGCGGCTGTAATAGACCAGGAGCGGCGACACCGCCGCGCCCAGCGCGGCAAAGCATGCGCCGCGACCCAACACAGGACGAAAAGCAAACAGCAACAGGACGGAAAGCATACCCGCCGCCACCGGAATCGCGCGCAAGGGGCCGATGCGGTATTCGATATACTCGGACCATCCTTCGGCGCGAGCAATCACACGCGCAAGTATCGGCTGTATCGGTCCGTGATAATGCGTGGGATTGAACCGGTAGCCGTCGGCCCCCATCGACCGATACAGGATCATGGTATTGACCGCTTCGTCGGCATGCAGAGGTCGTTCGTCAAGCCGCGGCAGACGGAGCGCCGCCGCGACGCCCAGCGCGACCAGGACTACGGCCCACCCCACCCTGTGGTTTGCGGTCATGGCTGGGTCCGGCATGCGTGCCGGCGCATCAGGACGCCGGCACGCCAAAGACTTCCACCTCGATATAGTGATTCATGTTATTCGAGGTATTGCCGTTGGAATAGAGACGGACATAGCGGCCTCTCACGCCATTCACTGGAATCGGCTTGCCGACGTTGTTTTCCACGTACGGCTGATCCTTGCCCGCACCCAGACCCGCGGAATTATCATAATCGTTGTTGAATACCGTCGTCACACCGGTTTTGAATTCCGGGTCGTCGGAAATCTGCACCAACACGTCGTGATACACGCGTTTCTGCGAGTGATAATGCCAGATCCATATGACGTGGATTTCAGAGGACTGCTCCAAATCGATTTGCACCCACTGGAGCTTGGGCGCGACTTCGACATAATAACCTTCGCCGCCTTCCTTTTCGCCGTCGGTAATAAACGAAAGCTCGCCGATGATGACAAAATCGTCGCTGGCGGTCACGGGCTTGCCCTTGGCGAGGTTGACGGTTCCCACCGGCACATTCAACACGGGCGGCTTGGTCAACTCCGGCGCCATGTTTGCCACCTTGATCGGCACCGGCGTGCCTTCCAGGTATACCGGCGGAATGTCCGTTTTCAGTTCGATGGTGTCCGCGGCCCAGGCGGTGATGGCGATGGCAACGATCATGACACTACTGACGGCTATTTTCTTCATGCTTGTTCTCCCATATAATTGGTCTTATATTTAAACACGTTGTAACTGCTCAGGTAGTCCTACCATGGGACCATCAGTAACCGAAGAATAGATTACCCCCCTCCCCGAACGCAACAGAAAAAAGTTCGTTTTTTGCTGGATTCACCAGGGGGGCCTGCCGTATCTTGCTCGCCATGACAAGCGTCTTGGTGATGCAAGGCCGCCAGTTGAACGGCGCGGACATCGTTTGGATCCGGGGGCTGCTGGACGAACATCCCG
>CALHGX010000014.1 GCA_938031185.1 uncultured bacterium
CCGGCGGAGCATCCACACCGCCGCCGCTGCGCAAAGCGCGCTGAAGACGTTCAGCCGCCAGACCAATCCGCCGAGCGGGAGGCGCGCCAGTGCCCACACGCAAAGGCTCCAGAGCGGATTCGCCGTGCTCATCAGCGGCATAAATCCGCCATGCTCGGCCGCCAACTTCGCCGACTCGCCCGGAAACGCCCCGAGGGAAATCGTGAGCCCGTAGACTGCCAAGCAACCCGTAAAAACAACCACAGGGAGCATCAACTGCGAATTCGTAAGCGGCCTTTCAAAACGCATTGAGCAGGCTTCATCTTCGTTGCTGCGCAATCCGACGCAAGAGTTACTTCGACAGCTGCAGCATTTCTTTTTCGACTTGCAAGTTCATGAGTCTGGCGATGCACGGCGGGCAAAAACTTAAGCCCTTGTTGTCCAGTTCCTGCAATGTTGTTGATTCATTAAGCGCACAGAGAGGGAACGGGCATTGTTCCAGCCCTAGAGCCAGTCCTGCTGCGCGCAACGCCTCTTTTCTCGCACGTTTCAGAACGCGTTCAGATGAGCGGGCCTCTCCGTCTGAGCACAGTCTTTCAAGAACGACAACCCCTGTGCGATGGCAAGCAAAAGAGAATGATCTCGCCGGTTCTCCCTCGATAGCGTCAATAAGAACGACGCCGAAATCCTTATCCCCTAGGTTCCGGTTCGCCGCCATGAGAAGCGTCTGCGGCGAAACGGCGGCACTGCTTGTTGACGCAAGAAGGGACCGGTTCACGGCAACCGGAAAGCCTAATTCAGTCCCTAGCGTGTATTCAATCCCGCTCACCATCGCTGTCGAAATCGGCCCCACAACAAACAAGTGATTGGTCGGACATTCCGCCAGCACGGGCCATTCGCCCGCAAACATCATCGAGGAAAGAACCGCTCCACAGGCCAACAGATTTATCCCGTCAAGCCGCATGATCTTATCCTCGAACGCTTTGCGCGCAAAAATCACGAAGGCATGGTCAGTTGACCATGCCTTCCTAAGCAATGAGATAGCCTAGTCCGATCAGGCCTTCCTACTTTTCCAACGCCTAGCCGCCAATCCGAACAGCCCGATAGTCATCAAAGCGAATGTGCCTGGCTCAGGGATAACCTGCCAGTCCGCGCTCTCTGGACCGGTATGGATATAGTCTTTCCAGTCTATCACTCCCATGGGTGGAATGTAGGCCACAGGACCCTCCCAGTAATAGCCTGGCCCAGCAGAATAAACAAGGTAGGCATAGACATCGAAACCGCCCGGAGTTATTGTGGCATGATACCAATAGCCGTCTGAGGCATTCATTGTCCCCGTAATAAGAGGAACCGGATTCCCGACTTGGTAAAGATAAAGGGTGCAATTCGGATCTAGATACGGTATGACCCCCCCGCCCTCAGCGGCCGGCCTATAAGCTTCAGTGGTGTTGCCCCAATTAAGCGTGCCAGCATGCACACAAATCACAGCCCCAACCAAGATCACCATTGCATAGAAGCATGTTTTTTTCATTTCTATTTACTCCTTACTACACACACAGCAACTAGCGAAGGTTGTGAAGATAGGTATTCGTCGGAATCCACGTGAAGGAATTGGCCGCACTGTACCATATACCCTCTCCAAGACTCACCGTCGCGACAGTACCGGTTGGCTCATTCCACCTGTTCACGGGATACATCTCGCGCCACGTCCCATCCGGCTTCAATCCGTATTGCTTGTAACCGGTTCCGGTCCACAGCAAGATGCGGTCGGTCAACACGGGCGATCCGGAACCGTAAGCCCCAGACTCGAGGAACCGCATGGCATTCAACTCGACATCACAAGAGAAGGGATTACATATCAAATTGTAGGCCGGCGTTCCCACTCCACCACCAACTATGGGAACCTCATTCGTCAGCACATCCACCACCTCACCCATAAGGTAGATGGTATTGGACTGCCCTGCGTAAGGCCCCGCCGCAGCGGAAATAATCCACAAGCCGTCTCCCGACTCAATGACTGGATTCACAGGCGGCCCTGAGAAATTCGTAGCCCACCGGAAGGTCATGTCGGTCGTGTTGAAGGCGTATCTCTCGTAAACTTGATCGGCCGCATTCCACCGCAACACCAGATCGCAAAACAGCGGACTCGTTGCACTGCCGCGAAGCTGGTTGGTTCCAAACACTCCCAGCAACGTTGCGTCAAACGGATCGAACCCAAGGCCTACCAAGTGATGCACCCCACCAGGGCTCAATACCACTCGGTTGTACCCAACCTGGTTTACGCTGAACACATCTCCAAACGCCGCTAATGCGATCAACCCGCATGCCAACGCTATGCCCACGCGTGCTTTCATTTTGCTCCTCCTTGCTTCCCGCCTCCATCCCAACATCCGGTCCGCTCTTTTGTGGATACCATACGAAACCTTCCGTTTTTGGTCAACATGAATTTTTTATTTTTCCCAATCCAGCCCACCCTCGCACTACTACCATACGAAACCTTCCGTTTTTGGTCAACATGAATTTCTATGCCTCCTCGGCAGAATCCGCGGGTGACTTCCGGTTCGGGCGGTTTGCCGAGCGTATGATACAGGGCCGTTTGCAGCACGGGGAAGACGCGGAAGCCGTGGGATCGTCTGGTGCCACAAGGGCCTTGTTGTCCAAGCCCTCGGCGGCCGCGAAGGAGAACTCCTTTTCCCAGGCAAACCGGTTGAGGATCGGCGGTTGGTGATCGCGGAACGTTCGAGCCGCTTTGCGCATGGGGGCCATTATGGTTGCTCTTCGGATCCCTCCTCAGCCGGAGCCAAAACGCCTTCAGCGACGAGCTGGGCGTCCATTTCAGGAGTTAATGGCATCGGCAAAGGAGGGCCCTTAGCTCCTCGCGCCCGAATCAGTTCCATCTGATATTCTTGCAATCTCTTTTCAAGCGCCTCGCCTGTGAGCGTCAATTCCGGCATTTCCCGCCGAATGACACGATTTCGGCGAACGGAAAACGGCACAGGTGGGCCTTGAGGCGCGGTGCCCGCCTGCATGACGGATTGAAGCGGCTCCCCGACCGCTTGCGCCACCGCGACCGGCGCACTCGGATCGCTCATCGAAAGCCAGTATTGCTCTTCGCCCTTGCGGATCAGCGCCCGCTCGCCCTCATAGTCCGCTTCCTCCAGCGTCATGCCGTCTTCGGTTTCTCCAACCGCCATGAAGTAGTTGCGGCCT
>CALHGX010000015.1 GCA_938031185.1 uncultured bacterium
GATCGAAGAAACCGTCGAGATTCTCTTCGATGCTCTCGGTCATGCGGTCGTACAGTTCCCGCCAGACCGGGCGGGCGTCCGTGGCGGACAAGACGCGCGCCGGATCGGCGGTCAGGCGGAGCCAGCGGCCGTGTTCGACGCGCCGGATGGCGGTCAAGCCGACGTGGTGCAGGATGTCGGTGGCCTTGGAAGACCACGGGGAAATCGTGCCGCGCCGGGGCAGGATGTAGAAGCCCTGGTGGCAACGCAGCGGCAATTCATCGCCGGCATTCAGAAGGGGACGCAGCCAGCGCTGGTAGGTGTTCCAGAGGTTGGGCGGCCCTTCGAGAAGGTAAATGGGCCGGCAGTCCGCGTGACGGATGTGAAGCGCCGGAGCGGCCCTTTGCAGCCGCCGCAGGAGATCGGATCGGCGAAACTCGGAGCGATCATCCGGGCCGTGGAGCAGGGTCAGCGTCACGATCTGGTCACTCCCGGATTTCCGAAGGCGATGGGCGGCTGCGACGAATGACAGGTCGCGGCTGCTGGTTGTAGACGCGGGAACCGGGCGGAACGGAATGGGTGAGCCAGACGTTGCCGCCGATTTCGGAGCCCGCGCCGATGGTGGTGTCTCCGCCAAGAATGGTGGCGCCGGCGTAGATCGTCACGCCGTCCTCCACGTTCGGATGCCGTTTGATCCCCTTGATGGGGCGGCCTTGCTCGTCCTTCGGGAAGCTGAGGGCACCGAGGGTCACGCCTTGATAAATCTTCACGTTGCGGCCGATGACACAGGTTTCGCCGATCACCACGCCGGTGCCGTGGTCTATGAAGAATCCGGGACCGATTTGGGCGCCGGGATGGATGTCGATGCCGGTTTCCGAATGCGCCCGTTCGCTCATGATGCGTGGGATGAGAGGAACGCCCTGCTGGTAGAGGACATGGGCGAGCCGGTGCACCGTGATGGCCTGCATGCCGGGATAGCTCATCACGACCTCCATAATCGAACGGGCGGCGGGATCGCCTTCATAGGCGGCGGCCATATCCTCGCGCAGGGTGGCTTTTATGTCCGGCAGGGCGTTGAGCAGCGCGAGCACGGCCGTTTCCGCCTTGGTGGCGCAGTCGCCGCATTGCCGGCACTGATCGAAAGCGCATTGATACTGGTAGGCCTCTTGGGCCTGCTTTTTCAGCGTGATGGCGACGGCGCGCAACCGATCCTCCATCGTCTCCTCGCCTTGGTCCACGGGCAGCGTTTCGTGGCCGTGACACCCTGGAAAGAGAA
Organism: uncultured bacterium; assembly: GCA_938031185.1. Taxonomy (GTDB): domain Bacteria; phylum Verrucomicrobiota; class Kiritimatiellia; order CAIKKV01; family CALHGX01; genus CALHGX01. The sequence goes on from CALHGX010000015.1 coordinate 1,256, forward strand.
GGCCGACGAGGTCGTCGAGCACCTGCCAGACGGCGCGTCGTCCGGAAAGGCGGAAGCCCTTTTCACGATTGACCATAGCGCAATCCCGGCAATCAGACAGGGCGGAGGCGATGGTGGAAAGATCGGCCTTTATCCATTGGTGCATGGTTGAGGAGCTCCTGTTTGATGTGTCGCAAGGTTGGACGTCGAGGAACGGGCGATTCGGACCAATGCCCGGCCGGCGCCGAGATTCGGACGCCCGAGGGCGGTCAGCAGCCGGCCGAGGAGATCATTCGCCGCGGGTTTGACTTCCATGACGCGAATGCCTTCGCGTCGGCACAGCGTGAGGAAATCATTCAGCGTGGCCAAATGAATGTTGGGTGTGTCGTACCACTCGAAGGGCAGGGGTTCGGATTTCGGCATGCGGCCCCGCAGCCCGAGCGTGAGGCGGTGCCGCCAGTACGCGAAGTTGGGAAAGCTGACGATGCCTTCAGCGGCGACGCGAAGCATTTCCGAGAGGACCAGCCGAGGCTTGCGAACAACCTGCAACGTTTCGCTCAGCAGCACATAATCGTAGGCGTTGTCCGGGATGATGGCGAGCCCTTCGTCAATGTCGGCCTGAAACACCGGCAACCCGCGGCTCATCACGCCGATGATGTTGTCAAGGTCAATATCCACGCCCAGACCTCGGGCGTCGCGTCGGGCCGCCAGTCGAGCGAGGAGGGCTCCGTTTCCGCAGCCCAGATCAAGGACGCGCGCGCCCGGGCGGATCATGTCTTGAATTTGCTCGGCGTTGTCCGGCATCTCCGTGGAAGCCGGCGGCTGGGGGGTTGCGGGGGCTGCCAGGAAAGCGCGGACGACTTCGGACAACCGGGCGATATCCACGAGGAAAGCGTCATGCCCGTGTGGAGCATGCAACATGCAGTAGGAGACGTGACGGCCGGCCTGCAACAGCGCGCCGGCGATCTCCAGCGATTGTTCCGGCGGGAACAACCAGTCGGAACTCAGGGCAATGACAAGGTATCGGGCACGGATGTGCTCGAACGCGCGGGGGAGGCTCCCGTGGCGCTCAGCGAGGTCGTAATTGTCCATAGCCTCCGTGATATGCAGGTAGGAGTTGGCGTCGAAACGCTCGACAAACTTCTCCCCCTGATGCCGCAGGTAACTCTCGATCTGAAACAGAGTTTGAAAACGTTCAGGCGAGGCGACGGCGTTCTGTTTTTCCCGCCCGAATTTACGGTCCATCATTTCCGGGGAAAGGTAGGTAATGTGGCCGATCATTCGGGCCTGCGACAGGCCCGCGACTGGGGCGGTTCCCGCTGCGTAGTAATCGCCGCCGTTCCAGAGCGGATCGGACAGAATGGCCTGGCGGCCAACGATGTCGAAGGCAAGCGCTTGGGCAGAGAGGGAGGCGGCGGAGGCGATGCAGATGCAACGCTCCACCATTTCGGGATAGCGGATGCTCCATTCGAGCACTTGCATGCCGCCCATCGAGCCGCCAATGACCGCGAAGAGGCAGCGGATGCCCAGATGATCGAGGAGCAACCGCTGGGCACGGACCATGTCGCAGATGGTGATGGCGGGAAAGGAGGATCCATAAGGGCGGCCGGTCTTGGGGTTGATCGAAGAGGGGCCGGTGGTGCCCTTGCAGCCCCCGAGGATGTTGGAACAGATCACCAGGTAGCGGTTCGTGTCAATGCCCTTGCCCGGACCGACCATTTGGTCCCACCAGCCCGGCTTTTCTTCTTTGGTGCTGTGGTAGCCCGCCACATGCGCATCGCCGCTTAGGGCATGGCAGATCAGCACGACATTGCCGCCGTCTGGCGCAAGTTGACCGTAGGTTTCGTAGGCGATGTGGAGTTCGGGAAGCGCCGCGCCATTTTCGAGCACGAACCCTTCCTTGGGCAGGCGGATTTCGGCCACGTGGGTCTTGACGAGGCCGACGGAAGATTCTGCGCTGGCGGGCATGTTCTGTTCGACTGCGACTTGGTGGGAGTGTGTACTCCCGGACGGCCGAAAAGTCAATTGCGGCGCGGGCGCGCCCGTGTTCGGGGCAAGACGGTTTCGTTCGCGATCCATTGGAGGTAGTTGGGAAGGCCCCCAACGATGGGCACGGCGACCACTTCCGGCAGTTCGTACGGATGATGGCGGCGGATGAAGGCGACCATCTGTCGCTCATGGCTCCGGCGTGTCTTGGCCAGCAGCAACGTTTCCCTGCTGTGCTCGATCTTGCCTTTCCAGCGATATGTGCTGCGAATGGGTATGCTTTGGACGCAAGCCGCCAGCCGGGCCTCGACCAGTTGCCGGGCCATTTGGCGAGCTGCCGCCGGCGAGGGCAGGGTGGTCAATACAATGAGACAGGCGTTTCGCACAGGTCCAGCATAGCACGGACCCCCTGCGGCTGAGAAGGGGCTGGGCACGCAAAAGCGATGGCTTGGGAAGCGAGCTTTCTGGTAACCTTCATGCCAGGAGGTGTGGCGTCTCCAGTGAACGGACTGGGCGTGGGGCGCAAGGCCGAATTCCACGGGAAACGGACGAGAACGCAAGGAGGCATGCGAATGAAAGGAACGAAGGCGGTGACAGCTTGGGCGGCGGTGGTCTCAGTGATTTGCGCGGCGAACTTGGCGCGGGCGGGGTGGGAGTACACGGCGGCGACCAAAACCGAGGGGCAGGGGAGCCAAGGCGGTAGCGCTGCTGTGGCCATCAAAGCGTGGCTGGATGGAGACAAGGCGCGAATCGAATTTATCGGAGGTGACAATCCGATGATGGCCGACGGCACGTATCTCATAACGCAGGACGCTGGGAAAACCATGTACCTCGTCAATCCGAAAGAGAAGGCGTTCTCGGTATGGAACATGCACGAGATGATGGGAATGGCCGGCGGCGCCATGAAAATGATGAACTTCAAGATATTGAATCCGAAGGTCGAAACGCTTGAAAGGGGTAGTGGCGGGCCCGTGGCCGGTTTTGCCACCACCCGTCATAAGTTCCGCACTTCGTACGGGATGGAAATGAGCATCATGGGAATGAAGCGGTCGAGCGTGGTGACGCGGGACGAGGAGATTTGGACCACGGATGAGGTCAAGGATATTGCACAAAGCGCATGGAGCCGCTTCAGCGAGATGAAGTTTGGCAATGAAGAACTCGACAAGCTCATCGAAATGGAACGCGGCAAAATCAAAGGGTTTCCATTGAAAACGGTGTCCGTGCAGATGACGCGGGATCAAGGGGGCAAAGAGGAAGTCTCTCGCTCGGTGACGGAGGTAACTCGACTGGCAAAAGCGTCGCTGGCGACCGGGCTGTTCGAATTACCGGCTGGTTTTAAGGAACAGCGATCGTTCCTGCCCCTGGCTGATGATGAGCCGGCGGGAGAGGATGAAAATGAAGAACAACCCGACGGCCGGCAGCAAGGCACACCGGACATCGAAGGACTGCTCAAGCGGCTGCCCGGGTTTAGGGGGAAGTGAGCGGAGAGCAGCAATCTGGACGAATGCGAGTTCAACGAAGCGATACGACAACCGCCGGGCGGGTATGGCTTGGAGGCCAAGCACTTGGAATCTGAGGAAGATGAACCGGGAGCAGCTCAAGCAACTGGAGGCGGGTTTGTGGCGGGCCGCGGAGCGCTGTGGGCCACCAACTCCGACCTGAAGGCGAACGAGTACTTCACCCCCCGGTGGCGGGGCTGATCTTCCTTGAGTTTGCTTCTCAGCACCGACCGCGCGCTGTCCAACAAGCTGCTGCGCGCCAACGCCCTGCTTTCCGCCGCGGAGGGGCCCCCCCTATGTTGATCCAAGACTGGTTCAGGGACGTTCAGAGCCGTCTACGCGTCAATTCCGCGGTGAAGGAACTTCCACATAATGAACTGCCACGCAGCTAGGATGTGGAACTGTTTCGCAAAAAAGCGACGGCGTTTTTTGTGTCGTACTTCACTATGCCTTCAGCGGGTCAAATTGGCGGTGTAGCGGAGAAGGGGTCACCTCGATCGTGTGCTCATTGGCGGGATATGCCCGTTTTACGCCCAAGGCGCTGAGGATTACCGCTGCTCCACGCGCACGTGGCGGGGGGGCGTGAAATTGAACGTGTCGGGAGGGAAGGGGCTGTCAAGGGCCACATCGCGCAGAGAAACGCGGCTGACAATGAAGTCATCATCGGCCTTGTGCTCGACCACGAGGGCGGTGGGGTGCCACTGGCCGGGGGCCGCTTTGGTGAAGGCGGTGGCTTGGGTGCGAAGGCGTAAAACACCGTTCTCATCGTAGTGTTCGCTGCGAAGCAGCAAGTTGCGATCGCAATCTATTTCAAGCACATAGCGAGGGGCTTCTCCTTCCAGCCGTGCCACACGGCCGGTGGGGTTGAGAAGCGTGACGGATTGCGCGCGGCGGGCGAGGTCTTCAACTGGTCCAACGCGCACACCGTCGAGCGCCACGCGTTGCAGAAGACTGGCGAGGAGTTGTTCTCTTTTCGCAGGCGGCATTCGGTTGAGGTCCGTCTTTACAGCCTTGCGGGCGGCAGGCACATACTCCCAAAGGATGTGCCCGTCGCAGACCAGCAGGCGTTCGGTGGGGCGACGGTAGTCAATACGGAAGCGGTCGGGGTTCTCGAACTGGAAGCGCCACAGCTCTTTGAGTTCCGTGGCGCCTTTCTTTGTGACGCGCTCGGCCGTATAGGCGAGCGTGCGGCGGGACAGGTAGTGCTGTTCGATCGGACGCAATAAGGCCTCTGCATCGCAACGCGTGTCCGCAGAGGCTAAAAAAGGAACCACCATGAGCGCGGTGGGCAGAAGCGCAAGGGCGGCGATGAAATCCCGAAAGGTCATGACGTGGCGGCGGGCGGCGCAGAGGGGGCTGCGGCGGAAGACGGTTCATTGGAAGGTGATGGCGTCTCAGGAATGGGTGGCGGGGAAGGCGCAGTGGCCGGCGCGGCGGGTTCGCCCCCTTCGCCCGCGGAGCGTTTCAGCAAACTCGTCACCACGCGGCGGATCAGGCTGTGGCGACGGAGAAACTCGCGGGTAAAGGCGCGGTATGCCTCGGCGCCGGGCGAACGGGGATCATACAGCGTGATCGGCTGTCCGTGACTAGGGGCTTCGCTGAGGCGGACGGTGCGCGGGATGCAAGTGTTGAAGACTTTTTCGCCGAAATGCTTGCGCACCTCGTCGGCCACCTGTTGCGAGAGGTTAGTGCGGGCGTCGAACATGGTCATGAGGATCCCTTCCAGTTCGAGCCCGTGGTTGGCGCCGCTCTGGCGCAGTTGCTGGATGAGGCGGTGAATAACGCTGAGCCCTTCGAGCGCGTAGTACTCGCACTGAGTGGGCACGAGGATCGCATCGGCGGCGGCAAGGGCGTTCATGGTCAGGATGCCGAGCGAGGGAGGGCAATCCACGATGATGAATTCATGCGCCTCGGCGTCGAGCACCGGGCGCAGGGCGTCGCGGAAGCGGTGCAGGTAGCGGTCGGCCCGGGCCACTTCCACCTCGGCGCCGGCCAGGTCTACTTCGGACGGAACGATTTGCAGATGCGCAACGGCGGTATCCTGGATTCGTTCCGCGGCGTTGCCCCGTCCGAGCAAGGCTTCGTAGAGGCTGCCCCCGGGCTGCGGGGGGATGCCGAGGCCGCTGGTGGCGTTGGCTTGGGGATCGAGGTCCACGAGGAGGACTCGCCGCCGGCGTTCGGCGAGGCAGGCGGCAAAACTGATGGCGGTCGTCGTCTTTCCGACGCCGCCCTTCTGATTGGCCACGGCTATGACGCGCGCCCGCATATCAGCGGATCATGCCAGATTTTCGGGCATAGGCGAACAAGCCGCCGGCCTCCACGACGGGAGCGACGGCACCGAGGGGTTTGAGCGAGAAGCAGCGCCCGGACGGAACATGCCGAATCTGTCCTGCGCTGATATTCACCTCCGCCTGATCGCCGGTTTGGAAAACGTCGCGCAGCCGTTCGGCGCTTTCCAGGGGGTAAAACACGCCGGTGGCGACAACGTTGCGGAAGAAAATGCGGGCGTAAGACTCGGCGATCAGGGCGCGGACGCCGGCCGCCGCGAGAGCGATCGGAGCGTGTTCCCTGGACGAGCCGCAGCCGAAGTTGCGTCCAGCGACGAGGATGGGGAATTCGGTCTTGTTCGCGCCGTGGCGAATAAAGCGAGGAAATCCTTCCGGCAGACCGGCCAGGGCATAGGAACCGAGTTTTTCATATTCCTCCGGGATGGTCGGGACAAGGTTGAGATACTCGGCAGGGATAATTTGGTCCGTATCAATGTTGTCGGGCAACACGAACACCTGTCCGGCGATGATATGGTTTGTCGCCATGGCTTAGAGAAACTCCCGGGGGTCGGTGATATGGCCTGTTACTGCGGACGCCGCTACGGTCAAAGGCGAGGCCAGGTAAATGGGCGCCAGCTTGGAGCCCATGCGGCCGGGGAAATTTCGGTTGGTGGTGCTGATGACGACTTCGCGGTCCCGGGTGCGGCCGTAGGTATCTGGCGGCCCGCCAAGGCATGCCGCGCAGGACGGCGGAGCGATGTCCTCGCATCCGGCCTGCGCAAAGATTTCCACGAGCGATGTTCCGTCCATTGGCTCGCGGATCAAGGCCTCCGCCACGTCGGCAGTTGCCGGGACGAGAAACGTGGGCACTTTGACCCGCCGCCCCTTGAGGATGCGGGCGGCGGCAAGGAAGTCGGTCAGTTTGCCGCCGGTGCAGGAGCCGATGTAGGCGCGGTCTATGCGGACGTTGGCGCGTTCGCGAGCGAGCGCGTAGTTGGACGGCACATGCGGCTCGGCGACGCACGGCTCTAGGCGATCGGCGTTGAAAACGAACTCTCGTTCGACTGGCGCGTTTGGGTCACCGAACACCGGTTCAAACGGTTTGTTTGTTCGGGCGCGGACATAGGCTATGGCTTGTTCGTCGGGGGCGATGATGCCGTTTTTTCCGCCGGCTTCGATGGCCATGTTGCAGATCGTCATGCGCTCCTCGATATCGAGCGCTTCAACGGCAGAACCGGCGAACTCCATGGCGCAATAACTGGCGCCGTCGAAGCCGATCTCGCCGATGATACGCAGGATGAGGTCCTTGGCCATTAGGTAGGGGGGGACACTCCCCTCAATGCGAAAGCGAAGGGTGGGCGGCACTTTGAGCAGGATTTTGCCGACGCCCATCACGAAACCGGCGTCTGTGTTGCCGATGCCTGTGGCGAAGGCGCCGAGCGCCCCGTGGGTGCAGGTGTGGGAGTCTGTGCCCACGATCACTTCACCCGGGCGCACATGGCCGCGTTCGACCAGCGCAACGTGGCACACCCCTTGATAGGACGGCGTGCCGGGATCGTAGAAATGGGGCAGACCCTGCTCGCGCACGAACGCGCGAAGGGTTTCGACGTTTCGGCGCGCTTTTTCGTCGGCTGTGAATATGTAGTGGTCCGGAATAATGACCACCTTCTCCCGGTTCCACACACGAGCCTGGGCACCAAACTCCCGATGGAACACGCCGATGGTGCCGGGGCCGCAGACGTCGTGGGTGAGCAGAATATCCACGTTCACCCAGACGTTGTCGCCCGGTTGGACGCGTGCCTGGCCGGCGGCCCGTGCCAGAATTGCTTCCGTGATCGTCATGCTCATGATGTGAAGCCCGTTGGCGGCGAACCCGCCGCGCCGGAGCGGAGAGAGCGTCTACCCTGACTGGGAGGATTTTACAAGCTCAAAGAAGCGGTCTTCGTATTCGGAGAAAAGGCCGAGCCGCTGCAGTTTGCGGCCCAAGGCCTTGACGCGCCCGGGATCTTTTCCTGCCGCGGCGAAATCCTGTTCGATCTCACGGCGAACATCCTCTGCGCCGTTCCGACTGCCCGTAAAAAGACGGTGCCGCTCCATCTCGCGCACGTTGCCGGGGAAGGAGTGCGAGCTCACGTCCGCCATGAGTTTGAGCAGGCAGACCTCCCAGGGCTTTTCAACGCCCACCACGACGGCGGCCAACGGATCTTCTCGGCTCCGCACGGTCTTTTCCACCTGGGCGACGACGTTGTCAATCTGTTCGGAGATCACATGCTCCCGGATCTCCTCCTTGCGAATGGTGAAGCCATACTGGAGGATGCGCCACTCCGCGTGGTGCTCCTTGAGCCAGTCGAGATATCGTTGCGCTTCTTCGCCGAAACCCTCCAGCAGGGCGCTCGAAAAAGACTCCGGCGTGACAATTTGCGGACGGAAGGCTTGAATGCGTCCCTCTCGCACACGCACCTTGGCGGTGGTGTCCATGAGTTCGCTGATCATGTGATAGTTCAATATGGTCGCGCCGAAGGTTTCCAAACGACGCGAAGGATAGAGCACCACCCGTGTGTTGTGGATGGCGTACCAGAAATCGAATTCCCGTTGATCACTCATGGGAAGCAGCATAGCATGCACGTCGCTTTGTAACCAGCCGGATTCCATTGGGAGGGAGAGACGGATGATTTCGACGGGCGTCAGGGCCATTCATCTCGCCGGAGCGCTGGGCGCGGCTGCAGCTTGGCTGGCCGGCGCGGCGACCGTTTTCGGGCAGGGTCGTCCGGATGGGCAGACGACCGCTTATGAGAGCGGCGTGCGAGCGCAATACGCGGGGCGAACCGGTCTGCGAGGAGGCGGCGAGCGCAGTGTGTTTCGAGGAAGCGCGGACGCCTCTCAAACCGCCTACTGGCGGGGCTGGCGCGCGAAACTGGATGCCGACGTGGAATGGACCCGGCCCGATTGGGATGGCGTCGTGCCCCCGGCGCTGCAAGCCGCGGAAACGGACGCGCTATTGGATGAGCGGCTTGGCGTCACATTGTCTCGATGGACGCCCACCCGCGGCGGCTGGATTCTGCGGGGCGATATCGGGGTTGCGGGCGTGCCCGACGCATCGGCGGATCGCGCGGCGACCGTGGGGGTGATGGGGCAATACATCCGGCCTTTTTCGGAGCGGTTTTCCGTCAATGTGGGCGCGATGGCTCGGACACGACTGTCGGACGATCCGCTGGTGTTGCCGCTGGCTGGATTCATGTGGAGCCCGATGCCCAGCGTTCAATTCGGAACGGAGGGCCCGGGATTGATTTTGCGCGTGAGGGCTGGTGAACGGGCGCGGGTCACGGCGCGGGCGCGATGGGACTCGCAGGATTACCGGTTGGCGGACGATGCGCACCCCGGGGACGGGGTGGCGCGCTTGGAGCGGATCATCGCGGAAGCGGAGTGGAGCCGGCAAACGCAAGGGCGGCTGGAATGGCGCCTGGCGGCCGGCACGACCACGCGCGAGCGTTGGGAGGTGCGGGATCCCGACGGCCACCGGCTGATTCGGGTCTCTGCGAGGCCGGCACCGATCGTTGCCGCCGGATGCCGGTGGCGGTTCTGAACCTGGCGGGCAGGAGGGCTGAGGATGAACGGCCGAGATGTTGAGCACAGGGACTGGGCAGAGGAATACTGGATCGAGACGGTGTCGCCTGCGCTCGAGGGAAGACTGGCGACCGTGTTTTCGCTTTCCAACGGCCATCTTGGCTTGCGGGGAACACACGAGGAGATGCCCTCGTGGGCGTCCCCAGGCTTCTACATCGCCGGGACCTATTGTCGGGCGCCGCGCGAAATCATTCCGATTCATCCTCCGGAGCACATCCTGGTTCATCCTGAACGGGTGGCGCCGGAGCGTCATGCGGAATATCGGTATCTCACGACCATTCCGAATCTGCCAAATCCCGTAGCGGTACGGCTGGTGGTGGACGGCGAGGAGATCAATCTGGATCGCACACATGTGCTTTCTTGCGAGCGCAGGCTGCACATGCGCGAAAGCCGGGTGAGCCGTCGACTGGTGGTACGCAGGGCCGATCGGCGACGGCTGATTATTGACTCCGAACGGCTGGTAAGTTGGGCGGACCGCAATCTGATTGCTTTCCGGTATCGCGTGGAGTGGGAAGGGACCGCCCCCGAGATCAAGTTGACCCCGATTCTTTGCGCCGATGTGACTTCAGCGCGCGGACACCGATTGTTTCGCGTGGTCGGCGAGCATTCGGAAGATGGACTACGGCGCATGGATGTGGTGATTGACATGCCGGCCCAGCACATTTTTCTGGCCCAAGCGTGGGGGACGCAGACAACGGAGCGCGCACTGGTTTTGGATGTAATGATTGGGGTCAGTGTGTCGGCGGAAGAACCGGCGGTGACGACAGCGCGGCGCTGGCTGGCGCGGGGGTATGACGCGGCGCGGGCGGCGCATGTGCAAAGCGTGGTCGAAGCGATGGAGCGGAGCCATGCCGAAGTGGACGCGGACCTCCTGACGCGCCAAGGATTCCATTTCGGGCGGCTGCATCTCGAGATGGCGCTGGCGCCGGACCGGTCCGACGTAAGCGTGCCAATCAAAGGGCTGACGGGCGAGGGCTATCGCTTCATGGTGTTCTGGGACACCGACTTTCATCTGTTTCCGTACTATCTTTTCACGAATCCCAAGCAGGCGCGGAACCTCATTCTCTATCGGTACGGCCAACTGAATGCCTATCGGCGCTACGCTCGGCAGTGGGGATTCCGCGGGGCGCAGGTGCCGTGGGAGACCGCCACCAGCGGCGAAGAGGAAACGGCGCCATGGCTGAATCTGATGGAGCGTGAGATTCACATGTCGGCGGACAGCGCCATGATGGTTTGGCTGTATGACGAAATAAGCGGGGATGACGCGCTGCTGGCGGAGGCCGGCGCCGAGCTGGTTTTCGAAACCGCGCGGTTCTACGCCAGTCGCGTGACGTGGAACGCCGCGGCGGAGCGATACGAGCTGCGCGACATTGGCTGTCCCGATCAGTATCACACTTTCGCGCACAACAACGTATTCATCAGCCGCATGGCCAAATGGAATCTCGAATACGCGGCATCGCTGGCTAGCGACCGGCATCTGGCGCAGGTTCGAGCTCGGATCGGCTTGTCCGACGAAGAGGCGGCGGAGATGGCTCGAATCGGGCGAATGCTCTATGTGATTCCTCCGAACGACGAGGGGCTGATTGAGGAGTTCGAGGGTTATTTCAATCTTAGTACCGATTTGCGGGGGATCAGCGAGCAGTTTTGCGTTCATACGCAGGCGGTAAAGCAGCCGGATGTGCTGGCGCTGTACGGGCCCTTCGGGCATGAGTACTCCGAAGAGGTGTTGCAGCGCAACTGGCGGTTCTATGCCGAGCGCACGTTGCACGGCTCCTCGCTCAGCCTGCCCGGCATGGCGCTGGCGGCTGCGCGAGCCGGTTTGCCGGACGAAGCCGCGGGGTATTTCCAGCGTTCGACACGGATGGACTTGGACGACGTGAATTTAAACACAAACCTTGGCGTCCACCTGGCGGGATACGGTGTGCAGTGGCAGACGATCGTCTTTGGTTTCAGCGGGCTGACGGCGCGACGCGAGGGGCTGACGTTTCAACCACGGCTGCCGAGACTATGGGGCGGCGTGGAGTACGCCCTGCATTGGCGAGGCTGCCGCCTGCTCGTCTCGCTACGGCGCGACACCTTGTGCGTGGCGGCCGACGATCGGAATGCTCGTGAAGTGCCGGTGACGCTGCATGGCATGCCGCGCCAGTTGCTCGCCCCGGGAAAGGAGGTTCGCTTTGCGCTCGGACAAGGCTGCCGGTAGTATGAACGCGGATGTGGTGTTCGTGGGCCATGTGTGTTTTGACGAGATCGTGCCGCACGAGGGGACGCCCTATGTGAGACCGGGCAGCGCGGTGCTTTGTGGCGCGGCGGTGGCCGCGCGGCTAGGGGCGCGCGCGGCGGTGGTCACGCGGATGAATCCGGCGGACGAAGCTCTTCGTGTCGCGTTGGATGGGCTTGGCCTGCCGGTTTTTGCCGTGACCTCGGCGCAGAGCACGTATGTGCGCGTCATTCATCCCTCGGCGGACCCCGATGATCGGCGTCTGGAGGCGCCGCGGGATGCAGGATTCTTCCAACCCGCCGATGTGCCCGCCGATCTCCAGGCTCGTGTGCTGCACCTTGCGGGCGTAACCGATCGGGAGTTCTCGCTGGATTTCATGCGAGCTTTGCGAGACCGTGGTTTTCGTCTTTCGGTGGACATGCAGAGTTTCGTGCGCGCTGTGGGGCCGGATCGCGCGATTCGTTTCAGTGACGTGCCGGACAAGAAGGACATTGTGGCGCTGGCGGAGACGGTGAAGCTTGATGTGGTAGAGGCCGAGCATCTCACCGGCACTCGCGACCTGGGACGGGTTGCGCAAATAATCGCGGGCTGGGGGGCGCGTGAGGTGCTGATTACGGCTTCGGAGGGGGCGGCGTTGTGGGCCGATAACCGGTTGCGGACGGCCTGCTTCACCAACCGCTCGCAGACGGGTCGGACCGGCCGGGGTGATACCACCATAAGCGCATATCTATGCCGGCGACGCACGCATTCCCCTGATGAGGCGTTGAAGTTTGCGGCGGCATTGGTGTCCATCAAGCTCGAGACGCCTGGTCCTTTTGCGGGGACCCTTGAGGACGTGGAACGCCGCATGCGTCAAATGAAGTGAGCGATGCCGGAGAGGAGGGGGGGGTGCAAGCAGTGGTTGGCTTGCCTCTAGACGGGAAGATTTCGTGGACGCCGGTCGACGATAATGCTAAAGTAAAAGGTTCATAGGCATTGCGCGCCTCTGCTGTGAAAGGGGCGACACGAAACGTTCGGAAGGAAAGCGAGAGGCCATGTTCGAGCTAAAATTCAATCCGGGTTACAACACCTTCGATTCGGATTCCTACACGGTGCACCTGGAGAATCCGCGGGAGCCCCAACTTTTCCGAAACACATTCCCCTATGAGGAGGTGCCGCGCATCGGGTTCAACCACCGGTTGGTCCCCATGAAGATGCCAAAGGATATTTGGGTGACGGACACGACATTTCGCGACGGCCAGCAGGCCATGCCGCCGTATTCGGTGAAGCAGGTCGTGGACCTCTACAAGATGATGCACCGCCTGGGCGGACCAAAGGGACTGATTCGGCAAGCCGAGTTCTTCCTCTATACGAAAAAAGACCGCGAAGCGGTGGAGAAGATCCAGGAGCTTGGCTACCGGTGGCCGGAAGTGACGGGATGGGTGCGGGCGAACCGCAAGGACTTGGAATTGGCGAAGAAGATGGGGCTGAAGGAGACGGGCATATTGACGTCGGCCTCCGACTACCACATCTATCTGAAGCTGAAGAAAACCCGCCGGCAGGCGTTGCGAGACTATCTGAATGTCGTGCGCGACGCGCTTGAAGTGGGTATTACGCCGCGCTGCCATTTCGAGGATGCCACCCGGGCGGACTACTATGGTTTTGTGGTGCCCTTTGCGCACGAACTGATGAAGCTGGCGGAGGAGAGCAAGGCTACGATCAAGATCCGCATTTGCGACACCATGGGGCTGGGAGTGCCCTATCCCGGCGTGGCCATGCCGCGCTCGGTGCCGGGCATGATCTACGGCTTGCAATACTATGCCGGGGTGCCGAGCGAGTGGCTGGAGTGGCACGGACACAATGACCTTTATCTGGTCATGGCCAACGCGGTTACGGCATGGTTGTATGGCTGCTCGGCGGCCAACGGGACGGTCCTGGGCATCGGGGAACGTACAGGCAACCCGCCGCTGGAGGGGCTCGTGGTGAACTACCTGCAGCTTCGGGGCAATGACTGTCAGGTGGACACCACCGTTATCACGGAGATCGCGGAGTATTTTGAGAAGGAACTCCATGTGGATATTCCCGCCATGCAGCCGCTGGTGGGCACAAGCTTCAACATGACGCGCGCCGGCGTTCACGCGGATGGCCTGCTCAAGAACGAGGAAATCTACAACGTGTTCGACACGGACAAGCTGCTCAAGCGGCCGGTCGTGTTGTCCATTACCGACAAGAGCGGGCTGGCCGGCGTGGTGCTGTGGGTCAAGAAGCATTTCGTGGCCACGGCGGAACCGCTGGCCAAGACGGATCCCGGCGTGCAGAAGATTTATGAATGGATCATGACGCAGTACGACGCCGGGCGCACCACCGCCATCTGCGACAGCGAGATGTACGAGCAGGTGAAACTCCACCTGGCGGACTGGCTCCGGAAGAACGGCTATGAGACTTGACGTCGCCTGCTATGGCGATCCGATCCTGCGCCGCAAGGCCGATCCGATCGGCGATGTGACCAAAGCGATTCGGCGGCTCGCGGACGACATGCTCGAGACCATGCATGCCGAACGGGGCGTAGGGTTGGCGGCGCAGCAGGTGCGGCAGACGGTGGCGCTGTGCGTGATAGACCTGCCGCCCGAATATGACCGGGACGGCGAGGACGGCCCCCCCTTCAATCCCGGCATCGCGATGCCGCTGATCATGCTGAATCCGCGGATTGTGGAGCGGCTCGGGGGGTTGGAGACGGCGGAGGAGGGCTGTCTGAGTTTCCCGGGCATTCGGTCGCCGATCGCCCGGGCGGGTGGCGTGGCGGTGGCGTTTCATGATTTTCGGGGGGAAGCTCGAGTGCTCAACGTCCGCGGATTCCTGGCGCGGGCGATTCAGCACGAACTGGATCATTTGGAAGGGGTGCTGTTCGTGGACCGCATGCCGGCCGTGCGGCGCCTGAGTTTGGGGCCGCAGCTCAAAAGGCTGCGCCGTCGAGTGGAAGAGCATCTTGGTTCGCCGCAGGGCTGAAGGGCGCCGCGAACGCGGCGCGGGGAGCGGAGGGGTATGAAAGAAATCGGGGTGGGTTTGGTGGGATTCGGCACCGTGGGCGCGGGGGTCGTCGAAGGGCTCCAACGCAACGGAGCACTGCTGGCCGAGCGGCAGGGCGTGAAGCTGCGACTGGCAAAGGTGGCGGATCTTGATTTGGAACGAGACCGCGGAGTCCAGGTGAATCCGGGGATGATGACGCGGGACGCCATGGCGGCGGTGGAAGACCCGGCGGTGCAAATCGTGGTGGAGTTGATTGGTGGGGTGCGCGCGGCTCGCGATGTGATTCTGCGCGCCTTGGAATTGGGCAAGCCGGTGGTGACGGCCAACAAGGCGCTATTGGCCGAGCAAGGCGCCGAGCTTTTTCAGCGGGCGGCCGAACGGCTCACGCATATTCACTTTGAGGCCAGCGTGGCCGGCGGCGTGCCCATCATTCGGGCGTTGCGCGATGGGCTGGCGGCCAACCGCATTCGTTCCGTGTATGGCATTCTCAACGGGACCTGCAATTACATTCTGACGCGAATGGATCGGGACCACGTCACTTTCGAGCACGCGCTAAAGGAAGCGCAGGCGGCGGGGTATGCGGAAGCCGATCCCGCGCTTGACATTGACGGCGTGGACACCGCGCACAAGGCGGCGATCCTGGCCGGCCTATCGTACGGCGTTTTCGTGCCCATGGCGGCGGTGCATGTGGAAGGCATTCGCGGCATCGCGAAGGCCGATATCGAAAACGCGCGGGCGTTGGGGTACCGCGTCAAACTGCTTGCCGTCGTGAAAGAAGCCGCGGGGGCAATCGAGGTGCGTGTGCATCCCACGCTCATTCCGGCCGAGCAGATGCTGGCGTCGGTGGGGGGGGTGTTTAACGCGATTTTGGTGGACGGGGATTTGACGGGACCGACGGCCTATTACGGCCGAGGCGCCGGTCGGTTGCCCACGGCCAGCGCCGTGCTGAGCGACTTGGCGGACGCGGCGCGCCTGGTGGCCTTGGGGAAGAGGCCGGCCATGTGGCCTGAGCGGAGAGCGGATGCCGCGCGGGTGCGGGATATAGGGTCGGTCGAAGCGAGGTACTATTTGCGCGTTTCGCTGCTTGATCGGCCCGGGGTGCTGGGGCGTCTTGCCGGCGTGCTGGGGCAGCACGACATCAGTATTGCATCGGTGGTGCAAAAGGAAGCGCATGCCGGAAAACATGTGCCGGTGGTGATCGTCACCCATGTGGCGCGGGAAGCCCACATGCAGGTGGCACTCGAAGCGATTGATGCCATGGCCGAAGTCGGGGCGCGAACGGTGCGGCTGCGCATAGAAGACATGGAGCACGAGAGGAAAGCATGAGCGAGCAACGGAGCGGTTTCAAGGTTGCGAAATTTGGCGGCACGTCCTTGGCGGATGCCGAGCAGGTGCGCAAGGTGTGCCGTTTGATTCAGGCTGATGCGGGCCGCCGCATTGTGGTGGTATCGGCACCCGGCAAGCGATCAGGCAGCGATCGAAAGGTGACGGACTTGTTGATCGCTTGCGCGGAGCGGGGGATCGCGGGGCAACGGCGCAATCCGGAAGCCGAGGCGGTGGTGCGACGTTTCGAGGACATTCGCGCCGGCCTGGGGTTGCCGGAAGATTCGATCGCGGCGCTGCGGGAGGACTTGCAGGAGCGATTGGCGGCCGACCGACGGCACAAGGGCCGGTATTTCGACGCCATCAAGGCCTTGGGCGAAGACTACAGCGCACGGTTGGTCGCCGCGGCCTTGAACGCGCAGGGTGTGGCGGCGACGTATGTGAATCCGGGGGCCGCGGGGTTGCGCCTGTCTGAAGAACACGGCAATGCCGTGGTGTTGCCGGAGTCGTACCGCCGGCTGCGCAAACTGCGGCAAAGCCGAAGTGTAGTGGTGTTTCCGGGCTTTTTCGGGTGCACACCGGCGGGCGTGGTGGCGACGTTTCCCCGGGGCGGCTCGGACATCACCGGCGCCATTCTGGCGGCGGCGACGCAGGCGGATTTGTATGAGAACTTCACCGACGTGGATTCGGTGTTTGCCGCCGATCCGCGCATTGTGCCTGAAGCGAGGCGCATCGAGCTGCTGACCTACCGGGAGATGCGTGAACTGGCGTACGCCGGTTTCGGCGTGTTTCACGATGAGGCGATTGTGCCGGCGGTTCGCGCGCGAATTCCGATCTGCATCCGCAACACCAATCGTCCCGAAGCGCCCGGAACGATGATCGTGCCCGAACGTCCGTACCGGGGCGGGGAGGTGGTCGGCGTGGCGAGCGCGGATGGTTTTTGCGCGATCTACGTGGACAAGTACCTGATGAACCGCGAGGTGGGCTTCGGGCGGCGCCTGCTGCAGATTGTCGAGGACGAAGGGCTGTCGTACGAACACGCGCCGTCGGGGATAGACAACACGTCGTTGATTCTGCGGGAGCGTGATTTCAGCACCACCCGGGAGCGTCACATCGTTCGGCGGATTCGGACCGAACTGACGCCTGACAAGATCGAGGTGGAACGCGGGCTGGCGCTTGTGATGATCGTGGGCGAGGGCATGCATTACACTGTGGGCGTGGCCGCCCGGGCCACGCAGGCGTTGGCCGGCGCCGGCGTCAACATCGAGATGCTCAATCAAGGGTCGTCCGAAATCAGCATGATGTTCGGCGTGAAGGCGGTTCACCGTGAGCAGGCCGTCCGGGCGCTGTATCGGGCTTTTTTTTCGCAGAGTTGATGCGTACCCGAAGGAGCGCGAGATATGAGCGAACGCAGAAGGATTCAAATCTATGACACGACCCTGCGCGACGGGGCGCAAGGAGAGGGCGTCTCCTTTTCGGGCGCCGCCAAGGTGCACCTAGCTTTGAAGCTCGACGAGTTCGGCGTGGACTACATCGAAGGGGGATACGCCGGCTCGAACCAGAAGGACATGGATTTTTTTACCGACATTCGCCGCCACACGCTGCGCCACGCTCGGGTGGCCGCCTTCGGCAGCACGCGGCGGATGAACACGCCCGTGGGCGAAGACGCCAATGTGGTCCGCCTGCTGGAGGCGGAAACGCCGGTGACAACGATTTTCGGCAAAGCATGGATGCTGCACGTTACCGATGTGCTGCGGACCACAGCGGAAGAGAACCTGGCCATGATTGCGGATACAGTCCGATATTTGAAGGAGCGCGGCCGAGAGGTGATTTTTGACGCGGAGCATTTCTATGACGGGTACAAGGACAATCCCGCCTACGCCATGGCAGCATTGCGCGCGGCCGCGGAAGCGGGCGCCGACTGCCTGGTATTGTGCGACACCAATGGCGGCTCGCTGCCGCACGAGGTGTATGACATTACGGCGCTGGTGCGCCGGGCGTTCCCCACGCCGCTGGGCATTCACACGCACAACGACGCGGGGCTGGCGGTGGCGACCAGTTTGGAAGCTGTTCGCGCCGGCGCCATCCAGGTGCAGGGCACGATCAACGGCTACGGCGAACGATGCGGGAACGCCAATCTATGCACGATCCTTCCGGCTTTGGAGTTGAAGATGGGGTTGCAGGCCATGCAGCCGGGCCGCCTGAAGCAGTTGCGGAATTTGTCCGTGTTTGTGGATGACCTGGTCGGGTTCCGGCCCGATTCCCGGGCGCCCTACGTGGGAGCGAGCGCGTTCACGCACAAGGCCGGCATGCACGTGAACGCCGTGCAGAAGAACCCGAGAAGCTTTGAGCATGTTCCGCCGGAGACCGTTGGCAACGAGCGGCGGACGTTGGTCTCGGAGGGATCGGGGGCCAGCAGTGTGCTACTCAAGGCTATCGAAATGGGGGTTGCGCTCAAGAAGTCCTCTCCCGAAGTCAAGGAGGTGCTCGAAGCCCTCAAAGAGATGGAAAAACAGGGCTATGCCTTTGAGGCGGCGGACGCCTCGTTCCGGATTCTGGTGCAGAAGGTGCTCAAGCAGCATCGGTCGTTCTTCGATCTGGACGGATTTCTGGTCACCATCGAAAAGGGCGGCAAGGACGAGCCATGTCGCTCGAAAGCCCGGGTGAAGGTGCGGGTGCAGGATCAGATCGCAGAAACCGAGGCGGAAGGCGACGGGCCCGTCAATGCGCTGGACCGGGCGCTGCGGCAAGCGCTGACGCGATTCTATCCCGAGATTGAGAGGGTGGTGCTCACGGACTTCCGGGTGCGCATTTTGGATCCGGAGGAGGCCACGGCGGCGAAGACCCGGGTGGTGATCGAATCGACAGACGGCCGGGAAAGCTGGGGCACCGTAGGGGTGTCGGGGAATATCATCGAGGCGGCTTGGGAGGCGCTGGTGGACAGCATGGAATACAAGCTGTTTCGTGAGGAGGAAGAGAGCGGTCGGGCGTAGAAGCTGAGGCCGGTGCATGGTGGGAGATGACGGGAGAAACGGCGCTTCGCCGACGGTTCGAGCCTTTGTGGCATTGGAGCTCTCGGAGACGTTGCGGCTTGCGCTAATGGACGTGCCGCAATCGTTGCGGCGGCTCGCGGGGCGTGTGAACTGGGCCGCGCCCGAAAATTGGCATGTCACCTTGTTTTTCCTCGGGGATGTTTTCGAGGAGCAAGTGTCGGCGATGCGCAATGCGCTGAACGCGGCTGCGGAATCATTGGTTCCCTTTTCCTTTGAGGTCAAAGGCCTTGGCTGGTTCGGTCCGGCGCGCGCGCCACGGGTGATCTGGGCCGGACTCGGCGCGGGAGCCCGCCTTGTGGCGGAGTGCCATAGCTCGGTGCTCGCCTCGTTGAGGCCCCTCGGCTTTGCCGGGGAGGAACGCCCTTTCGTGCCGCATATTACGCTTGGGCGGGTGCGAGCGGCCGGCGGCAATCTGACGGAAGCGCTGACCGCATGGAGCGAGCGGTTTTTCGGTACGCAGTCAGCGGTTCGTCTGGCGTTGATGCGAAGCCAGCTTTCACCGCGGGGAGCGGTGTATTCTTCCCTGCACACTGCGGACTTTCGCGGCAGCCCCCCGCCTGATCCAACAACAAGGGGCGTTCAGCAGTAGACGTCGCGTTCGCCGGCTTGCACGCGCCGCAGCATCGCTTCTGCCCGCTCGCGAGCGGACGGATCCATTTCCGAGAGCACCGCTGCGATGAGCGATTCGCCCACACGCCGGGTGTCGGGCGAGGCAAAGTCCAGAAGGTATTCCTTGAAAGACGCCAATGCGTTGGGGTCGCAGAATCGTTTGATGTCGCCGGGTTTGGCCAAGTCCATGAAGTCTTCTCCCGTGCGGCCGAGCCGGTAGCAAGCCGTGCAGAAGGAGGGGATGTATCCCATTGAGGCGACATCGCGAATTACCTCATCGAGCGGGCGGTGATCGCCCAACGAAAACTGACTGTGGTCATATTGCTCGCCTTGGGTGTATCCGCCGGGATTGGTTCGGCTGCCGGCGGAAATTTGCGAGACGCCCAAGGCGAACGTTTCGCGGCGCAAGGCCGGGGTTTCGCGCGTGGAGAGAATGATGCCGGTGTAGGGCACGGCCAGCCGCAAGATGGCCACGAGCTTGCGGAATTCGATGTCCGAGACCGGTTGCGGGGGATGCGCCGCGAGGTCGGAGCCGACGGCCGGCTCGAGACGGGGCACACTGATGGTGTGAGGGCCGATGCCGTGGGTTGCCTCCAGATGGCGGATGTGCTGCAGGAGCGAAAGCAGTTCGAAACGCCAGTCGAACAGGCCGAACAGCACCCCGATACCAATGTCGTCCACGCCGGCTTCGATTGCTCGATCGGGCGCGGTGATGCGCCACTCGTAATCCGCCTTCCGCCCGCCGACGTGGACGCGGGCGTACGTGGCCCGATGATAGGTTTCCTGAAAGAGCTGATAGGTGCCGATGCCCGTGGCCTTCAGACGGCGAAACTCTTCGACCGACAGCGGCGCGAGGTTGACATTGATTCGGCGGATGCCGCCGTGGGGCGTGCGCACGGCGTAGGCGGTTTCGATGGCGCTGAGCACGTAGTCGAAGCCTTCGCGCGGATAGGATTCGCCCGCGACGAGCAGCAGGCGTTTGTGCCCCTGACGCAGCAACGCTTCGACTTCCTGCGCGATTTCGGGCTGGCGGAGGGCGCGGCGGCGAACCGCCGCATTGCCCGCGCGAAACGCGCAATAGAGGCACTCATTGGCGCAAAGATTGGAAACATAAAGAGGCGCGAACAAGACGAGGCGACGGCCGTAGATGCGCTCCTTCACCTGGCGGGCGGTGTCGAATAAGGCGGCGAGGCCTTCCGGGTCGCTGAGGGTGGCGAGGGATGCGACATCAGCCGGGGCGATGCCCTTTCCCTCCACGGCTCGGGCCAGAATGTCCCGCAGGGCCGCGGCATCCGGTCTTGCCGCGGAGGCCAGGGTGTTGGCGACGACGGCTTCGTCCATCCAACGGGAGGAATCATGGGGCGTCATGGCGGGACTACTTTTTTTTGAGCGCTATGGAGCCGCTCGACTTCGCGGAGGAAACGTTCTGCTTCTTCACGGGATTCGCAGCGCACGGCGTACATAGCGCCTTCGGGACGCAGGATGTCCATGAGTTCGAGGGCCTGGCGCGGGGTCATGTGCTCCAACCACAAGCCCTTGCCAAGGGCCTGAATGCGGCGCAGAAGATCCGGCCATTCGTTCTGGGATGATTTTTCACCAGCGCCGGGCACCCATTGAATAACATCCACGCCGGGTGCTTCGCAAATAGAGTCCAGATGGCGGATGGCGCCGGGGCCGTCCAGATGGTAAATGGCGTGGTCCAGCAGTTCGGTTTCCTTGAAAACATACTCCTTGAAGAAGTCGTCGAACATTTCGGGACTGATCATGCAGCAGAAGTCGTTTTGAACGATCGCGAAGCGGCCTCGGCAGGTGGCCGGCAACCAGCTTGTGTTCATGCCGTTGGACCGCGGGTGAAGGATTTGAAAATGGGCCTCGAGCACCTGGGCCAGCACCTCGTGCATCTCCCGCAGGCGCTTGTGGATTTCTTCCGGCTGCTCGATCAGGTCCATCAGCAGCGCCTCAGGGCTTCGCAGAGCCGAAAGCGCATCGCCGTTCGAGTGAAGGTCTCCCGACGAGGTGAGCCACCGACCCTGGCCGCGTTCGGCGCTCAAACGCAGGAATCGCTCCATGGCCTGCCAGAGGTATCCGTCGCGCTGAAAACGCAGGGGCGGTTCCTCGGCCCAGTTGGTGACGCGGGGTTTGGCCCAGGTGGTATGCGGGTCGGAGAAATCAAGTTCGCTGCCCGTAAATCCGGTGAGAATGTCCGGCCCCAGATTGCAGCCGAAGGCGGGGAATCCTTCGGCCATGAAGCCGACGGTCGTGAGATGTTTCTCGAAGCAATCCAGCTGCCAATCGAAGGCGAACCACTTTTCGGGGGGAGTGGGCGGTGGCGGAGGAAGGGGTGGAAGCGGCTGACCGTTCGGAAACGAGAGATACAGCAGGGGGCGGTCGTGATTCTCCCGAGCGAAGGTGAGCCCGAAGCGGTCGGCGATGGCGTCCATATTCAGATCGCGGATGTCCATTGTGCAGCTCCTTGGGTGAAACAAACCTTGCGACTATACAAGTCGAATGTGGTTCGTGGCAAGTCAGGCGCGGGCGCGGTGATGCCGCAAACACACGAAGGGAGATCCTGCTGTCGCGGGGCGCTGCAGGACGATAAATTTGAGAGGGGGCATTCGGCCCGCTTGACTCATGGCGCGAGTGCCCTATGCTGGTCTCAGGGGGGCGCTCCGATGAATGAACGTCTCCATGTGGTGTGCTTTCGTTGTGAGGCCGTGAACCGTTTGCCGGCTGTGCGCCTCGGAGACGGACCACGCTGTGGACGCTGCAGCAGCAGGCTTTTTTCGGGTCAGGCCGTGGAATTGACCAGCCGCAATTTTCAGCTTCATATCGAGCGGAACGATGTGCCCGTGGTGGTGGATTTTTGGGCCTCCTGGTGTGGGCCTTGTCGGGTGATGGGGCCCATCTTCGATCAGGCCGCCTTGTCCGTGGAGCCCCGAGCGCGGTTCGCAAAGGTCAACGTCGAGGTAGAGGGTGCTCTGGCGGAGCGACATGCCATCCGGGCCATTCCGGCAACCGTCGTGTTTCGCGGCGGCCGCGAGATCGGCCGGCAGGGTGGCGCCATGAGCCTGCAAGGACTGGTTCGCTGGATACAATCCTTGCTCTGAAACCCGCCGAAGGCGAGGGGTATGTGAGCGCAGCCGTGCCGGAACGGAAGAAACAGGACGCCTTGGCGGAGCGGATGCGACGGCTCGGGGTGACGGAATCCGATTTGATCGAGAAGTTCGTGTTGGGGTCGGGCCGGGGCGGGCAGAAACTTAACAAGACGGCTTCCTGTGTCTACTTGCGCCACGTTCCCACGGGAATCGAGGTGAAATGCCAGCGGGAGCGGTCGCGCGAGGCGAACCGTTTTTTTGCGCGCCGGGAGTTGTGCGACCGAATGGAAGAGCGATTGGCGGGGGAGGTTCAAGCCCGCCGGGAAGCGGCCGAGCGCATTCGCCGTCAGAAACGGCGACGGACGCGCCGGCAAAAAGCAAGAATGCTGGAGCAGAAGCGCCGGCGAGGCGAAAAGAAAGCACGGCGCGCTCCCGTGTCGGAAAGCGAATAGAGGCGCGGCCTCGCGTGGTTAGAAAACCCGTTCCACGTTGATGCGCGAATCCACATCCTCTCGCAGGATGCGCTCGATGCCCTGTTTGATGGTGGTGACGGCGTGCGGACATCCGCCGCACGCGCCGCGCAGCTTGAGCTTCACGTTTGTTCCCGTCACCTCCACGACTTCCAAGTCGCCGCCATCGGCTTGCAGCATGCCACGAAGCTGTTCCAGCTTGGCACGAATCTTGTTTTCCATGCGCGTCTCCTAAACCTACCAAGGTCCATATTGGCAAAAAAGGGTTGCCCGTGACAAGAACCGATCACAGGAGGACCGCTTCAGCGGGAGGAGATCGCCAGCCAGATGCAGAAAACCGATTCCCGGCCGAGGCCGGTCGCAGAATCCGTGCCTCGTTCGGCCAAACGTCGCTCATCCGCGCCATTCGCTTGGTGATGGCCGCGACCGCGCGGATTTGCGCCGCTCCGGCATGCCGTGACCGCTGCGTTGATCGGCTTGTCCCGCCCCATCAGCTTTTCAAGGCGGAGGGACAAACAACATCCGCCTCCGCAACACATCATGTTGTCAGAAACCTGACTTTGGTGGGTGACGCACCTCTCAGGGTGTGCCAAATCACGGCTGGCTTGCCGGTGCAGGGGGTGTTGGCGGCGGCAGTTCAGGGCAGAGTTTGTGCTCGCAATTCGGGCAGATGCCATGCCTGAACGCCGCCTCGGAGCGCCTGGAGACATCATGCTCGAGTTGGTTTCAGTAACCTTGGTCATCCCGTATTTTCTTGCACGCGCAACAGATTGGCAGAAGCCCTTGCGAAAGCAAAGCCTGAGTGAAGACCGCAGGAAGCGCAACCAAGCGCCCCGATCTGAAGCGTCGGGGGCAAGCTCCAAACGAAGGTGCCATCGTCATTGGCAGACGATTCCGGTCCATCTACGTCCCCTGTCGGGAGAACCAAGTGGGGGGCGTTCCCATGGCGGCGACGGGATGGGGGAGGACGGCGCCGGAATGGCTCAACGGACGAAAAGAACGGGAGGGAAGCCCGGCGGGTATGGCGCGAGCGCGGAGAAAGCCGCCTGAAATCAGCGAAGTCCGAAAGAGGCGGAAGAGCCTTTGGGTGATTCCGCCCCCACGGCTTTACCTGAAGCGGCGGGCGTGATAAGCATTTTTCCGTGAAGTTCTTTCCAGGCCGCATGATTCGGCGGGAGGAGTCCACGCCGGCCATTGCGGCGGCGGGGGCTGTGCTGGTGATTGCCGTGCTAGCGGGCGCCGGCCTCTGGTGGCTCTGGGCGATGTATCGGGAGTCTCTGCACATCGCGGCCGCGCGCACGGTGATGGATACGGGACGCATGATGGCCCGCCAGCTTGCGGATCAGCCGGCGGTGCGCCTTACAGCCGAGTCGCCGCGCGATTGGGAGGCTTTTTCGCGTCTGGTGCGATCGCTCAACCGGGTGCAGAAGGGGCTTCAGTACGTTTCAGTGACAGAAGCAGGTGTGATCCTTTTTCACGAAGACCTGGCCGAGGAAGTTCCGGAGTCTGTGGCCGAGGATGAGGACGTTCGGGTGGAGCGGCGCATAGTGGAAAGGGGACGGGCCATGATTCCCGTGCTGACGTTCACAGCGGTGCGGGCGCGGGGGCTGCAGCCATCCCGTTCTGTGCAAGTGGCGATTCGCAAGGACGCGGTGGCGGAGGAGGAACAGACGGCGGCCGAGGCTTTGGGCGCGATGGTGCGGTTGGCGTTTGTGACGATGGCCGCCGGATTCGGTCTTTCGGCGGGGTTGGTGCTCTGGATTTTGCACATGGAGATCGGACGTCTGCGACGGCGCCGTGAAATCGAACGATTGGCGTTTGCAGGGGCCTTGACGAACGGCATCATTCATGACTTGAGAAACCCGTTGTCCTCGCTGAAACTGGATGTGCAAATGCTGCGGCGGGAAGCGACGCAGCCCGGCGGGGGAAGAGCCGAGCGGCTGGCAGAACTGGCCGAACGCGCCGGTCGGACGATGGACCGGCTGGATGCCGTGCTGAAGGAGTTCCTGCTGGTGGCGAAACCGGATTCGCGGGAACGGGAGTCCGTGGAAATCAACGCCTGCGTGCAGGACTGTCTGGACATGCTGCATGGGCGATTCGAACAGAGCGGGGTGCGCACGCGGATGGAACTTGCACCGACGCCGTTGGTTGTGGACGGGTATCCCGTGGCACTAAAGCGCGCGTTTCTGAATGTCATCACCAACGCGAAACAGGCGTCACCGACGGGCGGGACCGTGACGATTCGCACTGCCGCTGAGGCCGGATGGGTCATTGTCGAGGTCCTGGATGAGGGCCCCGGGATTCCGCCCAAGGATCGGGAACGGGTATTCGACTGGTTTGCTTCGAAGAAGCCTGGCGGCACGGGCCTGGGATTGAGTCTGGCCCGGGCGGCGATTGAAAGTTGTGGGGGCAGCATTCGTGTGGGAGAGAGTCCTGAAGGCGGGGCGCGGGTGACCATCAAGCTGCCGCGGCGGGGGGATGGCGGAAAGCGGGACACAAAAGCATGACCGTGAAAGGGCGCATACTCATAGTGGAAGACGATCCAGACGGCCTTCGGTCGGTGGCGGACGCGATAACCGACGCTGAATATGAGGCGGTTGTGGCAGCTGAAGGGCGGGCGGGGCTTGGGTGGCTCAGGCAGCAAGGGTTTGACGCAGTGCTGACGGACCTGGTGCTTCCGGATATGGACGGGCTGTCGGTGATGGCGGAGGCGCGGCGGATTCAGCCCGACATCCCGGTGTTGATCATGACGGCCTACGGGTCCGTGGAGACGGCCGTGCGGGCACTGAAGGAAGGGGCCTATGACTATCTGGTGAAGCCGCTGGATCTTGATGAGCTGTTGCAGAAAGTCCGGCGCGCGGTGGAAACGGGGCGTTTGCGGGCGGAAGTGCGACGGCTGCGGCGGGAGATACAGGGACGCTATACCTCCGAGGCAATGGTGGCCGTTTCCGCGCCCATGCGCGAAGTGCTGCGCCGCATTGCGGCGGTGGCGGACACGAACGCCAATGTGCTGGTGCTTGGGGAAAGCGGGACGGGCAAAGAGTTGGTGGCCAGGGCATTGCATTATGAAAGCCGGCGCGCAGAGGGGCCTTTTGTGGCCGTAAACTGCGGGGCTTTTCCCGAAACATTGTTGGAGTCCGCCTTATTCGGACACGAGAAGGGGGCGTTTACGGGCGCTGTGGCGCGGCATGAAGGCGCGTTTGAGCGTGCTCATGGCGGGACGCTATTTTTGGACGAAATCGGAACGGCTCCGCATGCGGTGCAAACGAGGCTGCTGCGGGCTATTGAGGAGCGGGAGGTGCTTCGTGTGGGCGGCCGCGAACCTATTCGGACCGATGCGCGCATCGTGGCGGCTTCCAACCGGCCGTTGGGCGAACTGGCGGAAGAAGGGGCGTTTCGGCACGATCTATTGTACCGGCTGCAGGTGGTGACCATTCACGTGCCGCCTTTGCGGGAGCGGCGGGACGATATTCGCCCGCTGGCGGAGCGCTTTATCACGGCGGCCTGCGCGGAGCACGGGCGGCACATCGAGGAGGTGCGGCCCGGATTTTTCGAGAAGCTCGAAGGGTATCACTGGCCGGGCAATGTCCGGGAATTGCGAAACGCTGTGGAGGCGGCGGTGATCCTTGCGTCCAAGACGGTGCTGGACGCCGGCGATGTTCGGCTTGGCGCTGAGGGCGGGGCGCCGGGGATGGGGGGCGCCGCGCCGTTGCCGCCGCTCACGTTGGAGGAGTTGGAGCGAAAAGCGATATTGCAGGCGCTTCAACAGAACCGGGGCAACCGGCAGTTGACGGCGGAGCAGTTGGGAGTGTCTGCGAGGACGATACAGCGGAAAATACAGGAATACCGGCTGCCGTTCTGAGACGGGGCGTTCTTGAGGGGGAGAACATCGTGAACGACATGTTGAGTGGGCTGGCGCAGCGGCGGGAAGAGCAGATGCTGACCCATCCGCTGGCGACGCGCAGCGCAGCGTCTCGGGGGCGGCTGCGGCCGGAGCCGGCCGATCCGATCCGACTGTGCTTCCAGCGAGATGCGCACCGCATCCTGCACTGCACGGCATTTCGGCGGCTGCGCTACAAGACGCAGGTGATTTTTTCGCCGGAGAACGACCATGTGGCGACGCGGGTGGATCACTCGCTGTACATGGCCTCGATAGCGGAGACGATTGCCCGGGCGCTGGGGTTGAACGCCGATCTGGCCTACGCGATCGGGCTCGGCCACGATCTTGGACACGGCCCATTCGGCCATGCGGGCGAGGAAGCGTTGGACAAAATGAGCAAGCGAGTGAATCCGGGCCAGGCTTTCGCGCACGAACTGCACAGCCTGCGAGTTGTGGACAAACTGGCGTTTCGCCCCTCAACCCGCGAACGCGGTTTGAACCTGACCTATGAAGTGCGCGACGGGATTGTGTGCCACTGCGGGGAGCGGACCGAGCAGTATTTGGCGCCGCGTCCGCGGCCGGGACGCCCGTTGGAGAAGCTACGCCGGCGGGGGACGGCTCCTTTCACGCTGGAGGGGTGTCTCGTGCGCATGGTGGACCGCATCGCATATGTGGGGCGCGATTACGAGGATGCCGTTTCCGTGTTGGGGCGTCTGCCGCCGTTGCCGGCAAAGGTGCGGCGCGTGCTGGGGCAGGACAACCGCACCATCATCAACCGCCTTGTGACGGACATGATCGAGACCAATCTGAAGACGCCGCACCGGATGGGTTTTTCGGATCGGGTGTTCGAGGCCTTGAGCCTGCTCTATGAGTTCAACTGCCGGCACATCTATTTTCATCCCCAGTTGATGGAGTATGCGCGGCGCACGGAGAGTATGCTGGAAACGATTTTCGAGTTCGAACGCAGCCATCTGGCCTCCATCGAGCCGTCCGCGTGGGGCATAGCCCCGCGGGGTTCGGCGCCGTGGGTGGAAGAGCTGCACGCCTTCATCCGCAAGATGTATGAGCCGGGAGAACGGTCTTCGCTAAGCCAGGTGGTGCTGGATCATGTTTCGCTGATGACGGACCGCTACGCGAGGAATCTTTTTGAGGACATGGTGCTGCCGAAGCCAGTGGGGTGATGGTGCGAACATGGGACGGCGTGGTTTCCGCCCAGCGCGGGCGGAAAGCACGGGAAGGAGGGCTACGACCTTTTCCGTTGGCGGAAGCGGCAGCGCTTTGCGATAGTGCGCAAGGAAAGAAAAGGAGGACGGCAGTGAGAAGCCTGGGGCGCAGGGGGTGGGTCTGGTGGGCGCTATTGTGCGCAGGGACGGTGACGGCAACCGAAACACGGTTGGACGGCGTGGCCGCGTATGTGGGCGACGCGGTGATCACGATCAGCGATGTGTTGGAGGCGATGACGCCGCCGGAGGCGGGGCGTCGGCGGCCGGCGACGGCTGATGAGCGTGAACGGGCGGCCCGACAGGCCTATGACGAAGCGTTGCAGTCCCTGATTGACGCCCGCTTGATTGTCCGGGCTTTCGAGCAGGACAAGACGATGAATCGGGCGCGGGTGGAGCGGTATGTGGATCGGCGAGTGGGCGAAATCATACACGAGCGGTTTGGCGGCGACCAGGGGGCGTTGCTCGAGGCGCTGGCGCGGGAGCGTATCACGCTCGATGAATGGCGGGCGCGAGCCCGAGAGCAGGTGATTGTCTCCCTGATGCGTAACCGCGAAGTGGAAAGCCGCGTCGTAGTATCTCCACGCGAGGTTCGCGAGTACTACGAACAGCACGAAGCGGAGTACCGGCGAACCGAGGAGGTGCGCCTTCGGATGATCGAGATCCCTGTGGGCGCGGATGGAGAAGGGCGGCGTCGGGCGGAAGAGGTGGCGCGGCGGGCGGCGGCGGGAGAAGATTTTGCGGAACTGGCGCGGGCGCACTCGGCAGGCGACAAGGCATCGGCCGGCGGAGACTGGGGCTGGACGGATCCGGAACTATTGCGGGAGGAACTGGCGCAGGCGGCGCGTTCCCTGCCGGTAGGCGGGGTGTCGAGCCCTATCGAAGTGGAAGGCGATTTGTTCGTGATCAAGGTGGAAGATCGGCGGGCGGGCGGAGCCATTCCCTTCGAGGAAATTCGCGATCGAATCGAACGCGAGCTGCGGCAACGCGAAGTGCGGCGATTGCACGAGGAGTGGATGGCCCGTCTGCGCCGGAGTGCGCATGTCGAGGTGGTGAGCGGGCTGGAGCAACGTTAAGCCGGGAATCCGGGTTGAGAAATGCGCAGGCCCCCTGCAGAAGCATGCGAATCCGGTCCCTTGGGGATTACGCTTGGGGATATCGGCGGGATCGGGCCGGAAATCGTTGTGAAGGCGATTCTGCGCAGGGGCGCACCCCGGCCGCTGGCGATCATCGGTTCCTTGGATGTGATGGCGGAAGCCGGTCGCTGGCTCGGAGTGGCGATGCCGCCTCATTGGGATCCCTATGGCGGGAAACCGGCGCCCGCCGTGTCGGTCTGGGAACCAGAGGGGACTCCGTCGGGGCTAAAAGTCTTTTGCGGCAGGCCGACGGGGGCTGCGGCACGAGCGGCGCTGGGGTGGATTGAAGCCGGGGCGCGCGCCTGTCTGGAGGGGCGCCTGGCGGGGCTGGTAACCGCGCCGATCAGCAAGGCCGGGTTTGTCAAAGCGGGATTGCAGGGGGGGGAAGGGCACACGGAGGTTCTTGCGCGTGTGACGGGCGCGCGCCGAGTGGCCATGATGCTGGTGGGCGGCCCGCTGCGCGTGACGCTTGCGACGCGGCATGTGGCGCTTTCGCAGGTGACGTCGGCGCTAAGTCGCGAAGCGGTGTTGGAGGCGATTACGCTGACGGATTTGGGTCTTGGATGGCTGGGGGTGACCCCGCGGACAATTGCCGTTTGCGCGCTCAATCCGCACGCGGGAGAGCATGGAACCTTGGGGGATGAGGAGCGACGGATTATAGCGCCGGCAGTGAGGACGGCCCGGCGTCGAGGGGTGGATGCGACAGGGCCGCTGGCTGCGGATGCGGTTTTTCGGCGGGCATGGCAGGAGGGGTATGGGGCGGTCGTCGCCATGTACCACGATCAGGGGCTGGCGCCGTTGAAAATGGTGGCTTTCGATCGGGGCGTGAATGTAACGCTGGGGCTGCCTATTGCGCGGGTCTCGCCTGATCATGGCACTGCTTATGACATTGCGGGCCGTGGATGTGCGGACGCCCGAAGCATGATCGAGGCGATTAGACTTGGGAAAAGATTGGCCGGGCGTCCGAACCCCTTTGTCACGAAATCCCCGTGGCGGTAGAATCCTTCCTTTGAGCCGTGGAATCAACAGAGCGATGGTCAGTCCGGCGCGGGTGGCCGCGTTGTTGCGCGAGCTCGATTTTCGGCCAAGCCGGGCATTGGGGCAAAACTTCCTAGTGGACGGAAACATCCTGGATGTGATTCTTCGGACGGCGGACTTGCGGCCGGAAGACGGAGCGATGGAAATCGGGCCGGGGCTTGGGATTCTTACGGAGGCTTTGCTGGAACGGTGCGCCCGCGTGGTGGCGGTGGAGAAGGACCGGCGGCTGCATGCGTTTTTGGCCGAGCATTTCGAGGAAGCGCGCAGGGCCGGACGGCTGATGTTGATTCATGGCGATGCGGTGGAATTGCCGCACGAGGTGTGGGAAGGCTATGGCGCGCGCAAGGTGGTCTCCAATCTCCCCTATGCGTCGGCGAGCCGTATTCTGGTGGGGCTGGCCTCGGCGCCGCAACCTCCAGCGAGCATGACGGTGACGGTGCAACTGGAAGTAGCGCGGCGGCTGGCCGCGGAGGCCGGCACGTCGGCCCGGGGGCTGTTGAGCGTTCTGGTGCAGTGCGTGTACCGCGTGGAAGTGGCGCATGTGATATCCCCGTCCTGTTTTCTTCCGCGCCCTGCGGTGAAGTCGGCCGTAGTGCGGCTGACACGCCGCGAGCCGGAGGCTACGGCGGTGCTTGAGACGGGGTACATGGAACTGGTGCGGCGCGCTTTTGAGCGCCGGCGCAAGCAGATGCTCAATGTGCTCAGCGGCGCGGGAGCGGGGCCAGCATTGTCCGCGGGCGCGGCTTTGGACATTCTGCGCGCCGCTGGACTCGATCCGCGGGCGCGACCGGAGCAACTGTCGGTGGCGCAATGGCGCGCGTTGCTGGCCGCGCTCAAAACGGCGAAAGGTGCGGGCGGATGAGCGACACGCTGACCCCGATGATGGCGCAGTATAGGAAGGTGCGAAGCCGGCTGCCGGCGGGCACGATCCTTTTCTTCCGGCTGGGGGATTTCTACGAGATGTTTTTTGAGGACGCCGTGGACGCGTCGCGCATCCTGGAAATCGCATTAACGAAGCGCCAGAACGTGCCGATGTGCGGCGTGCCATACCATGCGGCGGACAACTATGTAGCCCGGCTGATTCGCGCAGGGCGGAAAGTGGCCCTGTGCGACCAGATGGAAGATGCGACGCAGGCCAAGGGGATTGTGCGCCGAGAGCTGACGGGAATCGTGACGCCCGGCACCGTGACGCAGGAGGCGATTCTCTCGGCCGGCATGAATAACTACCTGGCGGGCGTGTGTCGGGCGGAGCGACGGTTTGGCCTGGCGATGCTCGACCTTTCGACAGGCGAATTCTGGGGCGAGGAAATGGAGTCGGCGGCCGCACTGGCCGAGAGCATTGGGCGGCATGGCCCGCGGGAAGTCGTTGTGCCGCAGGGGCAGCGAGACGATGCGGAACTGCAGCCGGCGCTGGCCGGGCTGGCGGCGCTGGTGACGCCCACGGAGGACTGGACGTTTCTGCCGGAAACGGCTCGCGAGCGGCTGATCCGGCATTTTCGCGTTCACTCATTGGAGGGATTCGGTTGCGAGGATCGGAGGGCGCTGGTGGCGGCGGCCGGCGCTGTGTTGCACTATGTGCAGGAGGATCTGCAGCGCCCGACGGCGCACGTGAGGGCCCTGCGCGCAAGGCATCCGGGCGACTTTATGATGCTGGACGAAGCCGCACGCGAGCACCTCGCGCTGGCGCCGCGGCATTCTGGGGAGCGGCCTTCGAAGACGCTGCTGGAGGTGCTGGACTCGACCTGCACGGCGATGGGGGCGCGGTTGCTGCGGGAATGGCTGCTGCGCCCGTTGACGGGTGAAGAGGCCATCCGGGAACGGCACGATGCGGTGGAACTGCTGACGCGGGAACGAAGCTGGCTGGCGGATTTGCGCGCGGCGCTCAAGGAGGTGCGCGACCTGGAACGGCTCATTGCGCGAGTGGCTTCTTCGGGAGGGAATGGACGGGATCTGCGCGCGGTGGCTCAATCGCTGGGGCGGGTGCCGGAAATCCGGAACATCCTGAAATCGGCGGGAGCGAAGCGGCTGCAGGAACTGGCCGAGCGGCTGACGCCGATGCCGGAGGTAGTGGCGGCGGTGGAGACGGCGATCGTGGACGATCCGCCAGCGGGGGTTCGCGAAGGCGGCTTAATCCGAAAGGGATACGACGCGGCGCTGGACGAGCTGCGCGCGGCGGCGACAGAGGGCCGGGCCTGGCTGGCGCAGTATCAGCAGCAGGAGCAGGGCCGCACGGGGCTGAAGACGCTCAAGGTGCGGTACAACAAGGTGTTTGGGTACTACATCGAGTTGTCGAAGGGGCAGGCAGGGTTGGCGCCGCCGGAGTATGTGCGCAAGCAGACGCTGACGAACGCGGAGCGGTTTACCACGCCTGAGCTCAAGGAGTATGAGCGGCGGGTCGTCGGAGCGCAGGAGCGAGCCGCGGCGATGGAGTACGAGTTCTTCCTGAAAGTGCGGGAACAAGTCGTGGCGGAGACGGCGCGGATACAGCAGGTGGCGGGCGCGATGGCGGAGGCGGATGTGCTGGCGTGTCTGGCTGAGCGGGCCCTTGCGAACGGCTACACGCGGCCGCGGGTTCATTCGGGCGGGCGCATTTGGATACGCGAGGGGCGGCATCCGGTGATCGAGCAGATGCCCGACGCGGAACGTTTCGTGCCCAACGACACGCTGCTGGATAATGAGGAGAATCAACTGCTGATCCTGACTGGGCCCAATATGGCGGGGAAATCCACCTATATCCGGCAGGTGGCGTTGATCGTGATCATGGCGCAGATGGGATCGTTTGTACCGGCCGCCGAAGCGGAGATCGGATTGGTGGATCGCGTGTTCACGCGGGTTGGAGCGGGGGACGACATCGCTCGGGGCCGAAGTACGTTCATGGTGGAGATGCAGGAGGTGGCGAACATTCTGCATCACGCAACCCGCCGCAGCCTGATCGTGCTGGACGAAATCGGCCGCGGCACCAGCACGTTTGACGGCATCAGTATTGCCTGGGCTGTGGCCGAGCACCTCCACAACCATGACGAGGTCAAGGCCAAGACGTTGTTTGCCACGCATTACCATGAGTTGACCGATTTGGCGCTGACGATGCCCGGGGTGAAGAACTACAACGTGCTGGTGTCGGAGCGCGGGGATCAAGTGGTGTTCCTCCGCCGCATCGTCCCGGGCGCGGCGGACAAGAGCTACGGAATACAAGTGGCGCGGCTGGCTGGTCTGCCCCAGAGCGTGATTGAGCGGGCGAAGGAAATTTTGAGCAATCTGGAGGAAGGCGAATTCAGCGAGGGCGGGCTGCCGAAGATTGCCCGCAGCCGCCGGAGGCGGGAGCGGAACGAAGAGAACCAGTTGAGTCTTTTTGACGTCAAGGCGAACGGCGTGGACCATTTTTGAGGAGCAGTGAATGGATCCCAAAACAGGACGACGGAAGCGGTTTGTAGGGTTGGGCGAGATTCTGTGGGATATGTTGCCGGGCGGTCGCCAACTGGGGGGGGCGCCGGCGAATTTTGCCTATCACGCCCATGCGTTGGGGGGGCAGGGCGCGGTGGTTTCCTGCGTTGGGGGGGACGC
Organism: uncultured bacterium; assembly: GCA_938031185.1. Classification (GTDB taxonomy): domain Bacteria; phylum Verrucomicrobiota; class Kiritimatiellia; order CAIKKV01; family CALHGX01; genus CALHGX01. The sequence continues at coordinate 35,220 of CALHGX010000015.1, forward strand.
GTTGGGGGATGAAATCTTAGCCCAATTGAAGGGCTGGGGGTTGGAATGCGAAGCCGTGGCGGTAGATGCCGCGCATCCCACAGGAACGGTGACGGTGGGATTGGACCTGGACGGGAAGCCCCGGTACACGATTCACGAGGAGGTGGCGTGGGATTTTATTCCCTATTCGGAAGCGGCAGACCGGCTGGCACGGACGGCGGATGCGGTCTGTTTTGGCTCGCTCGCGCAGCGGAGCGCTATTTCTCGGAAGACGGTCCGCCAATTTCTCGCGCATCTTCCGGCCGAGGCGGTGCGTCTTTTCGACATCAATCTACGGCAGGCCTACTACACGGCCGAGGTGATCACCGTATCCCTGAAGGCGGCGGATGCGCTGAAGATCAACGATGAAGAGTGGCCCGTGGTGGCGGAGCTCTACGCTCTTCATGGAGAGATGGACGGCCAAGTGAGAGCGCTGATGGATCGGTTCGCCCTGCGGCTGGTGGCGTTGACGCGGGGCGGGGCTGGCAGCGTGTTATGGACGCGAGAAGAAAAGAACGAACATCGCGGCTATCCGGCACGCATTGCGGACACCGTGGGGGCGGGAGACGCTTTTTCAGCGGTGCTGGCTCGTGGACTGACGGAAGGGTGGCCCGTCTCGGTGATCAACGACCGCGCGAACAGGCTGGCGGCCTTTATCTGCGAACGGCACGGCGCCACGCCGCCGTTGACGGACGAGATTCGACGGCAGGTGGTGGGCGCCGGTTGATCAAAGAAAAAGACCCGGTGATATGGTCACCGGGTCAACTTCTCACGAAAGAAACTACCAGCGTCGTTCACGGAACGACGAGCGCGGATCGCTGTCCGTGCGCGGACGGGCCTCGTTGACCCGCAGGCGACGGCCATTCATTTCCTTGTCGTTCAAGCCACTGATGGCGGCCTGGGCCTGGGCGTTGTCCGGCATGACCACGAACCCGAATCCCTTGGACCGGCCTGTTTCGCGGTCCTGAATGATGTTGGCGGACTCCACCCGACCGAACTGCTCGAACGTCTGCTTCAGTTCCGCTTCCGTCGCCGAATACGGCAAATTACCGACGTAGATATTCACCCTGCTCTCCTAAACACGCTGACTACAAAACAACTCTCCAATACCCGATCTCAAACTACCCGATTATGACTGCAGATCTCTCGAGCGCGCACCTCCTGGCCAGACCCACCAAACATGTTCGGCGGGAAAATAGGCGGTCGGCCTGGGGATTGCAACCTCTTTTTTCGAAGGGGAGGAACGCTTTGGGAGGAATCTGGCGGGAGCCGCTCCACGGGGCCGGCGAATCTCAAGCCACCGAAAGCAGGCGCGCGGTTTCCCGGGCGATCATCAGTTCTTCGTTTGTGGGCATGACGACGGCGCGAAAGGCGCTGTCAGCGGTGCTTATCAGGCCGGCGCGTCCATTGACTACCGCCTGATTGCGTTCTTCATCGAGTATGCAGCCCAGACAGGCCAGCTTGGAGACGACGCGACGCCGGATGGGCACGCTGTTTTCCCCTATGCCGCCGGTAAAGACCACAGCGTCGGCCCCTCCGAGAATCGTGTAGTAGGCGCCGATATAGGAAACGAGGCGATGTGTGAACATCCAGATGGCGCGCTTGGCCTGGTCGTTGCCTGCTTCCGCCGCTGCGAGATTGTCCCGCATGTCGCCGCTGCCGATGCCCGAGACTCCGAGCAGTCCACTCTTCTTGTTGAGCAGGTCGTCTATTTCGTTGGCGGACATGCCGCGGCGGACGAGGTAGAGCACGACGGCGGGATCAATGTCGCCGCAGCGCGTGCCCATGACCAGGCCGTTGAGAGGGGTCATGCCCATGCTGGTATCAACGCTCTTGCCGCGGTCCACGGCTGTGATGCTGGCGCCATTGCCCAGGTGGCAGGTGATCAGGCGAAGGGATTCGAGCGGGCGGCCGAGGAAACTGGCCGTGGCTTCGGCGACGAACTTGTGAGAGGTGCCGTGAAAGCCGTATTTGCGTATGCCGTAGCGCTCGTAGTACTCGTACGGGATGGCATACAGGAACGAAGACGGCGGCATGGAGTGGTGGAAGGCGGTATCGAACACGGCCACGTTCGGAACCTGAGGGAACACGCGTTCGCACGCTTCGATCCCGCCGAGATTGGGCGGATTGTGGAGCGGCGCGAGGCTGGCGCATGCGCGAATGCTGCCCTTGACCTCCTCGGTGACGATGGTCGAGTCGTGAAATTTCTCTGCGCCATGAACGACACGATGGCCTATGGCTTGAACATCGCTCAAGCGGCGGAGCACGCCGACATCGGGGGCGACGAGTTTCTCGCACACCAACCGGATGGCATCATCGTGATTGGCGACCTTGCAGGGGGCGCAGGATTTCAAGCCGTCGAACCGTTCGTAGTGCAGCATGGGCGCAGAGAGACCCATGCGCTCCACAAGCCCCTTGGCGCGCATTTCTTCCCCCGTCATCCGGAACATGGTGAACTTAAGCGAGGAGCTGCCGGCGTTGATGACGAGGACATGTTCGGGCCGATTCATGAGACAAGTCTTTCCAATGAAAATCCATGGGTGTGTTTATAGAAAACGAGACGCCGCTTCAAGCAGAGAACCGATTGCCGGAAGCGACTGTGTGCGCGAGGGCCGCCACAAGGCGGAGTGGGGGCGCAGCGGGGCTATGTGCGCAAGGGTTTCGGGTTGTCCGGAAACGGACATCCGGCTATAAAGGCGCCGCGCAGGTTGCGGTTCCGGAGACGGCCAAAGGAGGAAATTGGTCTGATGACGAGCAGGGAACGAGTGCATCGGTGCCTCAGGTTTGAACATCCAGATCACATGCCCCACGACCTATGGACGATCCCGTGGGCAGACAAGAACCGGCCGGAGGTGGTGGCGGAATTGCGTCGCCGATGGCCGTCCGATTTCTGTCGGGCGCCGACGGTGTACCGGCCGTCCCCCGTGAGAAAAGGGGAGCCTTATGAAATCGGCGAGGCCGTGGATGAGTGGGGCTGCAGATTTGTGAATATTCAGGAAGGGGTGCATGGGGAGGTCAAGGAGCCGATTGTTCAGGACCTTGCTGAATGGCGATCTGTTGTGCGGCCGCCCTTTGAGATGTTGCCGGACAATGAGGGCGCGGCCAGGGATCTGATTGCCTGGGAAGCGGAGCAGGAAGATCGGTTCATGTTCGGCGATTGCTGCCCCCGTCCCTGGGAGCGCTATCAATTCCTGCGTGGCACGGAAAACGCGATGATGGACATGATGGATCAGTCGCGGAATGTGAAAGGGCTGCTCACGACGATACACGAATATTTCCTGCGGGAGTGTGAGTTTTGGGCAAGCACGGCTGTGGATGCCTTGACGTTCATGGACGATTGGGGCAGCCAGTCGGCCCTGCTGATTCCGCCTTCCATATGGCGTGAGGTCTTTAAGCCTATGTACCGAGACTACTGCGATATCGCCCGGAGCCACGACAAGGCCATCTTCATGCATTCTGACGGTTACATTCAGGAGGTCTATCCCGACTTGATAGAGATTGGCGTGACGGCCATAAACTCACAGCTTTTCTGCATGGATATGGCGGAACTGGCAAGGATCGGAAAGGGCAAGATCACGTTCTGGGGCGAGATTGATCGGCAGCATGTGTTGCCGTCGCCTGATCCGCAAAGGGGGCGAGATGCCGTGCGGAAGGTGGCGCGGCATCTGTACGACCCTGCCGGGGGGATTATCGCGCAGTTTGAGCTATCGCCCGGCAGCAACGGGCCGACCGCGATCGCCATTTTCGAGGAGTGGGATCGGGTGGAAGAAGATGCGCGGGCCGGCCGGCCACTGTAGAGCCGGAGCAATACGAATTTTATTGCTGGGGCATGGGGGGATAGTAGCGATCAATTTCGCGGCGGGCGATTTCCACGGCGCGGCGGACTTTTCCCAGATTGCCGTGTACGCTATAGACGTCGCGTACCACAAACTCCAGGGGGATGTTTTTCCCGGCAACGATTTCGAGGGTTTCACGGATTTCCGCGGCCCAAGCCTCCTCGTCCAGCCGCTCGCCGACTCCGAGCCAATTGGGGTTTGGCTTGCGGGAATACACAATGCTTTTGCCGGAGAGCGCTTCGGCCATGTAGCGCTGATTGGTCCAGCGGGAAATGGAAACGGCCCTTAGGTTGGGCAGGCGGCTGATAGATTTCTCCCAGAACGGGTCTATGGGCTCGCAGCAGCCGTAGTAGACGAACCCGTACATGGCCGCGAGGTCGTGGTAGTACGGGAAAATGAGTTCATCAAACAGCTCGGGCGATACCCCAACTGTTTCCTGGCTATCCATGCCGGTCCACATGTCGGAGAGCTTGACGTTGGGCGGTTCGACAGGCCGTTTGGGCAGGAGGGTGGTGAAGTTGTAGCAGGTGCCGCAGGTGCACTGATTGCCGTTGTTGACTACCAGCAAACCCTCTCGCTCGGCCCATCGCGCAGTGTTGGCGGCGTTGTTTCGCAAATAGGTCATGATGCCGTGAACCTTGTCCGGGCAGTCATACATAGCCACGAAGAAGTTTTCCATGCTGATCAGGCGCATCAGGCGTTGGGTCAGCGAGTTGTTTCCGTACCACCATGAGCGAAGCGCGACCGGCAGGATGTCACCGAAAGCCTCTTCGAGGAAGGCCTTTTCGGCGGCTGTCGCTTCGCGGTCCACGGTGGAGACGGAAGGCTTGAGCATATCAAAACCGTCGCAAAGGCTCTGGATCGGATGCTGGAAATGATAGGCGGTGGCAAAGCCCTCCGCATCCGGCGCGTGTTCCGTTTTGATCTCAATGCCGAATTCATCCGTTGCGACATGCCAGTACATGTCGAGGGTGTCGGGACAAACATGGTCATCATCAAAGATCTCATGATGGCGGATGTGCCGGAGGAAACCCCGTTCCAGCGTCCGCCCGTAATCGGACCGGCACTGCAGCAGGCTGTCGGGCAGGAAGTCGCGATCAAAGGTCCATGATTCCACGGCGAAGGGGGGCCTGGTTTGAGCCTGCCCGTCGTTGATGCCGGTCCAGAGCTGGCGGCGATGCGCCATGACAGGCAATCTGGACAGTTCAGCCTGCTTTTGGGCCAATGCTCTCAGGTGGAGGAGTTCCTCTTTTGGCAGCGTGTATTTCATGGGATGTACGCTCGAAGTGTTGCAATACTCTGACAACGCGCTATTCTATCGCTCCGGTATAGAATGCTTGATGACGTCGCGTTTATCAACGTTTGGTTGTGCCCTGGAACCTGTGACCCTTTGAGAAGGCGGAGAAAGAGAGGGGCGGCTGAATAGCGCATCACTCCGGGCTGATGTTGTCAAGATCTAAGGTTGTTTTTTGGGGTGGAATGGCGGATAAGTCAACGTTCAGTGAAAAGAGTATGAACCCTTCTTCCCAAACCGCGGCGCCTCACCGGCCGATGGACCAGATCAGGCTGGTGGCGACGGATTTGGACGGAACGCTCGTCGGCCGAAACAACCCGTATTTCGATTGCGTGGCCTTTCGCGACGAGATGGAGAAGCTGCGTCGGGAGCGGGGTGTAAAATGGGTGGTGTGCACAGGCCGCTCGGGCCCCATGTTTCGAAAGATATTCCGCCCCTTGTATGAGTTGGGGCTTCAACCCGATCACATCGTTCTGGAGGATGCTTTCATATATGAGGTCAGGGGGCGGATGCGGTTCAAGTCGTTCGCCGCATGGAACAAGACTGTTTGGCAACTGGTGGAACGGGTGGAGGAAGAAACCCGCCGGGCTTTTAGGGAATGGGAATCTTTTTTCGGGAAATGGGACTTTGGAATTGATCGGCTGGTTGTGGGGCGCCGCCGGATGAGTTTTTTCTTTCAATCCACGGCCGCGGCGGATCGGGCCTTGGGGGTGCTGCGCGAAAAAGCCGCCCCTTACCCGTACCTGAAAGTGGAGCAATTTGCCCAGGCGGTCTACGTGGGCCATGACGTCTTCACGAAGGGGCTGGCGTTGTCCGAGCTGACGCGCATGTTGGGGCTGCGCAGTGCGGACGTGCTGGCGATTGGTGATGGACGAAACGATTTGAGTTTTCTTGAGCCGAGCGTATCGCGGTTTGTGGGATGTCCTGCCAATGCGAAACCGGAGGTCATGGAGTTCGTCAGCCAGCATGGCGGGCATATTGCCGCCGAGTCCTGCCTCGCCGGAGTGGTGGAGATTCTGCAGGCCTATGAGAAGAATCAAGTCCGTTCCACGCTGCCTGAAGGATGGGAGCGGCCGCCTCCTTCGGCCTCCAGTTTGGCGGAAGATTCGGCCATCCAGGGAATCCGCCGCCGTATTATCATGTGGATCTGTGGGGGCTTGCTGGGCGTGGCAGCGTTGGTGGCGTTGATTCTGCGTCAGTTCGGGCTGCTGCCCTGGTTTTAGCCCGTTCCTTGGCCCCCCACGCATCGGGGCGTTCAGCCGGCAAATTGCGCGCTATTCTTTCTGCTGTGCGGCCCGCGCCTTGGCTTCTTCGCGCTCCATTTGCTCCTGTAGGCCTTTCATGAATGCGGCAGCAGCACGGCCCGCTTCCTCTGGCGTCATTTCGCTGCCCGAGGCGCCGCCGTACTGCCGAGACCATTCCTCCATCGAGCGGGCCATCCGGCGGGCCTTGATCTGCCCCCCGATGGACATCAGGGCCAGCAAGGCCGCGATGACGCCGAAGACGAGCCACGCGGCTTGCGCCTTCAGGCGATGTGTTTCGACGCTGGCCGTGACGAGCAGGAAGGTCCACCACGCGAGTCCGATTATGCTGCCCACGTATGGTATGATCCCCAGCAGCGCCGTGATGGGCACGATGGCGGAACCATACGCTGCGCAGCGGTAGGCCGTTTCGTAGGACTCCTGAGAGCCCATGAGCTTCCAGATGACGAAAAGAATGGCCGCTCCGACGAAACCGAAAATAGCCGTCATGATGGGGGTGAGGATGATCGAAGCCAGCGCCATGACGGCGGAGACCTTCATGCCAAGATGAAACAGCCCGAGGATGGCCTGCACAAGTCCGGCCGCCACGCCCAGAACAATCATGAACACAAGCGGGTCGCCAAAGCCGCCCGTTTTTGGCATGGTCCGGAAAAACTCCGCCGGCTTTGTAATGACTTTGATCGCTGTTTCAACGATGCCCGACCAGATGTTTTTTGCCTGCGCCTGCGTGTTGCCGCCGTGGTTCATGATTGGCCCTCCCGGTTGAAGGTTCCCCGATGGGGGAATGCTTACCTAAATGCTCCCTTGATATCAACAACACATTTCCGCCGGGACCGGCGTGTCGCGCGCGGCCTTGCCTTGTTGGGGGGGAGCGGTGTATGCCTCCAGAAGGCGCAAGGCTTTTGCGAGGGTCGTAAGAACGGCAAAACCCTGTTTCCTGCGACGCTTGGGGCAATATAGGCCGGGCACAATGTGAGAGTGTTACGCGGAGGCACAAACAATGAGGGTCTTGGTTCCACTGGCAAATGGCGTAGAGGAGATGGAGGCGGTGATTCTTGTGGACGTCCTGCGGCGGGCCGAATGGGACGTGGTAACGGCGAGCGTTTCCGGGACGCCTGTGACGGCGTCGCGCGGCTTGAGGATCATTCCGGACGCAGCATGGAATGCCGTGCAGGCGGAGAAATTCGACATGCTGGCCATTCCGGGCGGGGCCGAGGGCGTGGACCGGCTCTGCGGACACAAGGATGTCCTGGCCGCGGCGCGGGATTTTGCCTCCAAAGGCAAATGGCTGGCGGCGATCTGCGCCGGGCCGCTCGTATTGGAAAGCGCCGGCGTACTGAGAGGCCGGATGGTTACGTGTCACCCCGCGGCGGTGCCTCGGCTACGCAGCGCGACGCGTTCCGAGGAGCGGGTGGTTGTGGATGGACGGCTGGTTACAAGCCAGGGCCCTGGAACCGCCATGGAATGGGCGCTGACCTTGGTGCGCCTTGTGGACGGTCCGGTCAAGGCTGATTTGCTGGCGCAGAAAATGATCGTTTCGCCCGCCGGCGCGGTTTCAAGGCCGCAAGCCTAGCTCAGCCAGCAAGGCCTGAAGCTCGGTGCTCGGCTGGCGGGAACGAATGGCGCTCATTCGTTGTTCCTGGGCCGCCAGGATTTCGGCGCGCAGCTTGGTGTCGGTGAGCACGAGGTGCATCAGGCTCGCCAGTTCCTCGGGCGACCCGCCATCGTAGAGCACGCCGGCCGGCCCCAGCGTTTCGGGCATTGCCCCGGCGGCCTTCGCGATCACGGGCACACCGTTGTGCATGGCTTCCACAAGAGGCAGGCAATACCCTTCGTGATCGCTGGCTGTGACGAAGACTTGCGCCTGACGATAGAGGGCGACCAGTCCAGCCTCGGAGGCAAACCCTTCAAAGCAGACGTGGGGCATTTCGATGCCGGCCGCGAGAAGCCGCAGCATGGCGTAATATCGGGGGCAACTGCGATCGGAGCCGGCCAGAACCAAACGCGTGAACGGGTCCAATTTGCGCTGGAGCCATGCGAAAGCAAGGATCAGTTCTTCGAGCCGCTTGTTGGGGACCATGCGACCGACGAACAGAATGTTGCGCAGTGGGCCGCCGTAGCGTGAAAAGACAGTCGCATCCGGTGCACGTTCGAAACGGGTTGGAGAAAAAAGCAGTGGGAACACCCGTACTATGCCGCACGTGCCGGTGGGGATGTCGCGCGAATTAAAGGCCGAATCGGCCCAAACGGCATCAGACTGCGCCGCGAGGCCTGCCAGTTCTTCGCGGCCTCGGTGCAACAGATGCGCCAGTGCATCATCATAGCCGCGGAAATAATCAGGGGGGGTCACGTTGTGATACCGGAGTATCTTTGTGGTATTGGCCCTGCGGTGCGCTTCCGACACGGGAGAGGAAATGCCGTAGTGATAGACCAGCGCGTCGCCAGGCCTCGCTCGATAGGTTGCGAAGGGGCGACAGCGATCGGCCATGCGCGGATCGGTTCGCTCGGGATCTGAAAAAATATCGGATTCGAACCCCAGCGTGCGCAACGCGGCCTGCATGAGCAGGGCGTCTTGGGAGATGGCATCACCTTCCACCATGCCGGCCAAGAGTTGATCTACACGGCGCACGCTCATGATCTTGAGGCTTCGGGTGCGGATGCCGCTACGGCGGATGGCCCCGAAGGGGAGACGGGACCGTCAGGAGCCGGGGCGAACAAACCACTTGAGTCTTGCCATCCTTGTGGCGCTTGCGACGCAAGCCGGAGAAACTCCAGGGCGTGCATCACATCAGCATTGATGGCGTTTTGCCGCCATGTCGCCAGTTCGAGGTGGGGCCGAAGAATGCGCCACAGAAGCTTTCGTACAGCCCCCACGGCGGCGCCCAGCACCCCCGGACGGCATGGCGGCTCGAGCGTGTCGAGTCGCACTGAGCAATCCTCGCGCAGGAGCGAAAGGTAATGAGCAAGAAAGGCCTGCTCATTCGGCATTTTTCCAAGAGCAAGCACGGCGGCTGCACGTTCCGCATGGGGCAGGGATGTTTCGCGCATTCTTTCTGCCTGCAGGAGAAGTTTCTCTCTGACGTCGCCGGTTCGGGTCTGCCCATTGATGGTCAAACTGCGCATGGTGTATTCCTCGGGCGCGCTTAGTGCGGTATATTATTCTTGGGCAGGGACGAAATCAACTGCGCGACGCAACAGGTTTCCAGTGTGGTGAGCAGGCGACGCGTGGAGGCTTGCGCGCCGAGTGGGCATGACGTAGCATGGCCCACATGCAACGGGTTGTAGCCGGGAGGGATGGGCGATGAGCGAGAACGCCGAATCCAGATTGTACACGCGGTTTGCAATCGAGCTGCCTGTCGAAGCCCGGGTGGCGGCGTGTGAGGCCATGCCGTCCTTGCGGCGGCTGTCAATTTCATGCCGGACGCGAGACGCGTCGGTATGCGGACTTCAACTTCACACAGACCGGCCGCTGCCGCCCGGCACCGTGTTGAAACTGCGTGTGACTATTCCGCGTAAAGAAAAGCCGCTGGTAGTCCAACTGGTGGGCGACGTGATTTGGTGCAATGAATTTCCGGATGCCGGCGCGAATCTGGGCGTCTATCTGCGGGAACGTCCGCGACGTTACATGCGCCGATGGATGGACGCGATCGCGACAGAAATTCAACGGCGTTGCGCCGCCACATAATCCAGTGGTGATTCCCACCTCCGTTCGGAATGGCACTGCCTCATGAGTGTGTCCGAAAACAGACGCCACGAGAAGAGCCGCCTGAAAGGATGTGGCGACGCCATGAGGCGTTGGCTACTGACGATGCCGTTGTCGGCGGGGGGGCATGACCGGGGGGCGCAGTACATCCATGATTTCGCGCTTCTGGTGGCGCGCATTGGATGCCCTCCAAACAGTTTGGTCCTCGAAATCGGCGGCGGATCCGGATGGGCGGCCGAATGGCTGGCACGCATGGGGTTCCGGGTGGTTTCGCTCGACATCAATCACGAGATGCTGTTGCTTGGGCGGCAGCGCCTGGAGGCCGTGCGGCGGGCCTGGCCGGAGACGGTGCTTTGGGCGGTGCAGGTGACGGGGGACGGCGAGCGGCTGCCTTTTCGAGATGGCGTGTTCGCGGCGGCATTTTCTCTTAATGCGTTGCACCACATTCCCGACATGGGCGTTGCGTTACAAGAAATCAGCCGGGTATTGCGTCCGGATGGTCGTTTTGTGCTGGTGGAACCCGGGGAAGGCCATGCCGACACACCGGAGTCGCGGCGTGAGATGGAAGAACTTGGCGTGCTGGAACAGGAAGTCGTTATCCGCGACATGTGGCGGCTAGCGCGGAAGGCGGGGTTTGCCGATTGCCGGGTGGCGCCTTCGCTGCCGCTCGAGGAAAATTTGAGCATGACCGAGTGGGCTGCGCTGCTATGGCCCTGGTGGCTTCAGCCAGTGAATTGGCGCCGCTGGCGCCAACGGTTGGTGGAATGGAATCGCCGTCATCCGGCCATGGTGATGAGCAAGAGCAAACCATGCCGTCAAGCGAAGGGGCGTCCGCTGGCAGGAACGATTTTGGAAATGAACGTGCCCGCTTCGGTTGTCGCCGGGGGCTTGTTCCGCGTGGAGGCGCGGGTGCGGAACACGGGCACGGAGCCTTGGGCTTGCTGGGGGACTTTTCTTCAGGGGAATCCGCTCAACCAGGGCGAGGGCGGACACGTGGCATTAGGCTTCAAGTTGCGGGGGCCTCAAGGCGGCTTCGCGGATACGGACTATGGGCGCGGGCAGTTCCTGCACGATGTTCGGCCCGGCGAGGAAGCGCCGGTGGCAGCGCTCTTAAAGGCGCCGTCTACGCCCGGCCGTTACGAGATCAAGGTGGACCTCGTCAAGGAAGGCACGGCGTGGTTTGAGGATCTGGGGGGAACGCCGGTTTGGCGCGGCCTTGAAGTGCGGGCGGGGGGGGAGCCGGTTTTTCCGGATAGCCGGATTCCCGGGCGACTGGCGGCCGACATTCATATGAGGCGGCAAGAAGCAGATGACGCCTTTATTGTGACCGTGCGCAATGTTGGCGACACGATCTGGCTGGCGCAGCCTCTTGACGAGCCGGGCATTCCAAGCCACGGGCGCGGATACGTGCGGCTGGGCGTGCAGTTGCTGGGTGGAGACGGTCGGTTGTTGCAACGCGATTATCGGCGCGTGCCCCTGCCACATGACGTGCAACCAGGCGAAGAGGTGGATCTGATGTTTCGGCTTGATCCGGCCGATTGGCCGGCGGGTTGCGGGGGGCTGCGTTTTGACATGGTGGATGAAGAAATTTGCTGGTTTGAATCGGCTGAATATCCGCCGGTGAAATGGTGGTTGGCGGACAAAAAGGCGAACCGTCTGCCGACCTGAAGCTGGAGCAGCCTGCGTTGGGCGAGGCGCCTTGTTCCTTGGAAAAAAGAGGAGGTCAAGCATGAAGAACAGGTGGTTGGGTTGGTTTGTTATGTGTGGGTGGTTCGTCGCGCCGGCGGTGGATGCTACGACGCTGAATTATCAAGGTCGTATAACGGCGCACGGCACGAATTTCACGGGCATTGGACACTTCAAATTCGTGTTGCTGGATGCCTGGGAAAACGGCTTGTGGTCGAACGACGGCACACCGGGCGCGGGCGAACCCGCTTCTGCTGTCACCATTGAAGTCAACAATGGATTGTTCAATGTGGAGCTGGGGGCGAGCATGTTCCCTATTCCGGCCATAGTGTTTCATGCAGACGAGTTGAAGCTGCGGACGTGGTTCTCGCATAACGGCGTTGTTTTTGAACAATTGATGCCGGATGTGCCGATAGCACGGCTTGATTTTGGCCGACTGGACACTGGCGGAACGATTATTGTGGACAGCTCGGGAAGGGGAGATTTTGAGGACTTGCAACAGGCGATTAACCATTTCGCCCAATATGGCGGGAATGGGATTCTGGTGATGCCGGGATACTACGAATTGGCGGCCCCGCTGACCTTTCCTCCCACCAACGGGCTGGGGCAGCCTGTGGACTATCCAATCGGCGGGTTGGGCGACCGCTGGCGTGTGTGGATAGAAAATCCCTCTGGTCCCGCCGTTCAAGCCGGACCATTCCGGCTGGAGAACATGACGCTGGTGGGGGACCCGGCTCTGAAGGACGAGATAGGGGCGTCCGCCTATTGGTTCGGCGCGCGCAATTGCACATTTTTGCGGAACACGGCGGGCGGCCCTGCCGTGGAACTCCAGAACGAAGGCATGGCTCTTTTCGAGCGATGCGAGATGCAGAACCACGAGGGCGGAGATGTGCTATGGCTGGGGGGAGACACAGAGGTTCAAGCGCAAGACTGCGGCTTCTATGCCTGGTCGGACTCCGGAAACGCTTTGGCGCTAGACGGGCACCGCAGGTTGGTGCGGGTGCGCCGTTGCGACTTCTACGGGCAGGGAGATGGGGGGCGATCCCTTCATATCGTCAACAGCAGCGAAGCGTCCGCGGATTTCGTGGGCTGCTTTCTTGAGCGCGGCGTGCGGATCGAAAACCGTGCCATGGGCGGGGGCGGCTACGGCGCGCGTTTCGTGAATTGCGAAATCAGCGGAGGAGTGGAAGTCACCACGGGTGACCCCGGGGTGGAATTGGATCAGTGCCGGGTGGATGGACGAGAGTCCGGCGTGCCTGCCGTTGAGCTTGTTGGACTCCAACCCGGGGCGCGGGTTTGGCTGCGGAACTGTTTCCTTTTGGCCGAGGAAGCGCCGGCTTTGCAGGTGTGGGATGCCGCGGGCGACATCATAGTAAAGGGCAGCGAGGTTAAGGCGCAGGAGTCGGCGGCAATCCGCATGGTGGCGGATCCCTACTTGCTGCCGGGCTGGGGGGTGCGAGCAACACTGCAAAACTGCCGAGTGGCAAACCACGGGGAAGGCGTAAGCAACAAGAATACAGTGGTTTTGGAAAATGATGTGCCCCAGGAGCCATGGCGGGTTTCGCTCTCGCTGGTCCAAAGCCAGATCGAGAACGGGGGGCATGGGATTGCCTGCTCGAATGCAGCGGTTCGACTGGTGTGGTCGGGGGTCCGATCGAGTAGAAGCGGTATTTCGGGCGTGAACAGCATGGTTGACATGGCGTGGTCACGGATCGAGGCCGACGAGGACGGGATTTACATGACCAATGGGGCTGTAGACGTGGCTTGGTCGAGCATCGAAGGTGGGCGACACGGCATCGTCGCGCTGGGGGGCTGCGAGGTGAACGCGGAACGAAGCAGCATCGAAGCGGGAGACGAGGAGGACAACGCGAGTGGAGACGGCATCCACTTTGTGCGGACGTCAGAGACGGAGGGGGGGCTTGAAGTTCTATCGTGCAACATTGGCGCTTATGGCAACGATCCGGCGCAGAGTCGGGGTGTCTTCGCCTTCTACACCAATGCGACGGGGTTCAACCTGGTGACCAAGAGCGTAATCGGCGCCTCGGGCGCCGCCATGCAACTGAACGGCGGGGAATACGTGCTGGAGGACAACTTCCTGCATTCCGGCGCCGGCCCTGTGGTGTTGTTGATGCACAGCAACACGACGGCATCGCTTACGGGATGCCATCTGTATGGCATGAGCGAAGGCAATACCAATGCAGCCCTTGTGCTGTATGCCACTCCCGGAAAGATGGGGCCGCAACCCCGGGTGTGGAATGCAACGATGCAGACGTATGCGCCGCCCTACAATGCCCGGTATGCCATCAGCGTCTCGGGCGGGACCAGCACAGGCCGTGTGGGGCTGGTGAACAGCATATTGAGCACCAATATCAATCCCGTCGTGGCGATCATTCCGGCGAGGACCAATCTCATCAACGGCAACATCATTCCTTGAGGGGCGAGTCATGACGCGCGTAAACGCATGCCTAGCCTGGTTTCTGGTTGCGACGGCAAGCGCTGGGGCGGCGGAGCAAGCCAGCGAAAGCTACCGGATAGTGGCGGACGTATTTTGCGACGCGCAACCGGCCCTGGCAATAGGCAGCGCTCGGGCACAAACGTCGCTTTCTGTTTCCCAACGAGCGCTGGCGGGCGAGCAATCCGCCGGACAGTGGCTCGTCGAAGTGGGCTACCAAGCAACGACCGAGGGGTTTGACACGGATCGCGACGGCATTCCGGATTGGATGGATGAGGACACCGATGGCGACGGAGTGCCGGATACCCTAGATGCGTTGGTTTACGATACCGACAACGACGGGCTGAACAATATGGCGATGGATGATGACGATGATGGCGACAGATTGACCGATTGGGAGGAGGATGTGGTTACCCTCACGGATCCTCTGGATCCCAACGATTGCCTAAAAGTGCTGGGTTTGCGCCGGACGGGGTCGCACACGATTTTGCGCTGGGCGGCAAAACCCGGCAAAGAAGGGTACCGTCTCCAGCGGGCCATGCTGCTCGATCATCGGACAAATTGGCAGGATATCCTTACGATGGCGTCCACCGGCATGGTGGTGGAAGCGACCGACAGCAATGCGCCTCCTCGCGCTTTTTACCGGATCACCTTGCCCAAGTGAGGGCGGCAAGCGGCCGTGAGTCGGTTCAGCGTGGGCGACGGTTGGCTGTGCGGTTCCCCGTCTGACACAAATAGCCGGCGGGCGCGTTGAACTTGGTTACAGGGGATTGGGAGCCAATCAGTGACGCGCGCGGAGGAGGCCCGGCGGCTCGGCAGGAATAGTCACAACAATCTTGTTATGCGGCTGCGAAGTTGAGATATTTATTTCTTTGCGGTCAGCATCTGGAAGGAAAACGCACGATGCCAAACCGAATTGTGTTCAAGCGACAATGGGCGGAGGACATCTTCGAGATCAAGGTGGAGGCGCCGTTGATAGCCGAAGAGCGCCGAGCCGGGCAGTTTGTGATTCTTCAGCTCAATGACGAGTACGGCGAGCGCATTCCGTTGACCATAGCCGATGCCGATCGGACTGCCGGCACCATTACGCTGATTTTCCAGACCGTGGGGAAGACCTCCCATGCGTTGGCTGACTTGGATGTGGGGGACTACATCGCCCACATGGTTGGGCCGCTGGGGCACCCGACGCATATCGAACGGGTGGGAACCGTAGTGGGCGTTGGCGGTGGCATCGGGGCCGCTCCCCTTTACCCGATTGCAGAGGCAATGAAAGCCGCCGGTAATCGGCTGATTGTGATTCTGGGAGCGCGGCAGGCGGGCCTTATGATTCTGGAAGATCGCTTGGCCGGGCTGGCGGACGAGCTGATTGTGTGCACCGATGACGGTTCCCGGGGACGCAAGGCTTTGGTGACCGGACCGCTGAAGGAAGTGTGCGAGCGTCCTTCTAAGCCGGATCTGGTTGTGGCGATCGGTCCGCCGGTCATGATGAAGGCGTGCGCGGAAACCACGCGCCCGTACGGGGTGCGCACCATTGTTTCTCTGAACACCATCATGGTGGACGGCACGGGCATGTGCGGGGGCTGTCGGGTGACGGTGGACGGCCAGACCCGCTTTGTCTGCGTGGACGGGCCGGAGTTCGACGGTCATCAGGTGGATTTCGACAATATGATTCGGCGATTGGGCGCCTATCGCCGCCAGGAAAACGCGGCGCACGAACGTTGCCATTTGGAGGAAGCCATTCGCCAGAAGGAGCGGGAGGCGGGGCGGTGAGACATCATACGAGGGAAGAAATCGAGGCCGCGGCCCACGAACAAATGGCGGCTTTGGAGGGCGTGGCGCTGACGCCCAAGGAACGCCTCGCCATTCCGCCGCAGGAAATGCCGGCTCAGGATCCAGTGGCCCGACGCCGGAACATGCAGGAAGTGGCGCTGGGTTACACGGCGACGCAGGCGCGGCTGGAGTCTTTGCGATGCCTGCAGTGCCGCAATGCGCCGTGTGTCGAGGGCTGTCCGGTTCGAATTGATATTCCGGCTTTCCTTAAGGCGGCCGCGGAAGGGGATTTCCAAGCGGCGGTGGATATCATCAAGCGCAACAGTCTTCTGCCTGCGGTTTGCGGCCGGGTGTGTCCTCAAGAGACGCAATGCCAGGCGCCCTGCACCGTGGGACGATCCCTGAAGGATGCGGCCAAGGCCGTTTCCATTGGCCGTGTCGAGCGCTATGTGGCCGATAGGGAGCGTGACCAGGGGCGGGCGCAATTGCCTGCCATCAAGCCGGCAACCGGCTTTCGGGTGGCTGTGATCGGCAGCGGGCCGGCGGGAATCACCGTGGCGGCGGATCTCCGGCGGGAAGGGCATGCGGTCACCATTTTTGAGGCGTTTCACAAGCCGGGCGGTGTCATGGTGTACGGTATTCCGGAATTCCGGCTGCCGAAGAAGATCGTGGAAGCGGAGATTCACGCGTTGGAGGCCATGGGCGTGGAGATTCGCACCGATTTCGTCGTGGGACGAACCCGAAAACTGACCGATCTCATGGAGAAGGACGGTTATGACGCGGTCTTTGTCGGCTCGGGGGCGGGTCTGCCAAAGTTCATGGGCATTGAGGGGGAGAACTTGGTGGGCGTTTTTTCCGCGAACGAATACCTGACGCGGGTGAATCTGATGAAGGCCTATGATTTTGAACGCGCCGACACACCGCTTTTCCGGTCGCGGGTGGTGGTGGTTCTGGGTGGCGGCAATGTGGCGATGGATGCCGCGCGAACGGCGGTTCGTTTGGGGGCGACAGAAGTGCATCTGGTCTATCGGCGGACGGAAGCGGAAATGCCGGCGCGGGTCGAGGAAGTGGCGCATGCCAAAGAAGAAGGAGTGGTCTTCCACCTTCTACAGAACGCCAAACGGATCATGGGCGACGAGCAAGGGCTTGTGAAGGCGGTGGAGTGCTTGCGGTATGAGCTGGGCGCGCCCGACGATTCCGGCCGCCGCCGGCCGGTTGAAATCAAGGGCAGTGAATTCATCATGCCCTGCGACACCGTGATCGTCGCGATTGGCAACGATTCGAATCCCCTGATTCGCCAGACGACACCGGGCCTGGTCACGACCAAGTGGGGCACGATTGTCGCCAACGAGGATGGCGCCACCTCCGTGCCGCGTGTTTACGCGGGGGGAGATATTGTGCTGGGGGCCGCGACGGTCATTCTGGCCATGGGGCAGGGGCGGCGGGCCGCGGCGGCCATTCACGAAATGCTAATGAGGGAAGGTCCCTATCGCCGCCGTCGCTGATCGGCGGGCGTTTTGCCGCGCGGATGGCGCGACGGATTGGCCCCCGCCTCCGTCTTCGCAGGAAATGCTTCCTCGACCATTTCCAGCAGCAGGTGAATGAGCACTTGGTGCGCTTCCTGGATTCGGGCGGTCTCGTCGCTCGGAACGATCAGTTCAAGATCCGACATGCCCGCCAAGCGTCCCCCGTCGCGCCCGAGGAAAGAGACCACCTTGATGCGGCGGTGGCGAGCGGCGTCTGCCGCGCGGAGCAGATTTTCAGCGTTGCCGCTGGTGCTGAAGATTACAATCAAGTCGCCCGGTCGGCCGAGGCCTTCCACCTGACGGCGGAAGACCTCGTCATAGCCGAAATCGTTGGCAATACAGGTCAGGGCTGTTGGGTCCGCGACCAACGCGACGGCCGGAAGCGACGGCCGGTTGAAAAGAAAACGGCCGACCAGTTCTTCGGCCATGTGGAGGGCTTCGGCGGCGCTCCCGCCATTGCCGGCCGTCATCACCTTGTTCCCGCGCCGCAGCGTAGCGATCAACAAGCGGCCTATCTTTTCAATGAGCAGACGTTGTTTTTCGAGACGGCGAATGGTCTCGGCGCTGCGGAGTATGCTGCGGGATATATTGGCGCGATAGGCGGCGTGAGGCATTGCTTCCTTCCTTTCCATTCCACCACCCGCGTGTATAATTCGAGCATGAGGCGTGCTTCAACCAAAAAAAGCGCAGCCGGCTTGGCGCGAAGGATAGGATTTGTGCTCACGCTGGGTGCGGCGGTTGCCATCGGGGAGACGAAACCGGCGGGCGCAGACAGCGGTCGCGGCATGCGTCTTCCGGCCGTGGCGGGCGCTTTCTATCCCGCTGAACGCGCGGAACTGGAGCGGATGGTTGTGTCGAAGCTGCTTGCCGCTGCCCCAGGCGAGCCGCGAAGGCGCCTTTTGGCGGCCGTCGCGCCGCATGCGGGTTATGTTTTTTCGGGGGATTGCGCCGCCGCCCTTTACACCACCCTTTCGGGGCAGCCGTATGATCGGGTGATCGTTTTGGGGCCGAGCCATTACGGTCGGTTTACCGGTGTAGCCGTTCCGGGGAGTGAGTTGACAGGGTGGCGGACGCCGTTGGGGACGGTTCGCCTGGATGCGGAGCTCAGGGCGGACGTGGCGGGCAAACCCGGTTTTACGGACTGGCTGGCTGCGGCGGACCGTCGGGAACATTCGATCGAGGTGCAAGTGCCTTTTTTGCAGTGCGTGTTGACCAATTTCGCTTTTTTACCGCTGCTGTGCGGTCGGCTGGATGAAGAGGCGATCGAGTCCTGCGCCCGCGCATTGGCGCCCTGGATGCACTCCAACACGCTGCTGATCGCCTCTTCGGATTTCACGCATTATGGGGCCAACTACGGATTCATGCCGTTTACGACGAATATTAGGGACCATTTGTACGAGTGGCTGGATGGGGCGGCGGGACGCGTGGCGGCGCTCGACGAGGCGGGGTTTCGAGAGCATCTCAGAACAAAGGGCGACACAATTTGCGGCGAGGGGCCCATCCGGCTGCTGATGGCGACCCTTCGGCTGGCAGGGACGCCGGTTGCGGGCTCTGTCCTGAAGCGGTATACATCGGGCGATGTCGTCGGAGACTTTCAGAACTCGGTATCCTACGCCGCGATCGGCTTTTTTGGCATGGAGTCGGCGCCAGACATGCGCCAGAAGGAGGCGGCGGTGAAAGAACATCGAGTGAAGGAACACCGAAGCGGACGCTGGAGTCCGGAGTTGTCGGATGAGGAGCAGAGCACCTTGTATGGGCTGGTGATGGACACCTTGGAGTGGTGCGTGCGCGGCCGCCGAGGGGCTTTTGCCTTCGATCGCTACACGCTGACGCCGAACTTGCGGCGGGAGATGGCCACGTTTGTGACGCTCAAGAAGGACGGGCGCTTGCGAGGTTGCATTGGCTCGCTGGAGGCGGAGGAGCCGCTGTATCTTTCCGCCCATCACAACGCCATCAACGCCGCGCTGCGTGATCCGCGGTTCCCGCCTGTTCGTCCCGAAGAACTGGAGGGGTTGAGCGTGGACGTTTCGATCCTGAGCCCGCTTCGGGACATCGGCTCGCCGGCAGAATTTCGGATCGGGGAACAAGGCGTCATTCTGGAGAAAGGTTTTCACCGCGCGGTGTATTTGCCGGAGGTGGCTTTGGAGCAGGGATGGACCATGGAAGAGACGTTGTCCTCGTTGAGCATGAAGGCGGGCTTGCCGCCGGATGCCTGGCGTCAGGGCTGCTCGTTCAAGGTTTTCGAGAGCGTTGTCTTGTCCAGATAAGCCGTTGATGAACACGCGAGCCAGGCCGCCTGTCAGTGTGATTTCCGCCGGGGTGCAGTTTGCCGTGTGTGTGCTGGTCTCGCTGTGGCTAGGCTATCAGGCCGACCGCCGGTTCGACGCGACGCCTTGGGGCACACTAGCGGGAATGATCATCGGCATGGTGGCGGGAACATGGTCCGTGCTGCGCCCGCTTTGGCGGGAGGCGGAGCAAAATGGAGAAGAGGGAAATAGACAGGACGCGAAGAGGAGGCGGTAAGACAATGAAGCTTGGGATTCATGCATATGCATGGTGTTCACAGTGGAGCAACGAGACCTTGGGACTGATTGATCGGGTCAAGGCCCTCGGTTTGGATTTTATCGAGATTCCGCTGATGTGTCTGGAGACGTATGACGCGAAGGCCATCCGGCGGCGACTGAACAACGCGGGGCTGGACGCCGTAACGTCCACTGTTCTGTTGGGAGAGACGGATATTACCAGCGATCAGCCGGCCATCCGCGCGAAGGGGGTGGATTACCTAAAGGCTTGCGTGGATGCCACCGCGGGAATCGGCGCGAGAAGCTTTTCTGGAGTGATTTACTCGCAACACGTGAAAGCGGCTGTTCGCCGGCCCGGAGCCGATGAGTGGAAATGGTCGGCCGACGCCTTGCGGGCTGTGGCCGATCACGCGAAGCCGGCCGGGGTAACGTTGGGCATCGAACCTGTGAACCGCTATGAAACGTATCTGGTGAACACCTGCGCCCAAGCCCTGGAGCTGAAACGGATGATCGGCCGTGAGAACATTCGGGTGCATCTGGACACGTATCACATGAACATCGAGGAGAAGAGTTTCTATGATGCGACGCGATTGGCCGGCGGGGACTTGATTCACTACCACTTGTGCGAAAACGACCGGGGAATCCCCGGCACCGGACACGTGGATTGGGATGGGATCTTTCGCGCGCTGGCGGAAATCGGCTACACCGGCTATGCGGCACTCGAGTCTTTTGTGGATTGCACGGACAACATGAACACTTGGGTTTGGCGGCAACTCGCGCGGGATGGAGACACCTTGGTGCGCGAAGGTGTGGCCTTTATTCACGGCATGATGAGCAAACACGGCTTGCGCTAGGCGCGGTGAAGCCTGTTGCGCTGGTGCCGCGCTATATGCCAGAATTACGACTGAATGTCTAGGCATGCAGATTGCGGGGAAAGCATGAAGGTTGAACTGGTATCTGGAGTGTATTGGGTCGGGGCGGTGGATTGGGCCGTGCGGCGGTTTCATGGGTTTGAGCTGTCCACCCATCATGGAACCACCTACAACGCTTATCTCATACAGGATCGGTTGAACGTGCTGGTGGACACGGTATGGACACCGTTCCAAGAGGTGCTGCTGGGGCATATCCGCGAGATCATGGATCCGGCGGATCTGGACTTGATTGTCCTTAACCACGCCGAGGTGGATCATTCGGGGACCATTGCGCGTCTTGTGGAGCTTTGCCCCAAGGCGAGAATCGTGGTGTCTCGCAGGGGCGCTGAGAGCATTCCCGGGCACTACCACAAGATGTGGAAGTTGGAAGCGGTGGAAACAGGGAAGCGCATACCCATCGGCAACAACGAGCTGTTGTTCATCGAAGCCCCCATGCTGCACTGGCCGGACAGCATGTTCACGTATTTGACGGGGCACGCCATTCTGATGCCGAACGACGCGTTCGGCCAACATTATGCCACCGCCTTCCGCTTCAACGATCAGGTGGATGAAACGACGTTGATCGAGGAGGCGCTGAAGTACTACGTGAACATTCTTACGCCGTTCAGCGACCGGGTGACGCGCAAGATCGAGGAATGGCGTGGATTGAATTTGCCGTTGCGGATGATTGCGCCGAGCCATGGCGTGATTTGGCGCGCGAATCCCGGGCAGATCGTGGATCGCTACTTGGAATGGGCGGCGCAGAAGACGAGCCGCCAGGCGGTGGTGATCTTCGACACGATGTGGAACGCCACGGCGCGGATGGCCGATGCGGTGGCAGAGGGGTTGGCGGAAGCAGGTATTCCTCACAAGGTGTTTCATGCCGCGTTGAGCGACCGCAACGACCTGTTGGTGGAGATATTCAAGGCCGGTCTGGTGGTGTTGGGATCATGCACCTTCAACAGCGGAATCCTGCCCAGCTTGGCGCCGGTGGTGGAAGAGCTTCATGGGCTGCGCATGAAGCACAAGCTGGGCGCTGCGTTCGGCTCGTACGGATGGAGCGGGGAGAGCGTCAAGATGCTTGAAGGCCGGTTGCAGGAAGCCGGGTTAACCATTGCCCAGCCGGGACTGCGGGTTAAGTGGCAGCCGTCCGATGAAGACCTCCAGTCCTGCCGGCAGTTTGGGCGGGCATTGGCCCAGAAATTGATCGAATCCACCTGACGAAGAACAGCGGCCTTACGCAAGCGTGCGGGTCGCGCGTGTCCAACTGTCAGAAGAAGGCGGCGGCCAGCGTCTCTTCGGCGGCGGCAATCCAGTCGCGGGAAAACCGGTTGCGAGCCTTGACGAACACCCGGCGCGAAGCCACCCGATTGGTGAGGCGGGCGGCGCCGTAGCGGTCCAGCAGGTGCAGCGGATGGCGACGGATTTCCTCGATCAGTGTATCCAACACGTCCAGAGGCTCTTCGGTCGCCGGTTGCAATACGAACTGCCACAAGGTGTCGGGTTCCTGCCGAATGGCTTGGCGGACTAGGCGGGCCAACTGCGACCTGCTGGCGTAGAAGTTCTCCCCGCGCAAAAACAGCGCTCTTCGGATGTGGCGCCCTGGAATCGGGCCGTTTTGCCACTCGTCGGGCCATCGGAGAAGAACGCGCTCAGCAAACAGGTCCGGGAGTTGCCGGCCAACAAACCGACGGGTGGGGCAGTCGGGGTTGAGCCTCGGATGCGTCGCCAGAAACTGTTCGATCGCGCGCATGTCCTCTGTTGTCATGCTCGGGGTCGCGTGGACGGCATAGGGCGGGCGATTGTCGGCGTGAAGGCCCATGGTCCGGCGACGGGCACGAAGCGGCGTGCCGGGCAGAAGAAGGGTTTGCAGGCACTGAACGCGGACATTTCTCTTGCGCAAGGCCCAGCGGATAGAGGTCCGGACGTCGCGCACTTTCTGCCGCGGCAAGCCGTACATCACGTCCAGCGTGACTCGGATGCGGTGGGCCGACAAGCGCCGTATGCCCTGTGCCAGGCGGGGCAGATCGGTTGGCCGTTGAATGGCCCGGAGGACAGTCGGGTCCCGGCTTTGCATCCCGACTTCCAGTTCTAAGAAGCCGGCTTCGGACAGCAGGGCCGCCTGACGTGCCGTGATGGATTCGGCATTGATTTCCGCGAAAAAGCGCATGCGACGATTTCGGTTGATCTCACGCAACCCGGCCAACAGCTCGTCGAAGTTCGCCCGCTGGTTGAACGTCGGGTCTATGAACCGAATCAGCCTTGCTCCTCGGTTCGCAAGAACCCGCGTGTGGCTCAGTACTTGAGCGACCGGCAGACGGGACACGGGGCCAAGGAGACGCCCGTATCGGCAATAGGCGCAGCGCATGGGGCATCCGCGTGAAGCCTCGAGGTAGGCCACGCCGTTTTCGTCTGGCGCCCATCCCTCGTTCTCAGGGGGGGGAAGCACCTCGGCCAGTGGGCGGCGCGGCGGGCGGTGGCGGCCCCAGCAATAGGAACGGCCGGTCCGCCAAGCTATGTTCTGAAAATCCGGTGGTGGGCCGCCACGGAACGTTCGCAGAATGGCGGGAAACACACCTTCTCCCTCCCCGATGGCGATGGCGTCGGCGAGAGCCTGCCGGAAAAGAAAGGGATGATGCTTGGCGGTTTCAGGGCCGCCGAGGGCGATGCGCAGGCGAGGCAGGCGATCTCGCGCAAGACGGACAAGCCGCAGTGTGCTTTCTATGTTCCACAGGTAGAGCGTGCCGACCAGGACGTCAGGGCAGAGTTCGGCCAGCCGCTTCGCCAGGGAGGGAAGAGCAAGTTGGTGTTCGGCGCGGGATGGAATGAGGAACTCGAAGTGGCGTCCTTCACCGGCCTGCTCGGCGGCCCAACGAAGGTAGAAGGCGGCCAGGAAGATGTTTTCGTGGGCGGCGCCGGTGTCGTTATCCGTCTGAGGCAGTTGAAGGAAGACCACTTTTTTTTTCGCTGCCATGCGATCCGTCTCTTTGCGAACAGGCGTTAAATGCGGCGTTTGCTCCAGCGATCGAGCAGGAACCAGGCGGCAATCAAGGTGCCGTTCATGATAATGGAGGCCGCCATGGCCCACCAGATTCCGTCCGTTGCCGGACGCCACCACTTGGCGCCTGCAAGCGCCAGCGGGGCCTGCAATCCCCAGAGCGTTACGATCGTCAGAATCATGGGCACCAGCGTGTCACCAGCTCCACTCAAGGCGCGGGTCAACACGATGCCGACGGCTGCAAAGATGTAGAACGGCGAGAGTATGCGCAGGAAGCGACTGCCGATGGCGACCACCTCGGGATCGCTGTTGAACAAGGCGATCAGGTGAGGGGCAGCGGCGAACAGGAGGACGCCGCTGGCGACCATGATGGCGCCGTCCATCGCCACGGCGGCCCACGCGGCGCGACGTGCTCGGGTCGGCTGTTCGGCGCCGAGGTTCTGGCCGACCATGGTCGCGGCGGCGCCGCCGAATGCGAAGGCGGGCATGAGCAGTATCATGTGAAATCGCATGCCGGTGCCGTATGCCGCGACGGCGGCCGTGCCGCAGCCGGCCACGATGCGCATCATGAAGGCATTGACGAGGCTGCGAGAAAGCATTTGCCCCGAACCGGGAATACCGATGCGCAGAATGCGTCCGCAGCGCGCGCGGTCCGGCTTCCATGCGGAAAGAGGAACGGTCAAAGCGGCGGACCCGGTCGCCAGGCTACGCACGGCCAGAGCGGCGCCGGCGGCTTGGGACAGGACGGTAGCGATGGCGGCGCCGCGAACACCCAATGCCGGTACCGGCCCCAATCCGAAAATCAGCAGCGGGTCCAACACAATGTTCAGCAGGTTGGCGAGTCCCATGGCGTACATGGGCCTCAGAGTGTCGCCGGCTCCTTGCAACGCGGCGTTTGCGAGGAAAAGAAGGAAAACAGAGAAGCTGCCCAGCAGATTGACGCGAAGGTAGTCCGCGCCGGCCGCGATGACGTCGGCTTCCGGTCCGAGCAAGCGAAGGAACGATTCGGCGAACAGCCATCCCACCACACCCGACACGATACCCAGCGCCAGCGCCAGCGTGAGGGATTGGCCGGCGGCCCGTGCGGCTTCCGTAGGCCGCCCCCCTCCGATGGCGCGCGATACGACGGCCATCGTGCCCGTGGAAACGCCCATCAACATGGGGAACAGAAGCATGAGGATTGTGGCGCTCACGGCCACGGAAGCCAGCGCCTGCGGACCTAGGCGGCCAACCCAGAAAAGGTCTATGAGGCTTTGAACGTTCTGAAGCAGGGCCGAGGCCAGCATCGGTGCGGCCAAACGCAACAACGCACGGCTGATGGAGCCGCCCAGGACGTGATTGGTCTTGTTGTCGAATGCCGTCATGTGGACTTGGCGACGGCCGACGATCAGGCTGCGCCGTCAGCGCCGGGATGGCCATCCGTGGTCGAACAAACAAGGTGACGCAGGGCGGCGTGCAGGCAACCGTTGCTCGCCAGGAAACGGAGTCGGTGGCCCTCGAAACGGTCCAGAATCTCCGTGCTTCCGCCCGCCTGGCGCACGATCAACGATGCCGCCGCGATATCCCAAATGAAGATGCCGGACTCGAAATACCCATCGGCCTGGCCGGCGGCTACGCGGCAGATTTCCAGGGCGGCGGACCCCATAACCCGCACGCGTTGAACGGCCGCGGAAAGGCGTCGAAAGGTTTCAAAGGGAGGTCCTTGATGGCCGGCCTTTTGGTCCAGCCCGGTCATGACCAGCGCTTGATCGAGGGTGGCGACGGCGGAAACCCGTATCGGGGCGCCATTGCGCGCAGCCGGCGACCCTAAGGCGGCCGTGAAAATCTCGTCGAGCGCCGGCGCGAAAACGGCACCAGCAAGCAGCTCTTCCCCGCGGCGAACGGCGACCGAGGAACACCACCAGGGGAGCCCATGCGAAAAATTCACTGTGCCGTCAATCGGGTCAATAATCCACTGTTCCAGCGCGGACGCGCTGGGAAGAGGCCGGGCCTGCTCTTCGGATTCCTCGCCGAGGATGGCATGATCGGGAAAGCGGGTTCGGATAACGCGCTCGGCCTGCTCCTGCGCCTCGAGATCAAGCTGCAGCTTCACGTCGTGGGCGGTGCGCTTGAACACCTCGCCGCGCCGACGCCAGTTAGTCAGGGCGTGGGTTCCAGCGGCGTGGGCCGCGGCTACCGCCGTGTCGAGCAGGACCGCCATGTCCACCAGCGGGGTCATGGGCGGCGCTCCGAAAATTCCCGCTCGCGAGCCTCGTATTCCTTGAACTTCATGGAGACGACCTTGGATATGCCTTGTTCGGGCGTCGTCACGCCGTAGATGGTTCCGGCCGCCGCAATGGTCCGGCGGTTGTGAGTGATGACGATGAACTGGGTCTGCGAAAGGAAATCCTGCAGAACGGCGATAAAGCGCCCGATGTTCGAGTCGTCCAGCGCGGCGTCGAGCTCGTCGAGCATGCAGAAGGGGCTGGGCTTGATCATGTAGATGGCAAAGAGCAGGGCGACGGCCGTCAGCGTGCGTTCTCCGCCTGAAAGAAGGGAGACGGACTGCAACCGTTTCCCCGGCGGACGAGCGACGATTTCGATCCCCGATTCGAGAACGTCCTGCTCATCGAGCAAGGTCAGGCGGGCGGTGCCGCCATTGAACAGTCGCTGGAACATGATCTGGAAATTCTCGTTGATCCGGGCAAAGGTGGCGCTGAAGAGTTCGGCCGTCGTCTGATTGATGCGGCGAATGAGATCGGTCAATTGCTGCTTGGCGCGAACGAGGTCGTCTTGTTGGCGAGCCAGGAAGTCGTGGCGTTCTTCGAGTTCGCTGTATTCCTCGATGGCGACGAGATTGACGGGGCCCAGCGCCTCGATGCGCGAGCGCAGGTCGGCGATGGCGGCATCAAGCGCCTCGCCGGCCAGCGGTTCTCCGTCCCATACCGGCTCCCGGGGGGCGGTGAGATCCTCGATGCGCACGTCATAGGCAGACGCCGTGGTTTGGGCCAGCGTGTCGTGGCGCATGCGGGTTTCCGCGTGAACGACTTCAAGACGGCCTCGCTCCTCCCGCATCGCGTCCGTTTCCTTGCGCAGGGCGGCAAGCCGGGCCTCGGCGGTCGCGAGGTCGGCCGCCCGTTCGGCGCGGCCTTGACGGAGCCTTTCAAGCCGTTCGGCGTGTGCCTGCGCCGACCGTTCCAGATCCGGGAGGTTGTTTTCGGCGGCGAGGCGTTCGGCCGCCAGCTGTTCCATAGCGGCGGTGTAGGACTGTTGCGCTTCCTCCCGCGAACGGATGAGCGCTTCCAGCTCGGCGATGCGGCGACGGATTCGCTCCTGCGTGCTGCGCACCGCTTCTGTTTCTTGCTGTGTGGCCGCGAGCGATATCCGGCGTTCGGACACATCGTGATAGAGGCCGGCTCGTTTCTGTTCCAGCTCCTGCATGCGCGCGGAAAGGGATTCGAGTGCGCGCCGAATGTCGCCCTGTCGTGCCTGGTGCCGAGACAGTTGACGGGCCATTTCGGAGCGCTGTTCGCCCGAAGGAGCGGGCAGTTGGCCCAGTTCCCAAGCGACTGTCTCGATACGCCGCCGGGCCAATTCGGCCTCGTGGGAAACCACCTGCATTTCCCCTTCGCACACGGCGAGGTCGCGGCGGGCCTGATCGAGCGCCGCCACGCACTCTTCGATCTGTCGTTTTGCGCGGTCTTGCTCCGTCTCCAAGGCGGCCCATTCCTGTTTCAGCGCGGCGCGTTGGTCGTCGATGGCGGCCGCCTGTTGGCGCAGGTCGGCCATGGTGTGCTTGCGGGTCAACGGATTGGTTTCGGGCAGGTCGCCGGCCCATCGTTCGAACAGGCCGCCTGGGCGGACGACCACACCGCTGCGGGTGACAAGCACCACGTTGTCGGGCAAGGAGGCCGGAAGCTCCTCGATGGAGTTTATCAACCGGACGTTGCCGAGGAGCGTGGCAATAGCCGGAGCCAGTGCGTCCGCATAACGGATGTGAATATGGAGTGGTTCCCCAGGACCCGATGTTTCGTGGGATACAGCTTGCGAAGCGGCCAGCATGCGAGCCGAACCGCTTCCTGAGTCGGTCATTCTTTGAATGGCGGTTAGGGCGTCGGCAGGGCTGCGCAGGACCACGGCGTCGAGCCAGGCACGCAGAACGGCTTCGACGGCTTTGCGGTACTCGGGGCCGACATCGAGCTGGTCCGCGAGCGGGCCGATCACGGCATCAGAAGGGAGGTTCAAGGGGTTGGACGGATCGAGCAGAGCTCGCGCGCCGGCGGCGAACCCCTGTCCAGCCTGCTCATCTTCGAGAAGGACTTGCAGGCGTCCCTTGAGGTCCGCGGCGCGGGCCTGCGCATCGGCGTCGGCGGCGCGGAGGGCGGCGATCCGATCGGCCCTTTCGTTTCGGCGTGATTCCGCTTCCTGCACGGCGCGACGCCGTTCCTCGACTAGAGCGGCCAGCGACTGAATCTGCGCTGCGAGCGCCGCTTGGCGCTGGTCATAATCCGCCACGACGGACTGAAGATTGGCGTGTTCCGCGAGCAGCCGTTCACGCTGAATGGCGGCAGCGCGCTCCTGAGTTTCGACGTGGGCCAGTTGATTCTGAATTCGCGCCGCGGCGTCTTCCTCGGCCATGGCCTCGGCGCGGAGCGCAGCGATCTCTTCGCGGACGCGGTTGATATCCGCCTCGACGGCCGCCAGGGCCGCGGCGGCCTCCTGCCAGGCCTGATCGGCAGCTGCCCGGTCCCCTTTGAGCGATTCCAAGCGGGCTTCGGCGATGGCCAACTCCTGGTTCTGCTGGTCCAGTTGCAGGCGCGCCTCCTCGGCATCCCGCGCATCGCGTTCTTCCAGGCGACGAAGTTCGCCGACGCGCTCGCCATTTACGCGGATGAGGTCACGGGCCCTTTCGAGACGGTGTTCGGCATCGCCGCGGGCTTCCATGGTCTCGGCGATGGCATGTTCAGCGTCGAGCAGCGCGGCGCGCCGTTCGGCTTCAAGGTTTGCGGCGACTTGGGCTTCTTCGGTTGCGCGTTGGATGCGCACTGTCAGGTCGTTGATCGCGGATTCCTGCGCACGCAGCTCCCGCTCCATTTCCTGCAGCCGGCCGCCGGTGGCGAACAAATCCAATTCCCGAAGCCGCTCGCGCAGCTCCTTATAGCGACGGGCCTTGCCGGCCTGCCGTTGCAGGGACCCGATCTGCCGCTTGACCTCGCGGATCACGTCGGAGAGGCGCAGGAGATTGGCTTCGGTCTGCTCCAGTTTGCGGAGCGCTTCCTTCCGGTCGGTCTTGAATTTTGTGATGCCGCTGGCCTCCTCGAATATCTCGCGGCGATCTTCGGGGTGGGAGCTGAGAACCTGGTCTATTCGGCCCTGTTCCATCAAGGAATAGGCCGCCGTCCCGACCCCCGTATCCATGAAGAGGCGCTGGATGTCTTTGAGGCGACAGGGCGTTTTGTTGAGAAAATACTGCCCCTCGCCCGAACGGAACACGCGGCGGGTCACGGTGACCTCGTGGTAGTCCGTTCCCAGAAGCGCCTCGCATTCGGCGAACGTCATGCTAACTTCCGCCATGCCGAACGGCTTGCGAGCGTCGGTCCCGTTGAAGATGCAGTCTTCCATCTTGGCCCCGCGCAGCGCTTTGGCGCTTTGTTCGCCCAGCACCCATCGCACGGCATCTGCGAGGTTGCTCTTGCCGCAGCCGTTGGGGCCGACGATGGCGGTGAGCCCCGGCTCGAACTGGAGCAACGTGCGATCGGCAAAACTCTTAAATCCATTCAGCTCAAGGGACTTGAGGTACACGCGTGTTTCTCCAATCGGCGCCGAGCGGAATTAGCCGCAAACGTACAAAATGTGCCACTGTGCGGCGCTGGATTCAATCCTATTGTGAAAGGATGTCGTGTAGTTTTCAAAACTGTGCAATTTGCGTGCGATCAAAATTGGGATTTTTTGGTTGGGCGATTGGTGAACAGCAGGATGGGGAGCGTGTTGGGGGCGGGCGGTTGAGCCAAGACGGAGGTGTGGCCCGA
>CALHGX010000016.1 GCA_938031185.1 uncultured bacterium
GATCATGGTGGCGGATCTTATCGGCCCGCCCGATCAGGGGCCACCTCCGGAGGTGGCCCCTGATCTCCTTCATCCGCCTCCCACTCACCACCCCCAGCTTCACCACAGGAGGGGGGGCACGATGTACCTGTCCTTTCCCAACATCGGAGCCACTCCTGCTTGCCTAACGTGGAGGAGGCTGATAGCCTTCTTCGTTCAGGCGCAATCCGAAGGGTACCGTCGCATGATAGACCTTCACGTCCATTCCACGTTTTCCGATGGCAGCCTACGGCCCACTCAACTGGCAGAAGAAGCGGCGAAAGCCGGTCTCCATGCGGTGGCATTGACGGATCATGACACCGTGGATGGCATTCCGGAGTTTCTGGGCGCCTGCGAACGGATGGGTGTCCTCGGCATTCCGGGGATCGAATTGAGCATAGATGTGCCCAGGGGTACGCTTCACATGCTCGGCTACTGGATTGATCTCCCCCACGCGGAGCTGGAACAAATTCTACGGCATTTGCGCACGGCGCGGGAGGAGCGGAATCGCCAAATAATGGAGCGGTTGTATGCGCTAGGCTGCAACCTGACGTGGGAGGACGTTAAGGCCTTTGCAGGGGAAGAAGTTGTTGGGCGGCTCCATTTCGCGCAGGCGCTGGAGGCGAAAGGCTACGTGAAGTCCAAGGATGAGGCGTTCGAGCGCTTTCTGGGCAAGGGCAAAAGCGCATATGTGAACCGCTATCGTCTTTCGGTGGAGCAGAGCCTGCGGATCATTCGAGCGGCCGGCGGTGTGGCGGCGCTGGCGCATCCGTTTACGCTGGAGCTCTCGCCGAGCGCGTTGCGCGCGGCAGTGGCGGAGTGGAAGAATTACGGTCTGTCTGCGATCGAGGTTTTTTATTCCGAACACACGCCGGAGCAGGAGCGACAGTATCTGGCACTGAGCAAGGAACTGGATCTCGTCGCGATCGGCGGGTCTGATTTTCACGGGGCGGCGAATCCGGCCATTCGGATAGGAAGGGGATTCGGTTCTCTCGTCGTGCCGGACGAGATCGTAGATTGCTTGCGCGCGCGGCGGCCTGTGGCGGCGTGAACAACATGCGGCTTACGAGCGAGGATCTCGACGGTCCCTTATTGGATGCGCACAGCGGCGGCGGGGCATGAAACCGAGCATCAGCGGCTTGTATATTCATGTGCCGTTTTGCGACGGCAAGTGCGATTACTGCGCGTTCTATTCCGTTCCCTACGATCCCGTCATGGCCCGGCGGTATGCGGAGGCGTTGGAACGTGAACTAACCGGCTGGGTGCAGGTATACGGCCCCCTGGCGGTCGAAACGGTCTACGTGGGCGGCGGCACTCCCACATTGGTTTCCGGGGAGGTGTTACGCGAGTTCTTTGAGCGAGTGAGAAGCGCCGTGAACTGTTCCGGCCTGCGGGAATGGACCATCGAAGCGAATCCCGGAACCTTGACGGAACAGCTCCTTGAGTTCCTTGGAGAAGCGAGCGTTAATCGAATCAGTGTGGGCGTGCAGGCATTTGACGACGCTACACTTGGGATTTTGGGGCGGCGCCATTCGGCGGCGGACGCGCGAGCGGCTTGCGACCGGCTGAAGCGGGTGCAATGGGTCAATTGGAGTGTGGACTTGATCGCCGGCGTGCCTGGGCAGGGCGCCGGTGTTTGGCGAGATACCTTACTTCAGGCGATGGATTTTGGGCCGCCGCACTTATCCGTATATGCCCTAACCTTTGAGGAGGGCAGCCGGTTGGCAGCGCGGGCGACGGCGGGACACATCGCTTCGCTTTCTGACGAAGAGCAACTCGACCGTTTGCATGAGGCGCAGGATTTCCTTTCGCGGCAGGGCTATGAACGGTACGAAATATCCAACTTTGCCCGATCCGGGTTTGCCTGCCTGCACAATCTGGCCTGCTGGCGCGGGAGGGAATACCTCGGCATTGGCTGTGCGGCTTCGTCGCATGTGGCGGGGCGGCGCTGGACCAACGCGCCGGACATCGCGGCGTATCTTGCCGCGGTCGAAGCGGGACGGCCGCCACCGCGGTCAGAAGACGAGTCCTTCTCGCCCGCCGCTCGGGCGCTGGAGCGGCTGATCTTCGGGTTGCGGATGGCGGAGGGGGTGAATCTCGAGGAGATCGCCCGCTCGCTGGGCGATCGCGGGATTGCGATGGCGAGTGAGTGGCAACAACGGCTGACGGCATTGGCGGGGCAGGGGCTGGTGACGGATCACGCCGGCCGCTGGTTCCTGAAGGAACATGGCTGCGATCTGGCGGATCTTGTAGCGCGAGAGTTGATGCCATAAACTGGCGGGCGTTATCCTTGAAAACGCCGCGTAGGCAAACCTCGCGCTCCTGGACGGCAACAAAATAGGCCACCCGCTTCCGTTTGCCGCGGATCGTTTTCATCCGCGCCAAGGCGGGCCGTTGTGATATAGAGGTCCTCCAGTGTGGGGCCGCCGAAGGCGCAGGAGGTCACATTCTTGACCGGCAGACGTATCGCCTGCACGCAACGACCGGTTCGTGGATCGTAACGGCCGATCTGCCATCCGCCCCATTGCCCGATCCAAAGAAACCCTTCGGCATCCGCGGCCATTCCATCCGGCAAGCCGGCGTCATCCGGCAGCGTGATGACCGTGCGCCGGTTCGTGATCGCGCCGGCGGCCAAGTTGAAATCAAAGGCGTCCACGCGGCGGGTGGGCGAGTCTATGTAGTACATGGTCTGGTTGTCCGGACTCCATGCGATTCCGTTGGAAATCGTGACGCCGCCAAAAAGCCGCGTGATACGGCCGTCCGGATCCAGCCGGTACAAAGAACCGGCGGGCGCGGAACGGCCGGCGCCGTCGTTTTCGTCCATGGACATGCTGCCGATCCACAGCCGGCCGGCGGCATCGCATTGGCCGTCGTTGAAGCGGTTGCGGGGCCGGTCCGTCTCCGGAGCCGCGAGCAGTGTTTGCTCGCCGGCATCGAGATCAAGCCGGTAGATTCCGCGCTCCAAACCGACCACCACGCCGCCGCGCTCCCGCAGCGCCAGGCAACCGACCTGTTGATCCAGAGGGATCAAGTGATCGCGCCGCGATGCGGGATCGAAGATGTGAACGGCTTTGCCAAGAATGTCCACCCAGTACAATCGCGACGTTCGATCGTCCCAGCAGGGCCCTTCGCCGATAGCCGCGCGAGCGGCGCAAACGAGTTCAGGGGAGTGATGCATGGCGCCTTTCGCTTCACTCCACGCTGCCGCGTGGAAAATATCCGCCGCTCACATGCAACTCAACGCCCGTGACCTGGCTCGACTGATCCGACAGCAGGTATAAGATGCCAGGCACATTGTCCTCGCACGTCTGCAGCCGCCCCATCGGCATGACCTTGGCGGCCACCTCTTCGAGCCAGCGGAGATCCCGCCCTTCGCTGCGGCGGTGATCGAGTTCGCCGGGCGTCGCCACCCATCCCATGGTCAGCCAATTCGCGCGGATGTGCCGGCGCGCGTAATTTATGGCGATATGCTTGGTAAGGGTCAACAAGGCGCCTTTCGAGCAGGCATAAGCGGCGCGGTCGTAATCGCCGCCATACGCGTGCGTGGAACCGACGTTGACAATAGAACCGCCGCCCGTCTTGAGCATGGCGGAGACCGCGAATCGGCAGCAGAAGAACGCTGCTTTGAAGTTCAGGTCGAACACCGAGTCGAAAAAATCCTCCGTGGTTTCCGTCAGCGGACTGGCCGGCAGAATGCCTGCGTAGTTCACCAGGCCGTCGAGCCGGCCGAAATGCGTCGCGGCTGCGGCAATCAGCGCTTCGCAATCGGCCACCCTGCGGAGGTCGCCGCGCACGAAAAAGGCCTCCGACCCGCTGCGGCGTATCTCCTCGACGGTTTCCCGGCCTGCCTGTTCATCCCGCCCGCCGACGACCACCCGCGCGCCTTCTCGGCCTGCGGCCGCGGCGGTGGCGCGGCCCAGCCCCTTGGTCCCGCCCGTAACCACAATGACTTTTTCCGCTAACATGCGCGCCATGGCACGTCCTCCTTCCGGTTGCCGTTTGCCTACATTGTCAATATCGTCTTGATTCGGTCGCCGGTGTTCTCGATCAGTTCGCGGAACGCCGCGGCGCCTTCTTCAAGAGGGGCGACCCGGGTAATGAGCGCATCGAGTTGAACGGGGTGGCGGGCGATGAAGTCAAGCGCTTCGCCGAACACCTGATGCGTGTAGGCGTATGTGCCGCGGATTTCGAGCTCTCGAAGGACGACCTCCTTCATGCTCATCTCGACGGTCGGAGCCGCGTTGCCGATCCAGACGCAACGTCCTCCCTTGCGGGTGGTTGCCAGGGCGAGCTGAACCGTCGCGGAGAGGCCGACCGCTTCGAACGTCACATCCGCGCCCTCGCCATTCGTGCGATCTCGAATGAATGCCACCGCGTCTTCGGCGGCGGAATTGCACACGGCGGCGGCGCCGAACCGGCGGGCCAGTTCCAGCCGGTCGGAATTGATGTCCGCCACGAGCACGGCGCCGGCGCCCTGGAAGCGCAGCACCTGCAAAAGCAGCAGGCCGATCGGTCCGGCGCCGACGATGGCTGCGCGCCGTTTCTCCACCGGGCCGGCCGCTCGGGCCGCCATGTAGGCCACTGCCAGCGGCTCGACCATCGCGCCATGCTCGTAGCGCATGCTTTCTGGAAGGCGGTAGAGCTGGGGGGCGGCCACGGCAATATATTCCGCCATAGCGCCGTTGACATCCCGCACGCCATACATCCGTTTCCGATCGCACAAATTCACCCGTCCTTCACGGCAGAAGGGGCAGACGCCGCAAAAGATCAGCGGCTGGACCGTAACGCGGTCGCCGAGGGCCCATCCGGACACCCCGGGACCAATCGAGGCCACGTCGCCCGCGCACTCGTGTCCCATGATCATGGGCGGAATGCGACCTGGCGCGCCGACGCGAAAGCCATACAGGTCCGAACCACATATGCCGGCCGCGCGCACGCGCACCAGAATCTCGCCGGCGGCCGGCTGCGGCGTGGCCACCGTTTCCAGGGCCATCTCGCCCGGCGCTTTGAACACGAGTGCTTTCATGGTT
This sequence comes from uncultured bacterium, assembly GCA_938031185.1. Lineage (GTDB taxonomy): Bacteria > Verrucomicrobiota > Kiritimatiellia > CAIKKV01 > CALHGX01 > CALHGX01. The sequence goes on from CALHGX010000016.1 coordinate 5,049, forward strand.
TTTTCCGCCTCTCCATTTTCAGGCATCGGCCCAGGTTTGGCGGACAAACGCGGCCGCCTGGCGAACGCCGTCCAAGCCAGTCCGGCTGGCTTCTTCGATGCAGATCCATCCGTCGAATCCCCCGCGCTTCAATCGCGCGAAGATCTCGCGGAACGGAACACAGCCGCGGCCGATCACGCACGGGGCCAGACGGCCCGCCTCCGCCGTGTCTGCGGCGTGCACAGTTTCCACCTGGTCGAGCACCTCGTCCAGGACCGGCAGCGGGTCGTCGCCGTAGACAAGGGTGTTGCCCGTATCGAAGTTGATGCGAATCGGGGTGCCGCGCAACTGTCGGGCGATGCGCAGGAATACTGCCGTCGGATGGCTGAAGTCGAACAGCGCCCAGGCGCCGGGTCTCGAGTGGTTTTCGAAAAGCAAGGTGATCCCAAATCGCGCGGCGACCGCTGCGGCTTCTTCGAACGCCGCGAGCACCCACCCGACGCCTTGTTCGACTGTTACGCCGGGATGCGCTTGCCCTGCCAGGATGCGGAGGTAGCGGGCGCCAAGCTGCGAGCATAGGGCGATGTCGTGTCGGAGATACTCTGCCTCCCGGGCGCGTTGCGCGGGATCCGGGTGAGTGAAATCCGGATAGGTCGTGATCATGATGACAGGCAAGCCCTCCGAGGCGAGTTCTTCTCGGGCTTCCTGCAGATGGACGGGGGTGTGGTTGCGCAGCAAGATTACGCTGAGGTCCAGTCCGTCCAGTCCGGCCTCGCGGGCGGCGCGGACCCAATCGCGCAAACGCATGCTGCCGTCCATGATCGGTTGAAAGAACGACACGGGCAGGCAACTCAATCGCATGGCCGACGCTCCTTCCTTGTTTTACGAGGCTCGATCCGCGTTGCCGCGCCAGGGTGGCTGGTAGCGTTCGATCAGACTCCACCCTGCTTCCACGAACTGCGCCAACGTGCGCTGCGTGAGGCCGAAAGAAAGGAATTCATCTGGCCGCAGTCCGTCCGGCTCGTACGCCCGAACAAACTCCGGAATCGAGCGCAGCCGCTCCAGCGCATCGGCCGGCGCCTGCCGGGAAAAACCTTCTTCGCGTGGCACACCCGGCGCCAGCAACTCGCGTTGGTAACGCGGGTGGACGGACATGATTAAACGCCCTCCCGCCAGTCCGGTCATGTGATGGACTCCACGCAAAGCGGCTACACAAAGCGTGACGCCGTTCTCCTCCGTGCCGCAGAGCGTGGCGGCGCGTTTGACCACGGCCAGCCCGGCTTGACGGATATCCGCCTCGGTGACGTCGGCGCGCCGGTCGGCCGCCACATCGCGCAAGTAGTCGTCCAGCCGGCCGATCATGATCACCGCCACGCAGGGGGGCGGAACGCGGCCGGCGTGGCGCGCGCGCATGGCCGCCGCATTGTAACGCCGGGCTATTTCCATCACCTGCGGCACGGTGAAACTGACCGTCAGGGTCACGGGAATGTCCGTATCGAGGCATGCCTCCATCACATCCAGCCCGGCAGCGGTGGCCGGGAGTTTGACGGTGACATTCGGGGCCAGCGAGCGGAATCGGCGGGCCGTGGCCCACATCGCTTCGCGGTCGGCTGCCTGGGCCGGATTGACCTGGGCGCAGACGTAACCGTCGCGGCCCTGCGTGCGATCGAAAACAGGCTTCAACCGTTCGGCTGCATGCCGGACGACCATGGCGGCAAGCTGCTCGGCTCGCTCGGACGCCGAAAGCGCCGTCTCGGCGAAGAGGTCATCAACAGCTCGACGCCAGCAAACCCCACTGGAAGCGAGGGCGGCCGCGACGAGAATGGGATTCGTGGTGACACCCGAAGCGCCATGAGCCAATGCCTCATCCAATTCGCGAACATCCCCCGAATCGTGCCACCAGCGCGTGGGAGTGGCCCGCGCCAGCCATTGCAGATAGCTTTCCGCGCTCACAGGCCGGGTTCCTCCCAGTAGCGCTCCGTCACCGTTTTCTCCTGCGTGTAGAAGCGCATAACGGAGCGTCCTTGCGCCTTGATGTCGCTGAGCAGCGACGCCTTCATGCCGCCGAAGGGCAGGGGAGCGACCGGCGCGGGGATGCCGACATTGATGCCGATCATGCCGGCGTCGGCCTCCAGTTTGAAGCGGCGCGCGTAGTAACCGCTGCGCGTGTACAGCGAAGCGCCGTTGCCATACGGCGTACTGTTGACGATACCCACTGCCTCGTCGAAGGAACCGGCGCGGAGCACGCAAACCACGGGCCCGAATATTTCGGTTTGATGAATGGCCATGCCGGGCTGGACATCGGTGAAGACGGTGGGACCGAGGAAGTGGCCTTTTTCGCAACCTGGCACCACAAGACCGCGCCCGTCCAGCGCCAGGCGGGCGCCTTCCTGAATACCGGTCTCGATCATGCGCAGCATGAAATCAAGGGCCTTACGGGAGATGACCGGTCCCATCAGCATCGGTTCCTCGGCCCAGCGCGCGTCCAGTGGGTTGCCCACGGGCACTTTGCGCGCGGCCTCAACGAAGCGGGCGCCAATCGCTTCGTAGGTTTTATCGCCCACGGCCACAATGACCGAAGATGCCATGCAGCGCTGGCCCGCGCACCCGAAGCAGGACGTGATCATGTTGCGGATCGCCGGTTCCAGCGGGGCGTCCGGCAAGACGACCAGGTGATTTTTTGCCCCTCCCATAGCCTGAAAGCGCTTGCCCATTGCCACGCAGGCGGCAGCCACCGCCCGGCAGGTTGGCGTGGACCCCACGACGGAAACTGCTGCCACGGCTGGATGCGCCACCAACGCCTCGGCCGTGGAGCGATCGCCGTGCAGCAGATTGAAAACCCCCGTCGGCAGCCCGATGTCATGGATTTCCTTCGTGATGCGGTCGAGCGTAAGCGGCGCTTGTTCCGATGCCTTGACGACGACGGTGTTGCCCGTCGCGATGGCGTGCGGGATGAACCAGAACGGCACCATCGCGGGAAAATTGAACGGTGCAATCACCGCCGCAACGCCAATGGGCAGCCGCAGCACTTCGCCGTCAATATCGCGCGCACCATCCACAAGTTTGTCCCCCTGCTGCAGCAGCGGCATAGCGCAGGCGGTTTCGATGTTCTCGAAAGCGCGTTTCATTTCGGCGCGCGCATCAGCGAGAGACTTGCCGTTTTCCGCGACGAGTGTCCGGGCGATGTCCTCTTCGCGGGACCGCAGGCGCTCCACCAGTTGGAAGAGCGGGCGGACTCGCTGGCTGACGGGCGTTCGCCGCCATTCAGCGAAAGCCGCCGCGGCGGCGGACGCGGCACGATCCACCTCCGTCTTGGCGGAGAGCGGAACGCGGCCGAGAATCTCGCCCGTGCTGGGGTTCTCGATATCCAGTTCGCCGGTTCGTTCGGCCTCCCGCCACTGGCCGGCAACGTAGTTGCAAAGCGTCTGCATGCTGTACTGCCTTTCTGCTTGTGTGACGGCTCAAAAACGGCGGTAGTTGTAGTTCACGGATACAATAACAGCCGTTTCCGGACCGGGGTTCCGGAAAGCGTGGCGTATCCGGGAATCCAGATAGAAGCTGTCCCCGGTTTCCAGTGGGTGTTTTCGTCCGGCATACTCCAGGGTGACGCGGCCTTGCGCCAGGTAGCCGAACTCCTCGCTGTCGTGGGCGAAACGGCGGGTGCGCCCCGGCCGCACGATCATAAGGAAGGGGCTCATCTGCCGGTGGCGGTAGCGGCGCAGCAGCGGGCGGAAGTCGTAGCCGCCCTCCGTGTGCGTGCTTTGGCCGCGCGCGGCCTCGGCGGCCGGCACGATGTCCAGGCCGTCCTGCGGCCGGCGCGGAGACGGTTCTGCGCCGCGTCCGTCCAGCAGGTCGGCGACGTCGAGATCGAGAGCGTAGGCGATGGTTTGCAAAGTGGAAACCGGCGGTGGTGTGCGCGCCCGCTCGATCTTCGAGAGATAGCCGCGCGTCAGATGGGTTCGGGCCGCTAATTCCCGAAGAGAAAGGCCCTTCTGCCGCCGCCACGCCCGCAAATTCATTCGCGCATGCTCCGCCAAGGTTTTCTTTGAGGAAACCTTAGCCGTTCGGGGCCAAGCCGTCAAGGTCCGGTGGTTCACGCGGGTTGCGTCGTCCCGGCGTCGGGAACCCGGGGAAAGTTTTTTGTGGGCGGACGCGGCCGATATGCTACCATGCGAGCGTTGCCGGGAGATGTGGATGACGGAGCAAAGCAAGCGCAAGAAATGTCCCTGTGTTTGTGTTGACTGCGAACGGCATGCCGATTGCCAGGCCTGCCGCGCCTATCACCATGCGCGGGGGCAGGGGACGACCTGCGAACGGCAGGGGGAATAGCGCGGGCTTCGGAAGGGGACGCAGCGTCCCTGCGCGGGTGGGAACATGACCGGACGGCCTCAATGGGAAGACAGCCTCTTTGAGCTGATCCGCCGCACATCCGTGGACTTGCCGGGCGACGTGGAGGAGGCCCTGCGGCGGGCGCTGGCCCGGGAAGAGAAGGATGCCCGGGCGCGCTGGTTCCTCGAAGGCATTCTTGCCAATGTGGAGCATGCGCGCCGCACGGATACGCCGTTGTGCCAGGACACCGGCGCGCTCTTGTTCCGTTTTCACGTGCCGGTTGGGTTCGATACCAATGCCTTGTCGGCGGCTACTCGGGCGGCGGTGGCTCGCGCCACGCGCCTGGGGTATTTACGGCAGAACACGGTGGACTCCGTATCCGGCGCGGTCTACCAGACGAACGTGGCGCACGGGTCGCCCGTGTTCTGTTTTGAACAGGGCGCCCGGGATACCGTGGACGTTCGCCTGATCATGAAAGGCGGCGGCTCGGAGAACATGGGCGCACAATACAGTTTGCCGTGTGCCGACCCGGGAGCCGAGCGCAATCTCGAGGGCGTTCGACGGTGCGTGCTGGATGCCGTAACGCGCGCCCAAGGCAACGGCTGCGCGCCGGGTGTGGTGGGGGTGTGCATCGGCGGCGACCGCGCCAGCGGCCATGAGCACGCCAAGGAGCAGTTTCTACGGCGGATGGACGACCGATCTCGCGTCAAGGCGCTGGCGCGGTTGGAACAACGCATTCTCCGTGATGCCACGCGGCTGGGCATTGGCCCGATGGGCATGGGCGGCATTGCGACGTTGCTTGGCGTAAAGATCGGCGCGCTGAGCCGGTTGCCGGCCTCCTTTTTTGTGACGGTGTCGTATATGTGTTGGGCGTTTCGGCGGCGCGGGGTGCTGCTGGGCCGGAATGGGGGAGTGCAACGATGGCTCTATTGACACCGCGCCCTCTGCAACATCCCTTTACGCTGACGCAGATTCGTGGACTGCGGCTAGGGCAGTTGGTCAAGGTCAGCGGCCGCGTGTACACGGCCCGCGACCGGGTGCACAAGTATCTTTTCGACGGCGGCAAGTGTCCGGTGGATCTCGAGGATGGCGCCATTTACCATTGCGGTCCGGTGGCAACCCGCAAGGAAGGCGGATGGGAAATCCTGGCGGCCGGACCGACGACCTCCATTCGTGAAGAAGCTTACGCGCCGAAACTGATCGAGCAATACGGCCTTCGCGTCATCCTGGGCAAAGGGGGCATGGGGCCGCGCACGGAAGAAGCCTGCGCCCGGAGCGGCTGCGTGTATCTGCAAACCATCGGCGGCGCGGGCCCGATGCTGGCGGCCCACGTGGCGCGCGTTCATGGAGTTTATTTTCTGAAGGAATTCGGTATGGCGGAAGCCATGTGGGAGTTGGAACTCAAGGACTTTCCGGCGATCGTGGCGATAGATGCCGGCGGTCGGAGCCTCTACCGGCGGATACAACAGGCCTCCCGCCGTGTGCTGCGCCGCCTGATCGAGCGGGAGGAGCCGTTTGAGGCCGTGCGGAGTGGCGACGCTGACCCATGAGAGTGGCGTTCCTGGGCTCCGCGGAATTTGCCTGTCCTGCTTTCGATGCCCTGGCGGGTCTGACGGGCGTGGAGATTGTCGGCATTGTAACCCAGCCCGACCGTCCCAGAGGCCGTTGTCTGGAGCGCCGGCCGTGCGATCTGAAAGCACACGTTGGGAAACGGGGTATTCCCGTGTGGACGCCGGAACGGCTGAGCGATCCGGCCGCGCTGGAGCCGTTGCGCGCCGCCACGCCCGACCTGATGGTGGTGGTGGCCTACGGTCAGATTCTCTCCTTGGACGCGCTGGCGATTCCCCGTCTCGGTTGCGTGAATTTGCACGCCTCGCTGTTGCCGCGCTATCGCGGCGCCGCGCCGATCCAGCGGGCGGTAGAGGCCGGCGAAGAGGTGACAGGGGTGACGACGATGTTCATGAACGAACGGATGGACGCCGGCGATATCATTTTTCAGGAACCGGTGGCAATCGGTCCGGACGAAACAGCGGGCGAGCTGCATGATCGGCTTGCGCGGATTGGAGCGGGGCTGTTGGCGCGGACTGTTTTGGCGATTGCGGCTGGCGCTGCGCCTCGCGCGCCGCAGAACGAAACGCAGGCGACGTTTGCCCGGAAGCTGCGCAAGGAGGAGGGAGCCATGGACTGGACCCTGCCGGCGCGCGCGCTGCGAAATCGCGTCCGGGCGTTCAATCCCTGGCCGATGTGTCGTTGTGAAGCGCCGGTTGGATCCGGACGACGGCTGCGCGTTTTGCGGGCCGAGGTGGTGGCGGGAGCCGGCGCGCCGGGCGAGGTGCTGGATGCGGACGCCGGCGGTCCGGTTGTCGCTTGCGGCGGGGACGCCTTGCGATTGGCCGAGGTTCAACCCGAAAGCGGACGCCCCATGCCGGGCGGAGCCTATCTGTTGGGGCGCCCGCTTCGCCCCGGCGACCGGCTGGGTTGATGACGCGCCGGTTTGGGCTCCTTTTCATTTCAGTCATTCGGCTTTCCCCGCGGAAAATGTCGGTCTTGCCCGCGGTGGGCGAAGCTGGCATGATGCGGTCCTCGTTCGATGAGCGCGAAACAAGAGATTACGGGCAGCAAGGGGTGGCTCTCCTATCGGCCGGAAATCAAGGTGCTGGATTGCACCGTCCGCGATGGCGGGCTGATGAACGACCACCTGTTCGAGCCGGCGTTGGTTTCGGCCGTGTATCGCGCCTGCGCGGAGGCGGGGGTGGACTACATGGAGCTGGGGTACAAAGGCTCCCGCAAGATTTTTTCCCCCTCCGAGTTCGGCCGCTGGAAATACTGCGACGAAGCGGATATCCGCGAAGCGATCGAACCGAAAGCGGAAGGCCTGAAGATTTCGGTCATGGCGGATGCCGAGCGCACGGACTACCACACGGATATCCTGCCGCGGGATCGGAGCGTCATTGACATGGTACGCGTGGCCACCTATGCGCATCAGATTCCCACCGCCCTCGATATGATCCGCGACGCCCACGACAAGGGCTACGAGACGACGGTGAACCTGATGGCGGTGTCCACCGTGCAGGACTGGGAATTGGACGGCGCGCTGGAGGCGTTTGCAGCCTCGCCCGTGGACGTCATCTATCTGGTGGACAGCTTTGGCGCGTTCTACAGCGAGCAGATTGATTTTCTGATGGAGAAGATTCTCCGTTACGCCCGCCCGGCTGGCAAGGAAGTGGGTATCCATACGCACAATAACTGCCAGTTGGCCTACGCGAACACGATCCAGGCCATTATTCGCGGCGCGAACTACCTGGACGCCAGCCTGGCGGGACTGGGGCGGGGGGCCGGCAACTGCCAGATGGAGCTCTTGCTTTCGTTCCTGCACAATCCGAAATATCGGCTGCGCCCGATTTTGCGGTGCATTCAGGATCACATCGAACCGTTGCGCGAGAAGCTGCGCTGGGGCTTCAGCATTCCGTACATGATCACCGGCCAGCTCAACCAGCACCCGCGCGAGGCCATGCGCTTCATGGAAGGCGACGGCTACCGCGACATTGTGGGCTTCTACGACTCGGTCGTGGAAGAAGAATAGACCACCAGACCATCCGGACTCGTCGTCAGGCCTTGCGCCACCACTGCGCCGCGCGGCGCAGCATGCGTTCCGTCGCCGCCCATCCGACGCATTCGTCAGTGATGGAGACGCCGTAGCGCAACTGGCTCGGATCTGGAGGAATCGGCTGACGGCCTTCTTCCAAGTGGCTTTCCAGCATCAGGCCGATCAGCGCCTCATTGCCGCGCAGGCGTTGGCGCCATACGGCGTTCCACACCTTTTCCTGTAGCGCTTGTTGCTTGCCGGTGTTTTCGTGGCTGCAATCCACCATGATGCGCGGCGGAAGACCAGCCGCCTCCATAAGCATCGCGGCCTGGCGAACACTGCGGGCATCGTAGTTGGGGCGGCCGGCTCCACCGCGCAGCACCAGATGGCCGAGGGGGTTGCCCGTGGTGCGAACGACGCTGACGCGGCCGTCATCGTCCACGCCGATGAAGCTGTGCGGGTGCCGCGCGGCTTGCATGGCCTCCACGGCCACCTGCACGTTGCCGTCGGTGCGGTTCTTGTAGCCGATGGGCATGGAAAGGCCGCTGGCCATCTGCCGGTGGGTTTGCGATTCCGTGGTGCGCGCGCCGATCGAGGCCCACGCCACGAGATCGGCTGTGTACTGCGGCAGAATCGTATCCAGCATTTCCGTGGCAGCCGGCAGGTCCATGTCGTTGACCTCAAGCAGGAGGCGGCGGGCAAGCCGAAGGCCGCGTTCGATGTCCGCCGATCCGTCCATGGCGGGGTCATAGATCAAGCCCTTCCATCCGACGGTGGTCCGCGGCTTTTCGAAATAGACCCGCATGACGATGAACAGCTCCTGCCGGAGCTCGGCTGCGAGGCCGCGCAGGCGCCCCGCATACTCCATCGCCGCCGCCGGATCGTGTATTGAACAGGGGCCGACAATGACCAGCATTCGGCGATCGCGTCCAGCCAGCATGTTGCGGATGACCTGTCGGGCGCGAAGCACGGTGCGAATGGCGCGGGGAGAGGCGGGCAGCTCTTGCTTGAGTTTGCGGGGGGAGGTCAGCGGGAGCAACTCGCGGACATGGAGGTTTTCGGTTCTGGGCATGGGAGGCTCCGGCGGTCAGTCCATTTCGTAGAGCGTCTGATCCCGATGGACCGGACGCGGACGGGCCGCTCTGCGAGGCGGGGCGCCGGGCACGATGAAGGGGTCTTCCGCTTCCAGCCGTTCGCCCATTTCCTGCTCGATGTCCTCGGGGTCTTCTCCTTCTTCCATGCGCTTGATCGCCTCTTGCATGCCCGGACCGAGTTCCAACCCGGTCATGCCGGAAAATTTCCGCAGGAGCGCGGCGGCCTGTTGCGGGTTTTCCTCATCAAGCGATTCCGCTTCGGAGGCGAGGGCGGACATGGCGCGCTCCATCCGCGATTCGTCAATCGGAAGGTCGTCCTCGCCCGCGTCTTCCCTAGCCCGCCCGGTGTGCGTGAACAACGACACCTGTTTTTCCAAGGAATCGCGGCCGCAACCGGGACATTTAGGCCGACCGGTCGGGTTGATTCGACGGGACAGGAAACTATAGACGGTATGGCAGTGCAAGCAATAGAACTCGTAGATCGGCATAGCCCGAAAGTTCTCCTCCGCCTTCTAGTATGTGCGCCGATGGGCTGGGGTGTCAATTCCCTCTGGCGCTCCCGTCTGGGGGCGGATTCTTTCTTGCGCGGCGGATGGGGATGGGGAACAATGCGGCCGATGTCGGCGGGTTGGTGTCATCGAGCAAGCGTTGTCCTAGCCGTTCTGGCGGTGATGGGGTTGTTTGCACTGCGCCCCGGATCAGCTGTGGGCGCGTCTCCATCGGCGCCTGACCTTTTGCGGGCAGGTTACGCTGCGGTGGTTGAGGCGGAGCTGGCGATGCACGAAGGCCGGCTGGCGGCGGCCACGAGCGCCTGGCATCGCGCGATCGAATCCTTTGGCCGACTGGAGCGGGAATACCCCGGCTGGAACGCCATGATAGTGCAGCTTCGGTTGGCCGAAGCCCGCAATCGGCTGCGGCAGGCGGAGACGGAGCCGGAGCGCATCGCGGCGGAAGCCGCCGAAGCTCGGATGCGCCTTCTACTGGAGGAACTGCGCGGGGCGCGAGCGATGCTGGAGGACGAGCCGCGCGTTGCCGGCGCGCACACCGATGCGGCGGAAATCCGCAAGCTGAAAGACGCGCTGGCGGAGAGCCGCCGAGCATTGGCGACGGCGGAGAAGGAGATTCGCCTCTTGCGCTCCAAAATGCGGGAGGCCGAAGCGTGGCGGGCGCAGGCGGAGACCGCGTCCACGAATCTGGCGTATCCGGAAGTTATTCTGAACGAGGCGCGGCGCCAGATGCAGGACGGGCGGCCGGAGCAGGCGGTTCAGCTTCTGGAAGAAGGGCTTGTGCTGCGGCCGCAGGATCCGGCCATGACGGAGTGGCTCGGTTTGGCCCTGTGTCAGCAGGGCGAATACGAGCGGGCCATTCGTTTGCTGGCGCCCGTGGCGAGACGGTGGCGGCGCGCCGGCATATGGATGGGCTTGGGGTCCGCCTACATGGGGCGCAACGAGATTGGCCGGGCGCGCGCGGCCATGGAGGAGGCGATCAAGCTGGCGCCGGCTTCGGCGGAGGCTCGCTACAACATGGCGCAGATTCTCATGGCGCTCTCGCCGCCGCGTGCCGAGGCGGCCGAGGCGGAGTACCGGCGGGCGCTCGAACTGGGGATGGCTCGCGACGAGCGGCTCGAACTGGCTCTGCGCCAGGCGTTGTTGCAGCAGCACATGGAGCTGCGCCGCAAAAAACGATGAAAGGGCGCGCCGCCGCTCAGGAGGCGGCTCCGGTCGCCGGGTTTTCCTGGTTTTCCATGCGGTAGCGCTTGAGTTTGCGCTGCATTGTGCGTCGGCTGATGCCCAGTTGCTGCGCCGCCTCCGTTCGGTTGCCGTTCGAGCGGCGCAGAGCGGCGAAGATCATGTTCCGCTCGGCTTCCTCGAGCGATTCGCCGCCGCCGGCACGGCGGGGCTCGCCCCGCCATTGTCCGCTATGCGCTTCGCCCTGCACCGCAAGGCGGATGGGGGCCGGAACGTCGCGGGCGGTCAGGCGGGGCCCGCGCGAGAGCACCACCATGCGCTCGATGGCGTTGCGCAGTTCCCGGACGTTGCCCGGCCAGGCATACGCGGACAGAACCGACACCGCTTCCGCCGTGATATCTTCCACGTTTTTTCCGTGCTTGGCGCTGAACTCCTTCAGGAAGTGGCGGCACAGGAGCGGCACGTCCTCCAGCCGCTCGCGCAGGGGCGGCAGCGTGATAGTGACCACGTCGAGGCGAAAGAAAAGATCGCTGCGGAACCGGCCTTCCTCGACGCGGGCGCGCAAATCGCAGTTGGTGGCCGCCAGTAGCCGGATGTCCACTTCGATCGTCTCGCGTCCTCCGACCCGTTCGAAACGCCGCTCCTCAAGCACCCGCAGCAGTTTGATCTGCGTGGAGGGATCAATTTCCGAGATTTCGTCGAGAAACAGTGTGCCGCCGTCCGCCATCTCGAAGCGGCCTTTCCGCCGCTCGGTGGCGCCGGTGAAGGCGCCCTTTTCGTGGCCGAAGAGTTCGCTCTCCAGCAGCGTGGCCGAAAGAGCCGCGCAGTGCACGGCCACAAAGGGGCCCCTAGCGCGGGAACTGAGGCGGTGAATGGCATTGGCCGCCAGTTCCTTGCCCGTCCCGCTCTCGCCCTGCAGCAGCACCGTCGCCTGCGTGGGGGCGGTCAGCTTGATGGTCTCGAAGACCTCGTTCATGCGGGGGGAAATGCTGATGATGTTTTCTAGTCCGTAGCGCGTGTCGAGCTGCTGGCGGAGGTTGCGATTTTCCTGCTCGATGTCCCGGGCGCGCAGCGCACGGGCCAGCAGCATCTCAAGATGATCGAGATTCACGGGTTTCGTGAGGAAGTCCGCCGCCCCGCGCTTCATGGCTTCGACGGCGGTTTCCACGTTGCCGTATGCGGTGAGCATGATGCAGATCAGGTTGGGAGAGCGGGCCAGCGCGCGCTGGAGCAGCGTCAACCCGTCCATGCCGGGCATGCGCACGTCGCTGAGCAGTACATCCACGGGCCGTTCGGCCAGCGTTTCCAGCGCTCGTTCGCCGCTTTCGGCGAGCAGCACACGGTAGCGGCCCTCGAGCGCCCGCTGCAGGCCTTCGCGTGTGTTCTTGTCGTCGTCCACCACCAGCACGACCGGAAGTTCGGCGGTCTCGTTCATGAAACGGATTCCTCCTTTTCGGCGGCGTCGGTTCGTTCAGAGGCCTTGAGCAGGCGCACGCGGCGCTCGAAGAGAGGCAGCCAGACGGTGAACGTGGTGCCCGCCCCAGGATCGCTGCGCACATCCAATCGCCCGCCGTGATCCTGCACAATGCGCTGAACAATCATGAGGCCCAGGCCCGATCCCTGGCTCTTGGTGGTGAAATACGGCTCAAAGATGCGCCCGAAATCGTCGGGCGCGATGCCGGGGCCGGTGTCGCGGAAGGCTGCGCCGACGTAGCGATCGGTGACCATCAGGGTGATTTGCAGCGCGCCGCCGTCGGGCATGGCCTGCAGGGCATTTTTTGCGATGTTGAAGAAAGCCTGCTTGATCTGATCACGATCCACTCGGACGCGCGGCAGGCCGGAGGGGGTTTCGACGCTTACCTCAATCCGCCGGTCCTCGATGTCCTGCTTGAGCAGCGTGAGGGTTTCTTGAATGACGGCATCCAGCCGCGTGGGCGCCAGATGGGGCCGGGACGGACGCAGGGCGCGCAGGAACTGGGTTACGATCAGATCCAGCCGCGCGATTTCGTCGCGGGCGATCCGGACCAGATCCGTCAGCTTGCCCCGTTCGCCCTCCGGCAATTTCTGGATTTCCCGGTCGAGGAGCTGCAGATGGATGGTCAGGGCGTTAAGTGGGTTGCCTATTTCGTGGGCCACGCCCGCTGCCAGCAGCCGAACGGCCTGAAGACGTTCTGATTCCAGCGCGCTGGCCTCGTGTTCCCGATCACGCGTGACGTCGCGGAGCATGATCACCAGGCCCTTTTCGCTGCTGCCCTCTGCGAACAGCGGCACCACATAGAAGCTCAGGAAGCGGCGTTCCGGATACGTGACCTCGATTTCATGGCGAACCAACTTGGACCATTCCTGTTCGTCGAGCGAGAGAATGCGGTCCCATGCGATGCCACGGAGAAAACGAGGGATGGGTTTCCCCGTCACGGCCTCGCGCTCAAAGCCAAGGTACTGCTCCGCGGCGCGGTTGGCATAGGCAATTCGGCCCGCCCCGTCCACCACGATGACACCTTCCTGAATGGACTGGAAAATCGCGTCCAACAAGCCCTTCTCCTGCGCCAACCGCAGAAAATGGGTCTGCACACTTTGTGGATCGAGCCGGTCCAGCCGTTCGATCAACCGGTCCAGGAATCCCGCTTTCAAAACTCGCGCCTCCGCTGCGTCAATATGGCGCATGAATAGCAGGCTGTTGGAAGAGGGGCAAGCCGGAATGGCGCACGACGCAGTGCGAACTTTCAGCGGCCACGTGAGGCTGTGGTTGGATCGCTTCCCGACTCCAAGAGCCATTGACCGCGCTGAAAGCCGCGGCCTTCCGTTGGTTCGGCCCAGGTGATCTTGTCTTCCACTCGCGTGACGCGCAGCAGGCCGACCTTGGCACCAGGAAGGAAGGTTATGACATCTCCGGTGGCAGGGTCCGTGACGGGACGAGCGGGCGCGCGGGCGATGAAGACCTGTCCCTCTCGGAACCCTCGTTCGCGACCTCCGTTCAAGAGCAAGCGGCCGTCTTCGGCCACCTCGGCAATCATCGGTTTCCAGTACGTGCGAGGCATTTCGCTTAGAATGCCTTTGACGCCCTGGCGTATGGCGTCGCGGGTGGCCTTACCGAGAGGGGTTTTGAAAAAGGCGTCGCCACCGAAGGCGATGCCCTTGTATTCGGCTTGGCCGAACACCTGCCCGGCCGCGGACGTCCCCGCGCACTGGATGGAACTGACGATTTCGCCGGTTTCCACATCCACGATGGTCAGCGTCAGGGCTACACGGGCCGTGTGACCGCGCCCGCCCAGCAGCACGCGGCGGAATGCGACCGACAGCGCTCCGCCGCCCACCTGGGAGAAATCGTTGATCACGCCGCGGATCAGGTATTGCGCGTTCTTCATGCGTCCTTCGGCCACCTTGCCCTCGGGCCGGAACAAACGGTCTTTCTGCCGGACGATTTCCTGAACCAAGCCTTGGAAGTGCTGCCGTTCGACCACCACAAAGGCATGCGTGCGCATCATCTCGGATACGAGCAAGTCGGCCATACCACCGCCCAGTTGCCACTGGCCTTCGAATCCCGATCGGTTTTCGAAGGAACTGACGGCAACGGTGGGGGGAATGGCGTTGCGCGGGGCGGAGGGCATCCGGGCGCAGGCGGCCAGCAGTGCCATTGCGGCCCACGGCGCGCCGACGCGCCAACAGCGCCACGGTGTCGTGCGGCTGGGCAACGGTTGTTTCTTATCCACGGGCGAGGCCAGTATAGCGGCCGCCGATGCGCCGTCAATGCGGCGGTTTTTGACAGGACGGAAAGGATGCGCTAGACTCCATCGCGCCGGATCGGAAGTCGGCGGGCATCCGGGAAACAGGAGGCACAGCATGAAGAAGCACACACCAGAAGCGCAAGCGCATGTTCATGCGGGGGACGGTTTGGTTCGTGTGGCGTTCTGGCAGTTCATGGCGTTCGGCCTCCTGCTGCTTATGATTTGGGTCAACGAGTTGCTGGACTTGAAGGCGCTTTGGTTTGACACGCCGGCCCGGCCGCCGGACTACCTAGAGGCCGGCATGCTCTCGGCCATCGTGCTTACGGTGGCCATCATCGCCGTCGGGCACACCTACGAGCAGCAGAAACGCATCATCAGCGGCCTGTTGACCGTGTGCGCGCATTGCCACAAAATCCGGTTGGACCAGGAGATGTGGGAGCAGATCGAGGAGTACATCAGCGATCATTCAGTGGCGCTGATCACGCATGGCATCTGCCCGGAGTGTTTCGCGCAACTCAAGAAGGAAATAGAGGCGGTTTCGCCAAAGAAATAAGCGAGGAAAAGTGAATCGGGTACTGATCATCGGGGCGGGTGGAGTAGGGGGCGTGGTGGCACACAAGTGCGCCCGGGCCCCGGAGGTTTTTCACGAGATATGCCTGGCGAGCCGCACACTGGAGAAATGCCGCCGCATTGCGGTGGAACTGCCGCGACCGATTCGCGTAGCGCGGGTGGACGCGGACCGCACGCCGGATGTCGTCCGGCTGATCCGTTCCTTCCGGCCAAACCTTGTCATTCACGTCGCGCTGCCCTATCAGGACCTGGCCATCATGGACGCCTGTCTGGCCACGGGCGTGGATTACCTGGACACCGCCAACTATGAACCGCCCGACAAAGCAAAGTTCGAGTACAAGTGGCAGTGGGCCTATCGCGGCCGTTTCCGACGCAAGGGCATCATGGGCCTGCTCGGTTGCGGATTCGATCCGGGGGCGACGAACGTGTTTTGCGCCTACGCCCTCAAGCACTTCTTCGACGAGATTCATACGGTGGACATCATGGACTGCAACGCGGGCCAGCATGGCCATCCGTTTGCGACCAATTTCAACCCGGAGATCAATATCCGGGAAATCACCCAGCGCGGCCGCTATTGGGAGAAAGGGCGCTGGGTCGAAACCGAACCGCTCTCCGTGCACCGATCATTCGATTTTCCGGAGATCGGGCCGCGGGAAATGTACCTGATGTACCACGAGGAGCTGGAATCTCTTGTGCGACATCTGCCCGGCCTGCGGCGCATCCGCTTCTGGATGACGTTTAGCCAGGAATATCTGACCCATCTGCGCGTGCTCCAGAACGTGGGCATGACACGGATTGATCCCGTGCTTTACGAGGGGCGGCCGGTGGTGCCGCTGAAGTTCCTCAAGGCCGTGCTGCCCGAACCGTCCTCGCTTGGGCCGAATTACCGCGGCAAGACCAACATTGGCTGCCTCATCGAGGGGGTGCGCAAGGGGCGGCGCAAGAAGGTGTATATCTACAACGTCTGCGACCATGCCGCCTGCTATCGCGAGGTCAAGGCGCAGGCCATTTCCTACACGACGGGCGTCCCGGCGATGATCGGGGCCCGGTTGATGTTGACCGGCCAGTGGCGCGGGCGGGGCGTCTTCAATGTGGAAGAGTTCGACCCCGATCCGTTCATGGAGCGTATGAATCTGGACGGATTGCCTTGGGTCGTCAAAACGCTGCGATAGCAGCGGCGGTTTCCGATGGGGCATCGGTTCTCCGGTGCGATTGAACGTCTTCGGCGCCGAGCGCCTGTGCCGTGGCGGCGCGCCGCTGTCACGTTGCTGGGCTCGGTGGTGCTCCTGGTCGGTGTGGCGATGATCGTGTTGCCTGGGCCGGCCACATTGGTGATCCCCGCCGGGCTGGCGATTCTGGCGCGAGAATATCATTGGGCTCGGCGCCTGATGGCCCGCCTGCGGGCCGCATGGCCGGGGTGGCGGGAAGGATATGGCGGAGGGCGCCGTCGGCCTGCAGAGATGGGGGGCAGGAAAGAATAGGGGAGGCTGCGAATGTCTTTTGAGAGCGGTCGCATGAGTTTTCGCATGTTCTATCTGCCTCAACCGATGCCGCGCGACGCCGTGGCCCGGTTTGCGGCGCACGCGGCGCCGCCGCTGGACGCCTTGAGCGGCGGGGAGATTCATGGGTGGGTCAGCGGCCGTCATCTTCTGGACCGGCAAATTGACGAAACAACCGCGTTTTTCGGCGGATATTTGCGCCTGACCCTGATGAAGGCCGAGCGCAAAATTCCCGAATCTCTGCTGCGGGCCGAGTGCCGGATGGAGGAACTGGCGCGCTTGCAGGCCACCGGCCAGCCTGCGCTTGAACGCAAGGAGCGCGTGGCGATCCGCCGGGATATCACCGCCCGCCTGTTGCCCTCGATGCCCCCGCAATTGAAGGGCATGTCGCTGGTGCATGGGCGGGAGGCGGATGTGCTGTTCGCGGAAGCGCTCAGCGAAAAACAGTTGGATGCCTTTCAGGCCAACATTCGGCAGACCCTCGGCTTCGGGTTGATTCCCGTCACACCCCACGCCGCAGCGCTGCGGCGCCGCAAGTTGGACACCCGCGACCTGCCGCCTGCGAGTTTCTCGCCTGATTGCGCCGAAGACACGGTGTCGCCGAGCGTGGGCCAGGACTTCTTGACGTGGATGTGGTTCTTTTCTGAGGCGCGGGGCGGAGTTTTCCGCGTCACCGGCCACGGCGAATTCGCCGTCATGGTGGAAGGACCGCTCGTGTTCGTCATGGAGGGCGAAGGGGCGCATGAGACCGTGCTGCGGCGGGGCTGTCCCGTGTTGAGCGCGGAAGCTAAAATTTCGCTGCTCAGCGGCAAAAAACTGAAGCGAGCGCGAATCCAGATCGCTCGCGGCCAGGAAGCGTGGTCCTGTGCTTTCGATGCGGATGAATTCGTTTTTCGGGGGCTGCGCTTGCCGGATGAGGAGGCGCTCGATCCGGCCGGTCGCTTTCAGGAAAGAATGAGTCGCCTTGGCGCGTTCAAGGAGGCTTTCCTGTCACTATACGATCTGTTCTTACGGGAACGCGCGGACGAGACGGCATGGCGGGAGACGCTGGCAGAGGCCCATCGCTGGGTCCAGGAGCGGGCGTCCCGCCGGTAGGGTCATGAATCGCATCTTGCTCGAGCCGGCGGAGATCAACGCTGACGGCATCGCTTTGCTGACAGGTCGTCGGGCTCGGCATGCCTTGGCGGTGTTGGGCGCGAAGCCAGGGCGACGGTTGCGCGTTGGAGTGGTCAACGGCCCCGTCGGCAGCGCCATGGTGGAAGCTATTGGGTCGGACGAAATCCGCCTGCGTTGCGCACTGGAGGCGACGGCCCAACCGGAACCGGATCCGCTCGATCTTCTGCTGGCCTTGCCGCGCCCCAAGGTGATGAAGCGGCTGTGGGCGCCGTTGGCCTCACTGGGTGTGCGGCGGATTCTTCTCGCCAACGCCGCCCGTGTCGAAAAGTCATATTTTGCCACACATTGGCTGGCCCCCTCGACTTATCGTCCGCTGTTGATCGAGGGCTTGGAGCAGTCGGGCGACACCCGCCTTCCCGAAGTGACCATTTTTCGGCGTTTTCGACCACTGGTGGAAGACGAAATCACCGCCCGTTATGCTGGGGCTGTCCTGCTAGCGGCCGATCCTTGTGCCGAACGGCGCGTCATGGATATCGCGCCGCTGCCGCGCGATCGGCCGGTGCTTGCGGCAGTGGGGCCGGAAGGAGGGTGGACCGCCTTCGAGCGCGATCGGCTGGCCGCCGCCGGCTTCCTGACGGTCACGCTGGGGCGACGCGTATTGAGGTCGGACGTGGCGGCGATGGCGCTGACGGTGTTGATTGCGGAAGCGCGCTGCGTCAAGGGCTGCTATCACTCGTCTGAAAAAGGATCGTGAACGGGTCGAATGGGCATCTCTTTCTGTCGGCCGCGACTGTAAGGAGAGGGGCTGACGATGACCCGCTCATCATCCGAGGTTTCGAACGGTTCCGGTATGGGGGGTGGGATCGGCCCGAAGGGCTCCCTATGCGCAAGTTCTTCCATCTGCACGGCGCGGTATTCCGCGCCGGCGGCCCGGAAGACGAAGAAGGCGATGGCTGCGATAATGATCCGATTTCCGGTTTGCAAAGGCATGCCGGCCAGCGTGAAAAGATTCAGCAGGGCGGCCACACCGAAAAGCAGCGCCAGCGTCCGGCCGATGCGCGCGGCCAGATAGGTGGCGCCGAGGCGGCCCATGCGGCGGCTGAGCAGCGCCCGCAGCACCCGCCCGCCATCCATGGGAAACGCGGGAATCAGGTTGAAAAGCGCCAGGATGAAATTCGTGCGCGCCAGCAGCCGCAGCAGCATTCCCGCTTCCATCCAACCCCGCGAGATCGCCCATCCACCGCCGAACCGCAGCAAAGCCGCCAGCGCCAGACTTACGGCGGGGCCGGCGAGCGCCATGACTAGTTCATCCGCCGGCCGACGCGGAATGCGCTCCATTTGGGCGGCGCCGCCGATGAAAAGCAGATCAATCCTGCGGACCCGATACCCCTTGCGCAACGCGACGATCGAATGCCCTAGCTCATGGAGCGCAATGCTGGCAAACACGCTCGCCACGAAGAGCAGGTTCAGCAGCGCCACATCAAGGCCGAGCGGCGCCGCCTCGAGGACCAGCAGGACCATTAACAGGATAAGCGAAATGTGAATTCGGATGGGAATACCCCATGCCGTGGCGATGCGATAAGCTGGCCCAAACATGGAAACAGCCTACCCGGCGCCGCGTCGGCATGCAATGCGCGTGTTGGCGGCGACATCGGAATTCTGCCGAGCGCTTGCGCGAGCGGAGGGATTCGGATACAAGACGCCACGAGAGGGTGTTCAACGCCGTGAAATTGACCGTCGTGGTTCCGGTCTATAACGAAGCCCGCACGCTGGATGCCATGGTCCGCCGGGTGGCTGCTGCTGAAGCCGGCATGGAAAAAGAAATCCTGCTCGTGAATGACGGATCCACCGACGGCAGTGGCGAGCAGGCTGAACGGTTAGCTCGGGAGTTGCCCGGCTGTCGTGTTCTTCATCACGCAGCCAATCGCGGAAAAGGCGCGGCGCTTCGCACCGGTTTCGAGGCAGCCCATGGGGACATCGTGCTCATTCAGGACGCCGATTTGGAGTACGATCCAGCCGATTATCCGGCCTTGCTTCGTCCGATTCTCGACGGCCATGCGGATGTGGTGTACGGGTCTCGCTTTCTAGGGGGGCGCGCGCATCGGGTGTTGTTCTTCTGGCACTACGTCGGCAACCGATTCCTGACCACGCTCTCGAACATGATGACCAACCTGAACTTGAGCGACATGGAGGTTTGCTACAAGGTGTTTCGGCGCGAAGTGCTGCAGGGAATCAAGCTGCAGGAGGACCGGTTTGGCTTCGAGGTGGAGATCACCGCCAAGGTGGCGCGGGGCCGCCGTTGGCGGATCTACGAGGTGCCGGTGGCCTACTATGGCCGGTCATATGAAGAAGGCAAGAAGATCACATGGGTGGACGGCCTACACGCCTTGTGGTGCATCCTGAAGTACCGTTTTGTCTAGCTGTTTTTCGCGCTGCAGGCGTTGTCAGACCCGCGGACGTTCCTGTCGATGTAACGCCCGAAACGCCCCAGATACGGCCTCAGCTTAACCGGCTTGCTTTTGAATTGTCCATGCCAGAACACGCCGCTGCTCCCATGTCGCGCATGGTGGTGCTGCGCGTACGACTGTTGAATGCCCCCTGCAATGCCTCGCAGGTTCTCATACGCCACTTCGACCAGCATGTGGTAATGGTTTCCCATCCACACCCAATGGTAAACCCGAGCCCCGCACACTTCCTTGTATTCTCCCACCAACCGGCTGAAGTACTCGCGATCTCCGTCATCCACAAAAATCGGACTCCGGTTCACGCCCCGGTTCATCACGTAGTAAAATGCCGCCCGCCGGTATGTTCTCGCTGCCCTTGCCGTATTTTGAAGGCTATCGAGTGCGACCAGGCGCGTCAATTACGCTGTAACTAGTTGCAGATGAAAATGCTAACAACAACGCCCACTGGTCACTTGTTCCGCGCCAGACGCGGACGAAAACATCCTGAGTTAGGTCTTGAGTGGCGTCGGGATCACGGGTTATGCAATAGATGGAGTCCAGTACGGGCCGCTTGTAACACAGAATTTCGGTGAACGCCCTTTCGTCGCCGGATTGCGCCTTCGCAATCTGGCTCTGTTCATTAGCGTGGTAGGCGTCAGAGGCCACTCCACGTTCTTGGTCAGCTCCTGACCTTCTTGATGACCACGCGCCAGTGGCCGTCACCCGTTGGGCGGATATCCGCGACCTCCTGCCCCTCGTTTCGGAAACTGGCCGGCACGTTTTGGACGGGCTCGCCGTCGTCGAGCAACACGCCCAACGTGGCGCCGACCTCCATTGTCTCCAGCCGCAACTTGGCCTTCACGAAGTTCATCGGACAGGCCACGCCGCGCAGATCCATTTCAACCGTCGTCGTGTCCACGCCGGTACCAGCGGTTGGGGATCCCCCGGCTGTAGGCGGAGCGGCCTGCGCTGCCGCTTCAGGCACATGGAAACGGAGTTCTGCGTCCATGCTGGAGTAAAGCTGTTCGACCTGATCGAGCAGGCGGCGGATTTCTTCCCGCCGGCCGGCCAGCGCTTCGCGCCATCCTTCCAGATAGCCACGCGCTCTCGCCAGCAGGCCGCGAAAGCCGACATCCACCAGGCCGGTGTCCACGAAGTGCGTTTCGAACGACCGGAGGATGATATCCGGATCCTGGGAGTCGAGTCCGCGCGTGATCAGCAATGCCCGCGCGGTCGCCAGCAGACTGCGGAAGAGCGATTCGCCCGCCTCCGCGTCCGTCTCGGACTGTTCCAGAGCTTTGGCGGCCGCCGACAGATCTTCCGAGATGACCTCGAACACGCCGGCGCCGCATTCTCCCGCGCCGCGACCCGCCAGGGAAAAATCCTCGTCTCTTCCCCAATCGCGGTAGAACGTCGAATCCTCGGCATAGGCCGGCGCACGAGTATGCGGCTCCAGCACGGCTTGAAAATGGCAGATTCCTTTCCGGTCGAAGTAGTCCGCAAATGCCTCGCCCGGCGCGCGGTTTGTCTGAAAATCCTTTAAGAGATCCACGAGAAATGCCGGCAATGCCCGTGCGGGAATCACCCCCGCGAGCGTCCCTAGGCGGATGCGCCCTTCGCCCCGTCTGGCTCCCAGCAGGATACGATAGGCAGGGACCAAGCGCTCGCCAACTCGGTGCGCGGCCCCAAACAGACCAATTGTTCCGATGGGATGCTGACCGCAGGCATTCGGACAACCGTTCATCCGGATGTCCACGGCTTGCAGTGTGGACAGCGCCAGTCCGGCGCCGTCAAGCGCCTCCGCGCAGGCCATCGCGGCGGATTGTGAGAGGCAAAGGCCAAGACGGCATGTTGCCGCGCCCGTACAAGTGGTGAAGAACTGTGCCGCCGCACGCCGGACGGCGTTCTGCCCAAGAACTCGGGCAAGCTCGCGGCGAAGCGCATCCAGATCGGCTTCGCGCACGAAACGAAGAAGCAGATTTTGGTCTTGCGTGGCACGCAGCATTTTTTCGGCGCTAAACCGTTCCGCGATATCGGCTAGGTCGGCCAATGTTTTCCATGGGATCTGCCCCAGCGGGAGCCGGATCGGCACGGCCGCGTAACCCGGCTGGCGCTGCCGAAGCACGTCGAGCCCTTCAGCGTGCGTGATCAAGGCGCGGTAGTCGCCAGCTGGTTCAATAGGCGATGCGGCCAGTTCGACCGGAAGATCGCACGCCGGTGTTCCATCTGATGTGACGGAGCGCACGGCCTCGCCCAACATGCCGCGAAAGGGCTCTACGCCGATTCTTTCGACAGCAAACCGCAGACGGGCGCGCCGGCGGTTACGGCGGTCGCCCAGCCGATCAAACAGTCGCCGGACTCCCTCGGCGATGCGCACAACTTGTGCGGCAGGGGCCCATTCCTCCATGCGGTCCGCCACACGCGATTCGGCGCCCATCCCGCCACCGGCATAGACGCTGAAACCAGGTTCCCCATCGCGCACATGCGCGACGAACCCCAGGTCGTTGACTCCAGCGAGTGCGCAATCGGCGCTGCAACCGCTGAACGCGATCTTGTACTTACGCGGCAAATTGTAGCTGCCGGGCAGACCGATCAGGTATTCGGTAACCGCAACGACATAGGGGGTCACGTCGAACCGTTCAGCGGGGCAAATGCCGGCAAAGGGACAGGCCGTGACGTTACGCACCGTGTTGCCTCCACCCCCCTTCGAGGTGAGTCCGGCTTGAAAAAGTTCCCGCAAGATGGCCGGCGTCTGCTCGATCTTTACGTCGTGAATCTGAATGTCCTGACGGGTCGTGACATGCAGTGTGCCGCTGCCGTATCGCGAGGCCACGCCGGCCAGCGCCCGCGCCTGGGCGGCGCCCAGCGCGCCACCCGGCACGCGCACACGGACCATGTAGGTCCCGTTCTGCCGCTGCTCATAGATGCCGCGCGGAACGCGCCGGGATTTCAGGATCGAAGCGGACAGTTCACCCTTGAGGAAACGGTGCACGTCGAGGGCATGTTGTTCGATGTCTTGC
>CALHGX010000017.1 GCA_938031185.1 uncultured bacterium
GCTCTGGGCCAGTTCCTCCAGTTCCAGCGTGTTAGTCAGGTAGAAGGGCACTCGCTCGTGGTCCGCCAGCCGGTGGCCGAGTTCTTCGAGTAAGAAGCTCATTTTCAGGTGGCCGACGGCGTAGGGAGCCATCATCAGCTCGAAGGCGTAGAAGTTCCGCAAGATGTGGCGACGGATGAAATCTTCACGAGCGCCGGCGCCGTACTTGGCTTCGAACTCGGCGACGGCCTCGTGGGCCGCTCGCGCCACAAAGGTCATTGTGCCCGCCGCCGGGTCCAGCAACGTGACGCCGTCCGAGGCCAGGCCGTCGGGCTTATCGAAGTGGGTCTGGAGGATTTCGTGGAGCGAGCGGACGATGTAGCCCACCACCGGCTCGGGCGTGTAATAGACGCCGCGGCGCTCGCGCTCTTCGGGGTCGTACTGGGCCAGGAACGTCTCATAGAAATGGACGATCGGGTCGCGGCCCTTGCCCTCGCGGTAGTAACGGTCCAGGATGCCGGGTGCATCGGCGACCGCCAACACCTCGGCAATGTCGTCCACGCACCAGGCCAGTGGTTCGGGCAGATCGCCCAGCGAGATGAAGCGGAACAGGTCGCGCAGCACGCCGATGGTGTGGGGAATGTTATCGAAGGCGGCGCGGCGGTTGAAACCGTCGCCGGCCCGGGTGCGCGCGGCGAACAGCCCGTAGGCGATGGTCTGGGCGAACAGGTCGGCGAAATCCTCCTCGGTGAGTGTGGCGATCAAATACTGCTTGAAGGCTTCGTAGAAACCGGCCAAGACACCCGGCGCTGCCTTCTCCTGGGCCAGTTGCTGACCGACCAGATCGCGCAGGAAGCAGGTGCGCTTGGCCAGCTCGATGGCCAGCGATTCCGCCGTGAATGCCTTCGGGAGCGAGAAATCGAGGAAGCGGTCGAGAAGCGCCTGGAGTTCGTCCGCCTTTTCGATAACCGGAGCCGCGCGCAGACGGGTCATGACGAAGGGCCGGGCGGCAAGGACGGTCTGCACCCGTTCTCCGTTGCGATACAGCCGGAACTCGAAGAAGTTGGTCAGGATCAGGTTCGGGAACGTGGCGCGGTAGCGTTTGAGTTGCTCCGAATCCTCGATCACGTCCAGTCGCTCCTCGGTGGGCTTTTTCGCCTCGACGTAGCCGACGATCCTGTCCGTGCCGTTCCACAAGCGGAAATCCGGGTTCCCGGCGTCGGTGGGTTTCGGCAGGGTGGTCACATGGACGTGCTTCCGGCCGGTGTATTCCGCCACGGTCTTGAGCATGTCGGCGAGCGCGGGATAGAAGCTCTCCTCCCGCGCGTCGCCCTGCTGCGCGACGGCGTGCAGATCCTTGAGGTATGCGGTGAAGGTCGCCTTGTCGGTCATTGCGGCACGTCCCTTCGCCAGGCGTGGGTTTTGGGGGCGGCCAGACTGGTCTCGATGAGGGCCTCCACCCAGTCCTGAATGCTGACATCCTCTTCCGCCGCTCTGCTCCGCAGGCGTTTGTGCGTGTCGGGTGTGAGCCGGATATGGATGAGTCGGGCATCGGCCCGCAGGTCCGGTGGGGTGCGTTTGGCGGTCATGGCGAGCTCATGAATACAGGTCGGTGCCAGACTATCCGCGCTGAGGGCAACCGTCAAGCGCGCGCCGCCCGGCGAGGAGGTGGACTCCATGGTGAACTTGCTTCCCGCGGATTGAACGGGCACAATAGCCGGCGTGAGGAAGGAGCAAGATCAGGACATGGCTGCTGCGCCTGCACGACCGGCGTTTCCCCGTCCGCGAAGGAGCCGCTGCGCGCAGCAGGCTTTGGCTGTGGAACTGGCGCGTCTGCGGCGTATGTCCGTTGAAGAGCGCATTGCCGAGGCGCTTGCCATGGACGACCGCTTCTCCTGGTTGGAGCCAACCCCCAAGGGGGGAAGATCCCATGGACAAACCCGAGACCATGCTGCAGGCCGCCGAGCGGGTGTTCGGCATCCTGCAGCGCCACCGCGTTGACGCGGTGGTTATTGGCGCGGCGGCGCTTGCCGCCTACCACTATGTCCGACAGACTCGTGATGTGGACCTTGGCGTCAATGCCGACCTTCCTACCTTGCGCGCCATCGTTGTGGCGCTCAGGCAAGCCGGCATGACGGCCGAGCTGCACGAACCGGATAACGCCGATCCTCTGGGCGGCGTCATTCATATCCACGGACCGTTCGGCAGGCTGCAAATCGTGAGTTTCGCCGGACGCTTTCCTGCCGTTATCGAGGATGCCCTTCGTGACGCCACCCTGGCGGTACGTCCGGGCAGCCCGTTGAGACTGATCCCGCTGCCGCAACTGGTTGCGCTCAAGCTGTATGCCGGCGGAATCAAATCCAAGGCGGATATCGTCGAGCTGCTCAGGCGGAACCCGGCGGCGGATGTGGAGGAGATCCGCGCGGTTTGCAAACGCTATCGGCTGCCTGGTCTGGAGGAACTGCTCGCAGAGTTACGGGAGGATCAAGGTCCGTCATGAGGGGAGGCCCATCCGTCCGTTCGAGCACGAGGGAAGGATCCGTATCGCGGGACTGGCCCATGGGAAGCAGCAGGTTCGAAGTTACCACAACTTTATGGGCAACTCGTACACGTACAGCAGACTGTAGTAGATACCCGCGACGACAAAGATGAGTCCCGTGATCAGCCGGATCCAGCGTTCGATCTGGGTCAGACGGTTGAACGCGCCGCCCAGCCGTTGCGAGGCGAAAGCGATCAGGAGCGCAAACACGATCACCGGCGTGCTCGTGCCGATGCCGTAAACCAGCGGGAGAATCACCATGGACCGATTAGCGGCGGACAAGGGGATCAGGACGCCGAAGAACAGGCCGGCGGATACGGGGCAGAAGGATAAGGCAAACAGCATGCCCAGCAGCGCCGCCCAGCCGACGCCGCCTTTCGCGGCGCGCTGCTGTACGCCGGCGCCGACCAGTGTGATCGAGGCCGTCGAGCCGAGCAATCCTAACAGGAGCATTCCAACCAGGATCAGCACGGGCCCCAACGCCTGGTTCAGGTAGCGTTGCAGAAAAAGCGCGATCTCACCGCTGGTCAGCAGGCCGGCAGTAATCAAAGCTCCCAGGGCCAGATAGGCGACCGTTCGGCCGACAGCGTACAAGAGCCCCGACAGCAGCACCGCGCGCATGTTTTCGACCTTGCGCGCGATGAAGCTGATGGCGGCGATATTCGTTGCCAGCGGGCACGGGCTGATCGAGGTCAGGACGCCGAACCAGAGCGCGGTGGCGATGGTCAGCCAGCTCATTCGTCGTGCTCCTCCCCAAGCTTATCGAGGCTCTTGCGGATGGCGCCCCGGACATAGTCGAAATACTCGTTGCGGTCGCGCGTCTTCGTCCAGACCTCGTCCAACCGCTGGAAGTCCCGCTCTTCGCCGTCCACCACCCGGACCACGACAATGGTGCTGGAAGAGATGTTGTATTTGCGGGCGAAGGCGGTGTCGCGCATGTAATCCACAGTCCTGAACTCCAGACGCCCGTCAGCCCGTTCCGCCACGAACTCGTTCTCGATCAGCTCCCGTGCAAGCCATTCGATCTGCGTGCATTCCTGGCAGCGGAAGGTCATGTGGGCGGCGTAGACGATCACCTTGTCCGCCGCCTCATCCCCTTGGGGGGCATGCGCGGTCGCGACCGCTACCGGCGACGGCATGGGCGCCGTCCGTCGTCCGGCGGCAAACCCGATCGTAACCAAAACAAAGCCCAGCAGGAGACGCGACATCCATATCTTCACTCGTTCGGAATCAATCATGAGTCGCTTACCCCGATCTTTTTCAGCCATTGCTCAATCTGTTCCTTGGGCAGATAACCGGTGTGCGAATGAACCTCTTTGCCGTTCTTGTCGAAGAACACGAGATGCGGAATCCCGCGGATCCCATAGCGCGAGGCCAGCATGCGATCCCGATTCACGTGGACGAAGACCACGTTGAGTCGCCCATCGTAGTCGCGCTTGATTTCCTCGCGGATCGGCTCCATCATGTCGCATGGCACACAGCCCCTGGCGCCGAAGTTCACAAAGGTCGGCTTGCCGCTCGAGCGAGCCTTATCCACCGGGTTGTCCATGGCCAGCGCGGCCTGTTCTTTGACCCATGCGGCGGACAGGGCGATGGTCATCTCGCTGCCCAGCGCCGCGATGTGAGCTTCAACCGCTTCCTGCTGCTTCTGCTGTCGCAGGTGCTCCCGAATGCGCGGCTTTATCTGCGCCAGAGGAGAGTTACCAACCAGGCCGCGATTCTCTTCATAGAAGGTTTCGATGTCCGCGTCCGTCACGGTGACGTCGCGCGTGATCTCCTCGAAATAACGCTGCAGCAGTCGGTCCTGCGGCAGAGCCGCGTTCCCGATTCGCCGTCGCGCCAGGACCGTCAGAAGATTCAGCGTGGCCTTCTGCTCCAGCAGAAAGAAAGCGTTCTTGCGCATTTCTTCACGGGTGTCGGCGGGCGACTCGGCCAGTTCCCGTTCCAAGTCGCCCTGCGTGACGGACACTCCTTCGGCTTGCAGCAGAACGTGCTCCGGCAGATCGACCAACCGGGCCAGCCGCAAGGCACCGCTGGTGAGTGTCGGATAGACATCGCTAAGCACCGGAGCGTCTTCGGGCACATCCGGCGCGGGGATCGCCGGGACAGGCGTGGGTGCGGATGTCGCTATCGAAGCAGATGACGGGTCATTTTTCGCGGCGTCGGGGGACGGCGCTTCCGATCGCCCGCAGCCGGTATTGAACAGCAGCAGCGCCAGGATGATGCATCCGGCAGCCGTGAGAATTGCGCTTTGCAGCCTTGATTCTCGATTATTCATTTTCAACATGGGGCGTTCCTTTCTTCAGGGGGTATCCCAGTTCTCGCCATTTGTTCACTATGTCCTCTTCGGACAGATAACCTTGCCGGCGCAGCAATTCTTCGCCATCCGGCCCGAAAAAAATAGTTGTTGGAATCGTCCTGATTCCGAACCGGTGTCCTGGTTCCGGATCCTTCCAGACATCATGGTACTCGACGATCAACTCACTCGCATACTTGTCGCGCAAGGCCTTGCGCACCGGCTCCATGGCCTGACAGGGCCGGCATCGTCCCGCCCCGAGAAAGACCAGGCGTGGCCGATCGGTCGCGGCCGCCGCCACACGCGGCGCAGGGCGCAAGGCACTTACCCCACCCCAAGCGACCAAGATAACCACCGCCAACACGCCAAAAACGATGACCGTCCGCGCTGTATTTGACCACGCCTCTTGGCGAGGGCTGCGCGGCTTCGCAAACCAGTGCCCCATCCACTGCGCGACTCGCCACAACCCCCAGACGGCAACTCCGGCAACAATCAACGGCAAGAGATTGCCGGACGGGCAAGAACATTGCGCCGACGGTAATGTCAGTGGAAGCGTCATGTCATCCGGTCGTGTTGATAAGAAATGCTGGAATGTTGGAATACGGGACTATGGGACCCGAAACCTGCTCGGACCCGCGTTCTCTTCTTCTTCCATCACCACACCATTTCATCCTTCCATCCCTCCGCATTCCTTCAGTCCGCCAGTTTCGCCATTGCGGCCGCGGCGACTCTGGCGATCGTCTCCGGCGTCGGCGGAGTCAGCCCTTTTTCCATGCCCAGTTCCGCGAGCTGCAGATGTTCAAACGTCTTGAACCCGGCCTGCTCCAGGCTGTTCTTCGCGCAGTTGAGCGGGCAACCGTCAAGCACCAGAATGCGCGCCGCCGATTCGGTTGTCGTCATAATCCCGGACACGCGCCCGCCGATACCGGCGGTGCAATACATTTTGCCGGCGCCGTCCTTCGTCAATTTGCGCGCCGCCTGGTCTGCGATCGCGCCCACATCCGCCGCCCCCGAACACGCAAAAATCAGTTTCGGGGCCCCGCCGCACGCGCATGCATTACCGGGCTGCTTGGTCATCATCGTTTCTCCTATTGTGTTGGAATGATGGAATAGTGGAATGAGGCTCCCTTTTTTCCGCTGCGCTCAGCCATGCCCAATCATCCCATCATCCCCTCATTCCATTCTTCCAATATTCCGTTCTTCCACTACGCCAGAAACTTCTTGATGTCCTCCGGTCCCAACACCTTCCCGGCGCTCTTGACCTGCCCGTCCACCACGAGCGCCGGAGTGGTCATGACCCCGAACTTCAGGATGTCCTGAATCTTCTCGACCTTCTCGATGGTCGCCTCGATGCCCAGCGCCTTGACCGCCGCTTCCGCGTTCGCCGTCAGCAACTTGCACTTCGGACAGCCCGTACCAAGAATCTGAATCTTCTTCATGTTTCTGTCGTCCTCCTTTACGTGGGCCCATGCCCGCTATTAGATCAACATCTCTCCCCAAGACACCAAGCACGCCAAGGACGAGCATTCTTGGCGACCTTTGCGTCTTTGCGAGCTCGAACGTTCATATGTATTTCCGTCCTATGATGCTGCGGGGCAGTATATTACGTTATCACAGTGCTATCCCATACGGTTTATTCACCAGCGTCAGCCCGTTCGCCAGAATCTCTTCGACCTCTTTGACATCCCCCGCGGCGACTGCCAGGGCGAGCCGGTCCATCGCGCGGGAGAGTTCGTAAACGGCAGCGGCGTAGGCTGCCGCTTTCGGATTTTCCGAGGCAAACGGAGGCGGCGCCAGGAGCGCGGCATCGCGCTTCTGCAACAGGGTGGCCATGCGCGGCCGCACCCCGGCCAGTCCCTGGGTCTTCATGACCGCTTCGGTTGTCCTGATATCCGCCCGCAAGTGAAAGAGCTTGTCGAGCGCGTAGTTCAGCCCGTTCTGTTCGTGCATTTGCACGAACAGGCTGCAGCCGAAGCCGCACGTCAGAAATGAACGCCGAGCATCGCCGGCGGCCAGCGCCCTTTCCATGTCCTCGAGCGCATTGCCGAAGTCGCGCAGTCGGGCTTTGAACGTCTTGTCCTTCGCATATTCCGCGGGTGGATTGGCGGCATATTTCGCCTGAATGGCCGCCCATTGTTTGCGCGCGTCGGCAAGCAATCTGAGGCCCTCCGCCTGCTGATCCTTGTCCGCGACAGGCAAAGGCGCCAGTTTCTGCACGATCGCGCAGTACTCGCGCACCACGCGCCGACAGACCGCCACCTCTTCATCGAACGCCGCGAGCGAAGGGGCCGTAGAGGCCGCGTCCTGAGCCAGCCCCGCCGCCGCCATCCCCGCAACCAATCCCGCGCAAACAACCGAACCCATCCGCCTCATTTTCCGCCTCTCCTCTCCGCGCCGATCGTTTCCAGCGCAATTTCACTTTGCATCCTCTCCTCGTTGCCGTTGCCATGGTTGTCTGAGCCATCTTTCTGTGATGGCACTCTCGCTCCCGCCTAAGCGTCACCCGCGCCGAGAAGCCGACGTCCCAAGGCATTATGGTCATGTTTGGCTTCTATGTTCATGGACGAACCATCCCTGCCCGACAACACTGCTCTCGCCTTTGACTGGACCATGTGGAAGCAATCAGCAGCGCCCCAGATCCCAGAAGGAAGAGACTGTAGAAGACTCCCCGACTCATTCCAAACATCAGGCCGGCATCGGGTTCGCGGAACTGCTCCCCTAGAATCCGTACCATCGCATAGAGCGCCAGAAACTCCCCCGTCAGTCGACCGGGAGCCCTCAGCGCCTTCGTGCCCCACACGCGCCATTGTGTATACGCCAGCAACACCAAGCCCTCCAGCGCGGCCTCGTAAAGCTGGGAGGGATGCCGGGGCGCGATGAGGTTGTAGGGTGTTCCCGGCGCAGCACTTCGCGGAAAGATTACGGCCCACGGCACCGTGCTCACTTTGCCCCAAAGCTCGCCGTTGATGAAATTCGCGATGCGGCCCAGGAACAGGCCAACCGGCGCGACCGAACTCACCAGATCGCCCAATGCCAGAACGGGCAACTTGACCTGGCGCGAAATCCACACGAGGGCCAGCGCCACGCCGACAAACCCGCCATGACTCGACATGCCCCCGTCCCAGACGCGGAACACCATCCACGGATCGCGGACGAACTCAGGCCAAGCGTAAAGAACCGTATATCCCACCCGGCCACCGAGCAAGACCCCAAGAACCAACGCGCTCATCGCGGTGCCGATCCGATGCGTATCCAGCGGCGATTTACCTGCGCGGTAGTAGTACCTCAGTAGGAGACCCGCGATCACAAACGCCATCAGGTAGGCCACGCCATAGTAACGGATACCCATGTCTCCGTGGACATGGATCATCACGGGGTCGAGGCGATTGATCCAATATGGCGTCGGGGTCATCAGCTATTCCCGCGTGCGCCTATTTCTGGCGCAATTTCTCTTCCAGTTGTTTCTTGGCCGTTACGAGAATCTTGTTTTTCTTAATCACGTCCCGCACGTACTGCTTGTCGGGGAATCCGATCGCATTGAAAACGCACCAGGCTTCGCACGATGTGCAGCCCACCAGGCGTTGCAGGGGACGGGCCACAACGGCCTTTCGTTTGCCTTCGTCATAACCGAACACGTCCCTTCCGCAACTGGTCACGCACATGCCGCAACCGGTGCACTTGTTTTCATCAATCGTCGGATGCCAGTCGATCTGCTCTCTCGGCACCCCTTTCCATGTCGCGAATTTCTCCGGCAACCGCGCACTCATTCCGCGCGCTCCTTGCTTTCTGACTGATGTTGCCGCCGCGATTCGAGCAGTGCCAAAGCGCCCTTGCCGCGTGCCCGCGGGATGGCCTTTTGGCTGAGATAGAGAACCGCCTCCGCCAAGCGTTCGAACATGGCGAAAGGGAATCCCAATATGGCCTCGTTCGGGCCGATGTCGGTGGCGTCACGGCAGCCATAACACCCCATACTCATGTTGAATTTCTGCTCGACATACGGGATAAGCGTGGCGTCCACGCAGGCGGCCTGCAAGATTGCGGTGCTGCTCTCGACGCGCTGACCGCCTTTCAGGTTCAGATAGGCCAGGGCGATCCACATCAGTCTCTCCGTTTCGTCCTCCACCACGACGACGTCGGGCTCCAGCTCGGCGGTTTCGAGAGGGAAGAGATACAGCGCTTGCAACTTGCCCTCCGGCAGAGTCGTCATACCCTCGAACATCGTCTTTCCGGTCGCCGCATGCTCGACGATGCCGAAGCCCACCAAACCCTGCCCAGCCTTCAAGCCTTCGGGCAACGGCCGGAAGCCAAACGCGGCCGCGGCGGCCGGGCAGGCGATGCCCTCCGCGTCGAGCGTGACGTGCGCCCCGTGCCGGGCCTTCATGAGCGCCTGGCAGTAGCGATGCCCCGAAAGCGCTGTTGTCTGACCGGGCAGGCGCGTATCGTCGGCAAGAGCGAACTTCACTCCGACCGGATAAATGGACGATCCGAGCGCCGTCCGGAACCGTCTGGCGGTTTCCCGCAATTCCACAGGATTCATGCCTATCACTTCTCGCTCTTCGGCAGACAATCCTCCCGCCAGCAGCACAGCAACTGGTCGCATTCGGTGCGACCCGTCGCGAAACATGCGGTGTTGCCCTCGGCGGTCTGAATCGCCCGAATCAAGTCGGGCTTCTTCATCCGCTGACCCTTGACACCCAGTTCTTTCGCTTTCCTTCTGACCTCGCTCATTTTCACAGTTCGCCTCCTGTTACGTTTCAGAACCACAACTTTTCTGTCTGCGGCCGGATCGAGACACCCGGCGGCGAGTAAGCCCTCGGCAACAGCCGCTCCATCGCGAACCCAATGAAGATGAACACCGGCAAAGTGATCAGAGTTCGCGCGAGCGAAAAGCGCCAACCGAGAAACGCAACTTCGAAGGTCAGCATCGGAATCTTCATCGCCGAGAAAGCGCCGAGGTAGATGAAGACGTTTCGGGGCGCGCAGCCCTTCCCCCATAGACTCATGGCGACCGGGAATGCCCCATAGAGTGGTCCGGCTTGCACGGTGGCAAGCAGAACCATCCACGCAATCGCGGCAACGCCGGCGCGCTCTCCCGTATGCCGTTCCACCACGCTCCGGGGCACCCAGACCTCGAATAATCCGACCAGCAAAAACATCGCCGGGAGCACCGATGCCATTTCGATCAAGAAAACGCACAGGTTCTTCCCCGCCCTCAAGCCGAAGGCGAAATCGCCGCGGAAACGGCCATATCCCCAGAGAGCGACGACCGCGATCAGCAGCAGCCAAGGCCAGGTTTTTCCCGCCACACGCGTTGTTTTCCGGAGACCGTTCATGCCAGGACCCACGCCATTCCAGTAGCAACGACAAGTGTTCCGACAAGCGCCAAACCGTTGCGCTGAAGCGCCACCCTCCAACCGAAGAACCTGGCCTCGACCGGCAAGGTGAGCACGCCGACCATCATGAGAGAGGTGATGAACGCCGCAAGCACGGGAGTTGAGGCGCCGTTCTGCCGGAGAATGCCCGCGAGAGGGTAAGCGATGAAACCAGGGATCAGCGCGATGCTGCCGATCCCGATCGCCGCGAAAAACGGCCCCGGTCCCGAACCGGAGAGCGCAGGGCGAAGCATTTCCGGCGTTACAGCCGCAAGCGTCAGACTCACCAGCGCAAGCACCCCGCACAAAAGCGGAAAAATGCTCCAGAATATCCTCAAGCCTTTCACTATCGCCGCTAGGGTTTTCCGCCGGTCGGCAAGGAGAGACGCAAGGAGGGCTACGCCTGCTATGATCCACAGCAAGGTCATGGCTCGTTTCTCCCCTTTTCGATCTTGCGTCGGCCAGGCTTGCACCGACAAAGCACGGCGATAACCAACGATGCTTCGGCGGCCTGCATACTGCGCGTTGTGGAACCGCCGGGGATGAAGACGGCGCCTGGCGCCACAACCCGCGCCTTCTCCGTTTCCGCGCAGAATGTCACGCTTCCTTCCAGAACGACAAACACCACGTCATCGCGCATCCGGCAGGGCGGAATTCGTGCGCCGGAGGCGAGCCTGAGACGACGGACTTTGACAATGTCCTGGTCCAACAGCATGTGAACGGCCACTCCACCCTTCGGCGGTCCCGAACCTTCCATGTCGAGTTTCACCATTTTCATCGGACGCCTCCGGCCTTGTGGCGCATACACACCCCATAGGCCGCCGGCAGGAAGAACAACGTCAACAACAGCGAATACAGCAAGCCGCCGATCACGGCGATGGCCATGGGCTTGAGCATGTCGCCACCTTCGCCCAGGTTGAGCGCCAACGGCAGCAGGCCGAGCACCGTGGTCAACTGAGTTATCAAAATGGGCCGCAACCGGATGGGCGCGGCTTTCTTTGCGGCTTCCAGGGGCGGCAGCCTCTCACGGCGGTATTCTTCCGCCAGCGTGAGCAGCACGACGCCCTGGGAGGCAATGCCGCCCATCATGACGACGAGGCCGATCATCACCGTGACGCCGATGGGAATGTGAAACAGGTACAACGCTCCGAAAGCGCCCGTCAGCGCAAACGGGATGTTCACCATCGCCAGCACGGGCAGCAGGAACGAATCGAACTGAATGGCGAGCACCACATACGCGAACAGCACGGCAAATCCCAGGATCAGCGACATTGTCCGCCGGTTTTCCTCCATCATCTGGGCTTGTCCGCCCATGGCAAAGCTGACGCCCGGTGGACGCTGGAGCGAGGCCACGGCAGACTCCGCCCGGCGAACCGCCTCTCCCACGCTTACCCCTGACGAATCCGCCCGCACAATGACCTGCTTGATTTGGTTTTCGCGGGCAATCTCCACGGGACCGACGGCACGGCGGACTTCGGCAATGTCGCGCACCCGAATGGCGCGGCCTTCGCGCGACTCCAGCACAAGGTTCTCCACGTCCTCCTTGGACGCCAACGCCGGCTCGGGAACCATCACGCGGATGTCGTAGTATTCGCCCCGATCCCGGTACTCGGTCGAAACGACGCCCCCCACCAATCCCCGAAGCGTGGAAGCCACCTTCCCCACCGGAATGCCGAGCGCCGATGCGCGAGCCCGGTCGACGTAAACTCGGTATTCGGGTTTCGTCATATCCATCGAAATGTTCACGCCGCTCAGGCCGGGGGTCTCGCTGAGTTTGCCGGCGACCTGCTTGGCGAACTCGTAGATCGGCATGATTTCCGAACCCTGGATTTTGACTTCGACATCCTGCAGTCCGATCTGGCGAATCCCCTTGATCTTCATCTGCATGACGGGCAGCTTGGCGCCGGGCGCCATGGCCTTCTTAACCATCGGCTTGATCTTTTCGACGAATTGGGCGGTCGTTATGGAGCGTTTGGCTTTCGGCACCAGTTGAATATCCACTTCACCTTCTTCTGCGATCTCGTAGGTTGCAAGCCCCCACACTCTACCGCCCGCCATGGTGAAAATGCTCTCGATTTCCGGCAGTCCCTTGACCTGCTCCTCCACGGAGGCAAGAATCCGGTCGGTTTCACCGACGGCCGTCCCCGCGGGCATCTTGAGCTTCACCATCACACGACCGTCGTCCACCTTCGGCAGAAATTCCGAGCCGGTCTGCCTGGCCAGCCAGAATCCGCCCACGAACAACAGGGAGAAGAGAACCAGCAGGAGCCATCGCACTTTCATGGCCCCGCCCAGCAGGGCGCTATAGCCGGCGGTCATTCGATCCACCAGCAAATCGAACGCGGCAGCCAGGCCGCGACTCCGGCCCTTCGGCTGCGCCCGCGCCACCAGCAGGTCGGTGAGGAAGGGGGTCAGAGTAACGGCGACCAAAAGAGAAAGAAGCACGATGAACGCGATGACCAGCACCAGTTCCTTGAACAGAAGGGACGCGAGCCCCGGCACGATAAGGAATGGCAGGAAGATGCCCAGAAACGTCAGGGTCGCCGCCACAATCGCCGGCCCGACTTCCGACGTTCCCTTGGCGACCACATCAGCGGGCGTCTCGTGTCGCAGGATTTCCGCCTGATGTTTCAAACGGGTGATGTTCTCCAAAACCACCGTGGAATTGTCGAGGATGACGCCCAGCGCCACCACCAGTCCACCCAGGGAAAAGAGGTTCAAGGAAAAGCCGGCGACGTACATAAGGGAAAAATTGGCCAGCAGCGTCACCGGCAAGGCCACCAGCATGACCGCCACCTGTCGCCAATGCCCGAGAAACAGATAGATCACCAGGACGACCAGAATGGCGGAAAGAATGGCCGAATCCCGCACGCTCAGAATGGCTCCCATCACGTAGTCGCCCTGATTCTCGACCACGCCGATCTCGATATCCTCGGGAATTTCCGCGCGCAAGGCCGCCAGTTTGTCCTTGACGCCCTGGGCCACGCGGACCGTGTTCGCTTCGGCTTGCTTGAGTACATTCACCTTCACGCACGCTCGGCCATTGAAACGGGTGATGACCCGCATTTCCTCGTGCGAATCTTCGACCGTGGCCACGTCGCGCACATAAACGAGCTCGCCGTTCTTGCCGCGTGCGATGGCCGTGTTGCGAATTTCGTCGAGATTTTCGAACTCGCCCATGGTGCGGGCGATGATCTCCCGCGTTTGGACCGTAACCCGGCCGGCAAAGATCTGCCGGTTTTCGTCGCGCAATGCCGCGGCGACCTTGTCCGGAGAAATGCCGTAGGCATTCAGCCGTTCCGGGTCGAGGTGGACGCGAATTTCGCGCTTGACTCCCCCGACCACCTCGGCGCCGGCCGTGCCGGGAACAGCGGACAGGCGATCCACCAGCCAGTTGTCCGCCCAGTCCCGCAGCCACACCAAACTTCGCTGATCAGACGCGAGCGTGACCTCCATAACAGGCAACTGCGACGGGTCGGCCTTAATGACCACTGGAGGGTCAATATCGTCCGGCAAGCGGCGATTGACGCGCCCCATGATCGCCATCACGTCCTGATAGGCCACATCCACGTTGACCCCGTAGCGAAAGTTCACCAGCAGCGTGTACATGCCCTCGATACATGACGAATCGAGGTAGTCGAGGTTGTCCACTGTGGCCATGGCGCGCTCGAGCGGATCGGCAATGTTCGTCTCGATCTCCTCAGGCGTGGCGCCCCGCCACCAGATGTGGATTTTCACCATCGGATAGGTGATGTCCGGCAGGTAGTCCACATCCAGTTGCGGCAGGGAGAAAAAACCTAAGGCAATGACGGCGACCGTCAGCACCGTCATGGCTACCTTGCGTTTTACACTGATCTCCGTAATTTTCATGATGTCGGCTTGCCTGTTCCGGTCGCTGAGTCGGTTTGTCCGCGGGCGGGAGCCGCCTCCATTGTGCCGCCTGGTCCGCTGCCTGCTTTTTTCTTCTGCCCCATGACTTGAACTGTCGCGCCGTCCTTCAACGCTTCGTTTCCGCGGGTAATCACCATTTCGCCAGCCTGAATTCCGCTCTCGACGCCTACGGCTTCGCCCGCCTCCAACGCGACGTTGACCTTGCGCCGAACGGCTTTCTCCCCTTCCAGCACGAACGCAACCGTCTCCCCATTGGGCAGCACCACCAAAGCGCTCTCCGGCACCACAACGGCGTTGGGCAGCGTCCGGACCGCCACGTCCACCCGGGCAAACATGCCGCTCA
Source organism: uncultured bacterium (assembly GCA_938031185.1). Classification (GTDB taxonomy): domain Bacteria; phylum Verrucomicrobiota; class Kiritimatiellia; order CAIKKV01; family CALHGX01; genus CALHGX01. Next base: position 14,421 of record CALHGX010000017.1, read on the forward strand.
GGAGTTTCACGTCGTCCGACAACACCGCTTCTACCGTCAAGGTGCGAGTCGTGCGTTCCAGTTCCGGATACAAACGCACGATTTTGCCCGCAAAACGCCTGTTCGGATAGGCGTCGAGAGTAACGCTAACCGGTTGATTCGTTTGGAGCGCGAGGGCATGCTGCTCCGGAATAGACATCCGAACGACAAGACTTGCCGGCTCGTACAGCTCCACCAACGGCGCGCGCGGCGAGACATAATTCCCTTCGGAGACCCAGACCTTCGACACCACCCCATCCCACGGCGCCGCGATCTCATAGTCGCTCGTGCCCGTCTCCATGGCCGCAACCTGCGCTTCGGCGCGCTTCAGATTCGACCGCGCGGCGTCCAGTTGTTCGCCGGGCAGTGAGCCACTCTTGACCAGTTGCTCAACACGCTTGAACTCCGCCTCCTGCCGCCGGAGTTCCTCCCGGGCCGCCTCAAGCCCCGCCTCAGCTATGCGGCTGCGCCCCACTTTCACTAGAATCTGACCGTTCTTGACAAAATCGCCCTCCCGGACCGTGCACTCCACGATGGGACCTTCCGCCGGCGACGCCATCCGGGCCACTTTCACAGGCTCCACGGAACCGGTATAGGTCAGTGTCTTCGAGAGATCGCGCTTCTCTGCCTTAACCACCTGAACCAGCGGCAGAGGCTTCGGGGCTTGCGCGCCCGCATCGGACTTGCCCCGGCCGCAACCGGCAGCGAGGAGAAGGGACAGGACTGGAATGATGGAATACTGGAATAATAGAAAGATGCGCCGGATCATACAACGATCACGCCGCACACCCCTCGTTCCAGCAATCCATCGTTCCAACATTCCATTCTTTCTCATGGTAATATTTCTCCCACGGCCAGTTTGCGCCGCGCCTCCGCCACCGCCAGATCCGCCAGCGCGCGCGCGTAGCTGGTCTGAGCCGTAACCAGGGCTGTCTGGGCGTCCAGCACATCGGTCATGGTACCCTTGCCCAGGTCGTATTTTTCCTTCATGATCCGAAAACTCTCTTCGGCCTGGCCGACCGCCTGTTCGGCCGTCCGGACCCGCTCGCGCGCGGCAGCGATGTCAGACAGGGCCGTCTCCACTTCAAAGCGAATCTGCAATTCCAGCTTGCGCAGACGTTCCTGCGCTCCGCGCAGACGCGCCGCCTGTTCCGCTACCTTGGCGCCGGTCAGCCGTCCGTCGAAAAGGGGGACCTCAAGCACCACACCGGCACGGCCGACCTCCACCTGGTCATCGGTCGCCTCGGTCTGATCCGACGGATCCGGCATCCAGCGCACGCCATACGAAGCCTGCGCCGCGACGGTGGGCCGGTAGCCGGCGCGGGCCGCCCGCACGCCGGCCTCGGCGGCCGAGACGGCGGCCAGTGCGGCGCGGTAATCCGCCCGCTGGACGAGAGCCTTCTTCATGCATTCCGCCGCGTCAGGACAGGCGGCAACCTCGCTCATCTGCAATTTGCCCTGCGCCTCCGGCGCCGCGGTGTCGCCCAGTCCAAGCAGCGCCGCCCAGGCGCGCTGCTGCACCGCGCGATTGCTTCTCTCCCGCACTTGGCGTTCGTACAACTCGGCCCGCCGGACGTTGGCCCGCAGCAGGTCCACGCGCGCTGCTTTCTCCGCATCAACCAGGGCCTGAACACTGCGCTGTTGCTCGTCCATGGCGTGTACCACGGTTTCGAGCGACCGCAACACCTCATCCTGCGCCAGCAGTCCGTAGAACAGGGCGGTGACCTGATAGGCCAGCAATTCCCGCGCCCGGGCAAACTGTTCCATTGCCGCTTTGCGGCCCCAGCCCGCGACATCCGTCTCGGCGGACACACGCCCGCCAGTATACAACGGCATTGTCGCCACCAGTTCAGCCCCAAGAACCTGCGGCCCGAACACGCCGGGTTCGCCGTTCTTGGTGGCCGGCAGGAGCCGCTGGTCCTCGGTCCAGTGGTCGTAGGCGCCGCGCGCTTTCAGCGTCGGTTGCCCGCCCGCCCGCACGATGCGCAGCCGCGCCTCCGCCTCCGCCAGCCGGCTGTGCGCCTCGGCCACGTCAGGATTCTGCTCCAGGGCAATGGCCAAGGCCTCCTTCAGGGAAAGCCGGCGGGGAGCTTCGTTGTCCTGAGCCGATGAAACAACGGCCAGGAACAGCCCAAGGAAGCATGGCATAATGGAATGGTGGAATACTGGGCAATGCCTTCGTCGTCGGGCTTTCCCGATCAGTGTGGTCGGCATCGCGCTTCGAAACGGCGTCCGATCTGCACTTCTTGCGCGCTTCACCATCATGCCATTCTTCCAACCTTCCATCATTTCCGCTTCTCCGCCCGCTTATCTCACGATGGCCCCAAACACGATCCCCGTGACGGTCGCCATGACCACTACGAGCCCGACAAAGGTCAGCGTCTTCTTGGGGCCGAGAATCGAATTGATCACCAGCATATTTGGCAGTGAAAGAGCGGGACCGGCCAGCAGGAGGGCCAACGCGGGGCCCTGTCCCATGCCGCTGTCCAATAGACCCCGCAGAATCGGCACCTCCGTCAGCGTCGCAAAATACATCAGCGCGCCGGCAAGCGAGGCGAAGAAGTTGGTCCATACCGGCCAGATCAAGGCCAGCCAAGCCGGCACCTGACTCCCGTCGCCGGAGAGCAGAGAGAGAAGGGCGGAGGGAGAATCGCCCACCAGCGCCTGAATCCAGATATTCGGCACGATGCCGGCGTCTTTGCCCTCCGGACTGCCCAGGAAGAACCCGGCCGCCAGCACGCCACCGAACAATAGCGGGAGGATTTGCTTCGCAAAACCCCAGGTCTGATCGCGCCAGTCCTTCAGTTCCGCCCCGCCGAAGAACGTCAGACCGGCTAACCCGGCCGACCCGGCTGCGAAGGAGGCCACCGGATACCCCGGAAACGCGATGGCCAGGACCACCGCCGGACCCGCCGCCAAGAAAATCCAGGCCAGCCGCACCTTGAAGAATCGCCACAGGCAAGCCCCCATGAGCACCGCGAAGAGCGCCGTGACGACCCATTTGGCATGGTAGATCGCATACCAGACGCCCTGCTGTTCCATCGGCTTGCCCCAGTTGGCAAACACCAGGATGCCAACCATCGAGAAGAAGTAGAGAGCCACCTGCCACAGCGGACGTTCGCCCTTTTCGTCATCGCCGACATACACTTCTTGTGGCTTCGCCGCCTTCGCCCTTTCCTCCTTGAGGAAGATCAGGTGCATCAGCAGCCCGATGACCACGCTGAATGCCACCGCGCCGACGGCCCGCGCCACGCCCAATTGCCAGCCCAGCACCCGCGCCGTTAACACGATTGCCAGTACGTTGATCGCCGGGCCGGAGTAAAGAAACGCGATGGCCGGCCCCAAGCCCGCGCCGCGCATGTAGATGCCCCCGAAAAGGGGCAGAACGGTGCAGGAACAAACCGCCAGGATGGTGCCCGAGACGGATGCTACCGAGTAGGAGAGCCATTTCGACGCCTTCGGCCCGAAGTACTTCATCACCGCGTTCTGACTGACGAACACGCCGATGGCTCCGGCGATGAAAAAAGCGGGAATCAGACAGAGCAGCACATGCTCCCGCGCATACCACTTGGCCAGTTTGAAAGCCTCAATCAAGGCGCCTTGGAAACGCGGCGCTTCAGCCGGCAGGTAATACAGGACTGCAAACAATCCAATCAGCCAACCCAATATCTTGAGTTCTTTCCGATTCTCTTCGTTCACGGATTAGACCCTTTCGATGTGGTCACAGGATCCGGGGATATCTCGCAAAGCGCCAAGTTCTCCCGGGAAGACCATTCTTTGCGTCCTTTGCGTCTTAGCGAGAGAATCCCCTACTTCGCCAGTTTGGCATGCCGTTTGGCCTCGGCCCGGATTACGCCCATCGTGCATTCAAACACATTGAGGATGCAGGGCGTTTCCAGCTTCAGAAAACAACGCGCTCCTTTCCGTCGCTCGCTTACGATCCCGACATTCTTGAGGGCCGTCACGTGCCGCGAGAGCGTGGACTTATTCATCGGAAACATCGGCTGCAGTTCACACATGCACCGCTCGCCCCGACTCAACTCGTCCACGATCATCAGCCTCACCGGACTCGACAGCGCCTTCATCACCCGTGCCCGCGCCTGGAACTCTTCCGTGTTCATGGCGGCTACTATAGCGCATTGTTGCGCAACTCTGCAACAATATATTTTCGCGTGGCGCGCGAGATAGGAAGCGCAAGCTCAGCATCGCGGCCGGCATCATTCATTCGCCGCCCACAAATCGGGTACAAATCTCGATGTGTAACGACGGGCTCACCGAGGGCGTCACAGGATGCCGATGAACGACAAAGAGCGACGCGCTCATCGCTCACGACTATTTTCCGCTATGCAAATAAAGGAGTTCGGCAATCCCGCGCAAAAGATCATGGCCGTCGAAGCGGTTCTGAAAAGGTGGTGGCGAGAGTCGGAATCGAACCGACGACACGCGGATTTTCAGTCCGCTGCTCTACCAACTGAGCTATCTCGCCTTCTCGGCCCGGCGCCCCCCCGAATCGTGCCGCATGATAGGGATTCGGGTGGCCATGTCAATCTTGGATGCTTTGGCCGCCTTTGGCACGGCGAAGAAGAGAAAAAGGCTTGAGCATACGGGTTTCCTGCGGCACGATTTTCAAAAGGTGCTCGCTTACAGCCGGAAGTGAAACGTCTCACGCTGGGGACAAGGCATGGCCGTCATCGTTCGAGAACGCAGGTTCCGTCTCGGGTTGGCTTTGTTCCTGAGCGACGTGCTGGCGGTGGTGACGTCGTACCTTGCGACACTTTATCTCCGCTTCGATAGCGAGTGGGGGGATGCATTCTTTACCCGCTTGAACCGTTGGCTGGGCGTGCGCGAAACCGGCGTCTTGGACGACAGCTTCCGCGAGTTCTACATCGGCAGCGGCCCCCGGATCGTCTTCTTCATGATCGTTGCCCTCACGTTTCTCTATGGTTACTGCGACCTCTATGCCGGCGCCCGCCATCTTCGGCGGCGTGTGACGGCGGCCAACGTCCTGCGGGCAAATCTAGTGGCGCTGCTGATCTTCTACGGCTACTTCTACCTGACGCGTAATCAGTTCCACCCGCGCAGCATGTTTGCGACGGCACTCCTTATCAACACCGTCTTGTGCATCCTGTTCCGCGGGTGGACGGAAAAACTGTTGCGGCGCTTCCGGCTGGATGATCATCCCGCCGTTCTGGCGGGAACTGATCGAGAAGCGCCTTATTTGCTGCGTTGGATTAGCGCCCATCGACCGCACGGGTTGCACGTGGCCGAACAGATCGCATGGAACGCCGGACAACCGATCGAACGGTTGTTGGAGGATCTGAGAAACGCCGTAAAGCGGCAAAACGCCCGGATGATTATTCTGGCCGAAAAAGGCATGACGCTGGCGCAAATCACCCGCGTATTGGAGCTGGCGGAGACGCTGGACGTGGAGGTTAAGGTGTTGACCGATCGGATGAACGTGTTGCTGACGGAAGCCCGGCTACCAGTGGACACCGTCATGGAAACACCGCTCATTCATTTTTCCCGCCCTTCCCCTCCCGTGTATTTTGCCGCCAAAAGAGCCTTGTCCCTTGTGGGCGCGGTCTTCGCTCTCCTGGTGCTTTCTCCTCTGATGCTCGTCATTGCCCTGCTCATCCGCCTGACAAGCTCTGGGCCGGTCTTCTTCATACAGGATCGTATCGGCATCAACCGGCGTCCGTTTCGCCTGATCAAATTCCGCACGATGCGCGACCGCGCTGAAGAAATGCAAGCGGAGATGGAGAAATTCAACGAGGCCGGAGACGCCCTTTTCAAAATGCGCAACGACCCGCGCGTCACGCCGCTCGGCCGGTTCCTGCGCCGGTTTAGTCTGGATGAACTGCCACAGCTTTTCAATGTGCTGCGCGGCGACATGACCCTTGTCGGGCCGCGGCCGCTGCCGCGTCGGGACTTCGAGAACTACTACGAGGACTGGCACTATGACCGGCACGGCGGATTGCCGGGGCTGACATGTCTCTGGCAGATTTCCGGCCGCAGCGAGTTGAGTTTTCAGAACATGTGTATTCTGGACATCTATTACTTGCGCAACCAGAGCCTGATGATGGATTTCAAAATACTTCTTCGGACATTGAATTCGGTGCTTTTCGGCAGAGGGGCCTCGTGAGCCGCTGGGCTTCACAGCCGGACCAGCGCTGCGCGCAACTCCACCAGGAACGCTTTCAACTGCTCCTCCGCGCCAGGGCCATCGTCGGTCAACACCGCCACGTATGCCCACGGGTTTGCCTGCCGATGAAACAGCCGATCCGTGGCGGTCCAGAGCAACCGCATGCCGTTCGATGGCGTTTCCCGTCCGAGCCCCACATACCAGTATGCAAACAACAGGGGACGCCGAACCTCGCGTCGCGCCGCCGTTCCATCCCGCACTTCCAGCAAATTGAACTCAAGGGGGCGAGCCCCCTCGGGGAGAGAAAGGCGACGACTGCGGGCGATCACGTAGCCTTGTGCCGGCAAACATTGCTGGGGCCGATGAATACTGCGTTGGTCCGCTCCGGTTAAAACAACGGAGACGTAAAACAATCGGCCGCCCCCATCGGTATAACGGCGTTTGAAAATACGCGTATCCGGCGGAAGGGACATGCGCTCGGCCGGAGACACCTCATCCAGCGCCGCTCCACAGGAAAGACAATTTGTTGGCGGATGGTCCGAGTCGCTGTACGTTCGCAGGCACTGCAGATTTTGGCAATATAGAATCCGCTCGCCTCGAAACCGCCCGATACGGGCGGGCATGTCCGTGCGCACGCCCGGTTCGCCCGCAGCCGGCACCTCCGGCAAAGTCACAACCAAAACCGCCGCAAGACCGAGAATCACCACCGCTATCAGGAGGGGCCGGCTATGACAGAAGGGCGCCATGGCACAATCCTTGTCTTTTGAACAACATTCAGCAAACGACCTGTGCCCATCAAGAACAAGAAGGACACCGTAAAAAAGACGTATCCCGAATAATCATGATAATAACGCACCGCCAGTTCCTGCCCCCAGAAACGCGCCACGATGGCAATGGTAAGAATTCGCACCGCGTTGCCGGCCATGGCGATGGGAACACAGGACACAAAAAGCGCCCATTGCCGCCAAGCCTTGGTTTCCGTCAAATAAGCGTACAGTGCGGCCAAGGCCGCCAGCGCCAGCAGCGAATGAAGTCCGCTGCAAGGATCCGCCACTTCCAGGTTGAATCCTTTGCCCGCGTTCGAGTAAATGGCTGTCCCTGCGCGGGCCGCGGGAATGCCAAGACCGTTCAGCACGGCCGCGGCAACGGCGCTTACCACCAAACGCAGAGGGAACGTGAGCGCATCAAGAAAACCAAATGGAAGGGCGAAAAACAAATACGCGACAGGAAAGGCAAGACGCCGACCCATGGGCCACCCATAGCGGTACAGCGGAATGCCCCAGAGCAGCAAGATCCAGGAAACCAACGTAACGCGGGTTTGCTGCGCCATAATGCCGAGGAAATAAAGCCCCATAGCCGCGCCAATTATTGCCAATCCCCACGCGCTGGGGCGGGCTTCGGCGAAAGGAAGCTCACGTCGAAACCACAGTCGGACGACAAGACCGGCACTGACGACGATAATCAGCCAGCCATGAGACACGTTGCCGCCGACACCCCATCGGCTGGTCAACCATTTCCACGCCGAACGGCCATGCGCATGGACTTCCTCGGCATTGCCGTTCCAGAGGTACAGCCACGCTAACAGCCCAACGATCGCCGCCCAAAGGGCCGCTTCGCGCGCAATAGCCTTGGTGTTGCCGGGCGCTCTCGTAAGATTGTTTCCGACTCCCATCTCGCAAATATTACAGCCAAAACAATTTTTCAGGCGAGCGCATTTGCGCAGAGCGACGAACAAGCCCCTCCGCCGTACGAGCCGACACCATCAGCAGGAGGCAATCCAGCGGCACGCGAAACCGCAAGCGCGTGAAGGCCAAGCCGCTTACCAGGGCGAAACCGAAGTAGAGAAAAAGAAAAGCGACTTCCCACGGCTCAAACGGATCCTTCCGACGCAACATGCGAAACGCCAGCAACCCCAGATGAGGATAGTAGGTAGCCAGCAGCAAAAGGTCTCTCCATCGTGCTTGTTCCGCTTGGGTCACCAGCCTGTTTCGAAAATGAAAATGATGCAGGACTTTTCCCGTGTACAGTTTGAGCGCCTTCACGGGATGTCGCCGTATCCAGTTTAGCGCGGCTTGGCGGTAGAAGGCGTCCCGTTCCGGTTCGTTGAGCCCATACAGGTCTGCCGCGCGTGCATACGCGGAAATGTCCGTTGCCGCACCTGAAAACGGCGTGGCATGCTCCGAGTTGCCGAGCAGCAAATTGAAGCCCCCAAGCGTCGCGATGGGGATGAATGCGCCGAACACACGCGCATTGCGAACAGCCCAAGGCGTCACGATCGCTACGAAGACAATACACAGTATCGCCAAGCGCTTCCAAGCCGTCCGCGCGGGAAAGGCAAGAAACAAAGCGACCCCCGCCACAGGCAGCATGAAGGCAAAAACCGGCGCGGTCAATACCAAGGCAGCCAAAGCCGCGCTCCCGCCTATCGTCTTCCATGCGCCACCGCCATTGAAATACAGGGTGGCGGCGCTCACGGTCAGCAGCAAGCCAGCCATCGTCTGAGGATACAGGGTGGCTGCGGTGTACAGAAACATCGGATACAACAGCATGAACAACGCCGCAAAACAACTGGCGCGCGCTCGGCCGGTCTTCAAGAAAAACACTCGGATTGCGACCGCCGTCAATCCCAGCCACAGGACATTAAGGAGCTTGGCCGCGGCAACGTCGCCGCCCATCCACCGCACGGCCGCCAGCACAAAGGGATAAACGGGCGGCCGCTGCGCGGTTGGATGAACGCCGTCCAGGCTGTATCGCCTCTGTTCCACAAGATTTCGCGCAATCGTCCAATAGTCCCGTTCATCCGGGTAACGCAGCCCCGCGCCTCGCTCCCAGACAACCAAACCGGCCGAAAGGAGGAGCAGCGCCACGGCGATGCCCCAACAAACCCGTTCGTGTCGCTCCGCCCAACCGATCGCTTTCAGAAATGTATCCGTCCTCATGCGATGGCCCTGCCCAGCGCTTAACCCGGCCGGCGGAGGGTTCGGGGCGGCCGCCCCTCGCTGACATCAAGCCCACGCCATCCGCATTGCCGGGCGGCCCATAGAACCAGGAACAATGGGTTGAGAAAGAGATAGCGCCGCCATAGTCGTCTTGGCTCGCGATGAAGCCGAAACAGCCATTCCAATCCCGCCTGCTGCATCCACGCCGGTGCTTGTGCCTTGACCCCCGCCAGGAAATCGAACGCAGCCCCCACCGCCACCAGCGGCATGGACAATCGGTTCCGATGTTCATACACCCAGATCTCCTGGAGCGGACAACCCAATCCGACCAACACAATGGCTGCTCCGCTTTCCATTATGGTTCGCGTGAAAGCGGCATCTTCCGCTTCGGACAGTGCGCGGAATTGGGATGGCCACGTTCCCGCGACACACAAGCCCGGAAAGCGCCGGCTCATGGTTTGGGCGAGCCGTTGCAGGGTCGCCGGCGTTGCCCCGAAAAAGCCGACCGGCAGCTCGGCAGCGGCTGCGGCCTCCAGAAGGCGCAGCATCAGCGCCGGGCCGTACACTCTTTCCTTGAGGCCGGTCTGATGCAGTGAATTGAGCACCCATCGAACCGGTTGTCCGTCGGGCAGGACAAGATCGAGATGATTGAGCCGGTAGCGTTGCTCCGCATCGAGAACCCCCGTCATCAAACCATGAACCGCAAGGGCGGACACAGCGAGCGGCTCACGTTGCCGGGCGGCCTCGATGATTCGCCGCGTGGCCCCCTCATAATCCGTGGCACACACCCGAATCCCCAGTACCAGATGGGAGACCAGTTCCTTCATGGCATCGCGTCCCGCAGATCCACGGCCTCGGATCGGAAAGCCAGCACATCCATCAGCGCGGCATGCACTTCGTCCACGCCTATGGCCTCCATGCAACGCGTCTCGCAGCGCGTTCGCCGGCCCACCTGCCAGCAGGGCGCACAGGGAAATCGCGGCTGGTGATGCACAACGCGGCTGGCGGGACCGGATGGAGCCCACAACGGCAGGACGCTTGATCCCTCCAGCACCACCAGAGGAATGCCCAGCGCATCGGCCAGATGCATCGGCCCGGTGTTCACGGAAACCACCGCCCTGCAGTCCGTCATCTTTTCGGCCCAGGCAGGAACTGATGGGCACGGGGTTACCCTGACGGCGCCTCCCAAGGCTGCTTCCGCCGCCGCCGTCTGGCCAGGCCCGCACAAGCCAACGACCTCAAAGCCGGCTTGAACGAGGCGTTCCCGCAGGGCCACCCAGCGTTCCGGCCGCCATTGTTTTGGCGCCCACGGCGAGAGCGGCACGAAGCCGATGCGGGCAGAACCACCGGGCTCTCGCGCCGGCCGCAGGTGTTCCAGACGCGGGGCCTCGCATGAGGCGGGCGGCGTTTCCCCCAGGGCAACGAGCAGTTGAAGATTCTGCTCCCATCGTCGAGCCCGCGTTCGCAAAGGAACTCTACGGGACGCCCACGGCGGCACAGCCAACCGCGTCCCCAGATATCGCGGCGGGCTGGCTACCTCGGCGCATCCGGCCCAGTGCAGCAACAACAAACTGCGCACATCGCCGCGCGGTTCGAGGCCAATGACGCCATCCGCTTCGTCCCTCAACCGCCGGATGAACTCGCGGTGTGCCGGCCGGCGATAAGCGGACCAAGCGTATTTGTCTGCACGCGTGTAGCGGGCCCATGGCGCGTCACAAGCAATCCAAGTATGGACCCACGGCGCAAGAATGGGTTGCCACTCCGGACGAGCCGCAAAGCGAACCTCGTAACCCTTTTCCCGCAGAATGCGAACCAGCGGCTGCAGCGAGATGATGTCGCCCATGCCAAACGGCTCGAAAAGCAGGACCACTCGTCCAAACCGGGCGTCTTTGCGCTTCCTTGTTCGCCAACGCGCGGCGGGAATCAGCAAGGCCAAAGTCCAGGCTGACAGCAGACGCGCCACACCGGGGCGGGGAAGGCGGGGCGCGGCCACAACGTCAGATGGAAGCGGCTTGTCGGTCATCGTATGCGGCCCGAGCGATGAGCGCCAGGAGCAGTTGCTCGCTGGGGAAATGCCCTGCGATCCACGAGAATAAAAGCCAGACCGCCAGGCTCACCACCGCGAGAAAGGCAAACGCGTCCGTATGATCCCGGATGCCGCGACGCCAAAGCGCGGCGGCCGGTTCCCGTAAAAGCACTATAAAAAGCATCACATAAAGCCATGCCCCCACCAGGCCGATGACGGCGAGCACCGTCCATAGCCCTGACTCGTAATAACCCAGGTCTGCCGCCACGCGAAGCTTCACATCCATCGAGGCGGTCAGGGACTTAAACTCCTCATCGAAAGGATAAACGCGATTGCCCAACAAAAACGAAACGGGGGAGGAGAGCCATTTCCGAGCGCCTAAAACGGCCAATCTTTGATGCCACTCGTCGCTGCCCTCCACCAAACGATGCACGTCTTGATAGGGACTCTTGAGGATGACAATTGAAAGCGTGCGCCGAACACGTGCCGGGAAACGGTAGACCATGTCCGGACGGACATTCAGCGTCATCACCACGGAGGCGAGCAGCAACGCGCCCCCGAGCAATAATACCCATCGCCGCTCCAGAACGGCCCACAACAATGGCGCGACAAAGAACATGCCAAGACTGACCCGCCCGCCACCCAACAGCACGAACCAACCGCAGACCACCACCATGGCAAGGTTCACGGCAACCCAAAACGGGCGACGGACCATGCTGAGATAGGCCATGCTGGCGAAAAGGAGCCACAATGCCGATTCGCGCAACTCGATTCCTCCCGTATAGACGCCGGGCACCACGTAGTTGATGACGGGCACCATGAAGATGGCGGGGAAAAAGTAGCCCAAGGCGCCCAGCGTCGAACGGATCAAGGCGGTCGCATAGATGGCCGCCAGCGCGCGCTTGAGATAGCGGCTGGACCCGTACGCAAAAAAGGGCACGGCAAATATCAGCGGCCACAAACCCCTCACGTACACCCGAAACATTGTTCCGAACCCGGGCAACCCCTCCAGCCGGCACAAATACGCGCTGAACGCGAAATGCGCTCCGAGATAGAAGAGAAGGGCATACGCCCAGCGTGGCAGGCGCGTCCTACGAATCAGCACATTGCGACGCACGGCCACCACAGGCACCAACGGCAACAGGCTGACCACCATACCGATTTCGTGCGGATAGATGCGAAAACCGAAATAGAATACCCCCCCCGCACTCACAACCGCCGGCACCATCACCCACCAGGCTTCACGGGCAAAAAAAATCCATATCCCAATCAGAACGGGCAACAGAACCACAACCAATCCTTGCTGGCCGTATTGCCAATGCACGGACAAGAGGGCTACACAAAGCAAAACGGCTACCACCAGGACCGTCCACTCGGCAACATGACGCCGTATTGCCGGAGACAGCGTCTGCGTCATCTTATCCCCCTTCGCGGGAAGACACTTTGTGCTTTATGGACCACACCCATTCACATACTCTGACAACTTTATCGGCTAGGATCAAGTATGGCCGTCGTGCGACAGACCATCCGTTGCCGCCGTCATGTTTGGGCCGCCCACGCCAGCGAATGGATGGGCCCGCTGCTGGCGCGTTGGGCCTGCCGCCGGGCCGCCGGCCGCGCTCTGCCAGCCATCCGCTGGCGACGGGCTGTCCTCTTGGGGGCGGACCATCTGGGCGATCTTCTGTGGATTTCCGCCTCCCTGCCGCATCTCAAAACGGCTTTCCCCGCCTGCGAATGGCATGCGCTGGCATCTAGAGCCGGACTCGATGCATTGGTTCACAACCCTTTTTTGCGGAGCACCCACCTTATTGCGGAAAAAGGATTCCGGCGTTTTCAGGACATAACCCGGACTTTGGTTGCACTCAAACCGGACGCGGCGTTGTGCTACAACACTGGCGGATACTGGTTCGAGTTGATGGCAGCCGCGTATGCCGGTGTTCCCTGTCGCGTCGGCTATGTTCACAAAGGCTTTTCGGGTTTGGTCACCCAGCCGCTTTCAATCCGGTTTCCCCAGCCCTATCCGGCCTACTTCCGCGACGCGGTCGCACAGTTGTCCGCTTTGGAAGCTTCATGGCCATTGCGCCCCTTGCTTTATCCTTCCCGCGAGGATGCGGCTGAAGGAGAAAAGGTCTGGCGGGCACTAGGCGTTGGCCCCAATGACATCGTCGCGGCCTGTTTCCCGTTCAGCCGTCAGGCGCAGGGCGCCATCCCCCCGGAATGGTTTGCCGCTGTCATGGCAGCCGCGAGCCGCGCTCCGATCACCTGGCTGCTTTGCGGAACCGCCGGGGAAGAACGACCATGGCGCATCCTTCAAGCCCGTTACGGTCTCGCAAGGGCGCATGTGTTGGCCGGCCGGCTGAATGCCCGTTCCATGGTCAGCCTTCTTCGCCACTGTGACCTGGCGTTTTGTGCAGACTCTGGGGGACGTCATTTGGCCAACGCGGCAAACATAACCGTGGCCTTTGTGCGCAATCTCGGAGCACGGGCCATTGAAACCGGCGTCTATCTGCCCACCGAAGTGGACCTGACGCCTCCACTGGCTGAATGCCTTTCCCCCAGCGCGGTCCGGCGCGTCATCGCAGAAATGCCTCCCGAACAAACCGCCAAGCGCCTGCTCGATATCCTAAGGCGAACCGGCAAGTCTTCAAAGTCGCTCCCGGAAAACTGAATCGATCGTTCAGCAAGACCGCTATGGTGCAGCTGACGGGTGAGCATCCTGCCGCAGGCGTTGCCAGCAGACCATTGGAGTGCGCCAGTAATTGAACAACGCCTGCACAAAGAAGGAGGCAAACAGAATCCCCCAGACGCCGTAGCGACGGCCCAGGAGATAGGCGGCGGGAACGGTCAAGAGACCGCTGATTACGTACGGCTTCAGATGTAGGACTTCGTTGCCGGTTTGAACAACGGCAGCATGCATGCCAATCAGGACGTCCACCCCCACCAGCGCCAACAAAGCCGCAGCCTGCGGCAGGGGCAGCAGACGGGTTTTGGCGCCAATGCCGCCGAGCAGCAGGGGCGTCAGCCAAAGCAACAGCGCCGCACCCGCCAAATAAACCAACAAGGCCAGTGCCATACGCAGGCGAATTACCCGGCTTACTTCTCGAAGCCGACCCTGGGCGCGGCCGGCAGCGATCTCCGGGTGCTTGACAGCCAGCACCGCCGAAGCAAACCCGTGAAGCATGATGGCCAACTGCATGGTGAGACCGTATTCCGCCGTAGTGCGGAGGTCCGTCACTAACGAACAAATGAGCGTGGTGTTCTGGATATACAAGCCGGAGCTCAGTGCAGCCAAACCCGACCGCCATGTCATCGGCCACAGATCGAGCCAGGCGATCGGTTGGGGGGTGCGGTACGCATCCTCGGGAATGAGACGTATTGCGAGACGCTGGGCCGCCCATCGCGGAATCAGGTTCACCGCCAACTGGCCCATGACTAGCGCATGAAGCCCAAGGCCGCAGGCCAGCCCGGCAAAGGCCAGCGCGTAGTCCGCCAAGAGCCCCGCCACCATAAGCTGATTCGTCAGCCGAACGCGGTTCATGCCGAAGAGGAGGCCGTTCCAGAACCAACCGCGCATGGCCACACCAGAACCGACCGTCAGCAGGACGTAGGCGGCCGCGTCACCGGCCGTCACAGACTGGCGTCCGCCACGCCACAAATACCATCCTAGGCCCGCCATCCCCATAAAGACCACCACGGCCAACGCAAAGCGGGCATAAAGGCGTCGCGCCATGACTGCCAGTCCCGCCACCCCCCTGTAATTGGCGGCGTCACAGACCGTGAGATCTTTCAGCCCCAAACGGGGCACCGATGTCGCACCGCCATAAAAATAGCTGACAAAACGGGCGATGGTTAGACTGAATCCAAGTTCGACCATCGTCGCCAACCCAGCCAGATTCAGCATCACATACCACAACCCCATGCGGGAAGCGGGCAATGTCCGAAGCGCATAGAGCGTGACCGTCAGAAACCCGACTCCCCGCAACGCCGTAACCGCCCAAGCCCAAGCTACGGCCGAGGCCACTATCCGGGCCGGCAGGTCTCGAAGAAATCGGGCCTCGGTTTGCTTCACAATGCGGTCAGGGCCTCCATGTAACGCGCCAGACATTCCGCCTCGTCATGCCGCGCGCGGCAAAACAGCGGATTCAATGGGAGCGGCGTCGCCGCTGCTTTGGATAACAGCGCCGCCAGGGCCTGCTTGTCACCGCCGGGAAAACGATACTCAGGATCCCGTACCACTTCGGGCAAACTGGAGTTGTCGGCACAAATCGAGGGGCAACCGCATCCCATGGCCTCCAGTGGTGGCAGCCCGAAGCCTTCATAGAGCGACGGATAGACGAATAAGGATGCGCCGCCGTATAAGCCGGGCATGTCGTCCTCCTCAATAAACCCCGGCATGCAGACGGCGCCAGGCGGCAAGCCGGCTCGAATAATGGCGCCTTGCACATCACACATCGGTTTTTTCAAGTCGCTTGGAATGCGGCCAGCCAGTACCAATGGAGGACGCGAACCCGTGACCGTCGCGTATGCAGCCACCAGCGTTTCCACGTCTTTGCGATAATCGTAGCCGCCCACGTACAACCAATATCCAGCCGGTGGCAGCTTGTATTTGTTTTGGACCCTGGGGACATCCTGTCTCGCTCTCTCCGGCGTGTAGTTTCGCGGCAGCCAGGCAGGGATCACGCAAAGACGATCCCTTGGCGCTCCGGCAAGACACACGAGATCTTCGCCGGCCGCTTCGGATTCCGTGAAAATCAATCTTGCGCGCCGGAGAAAAGCCTCGTTGCGGTCCTGCATCCAGCGGCGGACCAGAAGACGGCCGCGATAGCGGGGAAAGAGGCGATAAATGCAGTCGTGTTGGGTCACCACCGTGTAAGCCGGCGCCCGCCTGGCCCAAAACGGAGCCGGGCTGAACAGTATGTCTTTTGGAAACCATCGGGCAGTCCATGCGCCAACATGGTCTTTCCATAGCACTTCATCCAGCAGGGGATGCCCCGTCCTGAAAGCCCGCACCACCCGAATCTCAACCGTGTCTTCGAGCCAGGTTGGCCGCGGCTGCCAGGCAGGTAAGACCACACAAAGCGCCCGTTCCTTGAAAGCTTCGCAATGCTGCAAGCCCGCCACAAGACGCCGGGCATACACGGCCATGCCCACCCCAGACTGGGCTAAATGCCAACCATCGACTAGCAGCCGCCGAGCGGCCAGCCGACAGCCTCTACTAGTAGACGCATTGGCGTCGTTCGGCGTCATGACCGGCAAGACAGTAGACTTTGATATAGGCTCAAGCGCCGCTCTAGGAGCACACGGTGATCGAACCGGCGAGCAGAAATACGACCCGCTTCACCCATTTTCCGCCGCAACTCCGGTGAGCGAATGAGCGTCAGCAGCCGCTCGGCAAAACCGCCAACGTCAAACGGTGGAACAAGAAATCCCTCGAATCCATCGGAAAACGAATCGCGGACGCCATCCACGTGGTTGGCCACCACCGGCCGACCACAGGCCATGGCTTCGATGGGAACCATCCCCTGCGCTTCGAAGAGCGAAGTCATCGCGACAATGTCGGCCGCTGCCAAGTAGTCTATGCCGTTCGGTTGAGCACCCAAAAAACGGCATGTCGCGCCAAGGTCCAGATCCGCCGCCGTCCGCTGCAGCGCGCCTTCATCCGGGCCGGAACCCACAATCCAAAGCCGAGCCCTTGCCCCGGCGTCTTGCACCAGCCGCCACGCCTTGAGCAGCCATTCCACATGCTTGGTGGATTGATCCAAACGCCCGACGCTAACGACGTGACACAAATTCATATCCCATCCATGCTGTCGCCGTAACGCAGCCAACTTTTCGGCTGATGGGAGTGCCCCCAGATCTACGCCACTGGGAATGCACACGATGCGCTCGGGACTTGTCAGATGACGCAAGAGATACTGATATGTCGTGCTGGGAGACAATGTTATCACACGATCCGCGCAGCGGCACGGGATCAGTTCGCATAGACGGTTGCGCACTACTCGGTAAAAATCCCAATCCGTGTGAAAGGCGCAGAAATGAGCCGTGTGAACCAGCCGTGAGGGACCGGCCGCGCGTGCAGCTAGCGCGCCGAGGGGTGCTACCCACTGTCCATGCGTCACCACAATATCGGGCCGAAATCGCCGTAGCTCATGTGCGAGCAGGACAAAACCAACCGGCCACTTCCAGAGACGGTTCAGCGGAAGCCTCTTGTGCGCCACGCCCCATTCCTCGCAGCGCCGAGCCAGGAAACCCCATCCGTCATGGAGCAGGATCTGGGTACAATGCGGTCGGAGATAGTCCATTTCCCGTTCGATGGAGATTGGCCCACCGCCGGGTCCATCCTCAAAAAGAAGACGGGCCAGACGAAATGGCTTCGGCCCTGTATGTTCCTGTGGGCTCATCAAGAAAACGCCGCATGTCTGGCCGGAGGCTAGAACAGGGCCAGCGGCAAATCAAGTCGGCTGTTTTCTGCCCAGATGCCAGGTGTATGCGGTACGCATGCTGGCGGCCCGTATCCGTGGCGTGTTGCGCCATGACAGAGCTTTGCCGAAGGATGAGCAGGGGCATGAATTCGTGGTTCAGGCCGAAGCGAGCTTTGCTTGCCCGCGACGCTCCGGCCGGAGTACAACAATGCGGCTCCTCGCTGCCACGGGGGTTCACCATGCATGACTGGCTTATCATTGACGGGAACAACCTCTTGCATTCTCACCCTCCATTCGCCGCGATGGTGCGAAGCCGGCCGGACGGCGCCCGCGCGCAACTGGTGCGCGAAATGGAGCATCTTATCGGCGCTTTGGCGCGCCGCATCACCGTCGTGTTCGATGGGCGGGACGGCGGAAAACAAACCGGGTTTGAATCCTCGCCGGTGGAAGTGATCTTTTCCCCCTCGGCGTTCACGGCCGATACGGTGATTGAGCGACTGGCGTTTGGCGCCCCCCAAAAGGCGGTCGTGGCGGTGGTCACATCGGACCGCGGCGAACGCGATACAGTCGAGGCCGCCGGGGTGCGGACCATCGGCTGCAGCGTCTTTATGGAAACAGCGGCCGCCGCCCGTCGGTCTCTTGGCGCCGCAGCGCCGCGTCAAGCCGCGCCTCGCGGCAAACTGGGCGATTTCTTCCCGCCAACCATAAGATAACACTGCCGCCGATTCTCGCCGCGATGCCGCATCCGACGGCCAGACTAGAGAACCGGCCCTGGGGCGCAGCTTCTGCGAAAGGCCGCCGCGTCATTTCTTCCCGGCCGGCTCCGGCGGTTTTCGCCCCAGCCGCTTGAGCACCTCCTGCAGATCCTGCCACACCTCCTTCTTGGCCGCTGGATTCCGCAACAGGTAGGCCGGATGGTAGGTGGCCATGAGCGGTATGCCCTCGAAGGCAAACCACTGACCGCGCAGCTTCGTAATGCCCTGCGTTGTCTGGAGAAGCCCTTTCACCGCCGTAGCCCCAAGCGCCACAATGACCTTGGGCCTGAGCAGGGTTATTTGTTCTTTCAGGTACGGCAAGCACGCTTCTATTTCGTCGGGGAACGGCGGCCGATTGTTCGGGGGGCGACATTTGACAACATTTGCTATAAATACTTCCTCGCGGGTGTACCCCATCGCCGTGATCATTTTCGTAAGCAACTGGCCAGCGGCCCCGACAAAGGCCAGTCCTTGCTCGTCTTCTTCGTGCCCTGGTCCTTCGCCCACAAAAAGAATGTCCGGGTTCGGACACCCCTGTCCCGGCACGGGGCGCCGACGTTGCTTGTGCAAGCCGCATTTGCTGCAGGCCAAGATTTCGATTGCGATATCCGAAAGGGTTCTGATGCTGGATTCCACAGGGAGCCTTGGAGCGGCCTCCACGCAGACCACCCCCCTGTCTCGCAGGTACTCGATGTATTCCTTGAAGTCCGCAGCCAAGGCGGCCAGTTCGGTGTCCGCGTCCGGCATTAGTTGGTGTCCTGGGCGCTGTCTGGCGCACCGTTTGCGGAAGCCCGCAGGGTTTGACGCATGTACCAGGGGCCCAGAATAATGTAACTGACGCCCAACGCGATCATGACCCACGCGGTGGCCAGGGATATGTCGCGCGCAGGCAGGAAGAAGAAAACCGCTAGAACCAATACCGGGATGAAGATGGCCGCTTTCTTGGATGGCTTCGGGTAACGAACATTCGAAACTTGCAGACTGATAAACACCAGCACCCCAAACAAGAATAGAATGGCGACCGGCCCTTGATGCAACGAGAAACGGCTCAGCGGCTCGCTTTGGCTGATGAAAACCAGCAAAGCCACCCATGCCGCATTCGCAGTAATGGGCAACCCGGCATATCCCGCCTGTCCCCGCAGCGGATCGGATACCTTGAAGCGCGCCAGCCGAACCACGCCGGAAAGGGCGACCATTGAAGGCAAAAGCAACATTCGCCAGTTGGGCGCATCGCTCCCCTGAAACGTCACCGCGAAAATCAGGATGGCCGGCGCGATGCCGAAGGCGGTCAGATCAACGTAGGTGTCCAACTCGGCGCCGAACGCGCTGGATCCCTTCAGGAACCGGGCCAGATTGCCGTCCATTCCATCTAGGAGCATGGCCAGTATGATCAACTGTGCGGCGCGGCGGTACAGGTCCACTCGATCCATGTACATACCCCAAACCGTTGCGAGAATGCTGAGGAAACCGCACAGCATGGCGGCCAGTGTCACCACCGTTGGAATGATTTGCCGCCAACTTAGCCATCCCTTCATGGTACGTCCTTTTTCAACCGGGCCACCACGGTTTCGCCGGCGCGTACTTTTTGTCCTATACCCGCTGTCACTTCCACGTCCCCCGCCGGAAAGTACATGTCAAGGCGCGAACTAAATTTCATCATGCCAATACGTTCGCCTTTGGCAACCATTTGATCCGGAACCAACCAATACACAACCCGTCGGGCCACGGGCCCTACGATTTGATTGACCAAGCACGACGTGTCCGTCCCTTCTATATGTATGGAATTGTGCTGGTTGTACTCCGATGATTTTTCTTGAAAGGTGAAATATCTTTTGCCGGGCGTGTAACGAAGATTCTTGATCCGCCCGGCCAGTGGCGCGCGATTCACATGAACGTCTATTAGGCTGAGAAATATGCTCACCCGGACCGTTTCCGTCTTGAGAAAACGAGGTTCATAGACGTTCGTAATCGACATAATCACGCCATCGGCTCCGGCAACGATGGCGTCAGGGTCGGCGGGCGCCACGCGTTCCGGATCGCGGAAGAAATAAAGCATGTACCCACAGCCGATCAATAACAGCAAAGTGGCAGAAAAAAACGCGCGCTTGGGGCGAACCCTCAACAGCCGAAGCCCCCCCCAACACAGCAACGCGAGAACAGCCACAGCCAGCAGAAACGGGATGACTTCCGGTCGAAATGACATACCCGGTCAAACCTCCTTCATATCTCGCTGCAAACCGCTTCCGGGAAGAGAATCGCCCCTGCCGAGGCACGAGCATCATGCTGGAACAAGCAGGAATTGTCAATCCGTGGCCGCGTGTTGCGCCTGATTCGGATGTACTTCTCTGTTCTGGGCATGATACGTTGCGTTGCGGCAGTCTTCATCTGAAGCCCGAAGCGATTCATGGGCGGCCGACAACCCCGCCAATGCCGGGGAGGCTGCAGACGTCCGAAAGAGTCATGCGAAGCAAGCACATGCAGGTCTTGGCGGCTGCGTTCATTCTGACGACCACTGCGCTGGTTGCAGCCATTTACTATCGCAGAGAGGCCATGCGCCACCGTGCGGCCTGGCTGGAGACCCTGGCCATTCTGGAAGAGAACCTGGCGACAGCCTCTTGGGTGCCCCCGCCGACTCCCGGCGACAACGGAGTGGCGCCGTTGATATTGAATCAGATAACTGTTGTCACGCAATACGTTCCCCAGCAATTGGTTGCGCAACATGCCGCTCCGGCTCAACCTGTGGCAACAACTGTTTCTTATCCTCCTGTTCCTTCCTCCGATCCCTCTACTACGGTCGCCCGTGCTGAAGTCTCGCCTGCTCGGGAAACCGTGGACTTGGCGCAGCAGCGCCGCGACGAGAGGCACCGGGAAATGGAGGCGATCTGGACCCAAAGAACGAACTATTTCCGTCACAGGGATATCTCCCGGATGAGCAACGAGGATTTGGAGGAGTACAACCTCATGGTGGATCTTCTGGAGCACACTTGGACCTTGGGCCAGCGCCTTCGTGAGGGCGTTCCCGCGCCGGATCGTTGGCAGGTCATCATAAATATCCGCAGCAACTTGACCGCTCTTGCGCCGCTGCTCGACGCCGAGAGAGGTCGCGAACTGTATGATCTGGCCGTTGCCATGGGACATGGCGACCGTGAAGCGCGCGCATTTGTCAGCTACGTGAACAACATCGTGTCCAACACCTCCATCAGAACGCTTTTCCCGAGCCTGACACGCGGCGGTCTGCGCGGAAGGCCTTCTTCATAATGGAGAAATCAGGAATAGCGTCCTCTCGCTGTTGGGCTTGGTTCTTCAGTAGCACACCACGATGGTGGTAATGTAAAAGGGAAAATCCATGACCGTAAAAAATGATTCCTTACCGGCCCCCACGCTCCATCTTCACCATGAACAGGACATCACACAAAGGCCGGCTCAACGCAAAGTCATCCAGATCCAAGCTGCCCGGCGGATCAAGCTTTCTGGCGCGAACGCTTGAGGGTTTCATCCCGCCTGAAAGCGCCATCTGGACCAGCTTGCGGCCGGCCTTGGAAGACATAAGAACCGTATTCCGTCACTTTTTTCCCCCTCTACCCGCCTTGCCTGCTCCGCCAATCTTGTTCATCGAAACCACTAATATCTGCAATGCGAATTGCGTGTTCTGCGGTTACCGATTTCAAAGCCTATTCCGAAAAGGGAAAGGTTTTATGGCCCCTGAACTTTTCGAAAAGGCCGTCTCGCAGTACGCCGAGATGGGCGGGCGAGCGGTCAACCTCACGCCGATTGTTGGAGAGCCATTGCTTGATCCGCACCTTATGGAGCGCATTCGAGCAGCCAAGTCATACAAACTCAGTGTCTCTCTCATCACGAACGGCCTCCTTCTGAATCGCTTGGATCTTGAGCGGCTGGTCACGGAGGGCCTTGACTCAATTGCGATTTCTTGTGCGCCGTTCGAAGAAGAGGCCCACAGGAGGATCTATCGTACAGACCAATACCATTGCCTGCTAGAAGGAATCAAAAGGCTCCTTAGCATACGTAATTCAACCAACTCTGATACGCGCATTTGCTTTCTTGTCAGATCGGATGTTCCAAAGGCAATCGCAGAACAATTTCACGATTGGATAAGCATCAGATCTGATCTGCGCAAACACGAAAAAAACGCCATGTACCAAATAGCCGCTTTCGATTCATGGTGAGGACTCATTAAACAATACGACCTGCCCGGCTGCATGAAATTGTCTCACAAAATATTGTTTAAATCTCGTCCTTGTCGATGGACATGGTTTCCAATTATTACTTGGTCAGGCGAGGTACGTGCTTGTCCTTGCAGATATACTTCGTGTTCAATCGATAGCGATGGTTTGTTGATAGGAGATTTGAAAAAAGACTGCCTTAATGAAATTTGGAGTGACAATAAACTTAAATCAATAAGGATGTCCTTTATTGATAAATCTTTTTCGATGCCACTCTCGTGTATACAATGCAATTCCTACAAAGCATATTGATGGTTCGGAAAATTATCGGCGTCTAGATAATCAATGCACGACTTCTGTCTTTCTCCGCAACGCTATGCGAATGATGGCGACGTCAGCAGGCGTGACGCCTGGCACTCTACTGGCTTGCCCAATCGTTGATGGTCGGATACGACTCAGCTTTTCGCGAGCTTCAAACCGCAGCGCAACGATTGATTCATAATCAAAATCCTTTGGGATTTGAACTGCTTCATCCTTGGCGATATTCGCAATTTGCCTATTTTCCCGTTCAATGTATCCTTGATACTTGATTTCTGTTTCTATGAAAAGCGCACCTTCTACTCCGATTCCTTGTGAACTTCCTGGCAGGTCAAAATACCGCATCCCTTTCTTGCACAGCATTTGAGCAAGGGTAGCTCCGTCTTTGTAGGTAGATTTGAGGCGGGCCATCTCTCTGGAGATCTCATCTAATTCATGTTCAGTTTCAATGATCGTTTCCTTCTTAAGAATAGCAATACATTTCGCCATGCTAAGCAGCCTGTATTTTGCGCTATCCTGACGCAGAATGAGCCTATGTTCTGCCCTTGAAGTGAACATTCTGTATGGTTCTGAAGTTCCCTTTGTAACAAGGTCGTCTATCAAGACGCCGATATAGGCCTGCGAACGACTAAAGACCACAGGTCTTTTGGAAAGCACAACATTCGCGGCATTGACGCCAGCGACAAAGCCTTGCGCTGCAGCTTCCTCGTATCCAGTCGTTCCGTTGATCTGTCCAGCAAAGAACAGGTTTCGCACCAGCTTCGTCTCTAATGTGTGATACAGTTGCGTCGGATCACAGAAATCGTATTCAATGGCATAGCCAAATTTAGTGAATTCTGCCCTTTCCAATCCAGGTATTGATCGAATCATCTTGATCTGAACATCTTCCGGAAGACTATTTGATGTCCCGTTCGGATAGTATTCGTCTGTATCTCGACCTTCTGGCTCAAGGAAGACATGATGAGAATCCCTGTCTTTGAATTTGACGATCTTGTCCTCTATTGACGGACAATACCGAACTCCGGTTCCGGTGATTGAGCCGCCATACAATGAGCTTAAGTGAAGGCTATTTGAAATGATATCATGACAGATTTTGTTTGTATGAGTTATGTGACAAACCATTTGACGCCATCCTGGAAGCCAAGGCATAAGATCCGACCATGAATGTTCCACGTGGAACATCGTTCGGTCGGCATCAAGATGTTCCTCGCGGAACATTCTGTAAATTCGTCTAGCCTCACTAGAAAACATTGGCGGCGGTTCGTCGCCTCGCTGCTCTGTCGCCTTGGAAAAATCAATACTACTCGCTCTTATCCGTGGCGGTGTTCCAGTCTTTAGCCTCGCACAAGAAAAACCGAGTCTATCCAAGTTCTTCGCCGCTTCGTTGGCCGATTGCTCTCCGTTTCTGCCTCCGCTGAATGATCTTTTTCCTATGTGAATCATTCCGTTCATGAATGTTCCAGGACAAAAGACTACGCACTTCGATTTTAGACTAACCCCGCTCTGAAGTCGCACTCCTTTTGCAGTGTCTTCCTCAACAATGAATTCAATCACTGTACCGCTGACAATCTCCAGCATTGGTTCATTCTTCAGTACAGCTAGCATCCTTTTTGAGTAAGCAGCCTTGTCGCATTGAACTCTTGTTGACTGGACTGACGCTCCCTTCTTAGTGTTAATGGTCCTAAACTGAATTCCAGTGAAGTCGGCATTTCTTCCAATTTCGCCTCCAAGGGCATCCAGTTCATAAACGAGGTGTGATTTTGCGATGCCTCCAATTGAAGGATTGCATGACATCCTCGCGACCGCGCTTATCTCCATCGTTACCAATGCTGTTCTGACTCCCATCCGAGAACACGCAAGGGCCGCTTCGCAACCGGCATGCCCTGCGCCAACAACAATTACGTCATATTCCAATCGCATTTCACTTTCCCAAACAGAACCTTGAAAATATGCTGTCAAGAAGGCTGTCGTAATAAACACGCCCAGTAATTGATCCTATTCGCTCCAAAGCATCTCGCAGGCATGCCGCAGACAATGAGATTTCTTCTTCTCCTGACTGTATGATTCGTGCTGCCTCTGCAATGCTTTCGAGGGCCAATTCGATTTGTGTTTTATGCCTCTCTGCAATGCAGCAATGCGATTCACCTGCGTCCATACCTGATAGCGATCGCAAAATCACTTCGCGTATCTCTTGAACACCATGTCCAGTTTTCAGGCTGCACAAAACGACATCATGATATGCATGATATGGAACCAATTCATTAACATTAGGTTGAACGATATCTATTTTATTTAGTATAATTATCTTTTTTCTTGCCGATGTCATTGAAATAACTTTGTGGTCTTCTCCATTCGGACCTACAGATGCATCAATCACGTAGAGAAGGATATCTGCTCTTGCAATGGCCTCTTGCGCTCTGGAAATGCCCTCTGCCTCTATTTCACAATCGGTTTCGCGAATCCCTGCGGTGTCAACGAGACGAATTGGATAGCCGTTCAGGGTCATGGCCTCCTCAATGAGGTCTCGCGTCGTCCCGGGATGCCTTGTAACGATTGAACGATCCATTTCGAGAAGATGATTGAACAACGTGGATTTCCCCGCGTTGGGCCGTCCGGCCACCACAACAAAAACTCCTTCCCGTAAGATGCGTCCCTCATTCCAAGATGAAAGCAATCCTTTCATCCTTCTTTCAGCCACAGCGATACGATCCGCAATTCCTTGTATAACAGTTTGTTCCAAATCATCCTCCAAAAAGTCCAATGTGGCTTCCAGGTCTGCTTGCGCGAGAAGAAGATCGTCATAAATAATTCCAACATAATGACTTAAACGGCCTTCCATCTGTTCGGCAGCCAAGAGCGCCGCTCGATCTGATTTCGCCCTGATGATGTCCATGACGGCCTCGGATTGAACCAGGTCTATACGGCCGTTCAGAAAAGCGCGTCGCGTGAACTCACCGGGTTCAGCCATCCGGGCTCCCGCCTGGATCAGAAGTCGCAAAACGCGCGCTGCAGACCGTCTTCCGCCATGGACCTGAAACTCAACGACATCTTCGCGGGTGTAGCTATGAGGCGCGCGAAATATGAGAAGCACGGCCTCATCCACGATCTTCTCTTTGCCGCTGCCGCCGTCTCCGTCCTTCTCGAAAATATGGCCATAAACAAACGTACCGCCCGCCCTCGCCGAGGGACGAGGGCCTTTGCTCCTGAACACGGCATCCGCTAGCTCCAAGCTCTTGGAGCCAGACAGCCTCACGATCGCAATGGCCCCTTCACCAGGCGCCGTGGCTATCGCTGCGATTGTATCTTGTTCCGAAGCCTGCATGTGACGGTCCGAGATTATATCCGCATTCCGATTGAAAACCATCCCCATGCCTGTTTACATCCGAACCTATCGAAGGTTAGGATGCCGTTGCGATGACGTTCTTCACCTGGTGTCAGCTTCGGGAAGCAGTGACACGAGGTCGCCGCAATAACTCATACGGTCTTCCCGCCAAGGAAAGGGATATTGCCCTCACGGAGCAGGCGGTAATCACAAGACCCGTCGCGCCTGACTGGTTCAAGGAAGGAGAATGGCCTGCAATGACAGCCCATAACGCCAAAGCACTTCAGTAGTCAACCTCCGTCGCGCAAAGGGGAGAACCATGCGCTCTTTTCGGCCGTCGCCACTATGGGAAACGACTGCCGCCATCGTGCTGGGCGCTTGCGGCATGATGGGACAGGTCCTCTTATGGCGGGAACTCTTGGCGCTGTACCAAGGGAATGAGTTGACTACGGGGATCATTTTAGCGAATTGGCTGCTGGCAGAGGCTGGCGGCGCATGGATGTTCAGCCGATGGCCTAGCTCCCGCGGATCCCCTTTCTTCCTTTTCGCGGCCCTGAGCGGCCTTTACGCCGTGGCACTCCCAGGTTCCATGGTTCTAACCAGATTGTTCCGCCCCTCGCTGGGGCTGGCCATCGGCGAACCGGTGGGACCGTTGTTCACAATGCTCTCTTCCCTGCTGCTGCTTGCACCTGCAGCCTTCCTTCACGGGGCCCTTTTCCCCGCGACAATCCGGTTGTTCCGCCATGATCCTGCCCGACCAACTGGCACGGTTATTGGCAGTTTTTATGTTCTTGAAAGCATTGGCACTTTGCTCGGCGCTATGGCTTGGATGGCGTACTCCAGCACCGGCGGCCACGGTTTCACGCCAACTGCAACCGTCGCGGTCATCACAGTCCTGCTTCTCCTGCTCCGTAAAGAGTTCTCTCGGGCAAGTCGAAGGATTCTGTACCGCACTCTTCTTGTTGCGGGTGCCACAGGCGCCCTGATGGTGTCATGGCGAGGAGGCGCGGCGCTTCACACATGGTCGCTAGCTCGGCAATACCAGCCGTATCGCGTGTTGGGAGCTTTGTCTTCTCCTCATGGTAATTGGGTGGTTCTGGACGCCGACAAACAACATCTTTTTCTCATGGACGGCCAACCGGCATATCTGACGCCGGTACCCGACCGCTCCGCCATCGAGGAAATGGCCCACCTTCCGCTGCTGTTCCACAACGCCCCCCGACGGCTGTGTCTCATCGGCGGCGGTGCGGGCGGTCTACTCAACGAGATTCTCAAGCACCCTTCTGTTGAAACAGTGGACTATACAGAGGTGGATCCGGCCCTCTTCGAGTTGTTTCGGCGATTTCCAACCGATTTGACGGCAAGAGAACTCGGTGACGCTCGTGTGCGAATTCATCTCAGCGACGGACGACGTTTTCTACTTCAATCGCGCGACACTTTTGATGTGATTTGGGTCAATATCCTCGAGCCCGCGACCCTGCAAGCGAACCGCTACTATACATTGGAATTCTTTTCAACACTGCGGCCGCGCTTGGCAGATGACGGCATTGTGATCGCAACGCTGCCGGGCCGATTGGCTTATCCCTCCCCGGACTTACGGATCGCGCAGGCCGGCTTTCTGAATGTGCTGCACCGTGTTGTGGGGTCTGTGCGTCTGCTTCCGGGCGAGGGCCGGTTTATCTACCTAGCGTCGCCGCAACGGGCCTTGGCGGATGTCACCGCGGAGGATCTGACGCACCGCGCGCGGGCAAGGGGGTTGGAGGCTGCCATCAGCACGTACCGCCACCTGGAACAACGCTTGCATCCAGGATGGCAGAAATGGGTGGCGCAGGAATACCACACCATACGAGCTCCTATAAACCGGGATTCCAAACCTGTGACCGTCTTTCACCTGTTGGCGCATCATCAGGGCGCCCGCTCGCCGCTCGCCAGCGCTCTTCTCCTCAGCTTGCGCCGCCGCTTTTGGCTAACCGTCCCGGTGGCGGCGGCATGCTGGTTCGCGTTTCGCCGCCTTCCGTGGAGACGGTCGCGGAATCCCGCCACGCGTTGGCCGATTTTCTTCCAGGTCGCAACGACGGGTTTCGCCGGCATGCTGCTCAACCTGCTGTTGATTTTCTCCCTGCAATCAGCGCTGGGACATGTTCAGATGTGGATCGGGCTGTTGATGGCGGCGTTTATGATCGGCGCCGCCAGCGCCGCCTTCATTGCCGCTCAATGCCCTCCGCCTGTGGATCGTCTCTCACGAGTTCTGCGCCTGTGCGAAGTGGCGTTGTGCTGCTACTGCAGTGTGCTGCCTTGGCTCCTCCTTGCTGTAAACGCAGTGGCCTCCCGTGTGGAGATTTGGGCGGCTATCTTTTTTGCCGCTCTTAATGCCGGCGCCGGCGCACTTACGGGCGTTCTTTTCCCCCTGGCGGCACACTGTTTCGCCCTGCGGGAAAGCCGTGCGGAGCGAACGGCAGGACGCCTGCAAACGGTCGACCTTACCGGCGGCTGGCTGGCCGGCCTGTTGGGCGCGTCTTTTCTCCTGCCCTTGGCAGGCGTGGCAGGCGCATGTCTGCTGATAGTGGTTCTGAAAGGGTTGAGCCTTTTCCTGCTGTGCGGTAACATGAAAGTGTGAAACATGAAGGCAACGGCATGCTTTCGCAAGGGTCATCCTGCCGCCCTGTCCTCCTTACGAGACGCTCGTTTGTTCGAGCCTTGGGAGGCGGGTTTCTATGGTCCGCGCTGATGGCTATTTCGTCACATGGCGACGGAAAGAGAGAACGTGGCGGCGTCGCCAGAATGGATGGCGATGAGGCCGCATATCCCGCCTACCTACCTTTACGCCGCACTGGCGAACTGAGGCGGCGGGCCGATGCTCTGTGGGACATTCTGCACGAGTGCAGGCTGTGTCCCCGCGATTGTCGCGCGCGGCGCCTTGATGGCCGCCGCGGCTTCTGTCGCGCCCCCGGCGCCCGCTTGGTCATTTCGGCCCACAGTCCGCATTTTGGAGAAGAACGTCCCTTGGTCGGACAGGGTGGTTCGGGCACCATCTTTTTCAGCCACTGCAACCTGCGGTGTGTCTTCTGCCAGAATTGGGAGATCAGCCATCTGGGGCGGGGCCAAGAACGCAGCATCGAGGACCTCGCCGGCGTGATGCTCGCGCTGCAACGGTGGGGATGCCACAATATCAACCTCGTGACGCCCACCCATTATCTCCCGCACATTGTGAAGGCGCTCGACATCGCCGCAGGACGGGGCCTGCACCTTCCGCTCGTCTACAACACCTGCGGCTGGGAAAGAACGGAGATCGTCAAACAGCTCGACGGTATCGTGGACATTTATCTGCCGGACATGAAGTATGCCGATAACGACCTCGCGGCCCGCTACTCGGCCGGGGCGACGGATTATCCGAAGCGCACGCAAGAGGCCGTTCTCGAAATGCACCGCCAAGTCGGCGTGGCGCGCGTGCCGACCGACGGCGTCATGCGACGCGGGTTGATGATTCGCCACCTGGTGATGCCGAATCACACAGCAGACTCCATCCGCATCCTGGAGTGGATTGCTACGCACCTCCCGCTGGATACCTACGTGAACCTCATGGCCCAATACAATCCCCAGTACAAAGCGTTCGAATACCCTGAAATCGCCCGCCGCGTGACGCACGAAGAGTACCGGCGCGTCGTCGAGCGGGCACGGGCGCTCGGCCTGACAAACCTCGACGCCCAAACCACCGGCTGGCTGGTTTGACGAGATTTCGGCGCTAGAACGTGAAAACAACCTTTTTCAGGTTCAACACCCCCGGCTACCGCCAACGCCCTGACGACAATCTGATGAACATCCAATACAAAGGCGCGCTGACAACAATGACGGCGGCGCTTCTTATGTTCGCC
This sequence comes from uncultured bacterium, assembly GCA_938031185.1. GTDB lineage: Bacteria > Verrucomicrobiota > Kiritimatiellia > CAIKKV01 > CALHGX01 > CALHGX01. Next base: position 44,416 of record CALHGX010000017.1, read on the forward strand.
GCTCGGTCGCAAGTCGCTGCCGCCAATCAGGAAAAAAGAACAACGCTGGCCCGACACGAAGCAGTGGCGGAGTACCAGGGCATGAACTGTCACCGCTGTGCCGGCCGCACGGCGTTGTGCCCCGATCGGTGCGGACATTCCGGCATGATGGCGTCTTTTCTCATCCACAAACACCTGAAACACGCAAGAAACCCGGAGTGTGGCGATCCCGAGAAAGACCGCTTCGTTGTCATGCTGGACGACCACCACCGGAGCTGTCGACCAACGGCTCCCAAGCTGAACAACGTGGTCGCGTCGCTTCAGCCGGGAGACGCCGTATTGCTCTTCTGGACGCATGATGGCGTTGCCTTGGATGATCAGTCGTGGCCCGAGCGAGTCGTATCAGTTCTCGAGAAGATCGCGTCCCTTGGGAGTACGCAATGGATGGAGCAGGTGGATCGCGCGGCGGCTGTTCGAGACGAGCAGGAACACGGGCCGTCACTCGGATCAACGGAATGGCTGAACGCCATCAGTCGCAAACTGGGCGTCGTGGATCCGGAGGGCCATGGGCCGGATTATGACTCCGATGAGTGGCGACGCGCAGTCCATCGGAAGGCTTTTGGTCTTGAACCGGAACACCTGATTCGCGCGGTGTACCGCTCCCACGACGGCGCGGAATTGCGTGTCACCTTTGACAACCTCCGCCGTACCGTCACGCTGCACCTGCCAGAAGGCGACCTCATGCTTCCGCAGGCAGTCTCCGCTTCCGGCGCACGGTACGTTTCAGCCGACGAGGAGTTCTGGAACAAGGGGGCCCGCGCCAGCTACCGAAAAGGAGGCGTCTTGATCTTTGAAGGCGAGTCATTGGACCAATGCGCCGAAGCCGGTCGTTAAGGTTGCCCATTCGCAACCGCCGTTGGGTCCGGAAACCGGCAAAGATTCATCCTCGTGGCGGTTCGCCTGCCTCCGGCGGCAGGGACATCCCCTCAGCCGTCAGGTAGTGACATAACCGCCACACATGATAACCAAGCCGGTCGAGCCAGCGACACGCATCAAGGATCTCCACCGCTTGCGTGGAACTGTACTCTCCGAGCGCCGCACGGCGCAAGATATCCGCCCGATCAGTTCTGCGCCACTCCGCCAGCTTGTCTGCCGCCCCTCCCACTGCCTGCAGCCAGCCGTCAGCGCCTTCACCGCGCAAGCCGGCTGCGGCTAGCCCCAGCTCTTTTTCGACCACCGCCACGCCGAGTCGGAGTTTTTCGTGCGTCAATAGCGGCATAACTGCATCGGGCGGCGCAAGCCGGGGCAGCAGCCGAAGAAGATGATCCACGGCATGAAGCTGCGCGAGTCGCGTTTGGGACAATGAGCCATCCTGAGACACCGGAGGAATGCGCGTCAGAAAGATTTCCACTTCTTTCACGGCTTCTTCCAGCCGTTCGCGGTGAGCCGCTGCTTCAACAAGATTCCTCTTGCCCAATAAGTTGTGCAGCGCAGCCACTGTCTCGCCCGCGATGGCGAGCAAAGAACGATGCGTTGCTTCCAGCGCCACGGAGGGCACGTGCAGAATCGTGTCGTCGAGATACGCCGTCAACTTCGGACCGCGATCCGGAAGCAGCCGCTCTATCAATCGCGCGTAGGAATGGGCAAAGGGCAGCACGACAGCCGCGCCAAGTCCAATGAAAGTCGTATGAAACGCCGCAAGACTCATGGCGCCGGGCTGCAGCCCGGCATGGGCTTGGGCCCAGCCGATAAACTTCAGAAGCATCGGCAGCAACCCAATGGCCAGCAAGCCGGTGGCCGTGTTGAAGGTCACGTGAGCCAGCGCGGTTCGTTTGGCTTGGACCGTCCCACCGATGGCAGCAAGGGCGCCGGTCACCGTCGTGCCTATGGCCGCACCAATCACCAACGAGGCGGCTTGATCAAACGTCACGGCACCGGCATGTAAAGCCGTCAGGGTGGTGGCCACCGCCGCGCTGGAGCTCTGCATGATGAGCGTCAGAAGCACGCCCACCAACATCACGGCGGCATGTCCGCCCAAACCGTGAGTCGGCAACCTCGAGAGGTCGAACAGCCCTGAAAAATCCCGCATCCCGTCCTGAAGGTAACCTAGTCCGACAAAGATCAGTCCAAACCCCGCCAGGGCCAAGCCACACGCCTTGATTCGGCCGCGGCCCAACAAACGAATGAAAGCGCCAATTCCAACCATCGGCAACGCGTAGTAACCCACACTGATCTTGAGCCCGAGCCCCGAAACCAACCAGCCTGTAGCCGTCGTCCCAACACTGGCACCGATAACCACTCCAACCGCCTGCGGGAAGGAGAGCAGCCCGGCGCTGACAAACCCGATGACCGTCACAGTGGTGGCGCTGGAAGACTGCACCAGTGCGGTTATGACGGCACCGGAAAAGAACGCCTTTACCGGCGAGCCGGTGAAACGCACGAGGGCGCGCTTCAAGGCATTTCCAGCAGCGGTTTTCAGCCCGTCCGTCAGCAACATCATGCCGAGCAAAAAAAGGCCAATGCCGCCCGCGATCATGAAGAGCGCTTTCATAACAAGGAACATGCTGAAAAGCGGCCCAAGAGACAAGCGGATTGCTCCCCGGTCGTTGTCCGCCAGAAACCCCAGTGCGCCCGGCATGAGCATGGCGTCCTACAGACCAGCATCCGCCCCTTCAACCGACATGGGGTTTTCCCGATGTTCATTCCTCACGTACCAGCCGGGTGTTGCCCTTCTTTTCCAGAACAGCCGCATGACACAACGGAATCGAGGAAAATCCCGCCACTGAGAAGGTGATGGAACCCCCCATTGACGCCCTCGTCTTGGAACAAGGGCGATCGAAAAGGACTTGCCGACGAGCGCCGCCGCCAGATTCAAGGCGCCGGTCGGGGTGGCGCCTTCGTTTGTCGGCACACCCATCATGCCGCCGAATGCCATCCCGAAAGCGGTGGATTTCTATTTTGCGGAAGCCAGAAAAATGGGCTAGGGGCGTTGCGCCTTGACGCTTGCACCGCCGTCGGAAAGGGAATAGGATGACATTGTTTTTTTCAAGAGGGCACTAAAAAGCCGGGAGGAGATGTCATGATCCGTCGTTTGTGCATCGTCGCCGTGTTCGGCTTGTCAGCGTTCGCGGTGTGTGCCGGTCCGCTGCAAGAAGCTAGCGTCACCGCTTCCGCCCGCTGGGTCATGCATGCGGATATGGACGCGCTGCGTCAGTCCGAAATTGGGCGGTTCATCATGGGCCGCCTGAACGAGGGACCGGCGGCAAACAAGATGGCCGCCTTCACGGCGTTGTTCGGCTTCGATCCCCTGAAAGATGTGGCGGAAATCACCGTCTATGGCACATCCCAGCATCCGGAATCGGCGGTCATGCTGGTCCGCGGCCGCCTGAACGAAAACCACTTGGCCGCGCTGATCAAGGCCAACGATACCTATCAGGCCGAGACGTACGGCCAACGCACGATTCACAGTTGGGTGGACGCGCACCGCGCCGAAGAAGGACGCAAGTACGGTTGCTTCCATTCTCCGGAACGACTGGTCATCGGCCGGGACTTGTCACTCCTGAAAGCGGCGCTTGACGTCCTGGATGGAAAAGGCGCGAGCTTAAACGCAACCAGTGCCTTCGGTGGCCCCGTTCCCGCCGACGCGCTGTTGTTTATCGGCGCAACCGATCTGGCAAGCCTGACCCCGGCGCGTCCGGAAGCCGCTGCGATGGCACAGGCTCAAGACATGGTCATGTCGCTGACCGAGCAGGGCGGGCTTTTCTCCGCCAGCGTCGGGATGCGAATGCAGACGGCCGAAGCCGCCTCGAATGTGCAGGCCGTGGCGCAGGGCATGGTGTCTTTTGCCAAGCTGAATCAGCAGGCCAATCCTCTGGGCGCCAAGTTGGTGGACTCCTTCCGTTCTGTGGTCAACGGCACTTCAGTCCGGATGGATGTCGCCATGCCCACAGCCGATATGCTGCCGATGCTGGCGGCCAAGATGGACGCCCACGCCGCCATGTGCGACCTGCTGCCGTAAGCGGCAAGGGGTCAAGACACCGTCAGCAAGGTTGCCACACCGGACATGGACGTGTCGTCCGGCCGGCCGCCACCCACAGGGATGCGAAGCACTCCGGGTTCGACACAAGCCCGACCTTCGTCGTCATAGCAGGCGAGCTGTTCCGTGCGCAAATGTGAAGGTCACTGTTTCCCGTGCTCCCCGCGCGCCCCACGCCGTGCAGGCACTCGTTCCACCAGTTGTGCTCCGGCATCCCCAGCCGCGGGATGGCGTGGCTTCGTGCATCGTTTGCGACACTTTCTCTTCCCGCCTCATACGGGACACCAAATCCCGCGCTTGCTCTTCGAACGATCGGCGGATATCCTGGTAGGATGGGCTTTTCGAACCAGGCATGGTCACTCCTTCCTCTCGTTGTCTGTTGGCGCCCCCCTGCATCGTGAAAATGTTCCGCCCCTTGGCAAAAACCTTTTTTGGGCGCTGTCCGCATATGGACTTCTCCCGCGAAGGGCGGTGGTTGCATTATAACCATGGCGTGCCGCGGGAGATCGGTCTATGATCAGGTTGGCGTTGCAAGAGGCCATGGCCAAGTTCGGCTTGCTTGGAAAGCACCTCTATAACGGCGTTGACACGGAGCGCCAATGCGGGGCATGTGGGGCGGATATGCGCGCAGTCTGGGAGGACTGGGCCGCGGATTCGGACCGGAGGCGTTCGGCCGGGAAGCCGATCCGAATCGTTCCCACGGCATTTCCGCCCGGGAATGTCTGCGTCGGGCCTTGCGCTATTTCACTCCGTACCGCGGCGCCACGCTGGTCATTCTGATTTGCATTGGCGCGCACACGGCGCTCTCCCTCCTGCCCCCGCTGATGGTGCGGGCCATTCTCGATGAAGCCATCCCGCGACGCGATGTGGCCCGCCTCTGGCGTCTAGTGCTCGGCCTGATCGTTCTGCCGCTCGTCACGGGGTTGATCGGCGTCCTCCAGAACTACTGGCACACCCGCGTGAGCCAGCGCCTGATGTTCGACCTGCGCAACGAGCTCTACCGCCACCTGCAGCGCCTCTCGCTCCGTTTCTACGCCGGCACCCGCTCCGGCGAAATCATGTCGCGCCTCCACAACGACGTGGGCGCGGTGCAGGGCGCGGTGCTCGGCGCCGTCATCGGCGTCGTCACCAACACGCTGACCGTGGTCATGACCGCCGCCGTGCTCTTCGCAATGGACTGGCGGCTGGCGACGCTCGCCTGCGCGATCGTGCCGGCGTTCGTGCTTCCGGCGCGGCGCATCGGGCGCGTCCGCCACCGGCTTTCGCGCCGGACGCAGGAAAAGCAGTCGGAGCTGCTCGCCCTGACGCAGGACGTGCTCCACCTCGGCGGCTATCTGCTGATGCGGCTGTTCGGCCAGGCCGACTACGAGGCGGAGCGCTTTCGCGCGCGCCATGGCGAAGTGATGGACCTTCAGATGCGCCAAGCCATGACCGGCCGATGGTTGTTCCTCTTCCTTTCCGTGCTCGCCGCGGCCGGTCCAGCCCTGATCTACGGCTACGGGGGATGGCTCATCATCCGCGCCAACCCCGCCGCGCCGGACGTCATCACCATCGGCACCATCATCGCGTTCGTGGCTTATCTGGGTGGCCTCTATCGGCCCGCTGGCCAACTGGCCAACCTCTACGTGGACTTGCAGGGGGCGCTGGCCGTGTTCGGCCGGATTTTCGAGTATCTCGACATGAAACCGGATGTGACTGACCGTCCCGGCGCGCAACCGCTGCCGCCGATTCGCGGCCATGTCCGCTTCGAGCAGGTCACCTTCTCCTATCGCCCCGACCATCGGCCCGCCCTGAAGGACGTGTCATTTGAAATTCCGCCGGGGCATTTGGTCGCGCTGGTGGGCCCCAGCGGGGCGGGGAAGAGCACCCTCACGTATCTGCTGCCCCGCTTCTACGATCCGCCGTGCGGGCGCATTCTGGTGGACGGATATGAATTGCGCGACGTCACGCTCGATTCCCTGGCCGCCCAGGTGGGCATGGTCACGCAGGACACATTTCTTTTCCATGCCAGCGTGCGCGAGAATCTGCGTTACGCCCGACCGGACGCGACAGAAGATATGCTTTTCGCCGCCGCGCGGGCCGCGCAAATCCACGATGTCATTCTGCGCCTGCCTGAAGGATATGACACCCTTGTGGGCGAACGGGGCTTCAAGCTCTCCGGCGGCGAAAAACAGCGGCTGTCCATCGCCCGGGCGCTGCTGAAGGATCCGCGGATTCTCATCCTCGACGAAGCCACCAGCGCGCTGGATTCCGAATCCGAAGCGGCCATCCAAGCGGCGCTCGGCCCGCTGATGCGCGGCCGCACGACGCTGGTGATCGCCCATCGGCTCTCCACCGTGCTGGCGGCCGACCTCATTCTCGTGCTGGACGAGGGCCGGCTGGTGGAACAGGGCTCTCACGCCGCGTTGCTGGGCCAGGGAGGACTTTACGCCCGGCTCTATGCCACACAGTTCCGCCGCCAAGCGGAGGTTGTTCAATCGTAGCTGTGATCGGCGTCGGGAAACGTACCCGCTTCCACGTCCGCCTTGAAGCGCGCGAACGCCGCGGCCATCTGTTCGCCAAGCTCGGCGTACCGTTTCGCGAATCGCGGTGTGGCCGACGGCGGTGTCAAGCCCAGCAAGTCGTGACTGACCAGAATCTGTCCGTCGCAGGCGGGCCCGGCGCCGATGCCGATGGTCGGGACATGTGCAGCCGCAGTGAGTGCCGCGCCGACTTCACGGGGGACGCACTCGATCACAAGAGCAAAGACGCCGGCTTCCTCCAGCGCGCGGACGTCCTCCAATAAGCGCTGCGCCTCCTCGTCGCGGCGGCCCTGCACCTTGTAGCCGCCCAGTGCCCGAATGCTTTGCGGCGTCAGCCCAATGTGCCCCAACACCGGAATGCCGTTCTGTACCAGTGTGCGGACCGTAGGGACGCGCAGCGCGCCGCCCTCGATTTTCACCGCGTCCGCGGCGGCTTCCTTGACAAAACGGCCGGCATTGGCCAGCGCTTGTTCCGCGGACACCTGATAGGAAAGGAACGGCATGTCCGCAACCAGCAACGCGCGCGATACGCCGCGCGCGGCCGCCGCCGTGTGATGCAGCATTTGTTCCACTGTCACCGGCAGGGTCGAGGAATAGCCCAGCATCGTCATGGCCAGGGAATCGCCCACCAGCACAATGTGCGCGCCCGCCTCGTCCGCCGCCCGAGCCGTAGCGAAATCCCCCGCCGTCAGCGCCACGATCCGCGCCTGTCCTTTAAGCGCCCGAATTCGCTCCGCCGTCCATTTGGGATGGTTCTTCATGATGGCCGCTCCCGGGGCATCCCGTATGCCCGGTTTTGTGCTACCACCAAGGACGGATGGCGTCAACGCTGCTCGATGGTAGCCGAGGCCTTCTGCCCGCCAGCATCTCGGACCGTGAGCACATTTCCGCCCACGCCGATGCGGGTATAAACCGCCCGCGCCCCATCCGCGGCCACAACCCCGCGATTCGTATTAGCAACGCTCCACTGGTATGGCGCTTCGCCTCCTACGGCTTGAAAGGTTTTGCTGGTCTGGCTCGCATTGAACACCCAGGAAACCGGCTCGATCGTCAGCGGCGGCACGCCGTCGGGCCCGCCGCCGTAGCGGGTTTCCTTTACGTCGGAATTCAACTCGCATCCCGCTCCCAGCGTCAGCCATGCGGCCAGACCGCCATACATTCCCGCCGCGACCACAAGGCGCTTCAGCCTGCTTGTCATGCACCGTTCTCCTGTTTCGCTCTCCGCTTCGGTGCCGAATGTTCTCACAACTCGACCCGGAGATACGCCGCCACATCCGCCACGCCGCCTTCCAGAAAGCTGCGGCCTTCCAAGCCTATGATCCATCGCTTCGAAAGATTCAACTCCAGACCTGTGGACAAGCCAAACGAACGGTTTTCGCGAATGTTCTGGCTGCCCAGCTTGCCGTCCACTCGCGAGAGCACCGCCCCGGCGAACACCCGTACGGCTTCGGGTTCATAGGGATGCCAGCGTTCAGGCCCCTGCCGGTTGACGCCGTAGACCGCCCGCGGCTCCAGCGCCCATTCGTTCCAGCCAAATTCCGCCTCGCCGCGATTGGAATCCGTCCCGCGCCGCCAGGCCAGCGCCTCCACGCGCACCGCGCGTTTGCGGCCCAGCACTGGTGAACGATCCAGAACCCACTCTGCCAGTCCGGCGCGGCAACCGACCTGCCACACCACGCCCGCCTCGCCGTCCTCGCCATCCAAACTGCCGCGTCCCGCTCCCAAGCCGCCTTCGAATGCCAGCCAGTCAAGCGCCTGATACCGCGCCAGCGCCATGGCCCGCCATGCCTCCAGCCGCCGCGCCTCGTCGCCCAAGCGTATTTCCCGGCGTTCGCGCCCGTAACCGGCGCCAAGGCTCCATGCATCCAAGCCTTCGCGGCTCCACAGCGCGCCTCCCGAAAAAAGGGCATCGCTTTCCCCGCGGACGATTCCTGTTCCGATCAAAAACGCCGCCAAAAAGAACGTTCGCCCGCCTTGTTTCACGCCGCACCTTCCCTTCTGCCGCACCGTGGGGCCGACGCCCCGCGCGCCTGCTCATGGCAAGCAAGAACCACACCAAAGCAGCTTCCGCCTCGGGACGGACTCTGCCGCTACCGCACCTCCTTCCATACAAAAACGCTTGCGCATGAAGAGCCTCGGCGCTGCGCGCGCTCTGAAAGCCTTTCACCAACAAGTCCCATCACGCGCGATCGTCGCTCGCCAGAAACAAGGCGCTCGCATACCACAAGACACAAAATCCCTGCCGTTATGAATACCAATGTATGCATCCCGTAATATCTCCTCCAATCACTGCAAGCGCTAACAGTCTATCGCGCAGCATCTTAGGGCAAGATTCGCGCCGTCGCGGCGCTTGGCGCATTGTTTGCTTGAAAGAAGAGCCGTGTTCTTGGTCTTGGAGAAAGCCGCTCTATGAAAATATACCGCAGGATTATTGCTGTTGCAGCTGTGCTGCTCTGGATGCCTGTATCCGGTTGCATGCACGGCGGCGCCCGGCCATCGGCCGGGGCCGACTCACCGGAACCCGCCAGTCCGGCGCCGAAGCCGTCGTTGGCCGAAGCCGAACGGCTGTTCCAGGCGGGCGACTATGCAGGCGCGTTGATCGCATGCGTGGATGCGGCTCGGGAAAACCCGCAGATGCCAGGCTTAAACGAACTGCGCAACCGTATCCAGCAGGCGCTGCTCGAACAACGCGCCAGAGATCTGCCCGTCCGCGCCGACCTGTCCAAACGGGCCATGAATGTCGAAGCCATGGAAAAGGCCATCGTGCCGAACACCTACACCGCGCGCCGTTTCGTAGCGGGCGATGAAACCCCATTCAGGGCCGAGCCCACGGCCATGGAACAGGCGTTGACCAACCGGGTGACCATGCAGCTTCGGGGCGCGAGTTTGAGCGCAGTGATTGACGCATTGACCCGCGACCGCCAACTGAACATCGTGGCCGATGAGCAACTCGGAGAAGGACGCCGCATTGATGTTTCGATGCAGGATGTGCCGCTGGCCGAGGTCTTGGACTACGTAGCGCGCAACATGGCCATTCGCTGGTACGCCGGCCACAACTTGATCTGGTTCACCCGTCCTGACACCGCCGGCGGCGCGCCCATGGAAACGCGGCTCTATCGCCTGAAAAAGGGGTTTCAGTTCCACGCCGGAGACTGGACGCCTAAAGGGCCCGCCGGCGAGGCCCCGCCGGGCTCCCTGCCTACGCTGACAGACCAGGCCGCGGAATTGTCCTCCCGCCCCTTGAACATCGAACAGGTCATTGAGCGCTTCATACCCGCCGTTACTGGCGCGCAGTTATATGTGGACCGCGCCACGCACGTCCTGCTGGCGCGCAACACCCGCCAGAACCTTGCGCTGATCGAGGACATCATCCACGCGCTGGATGTGGTCCCGCCGCAAGTCCTGATTGAGGCCCGTTTCATTGAAACCACGGTGGCTGATTTGCGCGAACTGGGCATTGACTGGGCGCTTCAGTCGCCCTTGGCCGTTTCCAAGCAAACCGTTTTTGAAGACGGACGGCCGGTGTCCGCCAACCGCAGCGAAATCGGCGCCAACAGCCGCATCGGCTACACCCCGTACCGCACCGACGGCTTGGGGCAGTTCCCGCTCGGCCCGCAAGGCGCCTTCGGCCTTGCGCGCGAAGGCAACCCGCCGACCGCTAATCAAGGGCTGAACCTCTATTACGCCGGCATCCTGACCGAGCCGATGTTCCAAGCCGTGCTGCACGCCTTGGATATCTCCGGAAAAGGGCACACGCTGTCCGTCCCCCGCGTGACGACGGTCAACAACAACCCCGCCAAGCTGCGCAACGGCGAAGACCTGCTGTATTTCGACCAGTTCCAGGCGCAAGCCTTCAATCTCGTGGACGCCAACAACCAACGCTATACGGTGACGGTGCTCATTCCCTCGGGCAAACCGGTCCGTGCCGAATTGGGCATCACGCTGCTGGCCGTGCCCAGCGTAGGCGCTGATTTGCGAACGATCAGCCTGCTGCTGATGCCCAGCATCAGCCGGCTGGAAGAATGGTCCTCCTACCAGGGCTCTTTCGGCAACACCAACACCGCCAGCCAGATTGATATCCAGCAGGTGGTGGCCCGCCTGCCCATCATTTCCCGAAAGGAAGTGCAAACCAAAGTCGTCGTGCGCAGCGGCGAGACGGTGGTGCTCGGAGGCCTCATTGACACCGTCAAACAGCAGACCATGCACAAGGTGCCCTTCCTTTCCTCCATTCCGCTGCTGGGCCCGTTGTTTCAGCGTCTGGACGTCACCGAGCAGAATCGCAACCTGCTGATCTTCGTGACCGCCACTGTCATTTCAGATCGAGGCGAAACGCTGCTCCCCGGCCCGCCGCCAACCTCGGAGCCGCCGCCCGCCTGAACTTCTTGAGGGAGCTCATCATGCCCGGAGGCGTTTCAGTGATCGGACTGGATCTCGGTCGCCATTCGATCAAGGCCGTCTGTCTGGTCCGCCGCTGGGGGCGCGCAGTGTTTACACGCGCCGAAGCGCTGCCCCTGCCGGACGGTCGCGCGGATGCGCCGCAGGTGCTGCGGCGGTGGCTGGAGCAGATGGACCTTCTGGATCCGCCTGTGGTCGTCGGCGTGTCGGGCCATGCCGCGGCGATATTGAAAGTCGTGGATGTGCCAACCGGCGGGCGGACCGCCGCGCGCCTGGCTGCGAAAATGGAGGCGGAAAAATTCGCGCGCCTCACGTCCGAGGATTTGATCCACGACATTCGCGTGCATGCGCCGCGGAGGGGTCGGCACCGTGCGTTGTTCGTCATGGCCCGCAGCGATGTGATCGGCCAAGCGTTGCGAACGCCCCTCGGCGCATCCCTAAACATCGGCGACGCCATCCCGGCGCCGGCGGCGCTGGCCGCCACGGCGGCCGCATGGAGCGGATCTCGCCTTCCCCCCACACTGTGTGTGGACGTGGGATATCATGCCACGGAAATCGCCATCACCGACGGAGGCGGAGTGTGCTTCGCGCGCCATGCCCCGTTCGGCGCCGGCGCACTGGTGGACGCTCTGGCCCGAGCGCTGGGCTTGCCCCCCGCTCAAGCCGAAGAGCGGCTCGCCGCCGGCGCCGAGGCCATAGAAGGGCCCACCCCCGCAGCGGCTGCGCTTCAAGCCGCCGCAGAACCGCTCCTCGCCGAACTCCAGGTGGCTCTGGCGCTCCATGCCGACCGCTTTCCCGGCCCGGAGGATCGACCGCTTCAGTTGATTCTCTCCGGCGGCGGCAGCCTGATTGGGGGACTTCGGGAAGCCGTTGCGCAACGGGTGGACATGCCGGTACGGCTGCTTTCAGAGCTCAAAGGGCTTCCCTTTCCCGGGCGGCCAGAGCGATTCGCGGTGGCCGCGGGGCTGGCCTTGAGCGGCGCCGGTTTTGCGCCCGCCATCAGTTTGCTGCCCCCCATGATCCGCCGCCATGTCGTTCGAAAGCGTCAACAGCCCTACTGGATGGCTGCGGCAGCGATGCTAATTGTGATCGGCCTGACCGTCGCGCTGGGACGACACATAGAGCGCAACCAGACCGCCCGGCGGTTGGCCGCCGAGCAAAGGCAACGCCAGGAAGAAAGCATCGTGGAAGCCAAATGGCGACGCCAGGAGGAAGCAAACCGGCGGGCCACGGAGGCGCTGCGCCAAACGCAGGCCGATGTCATGAACAACCGCGTTTTCGTGAACGTATTGGCGGCCTTGTCCGAAGCCAAAGCCACACAAGACTGGATCACCGTCGTTGCCGATCTGCCCGCCTATGCCGACTGGGCCGGCATGCCCCAGAAGACCGCGCCGCCCGCCCGGCGCGTGGAAGCCGCCATCACAAATTCCGCTCCCTCGTTCCGACTTTTCGCCGCCAGAGGTTATACCCCTGTTTTGACGTTCCGTTCTGTCCGCAGTCTGATCGACACCCTCCGCCGCGATGCGCGCATCGAAACCGCCGATCTTTTCGAGGACAGCCCCGCCAGCAAGGACGGCGTGCATAGCAATCTCTTCGGCCGACTGGGTATGGTGCCCTTCACTTTGCAGGTCCGCGCCCGCAACGGCTCTTCGGAGGAAAACGAGGCCCAGCCCCCTCCCTCGGACGCGCCGGCTTCGACCGATCGCCTGCGCAAGGCCGAAGCCGCCTGGCATCTGCTGACCAATCGCTGGACGGACGTGGTGCGAACGTTCTCGACCTTCTCGTCGCTCGAAGAGGCGGTCGGAGTGCCTGTCGAGGAAGCCGGGCGAATTGATTTCCGCATGGCGCTCATGAGAGCGCAGGAAGAACTCCAACAGACAGCCAGGCAGGCCGGCGCTCGCTTCCCGTCCGAGCTAGGTCTGGCCGACATCCTTGGTCCCGACGGCGACGTGATCGAGCGTCTTCTGCAACTGGCGGCCGTCAGCCGCGTCGGCGCCGCCGCACTGGCCGCCGGCGTCGAAGAAGTCGAGAGCATTGCCCCGCTTCCTCCCGTCTCGCATCTTGGAGCCGACGGCCTCGCGCTCTACATCGAATATCCTGTGCGTTTGCGCGCCGTCGGCGACATGAACGCGTTGCTACGATTCATCGAGCAGATCAGCCGGCCGGGGCAGTTCCTTGTGACGCGGCAGATGTTCGTACAGGCCGGCGCGCCCGAGCAACCCGAGCGGTTAACGTTTCAATGCACGGCCTCCGCGCTGGTGTTCGCCAGCGAAGACCATTTTCAAGAAAGAGAGGGCCGCGACTTGTGACCATCCCCAGCACGGAGAGCGGTTTGTTCATGCCGGCGCGCGGGTTCTTCCTGTTCTTGTTGGCCGCATGGGTTGCGCTGGCAGCCTGGATCATGTGGCAGCGCCTTTCGGCGGACACGCGTTTGCCGCCGCCGATAACGCCCAACGGCGCCAGCGCCTCGCCTCGCGCGGCGCGGTCCGACTTCCAGCCGACAGAGGCGACAGCGCCTTTCCCCGCTCTCAAGGACAATCCCTTTAAGTCCGCTCACGTGCGGGCATGGAACGAGCATCAAGCCGCCGAGCGCGCGGCTCGCGAAGAGGCCCGTCGGCAGGCGGCGCAGGCCAAGCGCGCCCAACCTGCCGCTCCGCCGGCCAAACCACCTGCCATGTCCGCGGCCGAACCAGCGGCCCCGCCGCCACCCCCGCCGCCACCCCCGCCCGTGCATGAGTTCCGCTTCAGCGGCATCATTGAGTTGACGGACGGCCATCGCGTAGCCACGCTCGAAAGCGCCTTTGGCCGCGGCGTTTATCAAGCTGGGGAGTTTTGCGGGCCTCTCCAAATCACCGGTTTTGACGAACAGCGTCTGCGTTTGCGGCTGCGAAACGGATGGGAGGCGGTGGTGCCCATCGGCCGCCCAGCCTTGATCTCCGCCGAGGAATGGCCCACCGCCGCCGAGGAAGATAAGGAGCCAGCCCCGTGATCACCGCACCCGATGTCTTTGCCGGTGGTCCGCGGCGGATCGCCTCTCTTTCCGCGGTCATGCAGGAACTTGGCTCCCGGCTGTTCCAAGCCGGCCGCCTTACGCGCAATCAAATCGAGGAGGCCGCCGCGCGCGCCGGCCTTCTCGGGCGGCCGTTAGACCAACTGCTCATCGAGGAACAGCTTCTTCCGGAAGAAACCGTGCTGGCCGAGCTGTCCACCATTACGGGCGTTCCCTTTGTTCCCATCAGCGCCTTCGAGATTCGCCGCGACCTCGTCGCCATGGTGCCCGCGCGCACTGCCCTGCACTACGGCATTATTCCCCTGGACCTGCGCAACGGGGTCCTCGCGCTGGCCACCAGCCGCCTGTACGATCTCGGGGAGCAGGAGAACATCGAAACCCTCCTCCGTTCGGGCGTAAGCTGGGTGCTGTGCACGCGGCGCGATGTGGAGGAGGCGGTCAAACATTTCTACGGCCTCGGCGCCGACGTGCTGGAAGAAATGCTACCCGGCGCCGCGCGCACCGCGGCGCCCCCCACCGCAGAAACCACGGCCGCCGCCGACAGCGCCGGGCCGGGTCTTACGCGCCTCGTCGAGCAAATCATCCGTGAAGCCATTCAGATGCATGCGAGCGATATCCACCTCGAACCCATGGAAAAACGCCTTTCGCTCCGTTACCGGGTGGACGGCGTGCTATGCCCCATTCCGTTGCCGGAAGGACTCCATCGCCTGCAGCGCGGCATTGTATCCTGCCTGAAAGTCATGGCGCAGCTCAACATCTCCGAGCACCGTCTGCCGCACGACGGACGCATCCGCATGACGGTAGGCGACGAGCCCTTCGACATACGCGTGTCGGTCATCCCCACCCAGTTCGGCGAGGCGGTGAACCTGCGCATTCTCAACCGCAAGGCCGCCTTTCTGGACCTGGGCGATCTGGGCTTGCGGCCCGATCAGATGCGCCGGATGGAAGACCTGATCGCCCTCTCGCACGGCATCATCCTGATCACCGGACCGACCGGCAGCGGGAAGACCAGTACGCTTTACGCCGTGCTCCGCCGCATCCGGGACGAAACCATCAGCATCATCACCATCGAAGATCCCGTCGAGTACCAGATGGACGGCATCCTGCAAATTCAGGCCCATCCGGAAATTGGATTGGACTTTGCGGCCGGGTTGCGCGTGATCCTGCGGCACGATCCGAACGTGATCATGATCGGAGAAATCCGCGATACGGAAACCGCCGATATTGCCATCCGCTCCTCGCTGACGGGGCATCTTGTTTTCAGCACGCTGCACACCAACGACGCCGCCGGCGCCGTCGCTCGGCTGGTTGACATGGGCATCGAACCGTATCTGGTGGCGTCCGGCCTAGAGGGCATTGTCGCGCAGCGGCTCGTGCGTGTGATCTGTTCCGCTTGCGCCGAGCCGGCCGTTGTGCCCGACACGCTGTTGCGTGAAATCGAGCGGGACCTGTCCGAATGGACCGGACCGCGCCATTTGCGACGCGGACGCGGCTGTCCAGCCTGCAAATACACCGGCTACCGCGGCCGGCGGGCGATTTTTGAGTTGTTGCCCATCACGGACACCATTCGCTCGCTGGTCATCCGCGGAGCGGTGGGCGACGAGGTCCGCGCTGCCGCGATCGGCCAAGGCATGATGACACTGCGGCAAAGCGGGTGGGCGCTGGCGTTGGAGGGCACGACCACCGCCGACGAAGTGCTTCGCGTGACACAGCGCCGCCGAGCCTGATTTCCCGGCCTCAAAGCCGCGGCGCGAAACGTTGAGCCCGCGGCGTTTCGGGCAGCGCCGCCAGCACCTCCGCAACACAGCGTGTTGCGCCCGGCAGCACAAGCCCCGGCCGCACGTCCGCCAGCGGTTGCACTACAAAGCGCCGTTCCGCCCATCGGGGATGCGGCAACGTCAATTCCGCGCCCTGCCGCTGCATCCCGTCGGCATAAATCACATCAATGTCTATCGGCCGGGGCGCACAGGGGTCTTCTTCCCGCCGGCGCCCCATTTGGGCCTCGATGGCTCGCAAGGCATCGGCCAGCCGTTCGAGCGAGCCGTCCCACTCGATAACAAGAATGGCGTTGAGAAAAAGTCGGTCGCTATGCTCGGGCCGCACTCCCACGGGATCGGTTTCGTAGACCGGAGATCGCGCCAGCACCCGCGCACCCGAAAGACGCTCGATGCGCGCCGCCGCCTCGCGGAGCTGGGCCAACCGATCCCCCGTGTTGGCGCCCAAGCTGAGGCCGACTTCCATATGTTCGCCCGCCGCTAACGAAGGCCAAGGACATCCTGCATGTCGTACAGGCCGGGCTTTCGGCCGGCCACCCAAACAGCCGCGCGCAACGCGCCCATCGCAAACGCGTCACGACTGCCGGCCTTGTGGTGGAACTCGACCCGCTCCCCCTCCGTCGCAAAAACCACCGCGTGTTCGCCCACCACGTCGCCGCCCCGCAGCGCGTGCACGCCGATCTCCCCCGGGGTCCGTTCCCCGATCAAGCCCTGCCGTCCATGCTGAAGCGTGTCTTTCAGCTTCTGTTTGCGCACCTCGGCGATGCGCTCCGCCAGCTTCAACGCCGTTCCGCTGGGCGCATCCTTCTTGAACCGGTGGTGAAACTCCACAATCTCGACGTCGTAATCGAGCCCAAATACCTTCGCCGCCTCCGCCACTAAGGCCAGCAACACGTTGACGCCAAGGCTCATGTTCGGCGCCTGCACCACCGGCACTGTTTTCGCCGCCTCACGCAGTCCCTTCATGGCCGCCGGCGATAACCCGGTGGTTCCGATGACCAGCGCCTGCCCGCTGCGCGCCGCATGCTCCACCGTGACCGGCGCGACGTTGTGCGCGCTGAAGTCAACCAGCACCTCCGCCTCCGCGGCTGCCAACAGATCCGGACTGATCTGCACGCCCGTCTCGCCGGCGCAGGCCACCAGTCCTGCGTCCTTCCAAAGGTGCGCGCTGTCCGGTCGCTCGATGGCGGCCACCAGGCGCACGTTCTTCATCCGCCGGCAACACCGGATTAGCGTCTGCCCCATCCGGCCGGCCGCGCCCACCACCGCGATCTTGATCACGCCATCCCCCTTTCTCCGCCTCGGCATGGCCTTACCCCCTGAGCAATCCCACTTCCTTCAGGCATTCCGCCAGCCTCGATTTGAGCGCCGGACTCATTTCGCACAGTGGAAGACGGTACACTTCCTCGATTAGTCCGGCCATCGCCATGGCTGCCTTGATCGGAATCGGATTGGTATCCAGAAACAGGTCCGCAAACAGCCGCGCATAGGTGCGGTGCAATACGCGGGCTTTTTCCCAATGCCCTTGGAGTGCGCTGTGCACCATGTCGGCCACCGGCTTCGGCGCGATGTTGGACGCCACGCTGATCACGCCGCGCGCGCCCACGGCCATCATCGGGAGTGTCAGGCTGTCGTCGCCGGACAACACCGTGATGTCGCAGGATCGCAGAATCTGGCTCACCCGCTCGACGCTGCCGCCAGCTTCCTTGATCGTCGTAATCTTCGGGTGCTGGGCCAGCCGCGCCACGGTTTCCACGGAAATCTCCCGTCCCGTGCGACTGGGAACGTTGTAGAGCACCACAGGCAATCCAAGGTCCGCCACGGTGCTGAAATGGCGGAACAAGCCCTCCTGGTTCGGCTTATTGTAGTACGGCGTCACCTGCAGCGTGGCATCGGCCCCGGCTCGAATCGCATGCCGCGTGAGCCGCAGCGCTTCCGCCGTGGAGTTGGCGCCGGCCCCCGCAATCACCTTGAGGCGGCCGCGGCTGGCTTCGACGGCCGTCTCGATCACGCGTTCATGCTCCTCGAAGTCGAGCGTCGGCGATTCGCCGGTGGTGCCGACCGGCACGATGCCGTCCACGCCGTTCTCGATTTGGATTTCGATCAGTGCCCGGAAGCGCTGAAA
The DNA here is from genome assembly GCA_938031185.1 of uncultured bacterium. Lineage (GTDB taxonomy): Bacteria > Verrucomicrobiota > Kiritimatiellia > CAIKKV01 > CALHGX01 > CALHGX01. Next base: position 62,258 of record CALHGX010000017.1, read on the forward strand.
ATCCACGTGCCCATCCTTGCGGAAGGGCGTGACGATGGCGGTATAAGCTCCTTCAAACATGATCGGGTTGCTCCTTCCTTCGGTTCTCATGGCGCGCACCGGCGTCTTCTCCGCGAACAAGATCCGCCCAGCTTTCCCGCGCGCGGATCAGCCGATGGCACGCGCCATCCACCATCACCTCCGCCGGCCGGCGCCGGCTGTTGTAGTTTGAGGCCATGGAGAACCCGTACGCGCCCGCGTTCATCACCGCCAGCAGATCGCCCTCGCGAACCGCCGGCAACTCGCGGTCCAGCGCGATGAAATCGCCCGATTCGCAGATGGGGCCCACCAAATCGCCGCGAATCCGCCGCGCCGTCCGGCGCACGGGCCACACTTCGTGATGCGCTTCGTAGAGCGCGGGACGGATCAGATCGTTCATGCCCGCGTCGGCAATCACGAATTTTTTGCGATAGCTGTCCTTCACGTATTGCACGCGGCAGACGAGCAGGCCCGCCGGCCCAACCAGGCTGCGGCCGGGCTCCAGAATGACGCGCAAACCGATCTTCTTCAGCCAGGGCAGCACGGCGGCCGCAAACACTCGCGGCGCGAGCGGCTCCTGATCGGGCATATAGTCAATCCCCATGCCGCCGCCGATGTCGAGCCATTCGAAGGCGGCATGGCGGCGGCGCAGCTGGGCGCACAAGACCGCTGCTCGGGCCAGCGCCTGAACGTAGGGTCGGGGACTGAGGATCTGCGAGCCGATGTGCATGTGCAAACCGGCGATTTCGATATTCGGAAGCTGCGCCGCCATTTCGTACGCCGCAAGGGCGCGATCGGGATCCAGCCCGAATTTGTTCTCCCGCTGGCCGGTGGTGATGTAGCGATGCGTGCGCGGATTGACACCGGGATTTACCCGGAACGCGACCCGCGCCCGGCAGCCGAGCGCCACCGCCCGCGCGGAGATGCGCCGCGCTTCCGGCTCCGATTCCACCGTAAAGAACAAGATCCCTTCACGCAGGGCGTAGTCTATCTCCTCCTCCGTCTTCCCAACGCCGGCAAACACGACGCGCGCCGGATCGGCCCCCGCCCGCCGCACGCGGTACAGCTCGCCGCCGGACACGATGTCGAATCCGGCGCCTTCCTCCCGAAGCGCGCCGAGCACCGCCAGATTGGAATTGGCTTTGACCGAATAGCAAATTAGCGGCCGCACCGGCGCCATGGCCCGGGCCAAGGCCCGATAGCGTGCCCCGATCTCCCGGCGGCTATACACATACAAGGGGGTTCCGTAGATTTCCGCCAGCCGTTCGACGGAGACGCCTTCGGCATATAGCCGGCCGGCACGATAGAGAAATGCAAGGCCGCTCAATGAACTTCCTCCGAGTTTTGGTCGCCAGATACCATAAGATGCCGACGTTGTCAAAAAGAGGGACCGGCTTGCTTCATGCGCGACGGCGCGGGGGTCTTCGTCCACCCGGACGCGCCGCGCCGCGCGCTCCCGCGGGTCGCCGCCCCATCGGCGGTGTCGGCCCGACCGGCGCGACGCCAGCCGGCGGCGTGGGCAGCCGTAGCAACGCAGCATCGGGATGGACATACGCAAGTTCCCGGCCGATGTACTTCTCGATTTCCGGCAGATTGAACGATTCATCCTCGCAGGCAAACGTAATCGCCACTCCAGTGGCTCCCGCCCGACCGGTGCGCCCAATCCGGTGCACATACGACTCCGGCTCTTGCGGAATATCGTAGTTCACGACATGGCTGATGGCCTCGACATGCAAGCCGCGCCCCGCCACGTCGGTGGCCGCCAGAACCCGGATCTTGCCGGCGCGAAAATCCTCGAGAATTCGCACCCGCTTCTCCTGCGGAACATCGCCGGACATCATCGCGCTGCTGATCCCGTACCGTTGGAGCTGACGGAACACCCGCTCGGTCTGATCGCGCCGATTGCAGAAGAGCAGCACGCGGGTGAGCGCCTTCTGCTCCAGCAGGTTGTAGAGCAGGGCAAACTTGTTGCGGGCAGACACGAGGTAGACGCTCTGCTCCACGGCGTCGGCGGCCACGTGCTCAGGGGCCACTTCCACCACCTGCGGCTGCGCCATCCAGTTCGAAGCCAGCCGCATGACCTCGGGCGTCAGGGTGGCGCTGAAAAGCATCGTCTGGCGGCGCCCCTTTATCGGGGTCGCGTGCACGATCGTGCGCACATCGGGTATGAAGCCCATATCCAGCATGCGGTCGGCTTCGTCAATGACCAGGATTTCCACATGGCGCAAGTCGAGCTTGCCGCGGCGGCGGTAATCGAGCAGGCGGCCCGGCGTGGCCACCAGAATATCCACCGGCCCTTCGGTCAGCATCTGTTCTTGCTTCCGATAGTCCATGCCGCCGAAAACCGCCAGCACCCGGCAGGACGCATGACGCCCCAGTGCGCGGGTGTCCTTTTCAATCTGAATGACCAGCTCCCGCGTGGGCGCCAGGATGAGGGCGCGCGGCGCCGCCGCCCGGCGCGGGGCCGGCAGGGGGCGCCGCAGGCAATGCGTCAATATGGCGATCAGGAACGCGGCGGTCTTACCCGTGCCGGTCTGAGCGCGCCCGGCAATGTCCCGCCCCTGCAACGCATGGGGCAACACCCCGGCCTGAATCGGCATGCAATAGCGAAACCCCAGGTCGGCGACCGCGCGCAACACCTCGGCCGGCAGGTCGAGATCCTGGAACCGAGTTCGTCCTTCCGCGGGCGGCACGTCAAAGGCCGCGGGGAGCCCAAGGCCTTTGGCTGATGGCGCGACGCCCGGCTCCGGGCGACTTCGCCCGTCCGCGGCGGCGGCACTCGATGGATTCTTGCGGCCTGTCCGCCGCTTCGGCCGGGCCAACCGGGCCACGCGACGGCCCAACCGACGTAGGAATCGTGTAACCATGTGCTTCTTCGCCGCACACTATAGGAAGGCCCACCCGGCGACGCAACGCTATTGTCGGCTCTTGTATGCGGAGCCGGGTTTGAGATAACGTCAGTTCCGTGAAACAAGCTGCGAGGTGGTCATGTTTTCCATGGACGTGCTCTTCTCGATGGCCTGCCTCTTCTTCCTGGTGTGGGTTCTGCTGCTGAAGATGGAACTGGCCCGCCAAAAGGAGGAAAACCGGCGGCTGCGCGAAAAGTTCGAGCGCTTCTGCGGTACGCTGAAGGAGGAAGTCGGCGTCATCAAAACCCGCCGCCCGTGGGGCCGCCGCACTCCTACCGGCTGAGCATCTTCGGCCGCATGCCTAAGAGCTTTGGTGGTTCCACGCCGTCATTGAACGCGGCGGCAAGCCTGTGATAGGGTGCGGGCAATTGGGTCCACCTATGGCAAGCGTCCCTAGTGCTCCTGCGCCCGTGATATGGTTGACGGGTTTATCCGGCTCCGGCAAGAGCACGATTGCCGCCCGGCTGGCGGCCGCGCTGGAAGCGCGGCGCCTGCCGGTGGAGGCGCTGGACGGGGATCGTCTGCGCGAGATGTTTCCTGGAACCGGGTTCAGCCGTTCGGAACGCGAAGCGCATATCCGGCGCACCGCGTTTCTGGCCTCGTTGCTGGCGCGGCACGGGGTCATTGTCGTGGCGGCGCTCATCTCTCCGTACCGTGAATCGCGCGACTTTGCGCGATCGCTTTGCACGCGCTTTTTTGAAGTGCACGTCGCCACGCCACTGGAGGAATGTGAGCGCCGCGACCCGAAGGGCCTGTATGCGCGGGCCCGTCGGGGCGAGCTGCGGGCATTCACCGGCCTGGACGATCCTTATGAGCCGCCCCTGCATCCGGAGTGCTCGGTGGACACGCGCCAAATCTCGGCCGAAGACGCCGCCGCCCAGATCCTGCGCGCCTTGGAGTCGCGCGGCTGGATTCCCACTGCGCCATGAAGCACACCCTGACCCATCTGCAGCAACTGGAGGCGGAAAGCATCCACATCTTCCGCGAAGTGGTCGCCGAGTTTGAGCGCCCCGTGCTGCTCTATTCCGTCGGCAAGGATTCGTCCGTGATGCTGCGCCTGGCGCAGAAGGCTTTCCATCCGGGGCGACTGCCGTTTCCGCTGCTCCATGTAGACACAGGCTACAAGTTCAGGGAAATGTACGAGTTTCGGGACCGAACCGCCCGCGAACTCGGCGCCACGCTGCTGGTGTACCGCCATGCGGAGGCGGGGCGCGCCAATCCGTTCGAGCTCGGCACCCAGGCCTGCTGCGCGCTGCTCAAGACGCAGGCGCTGCTGCAGGCGCTGCGGAAGCACAAATTCGACGCGGCCTTCGGCGGGGCCCGGCGCGAGGAGGAGAAATCCCGCGCCAAAGAGCGGGTCTTTTCGTTTCGGGATGAGTTTGGGCAGTGGGATCCTCGCAATCAGCGGCCGGAGCTCTGGAACCTGTACAACAGCCGCATCCGCCCCGGCGAATCCATCCGCGTTTTCCCGCTTTCCAACTGGACCGAACTGGATGTGTGGCAATACATCCACGCCGAGAAAATCCCTGTCGTCCCGATGTATTTCGCCCGGGAGCGGGATGTGATCGTCCGCGACGACCAGTTGATCCCCCTCGATGAAGGGCCCGTGCCACTGCGGCCGGACGAGACGCCACAGCGCATCTGCTGCCGTTTCCGCTCGCTTGGCTGCTACCAATGCACCGGCGCCATCCGTTCCACCGCCGCCAACGTGCCGGAGATCATCGAAGAAATGATGACCATTCGACAATCCGAGCGCGCCACGCGCGTAATTGACCACGATGCGGAAGGCTCCATGGAGATGAAAAAGAGAGAAGGTTACTTCTGAAGGCCGCCCCGTGAACCCCTCCGAAAACCATTCCGAAGAAGCCGCCTCGGATTTTCTCCGCCGCGATGCCGAAAAAGACCTGCTGCGTTTTTCCACTGCGGGCAGCATTGACGACGGCAAGTCCACGTTGATCGGCCGGCTGCTACACGACAGCCGCGGCGTCTACGACGACCAGCTCGCCGCCATCCGCAAGGCCGCGCGCGGCCGGCCGGAAGGCGAGACGCTGGATCTGGCCTGGATCACCGACGGTCTGAAGGCGGAACGGGAGCAGGGCATCACGATTGACGTGGCCTACCGCTACTTCGCCACGCCCCGGCGCAAGTTCATCATCGCCGACACACCCGGCCACGAGCAGTACACGCGCAACATGGCCACGGGCGCCTCCACGGCCAACCTAGCCGTGCTGCTCGCGGACGCCCGGCTGGGCATCCTGCCGCAAACCCGCCGCCATGCCTTCATCACCGCCCTGCTGGGCGTCCCGCATCTCGTGCTCGCGGTCAACAAAATGGACTTGGTCGAGTACCGCCAGGAGCCGTTCGACGCCGTCTGCCGTACATTCGAGGAATTCGCCACGCGCCTGCGTATCACCGATCTGCGTTTCGTCCCCATCAGCGCGCTGAACGGCGACAACGTCGTCACCCGCAGCGCGCGAATGCCGTGGTATCAGGGCCCCAGCCTCTTGGACCTGCTCGAGACGGTGTATATCGGCGGTGACCGCAATCTGGTGGACCTTCGCTTCCCGGTGCAAAACGCGTTTCGCCCCGACATGACGTTTCGCGGCTACGCGGGCACAGTGGCCTCCGGCATCCTGCGGCCGGGCGACGAGGTCGTCGCGCTGCCGTCCATGCGAACCACCCGCGTCAAGACGATCGTCACCCGCGACGGTTTGCACAACGAGGCCTTTCCGCCCATGGCGGTGGTGGTCACGCTGGAGGATGAACTGGATGTGGGCCGCGGCGACATGCTGGTCCATCGCCACAATCTCCCGCGCATCGAACGCCACTTCGAAGCCATGATGGTGTGGATGGGCGACGAGCCGCTGGATCCCGGTCGCGCCTACCTGATCAAACACACCACGCAAACCACCCGGGCGCGGCTGGACGCTCTCCGCTACGCCGTGGATGTGCAAACGCTGAACCGGAAACCGGCGGACACTCTGCGGCTCAATGAAATCGGCCGCGCGGTCTGGACCACGCACCGCCCGCTGTTGTTCGATGCCTACGAGCGAAACCGCCACACCGGCAGCTTCATCGTGATAGACGAACGCACCAACGCCACCGTGGCGGCCGGCATGATCATCGAACGCGAGCCGGCCGAGCAACTGCCGGCGCGCATGGCCCCCGCCGCAATGCCGGCGCCGGTCTTTTCGCCTCCCCGGCGCCGCATTTCGCCCGCCGAACGGGAACAGCGCTGGGGGCATCGCGCCGCAACGGTCTGGATCACCGGCTTGAGCGGCTCAGGCAAGAGCGACGTGGCACGCGCGCTGGAGCGACTCCTCTTTGACGCCGGTGTTCGGCCCGTCGTTCTGGACGGAGAAGAGGTGCGGCTCGGGTTGAGCGCGGAACTGGATTTTTCCTCTGCCGGCCGGGCGGAGCATCTACGCCGCGTAGCGGAAACGGCCCGCCTTCTCAACGAGTCGGGCGTGCTGGTGATCTGCGCGTTCGCGTCGCCCACGGAAGACCTCCGTCGCCAGGCGGCCGAACGCATTGGCGCGGAACGATTTTTCGAAGTTTTTCTCGACGCGCCGGTCGAATGGTGCGAGACGCGCGACACCGCGGGTCTTTACCGCCGCGCACGCGCGGGCGAATTGCGGAACGTGGCGGGTGTTCACCTGCCGTATGAAAAGCCGGCGCGGCCCGATCTGACGATCGATATGCCTGACATCGGCGTGGAGGCGGCCGCCGCCCGCATTCTGACCGGCTTGCAGGAGAGAGGAATCGTGCGGGTTACGCCGCCTGTCGAATGAGCCAAACACCGCCATCGGCCGATGCCGCAGCGCGCCGCGAGGACGCGCTCAAGGCCACCTCCAGCGCCGTCTTGATGGGCGCAGGCCAAGTCGGCGGGATGCTGTTCAGCAGCATCCTGGCGCTAGTCGTGCCGGCGGTGTTCGGTCCGTCCGACTACGGCCACTGGGTTTTCTTCCGCAGCATTGTCACGATGCTGATCGGCACAACCCTGCTGGGCGCGGGGCCGATGATGTCCGTCCATTATGTCTCCCGCCGGATCGAGCATCGGGAGGACGATGCCGCCCGTCTGTTCAAGTGCGTCTTTCTGTTGCGCACCGTCATCGGGCTGGTGATGATGGCGGCCGGCGTCCTGATGCTGTGGACGGCGCGCAACCCGGTGTTCGGCCCCGGCGCTCTGGCCGCTTTGGCGGCCAGTCTGCTCTTTCGGGTGCTCGGCGGCAATTTCGTCCTGCTGCTCTACGGCGAACGCCACTTCGCTCGGTTGTCGGTGGCGCTCGTCCTGCAGCAAGCCACTGTGCCGGCGGTCATCACCCTAGCTTATCTGAAAGGCGGCTTCGCATGGGTGCCCGTCGGTTGCGCGCTGGGCGACGGACTGAACATGCTGATCAGTTACCGTTTCGCGAGACCACACTTCCGGTGGCCAGCCGGCTGGCCGCGCCGGGAGGAGTGGAAGCCGCTGCTGCATTTCGCCGGCGCCGTGGCGTACGCGAACACCGCCGTCAGCGTCTATGGCCAGTCGGCGCCCTATCTCATGGGGCTGGCCGGCTTTGGAGCCGCCGAAATCGGCCATGTCGGTCTCGCGCTGCGCCTCAGCCAGGTGGGTCAGAGCCTCCTCCAGCAGTTTTCCAGCGCCATATTCCCTTCCCTGCGGGTGGCCCTCGTGCGGTACGGATTGGACCGCCTGATTTCCTGGCGCAGTTTTTCCTGCCGCCTGGGCGCGCTGGCGGCGCTGACCGCCACGGGCGCCTGGGTGTTGCTGGGCGGATGGATTGTGCCGCTGATCTGGGGCCGGGCTTTCGCCCCGGCCGCCCTCCTGGTGGCCGTGGCGCTGGCCTCCCTGGTGCCGCGCTGGGTCGGAGACCAGTACGGCGCGCTTCTCACCGTCATGGAGCGTCCACAACTGGCCTCCCGTTCCGTCACGTGGCTGCTGCTCGCTTTCTTGACGGCGTTCCTGTGGTTCATCCCCCGTTTTGGGACGTTGGGAGTTCCTCTGGCGATGTTTGCGTCCGGCGTCGCGTACATGGTGAGCGGCTGGTGGCTCACCCGCCGGCTGCTGCCGCGCCCTCTCGGGCTGCGCCGCCTATGGGGTCCGGCCGCCGTGGTGACCGCCGCCTGGCTTGTCAGGGGTTTCCTGCCTTCCGCGCCGGCTTTCCGATGCATCTTCACGGCGGGCTGGCTCGCGGTTCTGGCCGCGGTTTCGATCTGGTCGCGCAGTCTGGCATGGACCGAGGGGCTACAACTACTGGAACATCTGCGCCTGCTCGGTCGGCGTCGCTCGGTGCACGAAAAGGCCGCGGCTTGCAGCGAGGAGGAAGACGAACCATGCGCATAGCGGTGCTCGGCCGCGGCTTGTCCATGTCGGTCGGCGGCACCAAGACCTATCTGGAGGAGATGGTGCCCTGGCTGCCGCGAGTGGACACCCGCAACGAATATGCGCTATTTCATGGCAGTGCCGCGCATCGAGGGCGGTTCCCCGGCCTGCGCGAGTTCTTTCTTCCGCGCGCCCACCCGCTTCTTTGGGACAACGGTCTTTTCCCGTTTGCCGTCCGGCGTTGGAGGCCGGATCTGATCTTCTGCCCCAAGAACGTGCGGCCCTGGTTTCTGCCGCGAGACATTCCCACCGTGCTGCTGGTGCATGACCTGCTCTATTTCCCGCTTCGCGGCGTGTATTTGAATGAGTATGCCGCGGCCGATGTCGCCTACATGCGCCTCTTTTTCCGCGCCGGCATCCGTCGTGCCGCCATGGTCGTCGCGGTCTCCGAGAATACGCGGCGCGATGTGCTTGAGGTGACCAACATCCCCCCGGAGCGGGTGGCCGCCATCCATCACGGCGTGTCACCGCCGGCGGAAGAGGCCTTGACGCCCGCGGCCCTGGATCGGGTGCGCCGCACGCACGGCCTGTCCCAACCGTATGTGTTCTATCCAGGGAGCCTGTCGCCGCGCAAAAACATGGCGCGCGCCATCGAAGCGTTCGCGCGCATCGCAAGCCGTGTGCCGCATGACCTGGTGGTGACCGCGGGAAAGAGCTGGAAAGATCGGCCGGTGTTCGAGGCGTTGGCTCGGCACGGCCTGCGCGACCGCTTCCGCCAACTCGGGTGCGTTCCATCATCCGAACTTCCGGCGCTGTACCGCATGGCCTCCCTCTGCCTGTATCCCTCCCTCTATGAGGGCTTCGGCATGCCCGTGCTGGAGGCCATGGCCTGCGGCTGTCCGGTCATTGCCTCCGAAACCAGCTCCATTCCCGAGGTGGCCGGCGACGCAGCCCTTCTGGTCAATCCTCTCGATGTGGATGCGCTGGCCGAGGCGATCTGGCGTGTGTTGACGCAGGATGCGCTGGCCGATCACTTGCGCCGCCGCGGCCTCAGCCGTGCCGCTTCGTTCTCATGGCGCGCCTGTACGGAGCGGCTGGTCGCGGTGTTTGAAGAAGCCCGCGAACGCGGCGTGCCGAGCCGATTGCGCTGTGGATTGTTTTGAGGGGTGAGACGAGGGGTCGGAATGCGGGAAGGAGCAAAAATCTTCAGAATGCAACCGAAAAAACTCGGTTTCCGCCTTCCCAACCGTCGCTTCAGCCGCCGAACAACGCCCT
>CALHGX010000018.1 GCA_938031185.1 uncultured bacterium
CGCTCCGGCCGAATCCGATCCAATCCGGCCCAAATCCCCTCGATCGAACCGAACTCATTCAGCAGTCGCGCCGCCGTTTTTGGCCCCACTCCCGGAACCCCAGGAATGTTGTCCACCGCATCCCCCGCCAACGCCAGCCAATCCACAATCTGTCCCGGCGCAACGCCGGTTCGGGCGCGCACCGCTTCTTCGTCCACCCGATCCCGGATCGAACCGGGCGTGACCAGCCACGTGCTTCCGCCCACGATCTGATACAAATCCTTGTCGCTCGTCGCGATGAGCGTCTCCGCCCCCTCCGGTTGCGCCCACGCCGCCAGCGAGGCCATCACATCGTCGGCCTCCTGCTCTTCAACGCGCAGCCGGCACAGTCGCGCGCAATCGAGATATTCCTCCACCGCCGGAAATTGCCGGCGCAGATCGTCCGGCATAGGCGGTCGTTGCGCCTTGTACTCCGGCAACAGCGCCAGCCGTTCCGCGGGCGGCCCGCCGTCGAATACCACCGCAACATGGGTGGGCTGCCACGCATCGGTCAACTGGCGCATCATACGAATGAAGCCGAACACGGCGTTGGTCGGCACTCCGGAACGCGCACGCAATGAGGGTATCGCAAAAAAGGCCCGATAGACCAACCCGGAGGCGTCCACCACCAACAACCGTCTTGCCGCGGACATGCCTTACTCGGCGGACGCTTTCGCGGTGTCCACCACCGTTCCCTCCGGCTGCCGGATCAGCTTGCCGGCCGGATCCACCAGCCGCGCCGTCACAAAGATGAGCAGGTTCTTTTTCTGACTGTACTCCGACTTGCTCCGGAACAGCGCACCTATCAGCGGGAGATCGCCCAAAACGGGTATCTTGTCGTTCACCTTCTTCAAATCTTCCGTGATCAGTCCGCCCATGACCACCGTCGCACCGTCATAGATGCTGATCTGCGTGGTCACCGTGCGCACATGGAAAAACGGCTGCGGCATGTTGAGCTGCTGTTCCGAACCGTCCGCCCGACGGATGGTCGAGCCGTACTGCTGCCACGTCGGCTCCGTCACCACCGACGGCGTCAACTGCAAATTGATCACGCTGCCGTCCGGATTCACCTCGGGCAGCACTTGAAGGATCACGCCGACTTCCCGGGTTTGGAACGATTGCGGCACCACCACCGTCTCCTGCACGATGTTGCCGTCCCCTGTGGCCGAAGACTGGATCTGGCCCCCCTGCACTTCAAACTCGGTGGGGTAAATATACTCCGTCACCACCTTCATGACGGCTTCCTGGCCCGAGCGCGTCATCACCTTCGGCGCCGAAAGCAGGTCGGCATTCCCGTTCTGCTCCAGCGCGTGCAGCACAACAGACAGTTCCGGATTGGTCAGAACGCCTGACAGGGACAGAATCCGCCCCAGCGTCCCTTGGCCGCCGCCTTTGGCCTGGATCGTCCCGCCTTCCGCCGCGGGGCTCCAGAAACGCAGCCCTCGGGTAAAGCCGCCGCCGGCCGAGTTCGCGTCCATCTGAATGCGAGGCCGACTGGAGACAGGCGCATACGGCGAACCTTTCTTCATGGCCAGTTCCCAGTTGTCGTTCAGCAGCCACTGCAGCCCCATTTCCTGCAAATCGCTTTCGTTGACCTCGACGAAGCGCGCCTCGATTTCCACCTGCTTTGGAATGACGTTGAGTTCCGCCAGGAGCTTCTCGAACAGCGCCAGATTCTCGGCGGTATTGGCCACAATGACCTTGCCGATGGCGCTGTTGTAAGTAATCGAGGCGTTGCGCGGGAACGTCATGCCCATCCGCTCGAAGTACGCCTTCAGGTCCGGAATACCGGCATCCATCTGCGTCATTTCCATCTGGATGAAGTCGCGCCCGCCGATCTGCCGGCTGGGCGCGGGCGTCCCCATCGCCGCGCTGGTTTCCCGCACGCGCTCGATGAACGTCGGCTCCACCGGGTACATTTTGACGACGATATCCCCGGCGGCGTAGTCCGGCGGCACAATCATCACGATGTTGCCTTCGATCCGCTGCTTGAGATTCGCCACCTGGCAGATCAGCGCCAGCGCGGTGCGCAGAGAAATATAACGGGCCGTGAACGTGATTTCGTAGGTCGGCGTCGCCGCGCTCCGGCTGGCGGGAGCCGGCGCAAACGGATCGCTTGGCATCGGGGCTTCCACCGCCGGCGCGCCCCCGGCCCCGAGATTCAATATGATATTGACACCCTTTTTGGCGGTATCGGGTTCCTCTTTGTCCGCTTCAATGCTGGCCTGATTGAGAAACCGCACCACGTCGTGAATGTTCGCCTGACGAAAATCCAGCTCGGGGATGATGATCCGGTCCATTTTGTCGAGCAACGGCTGCTCCGACGTCTCAATGCCCCGCTTGACTTCCGGCGGCTTGATTTCCTTGTAGTCCGGCGGATTCCACTTGTCGCGCACGTCGCTGGTCATCTGCATGGCCGTCGCATGGCGCTCGGTCGTGCTGGTGGAATACTTGCGATCCGAGAGTTCCTTGAGATACCGCATGGCTTCTGGATTTTCCGGCTCCAGCGCCAGCACCGCTTCAAAGCTGGCCCGGGCGCGATCGAAATCCCGCGCCGCCATGTAGCGACCCCCGTTGGCCATCAGGTCGCGCACCCGCGCCTTTCGCTGCGCAGCGGCCTCGCGCATCGTTCGGGCTTCTTTCTGCTCGGGTGTCAGGGCCGCTTCGGCGCGCGCCACCTCATCCACCCGCGCCTTGAGCCGTCGCAGGCCCGGATGATCCGGATACCGTTCCAGCGCCTTGGCCGCCGCCTCTCCCGCTTCCTTCTGCTGCCCCGCCTTCAGCAGCTCCAGCGCCGCCCCATACTCCGCCTCGGCCGCCCGCAACAAAGCCCGTTTCCGGATCTCGGCTGTCGCCGGCCGTAACGGCAGCGTCTTCAAGCCCTCATGGTACAGCTCCGCGGCCCTCGCGAAGTTCCGCGCCTTGAAGGCCTCATCCGCCTGCGCGATTTTCCGCGTCGCGTCCACTTCGCGCTGCTGGCGGCGCACCTCCTCCTGGCTCGCCAGCATGCGCGCCAGCTTCTCCCGCTCTTCGCCTCCGAGTTTGTCGATGCGAACTTCCGGCGGGACGGCCGGCGCGGGAGCCAAGTCCAAACCAAGCGCCCCTTCCGCCGCCTCCGCTTCGGCAACCGGCGCCACTGGCGCGGCGGGGGCCGGCACCTTTCGAGGCTCCAAGCCCGGCGCGGGCTCTTGCGCCACAGCAGGCGCCGCGACCGGTTCGGGCTCCGGCTCCAGTTCCACTGGCGGCAAATCGCCCAGATCCAATTCGGGGGGCGGCAACGCCGGCGCCGGCTCCGCCACGGGCGCAACCCCCAGAGCGTCCTCCGCCTCCTCCTCGGCCGGCATGGGCTCGGCCTGCCCCGCCCCACCGACGTCCACCCGGATAACATCTTCTTCCGCCGCCGGCGCCACAATCGCCGCCTTATCGTCCGCGTCTACGGCGGGCAAATCCCATTGCGCCCAAAGCCCCGCGGCCGCGATCCCCAGCGCCAGCACCGAAAGCGACGTCAAACGGAATTGCTTGGTCATGAAAGCGCTCTCCATGTGAATGATCCCCTCGGGGGATCCGGCCCGGTTCATCCGCCCGGTTTCTCCTCCCCACGCGCGCGCCCGATCCAGACATCCTTTCGGCGGATCGGGTCACCTATTAGTACACGCCGTCCGACAGTGTCAACACCTTTCACCTCATATTCCACGCCCCGCAGATCGAACTTGCCGCCGACCCTCGTCTCGCGCCGCGTGTTGTCCAGGTCCACACGCAGCGCCACCTCGTACTCGTCATGGGGCACGATGTGGTCCTGAATCAGCCGAATGAGGCGCCCATTGCGACGGAGCGTTAGCACCGGCTTGCCGTCCACCCCCTTGTCCTCATGCGAAAACACCTCAAACCCTTCGACCTCCTTGCCGAGCTCGGCGAAATAAGTCCGATCGCCTGCTCGCAGGTTGATCTGGAAATACGTCTTGCCCGCCATTCGGTTGACGCCCTTGAACACAAGCGCGAACGGTATAGGCCGGATGTCTTCCACCAGCAGTTTCATCACCGGCGGCGGGAAATCTTTCGGATCCGTCGGATTGGTTCCGTACTCGAACTCCTCCCGGTTCGTGAAGCCGTCGCCGTCCGCATCCTCGAGCGCGTTGCCGGGATCACGCAAATTCAAGCCGTACTGCCTGGCCCAGGCGCGGTACTTGTCCTCCGGGTCTGTCACATCCGCGGGCTGTTCCGCCGCGCAGCGCGGAAACGGACACTTGACGGCATCGTAGGGAATCGGACGCCCGCATTTCACGCAGGCCACCCGCAGTTCCGGCGTCAGGATGCGCCGCCCGCCTTCCGCCAGATGAAAGGGCTGCTCCAATTCGCGCCGGGCCGTCTCGAAGAGCCCCAGATCGGGCGGCGCGACGCCCTCGTGCGCGGGGCGCAGTCGCTGCAAACTTTCGTCGAACGCCCGCTGGCGCGCCGCCAGCAGGTTCGCATGCACCGCCAGCCACAGCACGGACAGCAGCAGCGCCACCAGAATCACGACAGCGCACAACTTGTCGTACGACTGCCGCAGCCAACCCGCGATGCTCCCCGCGCTCATGCGCCTTCCTCCAGCAAATCCTCCTGGCCCGGAGGACTTTTCCGGAACTGGTACACTTCCAACTCCACCCGCGCGCTCAACGGCAGATCGCGCCCCGTCAGGATGCGCTCGTCGCGCGCCACGGAGCCGTCCGCCGACGCGGCCGCCGTTTTCGCCTCGTCGCGCCCGCCCGCGCGTCCACCCTCCGCCCCGACGTCCAACCCTCGCTCCGACGAGTCCAGCCGCAATGTCTTCACCACGACAAACAGGCGGTGTTCCGCCATCCGGTTCAGCGCTTCGAGCAACGCCGCTTCCCGCCCCGTGAACTCGATCTTGAACCGCCATACCCCGTACAAGGCATCGCCCTCGATAAGCCCCGCCTGCGGGTTGCGGGTGTTCAGCGCCGAAGCGGACGTTGCCGCCACGCCCGCCGCCGCGCCGCGGCGCCGCTCGACCGGCGCCGCCGTCTCCGGTGCCGCTTCGCCCTCGAACTCCTCCCGCCCGACGCCCGTCAACGCGCTGATCCGCGCCTCGAACAGCGAAGACACCAGTGCCTGCATGATCGTCAATTGCTGCGTCAGCCGCATTACGTCCGGCGAATTCGGCAGATTGCCCGTCATGTATCGGCCGAATCCAAACGCCATATCTTCCGGCACCGAAACCCCTCGTTCCCGCGCCGCGTTCAGCAATGATTGGCGGGTGTCCCAGAACTGGGCCATGAAACGGGCGGGACTTTGCTCGATTTCCGGCGTCTGCCCCTCGGCCAGCCGCGCCAACAACCCGGCCAGTTCGCGCCGCAGTGCCGCCTCCTTGCGTTGCTCTTCCTTCACATTCTCCTCGGACGGAAACGGATTGCGCGCATACAGGCGCTCGAGTTCGGCGCGAGCGCCGTTCAGGCCCGCCTCCGCCCGCCGGTACGCCAGCCAGCCCCGCGCCAGCAACGCCACGGCCGCAACACACAAGAGCGCAACCGCCCCTGCGGCCGCGCCGATCCACACCCGTCTTCGCATGGCGGTCATTCGACGATCCTCGCTGCTACCGCGCCGCCATGCCGGCGGCCGGTTCCCCGGCGCCCGTCGCTCGCAGCGGCGCCTCCAAGATAAACTCCATCGCGTAGTCCGTGCCCTTGACCGGACGGATCAACTTGATCTCCGCGGCGTCCGCGAAATGCCGGCAGGACTTGAGCGCCTGGGCCAGTTCGCTGACTTTTTCATGGCTGACCTTGTCCGAAAACGCGCGGCCGTGAATCTCGATGCGCTCCGCCGCGACCGCCGCCTCGCCCGCCGGCGTTTCCGCCACAACCGGCCGCAATGCCGTCAGCCACGCCCCCGCAGGCAGGCGATCGCGAATGTCGCCGATGATCTCCGCCCAGCGCGTGCGTGATCGAACCAGCCCGGCCAAATCCGCCGCCTGGGCCAGCACCGCCTCCTGTTCGCGCTGTATCGCGCTCAAGCGCACGTTAGGGGCCGCCAGCGCCGCCACCATGGCTTCCGTCTTCCGCCGGCGCTCCTCCTTCGCCGAACGCATGCGCAGCGTGTACACCCAGAAAACCATCATGATCATCGCCAGCCCCACGGCCGCCAACCCCAGGAAAGGCAGGCGCCGCATAAAGGTCCGCCGCGCCGCCATCTCGGGCGGCAGCAAGTTAATCTCCACCGGACACGACAGCGCGCGCCGCAGCCCCAGGCCCACCACTTCCCCCAGCAGGTGAATGTCCCGCCCGATCTCCTCGGCGGAAATGTTCTCCCCGACCGCGACGTTCCGGAACGGGTTAAGATATTCCACGTTGATTTTCAGCTTGTCCTTGAGGAACGTGTCCGTGTGCGGCATCACCGACGCTCCGCCCGCCAGCAAAGCCATGGTCGGTTGGCTGCCCCCCTGCTGGCTGCGATAGAAATTGATCGTCCGGCTGATTTCGGCGTGCAGCCGGGTCATGACGTTGCGGATGATCTTCGAGGCCCGGTCCGCCACGCCAACCTCATGCCCCTCATACGCGCCGCCGAACCCGACGAACCCGTGCGCCCGCTTGAGCTGCTCGGCATCGGCGTACGGCAGATCGAACTCCTTCATCAGGTCCTTGGTCATCGCAATGCCGGCCACCGGTATGCTGCGGCTGAAAATCCGGTCGCCTTCCACGAAAACGATGTTCGTGGTGCGCGCCCCTATGTCCAGAATCATGGCGCAGCCGGGCAGGTCCGCGTAGTTGTAACGCACCGCGTTGTAAAGCGCAAACGGCGACACATCCACCGTTTCAGGCTCAAGCCCGGCGGCTTCCACGCAGGCCATCCAGTTTCGCACGAAATCGTTCTTGACCGCCACCAGCATCACGCTGAGCCCGTCCGCCTCCTGCCCCACGATCTGGTAGTCCCACACCACCTCGTCAATCGGAAAAGGCACGTTCTGCTGCGCTTCGTACCGGACAATCTGCGGAATCTTTTCGGACGCCACCGGCGGCAGTTTCACGTAGCGCGGGAACACGGCCTGGCCCGAAATGGATACCATCACCGGCCCCGGCGTAAAGCCCTTGGTGCGCAACAGTTCGTGAATACCGGAAACGACGAACGCGGAGGCGTCCGCCTCGCTGTCGGGATCCGCGCCCAGCGACGTCGTTGCGTAGCGCGTCAGCTCCAGCCCGCCGCGCAACAGCGCGAACTCCGCCATCGCGAGCTTGCTCGCCCCGATGTCGAGCGTCAGCACCCGGTCGGATCCGAACATCGTTCCTCCTATTTCACGACCTCATGGTCGTCGTAGTTCACGAACGCGAAGGGCGTCTGCGACTTGCTGAGGAGATACCCGTCCCGGACCGCCAAACGCGGATTTTTCCACCATTCGGCCGGCAGCGTTTTGCCGCCCGCCAGCCGCCCGTCCGTCGCCTGCGCCACCATCTGGCCCTGATACAAAAACTCGACGGCCACCGCCACCACGTCGCCAAACCGCTCCAGCGCCGCCGGCCGCAAGTACATGGCAACCTGCCGCCCGCGGCCCCCGGCCACATCCACGCACACCACGCTGCCCCGGCACAAGGTGTAGTCAGCCTGCTCGCCGCGCCGGCGGTCATGCAGCAACGCGTAGAACTGCACCGAGAGCTCGTCCAGCCACTCCGGCTCGGCATCGAACAGCGCCGCCACCTCCGCCCACGTCCGCGGCGGCATCCGTCCCGCTGGAGCCGACGTCGTGTATTGAGGCGTCCGCATCAAGGCCCGCGGCCCAAACCCCGTCACGCTGCGCACCCGCACCACCGATGCCGGTCGTGCCTCTGCGCGCGCGGCCGCCCCCGCGCCCTGCCCCGCGGCCGGCGTGCCGGCCATCGTTGCCGCCAGCAAACCCGCCGCGCAAATTATCGGCCCAATCGTTCCGCGCCTGGTCGGTTGCATGTCGCCCCCCATGAAAAAAGGACGGGGCCATCCCGCCCGCTATGAAAATGCCGCAGTATAGGGCGCGCCGATGAAAATGCAAAAGGAAAAAGCGGTGGCGCCATGCCCGGCCGAACAAAAAAAGAAAAACGGGGATTGACGCCCGCGTTAAGAACGCATACATTCTATACCGGATATGGCGGCAATGCCATTGAAAGGAGCAGAACAATGAAAAAGGCTTTGGTCTTGGCTGTTGCATGGGTCGGCGGCGTTCTTTCCGGCTGGGCGCAATCGCCCACCATCGCCATCACTAACAGCCCCGCAACCGTGCCGTACGCCGTCACGCAGTACGACTTGGGGGGCTCATCCGCATATGTCGTCGGCGAAATCAACTGGACCAACGCGCTCACGGGCGAGTTTGGCACAACGCCCGCGGACGCCAACTGGATCATCACGGGCATCAGCCTGGGCGTGGGCGACAACTTCATTGACGTCAGCGGCACGAACGAGACGGGCGTCGCCACCAACGACAGCATCACCATCACGCGCGCCGCCTTCGCCAACACTATCCCCTACATCGAGCCGTTCGAAGGCTACGCCAACGGCCAGTCCCTGCTCGAGACCAATCCGCCCAGCGGCTGGTCCGGCAGCGCCCCCGAAGACGCGCTCTTCGTCACCAACCTCAGCTACTTGGCCCCATACTACGTTCTACAAACGAATCACACCCGCGTGGCGGTGTTTTCGGGCGTCATTACGAACCACATCAGTCCGCTTTCGCCGGTTCAAAGCAATGTGGCAATTCATGTGATGCTACAGCCCGGTCGCTCCGAAGTGCTGCCCACGAATCCGGCGAACTCTCAAATGGCCCTCTGCGTGAACTCCAACGGTTCGCTGGCCGTGTGGCACGGCATCTACACGAACTTCGTCCTCGAGGCCGATTGGGCCGTCTTGGACGATGTCGGCCTGGTAATCGAAACCTCACAGTGGATCCGCCTCACCATCAACCTCGACTACCTCTCCGACACAGATACCGGCCTCAATTACTTCCAGATCATGGTGGATGACAAAGGGCCCCTCACCAACGCCATGGCCTACGAAACCCCGTCGGTGGCCGCCGCGCAGCCGGGCACTTGGTTCCTTTGCGCCGATGACACCGTCCCCGAATGGGTCTCCGCCATTGTCCTACAAGGCTCCGGCGCTCTCGACGACCTCGTCGTGGACGTGGAAGGCAGCAGCTACCCGCTTGTGCCGAATTCCGTCACCGTCGTGGCCACCGCCGCCGTCAATGGCGTCATTTCACCCGCCGGCAACGTCACCGTTCCCTGGTACGGCGAAACGAACTTCACCATCACCGCCAACAGCGGCTATCGCATCCTCGATATAGTGACCAACGGCATAAGCATCGGCTGGACCTTTGATGACGCCAGCACGGAAACCAACTTCGTCTGGACGAACATCACCGGCTACGACACGATGATTCTGGCCCTGTTCACCAATCAGCCGGCCAGCTCGTACACCATCACCGCGAGCGCGGGCGCCAACGGCAGCATCGCGCCGAGCGGTGCCGTCGTCGTGCCAGCGGGCGGAGAGACGAACTTCGTCGTCACGGCGGACCTGCATTACCGCATTGCGGACATCCAGACCAACAGCCAGTCCCTCGGCTGGACGTTCGACAACGACACGCTCACGACCAACTTCGTCTGGAGCAACGTCTCCGACGACGGCACCATCTACGCGGCCTTCACCGACCGGCTCACCGGCAACGGCACACCGCACGCCTGGCTGGCCTCGTTCGGACTCGCAACGGACGATTCCACCAACGGCAGCATGAGCGACCTCGATCAAGACGGCCTCAAGGCTTGGGAAGAATTTGTCTGCAAGACGCTGCCCAACGACCCCAACTCCGTGCTCAAGGTCGTGGGCCAGGCCCGTGTGGGAACCGACAGCGTGCTACAGTGGCTGAGCGAGTCGGGTCTGATCTACAACATTGAAGGGGCGACCAACTTGTTGACGGCCAGTTGGCAGTTCATTACGAACGTGTCGGCGACCCCGCCCACCAACACCTGGACACTCCCGCTGGACGCGCTCCAGAAGTTCTACCGGGTAATGGTCTCGAACTAGCCCCCCAGACAAGGCCGAAACAGACCACCGCCGCGGCTTTGGCCGCGGCGGTTGCTTTTTGCTCTTTTTGGCCGACAGGCCGCTCCGTCAACAAGTCCGCCGATCATCCGGCCTCAATGTTTGAAGCAGCGCTGCCCCGTGAAGACCATCGCCGCGCCCGCCTCGTTACAGGCCTCGATGCTCTCATGATCCCGATCCGAACCGCCTGGCTGAATCACGGCCGTGATCCCTTCGCGCAACCCGACGTCCACCCCGTCCCGGAAAGGGAAAAAGGCGTCCGACACCATCACCGCGCCGATCAGCCCACCCTTTTGCCGCCGCGCTTCCGCCTCGATCTCGGCCCTGGCCCCGGCATCGGCGAGCGCGGCGAATCCCCGGCCATGCCGCGCCCAGCTCAAGTTTTCCATAAAGTTGCGGTACGCCTTGTCTCTCGCGTACTGCGCCATGCCCACCCGATCCTGCCCGCCGGCGCCGATACTGATCGTCACGCCGTCGCGGGCATAGAGCACGGAATTGCTGGTGACGCCGCATTCCACCATCCAGCCGAAGAGCAGGTCCTCATACTCCCGCGGCGTCGGCTCCCGCGCAATGCGGTATTCCCGCCCCTGGTGCGTCGCCCGGGCCGGCGTCAGATCCCGCAGCCCGCGGGTCACGGGCACAAAGGAAGTTTGCACGATCACCCCGCCGTCCACCAGCGACTTGAAATCCACCACCACCGCCCCCGCATACTCACGCAGCCGGCGCATGTTGCCGATGCGCATCACACGCAAGTTCTTCTTGCGGGCGAAAATCTCCATCACGCCGGGCGCGAACTCGGGCGCGGCCACCACTTCGGCATAGCGGCCTGCGATCGCCTCGGCTGTATCCCGATCCACCTCCCGGTTCAGCACGATCGCCCCGCCGAACGCCGCGATGCGGTCCGCGGCATCGGCCTTTTCATATGCCTCGCGCAGCGTCGCCCCCCGCGCCGCGCCGCACGGGTTATTGTGCTTCACAATCACGGCGCAGGGCGTTTCCGGCAAATAGCGCAAAATGTTCAGTGCGCTGTCCACGTCCGTCAGGTTGGTCTTGCCGGGATGCTTGCCCGATTGCAGCAGTTCGACGTCCGAAACCAGATGCCGCCCCGGCTGAATCGTGGTCAGGTCGCCCAGTCGAAGGTTGCCGTTGATAAGGCGGTAGAGCGCGGCCTGCTGCCCCGGGTTTTCCCCGTACCGCAGCCCCTTGGCCGCGCCTTCGATCACCCAAGACACCTTCTCGTATACCAACCGCTGCGGCTCGCCGTCCCCGGAGAACGTGATCTCCATCCGCGGGGGAAACCGCTCGTCCATGATGGTTCGATATGCCGCCTTGAGATCCTTGCTCATCGCCTTGCCTTTCTTCGTCTGTTGCCGCCGTTCACCGCCCCGCCGGATTGTTGGCCTCCCGCACCTGCCAGAGATAGGTCAGGATGCCGCGCGCCAGTCCCCCCGCCATCCGATCGCGATAGTCCTCGTCCCGCCAGCGCCGGGCCTCGCCCGCGTTGGAAAGAAACCCGCATTCGACCAGCGCGGCGGGACAGGCCGCGTTTCGCAGCACGTAGAAGCGCGCGCGCCGCACGCCGCGGTCCTCCACCGACGCTGCCGCCACCATCCCGCGCTGAAGGCAATAGGCCAGCAGCAGATTGGCGGCATCGTATCGGTTGCCCCTCACGGCCTTCCATTCCGGCCTGGGCGTCGCGCGGAACGGCTCCGCGGTGGCGGGATAGCCCGCCGCCGGCAAGATATACGTTTCCACCCCGGTAACGGCCCGATTGGGGGATACGTTCAGGTGGATGCTGACAAACACGTCCGCGCCCACCTGCCGCGCCCGCCGCCCACGCTCCTCGAGACTCACCGTCTGGTCCCGTTCCCGCGTCAAAAAAACCAGCACCTTCGACTGGCGCAGGATTTCGCGCGTCCGCCGCGCCACGTCCAGCGTTATCGCTTTCTCCTGTTCTTGCCAACTCCCCCCGCACGCGCCCGGATCTTCGCCCCCATGGCCGGGATCGAGCACCACGACGCGCCCCGTCAGGCCCCGGACCGCATCCGCCGGTCGCCATAACGGGCCGAGGCTTTTGTCCACATCGGTGTCCGTCACCCAGAAACGCCCATCGCGCGCCACCACGGGACCGTTCAGGTACACCTGAACATCGTTGAAAACCATGCGCCGCGAGTCCGCCTCCAGTCGCAGCGTGTTCCGCCCGCGCCGCAGCTCCATGACGCGTCCTTGAGAGCGACCGCCCGCGAACCCATACGCGCCCGCCGCTGCGCGCGCATCCTGCCATCCGTCCGGATTCGCGGCCGCATGCCGCGCCAGCCCCGCCGCGCACGCCACCACCAGCGCGCCACGCGCGGCCGCCGCCTTCCATTGCCATCTGCCGCCTTCGGACATGTCGTGTGCTCCCGGAACCACGGCCGCACTGCACGCGAGTTTTCTGTGGAACGATGTGTTGGAATCTGATATACGGCAATTGAATCTGTCAAGGCAGCCTTTCCTTTGCGCTCGAGCGGAACAAGATCATGAGCGAAATAACGGTCGAACAAGCGCCTCAGCGAGCCCGTGACCTTTTCAACCGCGGCTTAGCCGCCATGGAGCGGAACAATCTGGCCTACGCGATAGACATGTTCGCCGGCGCTCTCGCCGTCGAGCCGCGCCTGCATCAGGCCCGAAGGTTTCTCCGCGCCGTCGAAGTGCGCGCCTGGCTCGCCAACAAACCGAGCGCATTGGGCCAGATCGTGATCCGCCTGCGCAACCTGCCGGTCCTGATCGCCGCGCAAGCGCTCCTCAAGAGCGGAAAGCCGATGCAGGCCATCGCCAAAATCGAAAAGGCCCTGCGTCTAAACCCCCTCGACATGCAACTGATCAAGGTCCTCGGCCAGGCCGCCGAAGAAGCCGACGAGCCCGACATCGCCATCCAGACCCTCGCGCTTGCCCGCGAACACGACGCGAAAAACCCCCTCATCCTCAACTGGCTCGGCAACCTCTACATGCAAACCGGCCAAACCCGTCTCGGCCGCGAATGCTACGAAGCGCTCTGCGAAATCAAGCCCAACGACCCCGCCAGCCTCAAAGCGCTCAAGGACGCCATGGCCATGGACAGCATGAGCCGCGATGGATGGGAGCGCGCCGCCGCCGGCGGATCCTTCCGCGCCGCCATCCGCGACGAGAAAACGGCGATCATTCTGGAAAAGGAAGCCAAAGCCGTAAAGAGCGAACAAGACCTGGAAGCGCTCATCGCGGATACCCGCGCCAAGATCGAGCGCGAACCGGCCAACATGAACTACCGCCGAGCCCTGGCCCATCTCTACGCCGGCGCCCACCGCTATGCCGAGGCCTTGCGGACCATCGAGGAGGCCTTGCAGGCCGCCGGCGGCCGCGATCCCCAGCTCGCCAACGCGGCCAGCGCCATCCGTCTCCAGGAATACGATCACCGCATCGAAATCGAAACCGATCGCGGCCATACCGCCGCCGCTCAGGCGCTCACCGAAGAAAAAAACGCTTTCCTCTTCAACGATGTGCAAAGCCGCGTAGCGCAATACCCAAACGAACTCGGCCTCAAATACCAGTTCGGCGTCCTGCTCTACGAGCGCGGCCGTCTCGTGGAGGCCATCCAGCAGTTCCAGATCGCCCAGCGCAGCCCACAACACCGACTCGACGCCCTCTACCGGCTCGGCGTCTGCTTCAAGGACCGCAAACAGTACGACCTGGCCGCCGAACAGCTCGAAAAAGCGATCGCCGACCTGCCCTCCATGGACCCGCGCCGCAAAGACGCGCTCTACGAATTGGGCCAGGTCTTCGAGGCGATGGGCGCGCCCGACAAGGCCCTCGCCTGCTACAAACAGATCTACCAACTGGACATCGGCTACCGGGACGTGGCCGACAAAGTCGAACGCGGTTATGTCGCTCAATCCCCGGGCGAGAAATGACCAGCCGGCATCCCTTTGACACGCCATCGGCGACGGACGAACGCCCATCCCCCCATCGTCGCCCCGCACCGTTGAAATCGGGGTTCCTGATTGAATCATGAGCAGGAAAAAACACCACGTCGCGCTGATCTACAACGCGTGCTCCTCCGTCACGCCCGAAGCGCCTGAAGACCAGGGCGGCACGGCCGAGCTGCGCCGCATGATCCGCCGCATGGCCCGCGTCCTACGCCGGGCCGGCTTCCGCGTCACCGTCCTGCCCCTCGCCAACAACCTCACCACTTTCCAGCGCCGCTTACGCGCCCTCAAGCCGGACGTGGTGTTCAACCAGTACGACGACGTCGTCCACGGCGCGCTTTACGAAATGCGCATCGCCGCGTTGGTGCAGACCATGGGCTTCCCCCTCACGGGTTCCCCAGCCCTTGCCCTCGGCTTGAGCCGCTACAAATACATGTCCGCCAGCCTGCTGCAGGGCGCCGGCCTGCCGATCCCCCCTAACACCGCGCTCATCGAGCGCATCGGCGACATCGAGCG
Source organism: uncultured bacterium (assembly GCA_938031185.1). Taxonomy (GTDB): domain Bacteria; phylum Verrucomicrobiota; class Kiritimatiellia; order CAIKKV01; family CALHGX01; genus CALHGX01. Next base: position 14,523 of record CALHGX010000018.1, read on the forward strand.
CACCCGCTGGCATTTCCCGCTCATTGTCCAAACCAGCCGCGAACACGCCGGCATCGGCCTCGACCGCCGCTCCGTCGTCCACAGCAAGCACGCCCTCAAAGAGAAGGTGCGTGAAATCCTGCACCAATACGCCCAGCCGGCGCTGGTTCAGCGCTTCCTGCCCGGGCGCGAGTTCAACGTCGGCCTGCTCGGCGGAAGAAAACTCGCCGTGCTGCCCATCGCCGAAGTGGACTACTCCAAACTCCCACCCGAAATTCCCCCCATCATGTCCTACGCCGCCAAGTGGATGGAAAACTCGGTCGAATACCAGCGCACGTCCGTCATCTGCCCGGCCGTATTGGAGCCGGAACTGGCCCGGGAAATCAGTTCCATCGCCCTTAAGACCTTTCGCTGCCTCGGCGGATGGGGTTACGGACGGGTGGATATCCGCCTCGACGAAAACAATCGCCCCTACATCCTGGACGTGAACTGCAACCCATCGCTCGAAGAGGACGTGGCGCTCGCCCGGTCCGCCAAGGTCGCCGGCATGGACTACACCCACTTGCTCCGAACCATCGTCCGCATCGCGCTCGAAGGGCCGACCTTCGACGTGGGCGTCGGGGTGCCCATGTATTGACCGCAGCAATGCGGATTCGCTCGATCCGCCTGATCGGTCTGATCATGCAACCGGCGTCAGCGCGTGAAGCCCCCCGAACTCACCGTGTAAAGCGCCCCGTGTACGCGAAATCCATCGCCAGCGCGCTCGCCAGCGCCGCCAGTTCCACCAGCTTGTTCTCCGCCTGGCCCCGGGGATAACATAGCCGCAAGCTCTCGGCCCGGTCCTCCAGCTTGTCGAGAATCGTCTCCACTTCGGCAACTTCCAGGCCCGACCATTTTGCAACCGCCGCAGTCAAATCCGCCCGGTGGCTCCGCGCCAGCTCATGCGCCCGCGCCCGATCCCGCCCGCGATACGGCGGAAAAGCCTCCCGCAACTTGTCGTCCACATACCCCTGCGCCGCCGCCCGAAACCGCTCGGCCCGCTCGCCATAATGCTCCGCCAGCAACATCGTCATCTCGCTCAACGGACGAAAGAGCCGGTCGGGCGTCGAAACCGGCGTCTCGTTCCGAATGGCCCGCATCAGCCCGGCCACGTACTTCAGCTTGCGCAGCGCCGGCCAATACCGATACCGTCGCCGCCAACCGGAACGGGGCGACAACCACACGGCAAACGTCTCGGCAAAATCCTCGTCCGGATGCTTCTGGGCATAGTTGCGCCCATACAAGCTGTGGTTCAAATGCCGGACAAAATCCCGACTGCCTCGCACCGGCTGGAACGTGTCCCGATACGGCGCGGAAAACCGGCCGAACGTTTCCACCCATCCCGGCCGTTCCCAAAGCCGGAAGGCATAGTTGACCGCATGCCCCGTCTCGTGCCGCAGGAACATCATCACCGTCGCCGTATCCTCAATCTCCCCCGTCTGCTCCTCCTCAACGCGGCTGAGCAGCGGGTCCGCCAGATAGAACGGCACGCCGACCGCCGGCACCTCGTTCGGACAACCCCAACTGTCCGTCAGGTAGAAGAGTGGCCGATACCGCAGCCCCTTCGCCTCCAATTCCCCAACCACCCGTTTCACCATCGGATCCAGCCGCGAGCCCTTGATCTGTACCGGCAGGTCGCAAATCCGAGTGTTTAGAAGTTCATAACGAACGGTATTCCAATCACTTAAAAGCTTTTTCGCCCGAGAGGCCGACATCGCGTCATCACCCCGCGCTTTTGCGCTTTTCGCTCCAAAGCAAGCCCGTATGGTAGCATTTCCAAGGGGATTTCAAGACCCTTTTTCCTACCCTGCGATCGGCATGGAGCAAAGGTCGAATCCCCTCCCCCCCCAAAAAACGCCATTGCGCGCCGGCACCGCAGGCGGTAGACAAACGACATGCGCTCCAACAAACTTCGGCGCCGCCTCCATGCCGCGATCCTTCCGGCCCTTGCCATGCTGTCGCTCTGTCCAACTGCCGCCGCAAACGCCGCCACGATGGACACGGCCGGCGAAGAGGTGTTCCCTCGGCATGACTGGACGGACACCGTCAATCCATTGGCGGATCCGCACGCGGTTGCCGGCGGCGAAATGAATATTTTCGCCGGCCAGCAACCGAAAAGCTTCAACTACTATTTGGACAACAACTCCTTCACCGCCGAGTTGTTCGGCGCGCTGTATGAAACGCTGCTCGGCATGGACCCGCTGACGCTTGCCTATGTTCCCGGCCTTGCGGAGAAATGGGCCGTTTCGGCCGATAAACGCCAATTCACGTTCTGGATCAACCCCCGCGCCCGATGGAGCGATGGCACCCCCATCACCGCCGAGGATGTGCGCTGGACGTTCGAGGCCATCATGAATCCGGCCAACTTGACCGGCCCGCACAAGGTCGCATTGGAAGTCTTCGAGCCTCCCGTGATCGTGGGACCGCTCTGCATACGCTTCACCGCCCGCGAAACGCATTGGCGCAATCTCGGCGCCGTCGGCGGCTTCCACATCCTGCCCCGGCATGTCTACGAAAAGCAGGACTTCAACAAGATCAATTTCGAACTGCCCGTCGTCTCCGGCCCCTACCGCCTCGGCGAAGTCAAGGAAGGGGTCTTCGTCACTCTGGAGCGCCGCCCGGACTGGTGGAACCGCGACGCACCCAGCGTCTGCGGAATCGCCAATTTTGCGCGCCTCAAATTCCGCTTCTACGCGGAACAAGAGAATGCCTTCGAGGCCTTCAAGAAAGGCGAAATGGACCTTTTCGCGGTCTATATGGCCCGCCTCTGGATCAACGAGACCGCCGGCGAACGCTTCGAGCGCCATTGGATCGTCCGCCAAAGCGTGTTCAACCGCAATCCCATCGGCTTCCAAGGCTTCGCCATGAACATGCGCCGGCCCCCCTTCGACGACCGGCGTGTCCGTCAGGCGATCGCGCATCTGGTCAACCGCCCCAAAATGAACCGCACGTTGATGTACAGCCAATACTTCCTGCACCGCTCGTATTACGAGGATCTCTACGACGAGCAGCACCCTTGCCCCAACCCCCTCGTCGAGTTCGATCCCGATGCCGCCCGGCGACTGCTGGCAGAAGCAGGCTGGCAGCCCGACCCCAAGACCGGGTGGCTCCAAAAGGACGGGCGACGGTTCACCTTCCGGTTCCTCACCAGGGACGTGTCCTCCGGCAAGTTCCTCGCGATTTTCGCTGAAGATTTGAAGAAGGTGGGCATCGAAATGATCGTGGATCAAAAAGACTGGGCCGCTTGGGCCAAGGATATGGATGAGTTCAATTTCGACATGACCTGGGCCGCTTGGAGCGCCGGCGTCTTCAAGGACCCCGAAGGCATGTGGTCTTCGAAGGAGGCCGACCGGCGTGGCGGCATCAATATCACCGGCTTTCGCAATCCCCGCGTGGACGAGCTGATCGAACGGCAAAAAACGATCCTCGATGTCGCCGAACGTCATGCCATCTGCCGCGAAATTGACGCCATCGTCTTTAACGAGCATCCTTACGCGCTGCTCTGGAACATCGATTATGTCCGCCTGCTCTACTGGAACAAATTCGGCACGCCGCCCACCGTGCTCTCCAAGTACGGACGGGAGGACTCGGCCTACTGGTACTGGTGGTTCGACGAGGACGCCGAGGCCGACCTTCGCCACGCCATGGCCGAACGGCTCTCCATGCCCCCGCGCCCCGCGGCGGTTCGCTTCGAAGAAGTCTTCCGCTCCCCGCGCCCCGCCGCCACGCCGCCGTTGCACTGAGCCATCGTCATCCGATCCGCCTGATCCATCCCCCCTCTTTCCAACAAAGCAGCCCTTCCTTTACACCGCGGCACTAATCATGGAGAATACGGATATGAAACAACCGCTGTCCCGCCGTGAATTCTTCAAGGCCGGCGCCGCCCTCACGCTTGGCGCCGCCGCTGCCTCGCTCGCCGCCGGCTGCGCGTCATTCGGTCGCCGCGCCCCCCAAAAAGCCGCCCTGCCCCGCCGCCGCCTCGGCCGCACGAATTTCCAGGCCGGCGTCGTCGGCATCGGCGGCGCGGGCTTCCTGACCGACTGGAGCGATGAAGAGGCCGTCGCCGCTTTGCTGCAAGAAGCCGTCGCTCTCGGCTTCAACTACTTCGATACCGCCCCGAACTACAACAACGGCCTTTCCGAACAGCGCCTGGGTCTGATCATGGGCGCCCCAAACCGATCGGAACTTTTTCTTGCCGGCAAGATCGAGGACCGCTCCTACGACGGCGCGCTGCGTCAGGTGGAAGGCAGCCTCCGGCGTCTGCGCACCGATTACATGGACGTGGTGCAGTTCCACCAGTTTCCACTCGACGAGCGCGAGAACAACGAAGAGGCGCTCGTCCGCCTCGCAGCCCCCGGCGGCGCCTTGCGGGCCCTGGAGCGGCTGCGCGATGAAAAGGTCGTCCGCCACATCGGCATCACCTGCCACCCGCGCTTGGATTTCGGCGTAACGGCCATCGAACGCTTCGATCTGGACCTGGTGCTGCTCTGGGTGAACCCCACGACGGACGGCCGATGGGCGGAAGAAAGAATGATTCCAGCGGCGCAGAAGAAAGACATGGGCATCGTGGCGATGAAAAGCTTCGGTGGTGCCGATTACCCGGTCAAGCTGCCCGGCGGCGGCCATCCAGCCCGTCTGATCGGCGACGGCCCCGGCCACGCTTCCCAAGATGCCCTGCTGCGCTATTCGCTGAGCCGCCCCATCGCACTGAGCTGCCCGGCTATCCGCAACCGCGACGAACTGCTGTCCAACCTCGCCGTCGCGCAACGGTTCACGCCGATGACCGACGCCGAACAGGCCGCGCTGATCGAACAGGTCAATGCCGCGCCGCCGGCTTAATCGGCGCCGGGCACATCAGGCTGATGCCGGAGACGCCGCCTTGCGCCGGCGAGCGCGGGGCGCAAACAGCTCCATCTGCGGCTCCCGCAAAAGACCGTAGCGCTTGAGAATGCGCAACGCCTGCAGGAGATCCGATTTCTCGTAGTTGCAGTTCGTGCGAACCCGCGCCATCAACTCCGTCAGCATGGTTCGGAACGATAGCACCCCATCCACCCCCCGCTCCTTCAGCGCCCGCAGCGTCTTCTCCTTGAGTTCGCCGGACGCGGGCAATTCCGGAACGCACAGGATCGCCGCCGGCATGGCGCTCCCCATCCGAGCCGCCGCCGCCGTCCGCGCCGCTCGTTCGGCAAACCGAAGCACCTCGGGGGTCTGCGCGAATTTGGTCAGCGAAAAGCGCTCCGCGTGCCATCCGCGTATGCCCACCACCGCCCGTTTCACCGTCCGCAGGTCTGCCGCCGTCCACACCAGATGCTCCGGCACGCAATGGTCCGCCACCAGCGGATGCAGGACGAGCAAATCGAGCTCTTCCTCCGCCTTCTTGTGGCGGCCCGGCGCCGTGTGTTTGCACGGCTGACTCACGAAATAGCCCAGCGACTCGAAGAACTCGCGGGCAATGAAATCATTGACAGCAGACATGCCACGTCTCCTCGAGGGCGGCTTCCTCCGCCAGGCCGCCGGGCCTCACGGCCCCCAGTCGCTCCGCCAGCACCAGCCGCAAGGCCCCGCCCTCCGTTTTCTTGTCCCGCGTCATCGCCTCCCGGACGACCTTCCATTCCGGCGGGGGACGTCGACCGGCCGCGCTGACCGGCAGCCCCAGCCGCCGCAGGAGGCCAATCACCCGGTCCGCTTCGCTGCCCGAAAATCCGCACACGCGCACGGAAAGCAACACGGCGTAGGCCATGCCGACCGCCACCGCCTCACCATGCAGCCAATCCTCATACCCGGCCGCCGTCTCCAGCGCATGCGCCAGCGTATGACCGAAATTGAGAATCGCCCGCGGCCCGCTCTCCCGTTCGTCCGTCGCCACCACATCCGCCTTGATCTCGCAGCACCGCGCCACCACGTTCTCCAGCGTCTCGGGATGCCGGGCCAGCAACGCCTCCGCTCGATCCTCCAGAAGACGGAAGAACGCCGCATCCCAGATCACGCCATACTTCACCGCTTCCGCCAACCCCGAAACGTATTCCCGTTTCGGCAGCGTCTTGAGCGTGTCCAGATCGGCCGCCACCTCCACCGGCTGGTAGAACGCCCCCACGAGGTTTTTGCCCGCCCGCAGGTTGACGGCCACCTTCCCCCCCACGGCGCTGTCCACCATGGCGAGGAGGCTCGTCGGCATCTGCACAAGTCGAACGCCGCGCAGGAAAGTCGCCGCGACAAACCCCGCCAGGTCCCCCACCATGCCGCCGCCCAACGCGACCACAAAAGAGCGTCGGTCCAGCCCGGCGGCCACAGCCGCTTCATATAGGCGCGCCGTCTGCTCCAGGCTCTTGGACGCCTCCCCCGCCGGCACTTCCGCCAGCGCCACCTCTCCGCCCGCCGACGCCATCCGCATCCGCACCCGCTCTCCATGCAGGCGTCCGACGTTGGAATCCGTCACCAGCAGTACCCGCTGCCCCGGCGCTTCAACGCAGGCGGGAAAAACGCCTTGCCCTATGTGAATCGGATACGACCGCTCTCCAAGCCGAACTTCCACCTTGCGCGCCATGTTCGGTCCCTCCCGCCAGTTCCCGCCGCTAACATCCCGAAATGGACTTCTTCACGGTGTTTGCAGCACTGCCTTCAGACGGTCTTCCCCCTTCCGGCTAAAACCGGAACTTCAGACTCTTCAGGCCCACGGGCCATGCTCTCTTCTCTCTTCTCCCCTCCCCTCCCCTCATCCCCCGACCGAGGCATTATACTCGTCCACCAGATCGCCGACCCTGCGCACGCGTTCAATGTCGCCATTGAATGAAACTTCGTCGCTCACGCCCAGGATCAGATGCGGCGCGAAGAGATCAATGCACTTCCTGGCGCAATCGAGCAATTCCTGCTCGCTGAACGTGGCGTCGAAGTACACGGCCGGAATGCCATCGAGCAGGTACATGTCGCCGAGCGCCGCCTTGGCTTCCTCCAGCGTCACATCCCCCTGTGGCAGCGGCGTGATCGCTTCAATGCCATCCAAGCCGGTTTCGCGAGCGTAGGGCAGCAGGGGTTTAACGTTGCCGTCCCAATGCGAGTGCAGGAATTTACCCGCCGCCTTCAACCGCGGAATGCGGCGGTGATACACGGGCAGAACATATTTCACAAAAAGCTCCGGCGAAGTCACGCTGGAATGGATGTTATCGCCGAGACTAATACTGACGATCGGGGACTCGATGATCGCATCAATATACCGCTCAGCCATCACATCCAGCGCCTCGAAATATCGCTCGCACGCCGCGGGATAATCAAGCAGGGCAAAAATGGTTTCCTCCGTGCCCATGTCCTCCACAAACAATTTCTGGATGCTAGAGCGCGTGAAATAGCAGCAGGGTATGCCTAGTCCCTTCCATTCGTGATGAATCCGGTCGTATGCTTCACGGTCGAACGACACCGTCATATGTTCATACCGCCACGCGGCCGCCCGCATCTCCGCCTCATTACTCACCGGCCATTTGAGCGGCACATGCCATGAGGTCGTCTCGGCTCGCAGGAACCGTCCGCCATAGGTGCCTGCCGGGGTTTCAATCCGCACTTCGTACTCCGTAGGGCTCAAGTCCCGTTGGGTCACATGCGTCCGCGGATCGTCCGTCCAGCGAAATGCGGCGGTGTAGTCATACGCACGGTTCGAGCAACCGAGCGACCGGTATATTTGTGCCAACGACATGCCTTCGTACGGGCCGGGCAGCGGTTGCCTGAGAAACCGCCGCTCGTAATACCACGCCAAAATGCGCGGCTGCCAAATCACACGCCCCCCCGCACGCCCCTGAATGATCTGCAAATTCAGCTCGTCAAAATCCCGCTCAATCAATCGTGTCTCTTTCATGCTCTCTCCGCCGGCTCGTCTATACGACTCCTACACCGCTTCCATCGTGCAAGGCGGCTTGGGCGCCAACTGATACGTTACACTCACTACGCCAGGCACTTCCTTGATTATTTCGAGGGCGAGTTTCTCAAGCCGATTGAAAGGCAACCGCGTCGGCACCGCTGTCCGCGCGTCCACACTGTCCCAGCATCGCACTTCGATCTGTTGCCCGAACTCCCGCCGCCTCTCCCGAATACCCGTCACCCGGTCGGCATGCAGAATGGCCATGTACTGAAATGCGCCTGTGTCTCCCAATACCCGCTCCACGACCGCCGTCGCCTTTCGAACCGTTTCGATCCGCTCCGGCGTCGCCTCGCCAATCACTCGAGCTGCCAACGCGGGGCCAGGAAAGGGAATGCGATTGAAAAGCTCCGCCGGTAGCCCTAGAGCCTTGCCGATCTTCCGCACACCGTCCTTGCGCAGCGCAATCAAGGGTTCGATGATCCGGTAGCCAAAGGCCTTTTGGGGGTCAATCCCGAGTTGTTCGAACACGTTGTGCTGCCGCTTGATCCCCGCCACCGTTTCGTCTACGTCCGTCAAGATGGTGCCCTGTAGCAGGCACTTCGCCCCGCTGTCTTTGACCAGTCGACCGAACACCCGCTTGTAGAACGTCTGCGTAATGGCTTCGCGCTTCTCCTCCGGATCGGTCAGCCCCTTGAGTGCGGCAAAAAACTCCTTTCGCGCGTCCACCACTTCGACCGTCACCCCCAGCTTGCGGAAAAGGCCCACCACCTGTTGCGGCTCCCCCTGCCGCATCAGGCCGTTTTCGATGAAGACCGTCTTGATCTGCTTGCCGAGCGCTCGGTGCCCCAGCATGGTGACCGTGGACGAGTCCACGCCGCCGGAAAGGGCATTGATCGCCAAGTCCCCGCCCACCGCGGTTCGAATCGCCTGCACCTGCTCCTCAATGAAACGCTTCGCATTGAGATCCTTCGCCTTGACTTCACGGATCATGTTGCATCCCCCTGACCTTGTTGCGCCCCCCCTGCCCGGCTGCCATCCCTTTCCATTCCACGGCAAAAAAACAGGCAGACGGGATGAGCCTTTCGGCGCTTTCACATCCCCCTGCCGCGCCATGCCTTCAACCGCTTTGCCACACCATCACAAACCCGTTTATAACACGCCGCACTTCAAACGCAAGGCCGCTCCAAAAGGCGTCCGGCCGCCCCTCGACACGGCGGCTTGCTCGCCAAAAGCCCCATCGCATTACCGCCCCGCGCTGTCGTTCCGCCGCATTCGCCAATTGGGCCCGCGGCCAGGACGGCCCCGCCTGATGTCCGCTCGGCGCTCTCCGCGCTCCCCGCGCGAAACATCCCGTCTTCTGCCTTATAGACGCCAAAAGGCGGCATTCCCCGAGAAGGAGGGCGGCCGCCTACGGCCGCGGGGGGGCGTCAAGAGCGGCTCGGTAGGCGAGGCGGTAGTGCCGAATCAACCGGCTCCAGTCGAATTGCTCCGCCGCGCTCTCGGTGCGGTTGCGCTGCGCAATGCGGTCGCGCCGCTCTTGAAGAAGAAACCGATACAGCGTTTCGGTAAGCTGATTGGCCGCCGCGTCGAACGAGGCATACCGCCGGTTCACGACAAACAATCCGTTGTGCTCATGGTCGGACATATGCCGGAGCAGATACGTACCGAACCCCGACAAATCGCTGGTGACGGCGGGCAAACCCATGGCGGCGCATTCCATCGGCGCATAGCCCCAGGGCTCGTACGCGCTGGGGAAGATGCCCATATGGCACCCGCGAACGAACTGGTCGTAATCCAATCCGAACAGCGGATCGTTGGACGTGATGAAATCGGGATGATAAACGATCTTCACCCGATCCTCGGGCAGGTTGATCAGGTTGCACGCGCGAATCTGGTTGAGCACCGCGTCGTTCTGATCGTCCACAAGATCGTGCGTCACCACCGTCGGCAGCCCCGTTGCCTTCCACGCCAGCATCATGCGCCGCTGCCGCAAACGCCAGTAATCGTCCACCAGATCGTCCAGCCGCGGCGCCAGCCCCATCGCCGTGGCCAGAAACAGCCGCTCGCCGACCTGCGCCGAAATCGCCTCGCAGTTGCTGCGCATCTCGTCCAGCATCGCGCGCCGCCGCAGCGCCTCCGCGTTGATCGAGCGCGTCGGCTGCCGCGTCACCACAAAAAACACCACCGTCCGGTCGCTGCCCGCCTGCTTCAAGCGCCAGTTGAGCCGGGACAGCGCCTCGATCGTCAGATCGAACCCCTTGTTGCGGTATTCGAACCGACCGGAGGTGAAAAAGAACAACGTGCGGTCAAGATCGAAGCAATAGCTCGGAAAGAAATGCGCCATGACAAAACGGGCGATGAATTCCTTATATTTTCGATGCAGGTTCTGGAACTCGTGCAGGGCGACGAAACGCTCGATGTTCAGGCCGTTGGGCAGCAGCACGTCCGGCTTGCGCCCCAACAGGTGCTCGCACTCATAAGCGGTGATGTCGCTGACGGTGCTGAACACGTTCGCTCCATGGGCGGCGGCGCGTTCGAGGCGCACCTGCGGCTCGATGTCGAACCGCCGCGCGTCCCCCAGCCAGTCCACGAAGGGCACGTGATCGTAGAACCAGGGATCGTTCATCGCCAGATAACGCCCCAGCAGGGTGGCGTGGGTCGTAAAAACAATCGTCAGCGGCACGGCGTCGCGCCGCAGCGGCGGGATGGCCGTGGCCCCCATCCACTCATGAAAGTGCGCCAGTATCCGCCGGCCGTTCCGACGCGGGGCCAGCAACCGAAAAAAGACCTCCACGAGGAAACCAAAGGCCAGCACGCGATTGACCAATTCGTCTTCTCGCGGGAACCCGATGTCATGATGCTCCCACAAGAAATACTTTATTTCGCCCAGGCGGTTCCAGACGCCGCGAAAATCCAGCAGAACCACTTGCGGCCGCCCCGTGATCAACCAACGGCCGTACCGGGCGTCAAATCCCTGTTCGCGCATCGCCGCCACCACGTCCCCAAAACAGCCTTGCGGCGCGGCCTCCTCGAATTCCGCCGGACTGACGTCGGGATTGTAAGGGCCAATCAAGCAATAAGAAGCGTCGCCAAATTGATTGACGATGGTCGGCGCTTTGGAACGAAGCACCGTGTAGATGCCCCCCACTTGCTGGCAGACCTCCCACGAAACCTCACAGAGCAGCGTGGACGCGTCCGGCCAGGGCACATCGCCGTCTTGTCTTGGCAACGCCGATTTTGCGTTCATGAGCAGCACCCCCGGTATTGCCAAGAAACTACGCAGGGATGACGGGTTTGTCCAGTCTGCTCCGCGCCCTACCCTGTTGCCCCCCGGTCCATGGTCCATGGTCTATCCCCTTCCTCCTGCCTCCCTTCCCCCTCCTGCCGCTTCCCCGTGCAAAAAAAACGCAAAATTTCCTTGCGCCCTCCGCCATCTCTTGCCATAATTACGCCGAAAACAAGGAGTGGTGTTTGTCTTTCGGCGTTCAACAATGGGGGTCGTAGGAATGAATACGTATCGTATTGCTCTGGTTCTCACGCTCGTCGTCTCGATCGGATTCCTCTCCACTGCTCACGCCGCCATCACCGTGGACGGCGATATCAGCGATTGGGACGCCTCGCTGATCCAAATCGATTCCACCGGCGATAACACCGGTAAGGCCATTGATCTAACCAGTTGGGGCGCCACCATCGAAGGCGGCTACCTCTATTGCTTCGCCGAAGCGGTCAGCAATATCTCCATCTACGCTGAAGACACGAACGCCGTCGGCTGGTTCGGCGCGTGGATTGACGCCGACATACGCGGCGGCCCCGGCAATACCGCCCGATCCCTCGACACAACCTCCGACATGCTCGGCCACGAGTGGAGCAACGGCAACTTCGAGTCCATGGATATCGGCGTCGAAATCCGCCTCACGGCCAACCCCCTGCTCGGCAATCGCTTCGCCTTCTTCGGCAGCAACGACACCGCCTCCGTCACCGGCAATCTCGTCTCCGCCGGCACTTACGCCTATAGCGGCCGCATTATCGAATGGCGCGTGCCCGTCACCGAAATCACCAGCGAACTGGGCCTCTATCCCGACAACGTCACGCCCAACGGCAATCGCTGGAAAGTCGGCGTGCGCATAGATGGTCTCGTGGCCGGAGACATGACGGGCCTTGGCGGCGACAACAGCGACACGCGCGTCTACACCGAGGCCGGCACCACCACCGCCACCAACTCGGGCTTCTTCCACGTCTCCGAGCACTGGACCAACGGCGACCCGCTTCAAGGCGACACGGCTATCATTTCCGGCGGCGTCAACATGATTCTCAGCAACGCCACGCCGACGCTCGCCTCTCTCACCCTTACCAACGCCTGGCTCACCTTCACCAACTACGACGCCAGGCTCAACGCTCTCGAAATCGCCATCCTCAACCGCGGCACCAACACCCACGTCATCAATTCCGACACGAATCGCCCCTGGACTAACGCCTACTGGGATATTGACGGCCGCATCCACCACGTCTGCTCCAACTTCACCCTCGCCGCCGGCGGCGTCATCAACGTGGATCTGAAGGGCTACCAGGGCCTCTTTTTCGCCGGTAATCGAGGCTTGTACGGCGCCGGTCCCGGCGGCGGCTACATGGTGGTAGGCGGCCAGAATCCCGGCGGTGCCGGTCATGGTGGCGGCGGCGGAACAGGCGGCCATATCGGTGGACCGGCCTACGATTCCACCAACGCCCCATCCTGGCCCGGCAGCGCCGGCGGCGGTTCATGGAACTACTTCCTGCAAGGTGGCGCGGGCGGCGGCCTGGTAAGGATCGAAGCCACCAACACCGTCATCAATGGCCTCATCACCGCCAACGGCGGCAACGGCGGCTCGAACAATGACGGCGCGGGCGGCGGGTCCGGCGGCAGCATCTATATCCATACGAAATCGCTTTCCGGTTCCGGCACCATCCGCGCCAACGGCGGCACGGGCAACAACTACGCCGGCGGCGGCGCGGGAGGGCGCGTTGCGCTCCACTACGAAACGCTCAACTGGACGGGATACGTTCTGGCCAATGGCGCGTCCGGCAGGCCGAATCAGGGTTATCCGGCCTCGGCCGCCGGCGGCATCGGTTCGCTCTATTCGTCCGACGCGCAGGTTGTGTCGCCGCTGCTTGACAATTCCTCCTTCCGCCATTACGGACCATTCACGTCCCTTGTCTTCAACAACTTCGTGCTGACGAACTCGTCCTACTACTGGCTCTCAGCCCAAAACTCCACGATCTACGTGACGAACAACCTCTGGGTCGGCGCAGGCTCCACACTGCGCATCGGTGGTGAGGCGGGCGACACCGCCCGCACGATCCTCGAGGTCGGCGGGAATGCCGTCGTTACCGGCGGTTCCCTGATTGTGGCCAGCGGCATCACGAACATGACGCATGACAACGATGGCGAACTCGTCAAGGTCCATGGGGACTTCATCGTGCGCAACGCCGGCCGGATCATCCCGATCGCCTACCAGTATCCGCCGCAGTACACCAATGCCGGCGGCGCGGTGCGGTTCGAGGCCAAAAACTTCACCCTCGCCCAGGGGGCGACGGTGAACCTCAAAGAGTACGGCTATGCCGGCGCGTATCAGACGCAGAGCGGCGGCGGAACAGGCACCAACTCCTTCGGCCCTGGCGGCGGCCGCGGCTACTGGAATGCCGGCGGCGGCGGCTATGGCGGCAAGGGAGGAGACGGGGGTCAGGCGAACAAATGGGGCGGCCCGGCCTACGGCTCGTCGAATGCCCCGGTCTATCCCGGCAGCGGCGGATCGTATACTTCCTATCAAGGCGACACCCGAGGCGGACATGGCGGCGGGCTCTTCCGTCTGAAGGCATCCGGAACCGTAACCATCAGTGGCACGATTGACGGCGATGGCGGCGGGGGGCAGGCATATTCCGGCGGCGGCTCCGGCGGCGGTGTGTTCATCCAGGCCAAAACGTTTGGCGGCAGCGGAACCATTCAGGCCCGCGGCGGGAATGGCGGAACGTATTCTGGCGGCGGGGGTGGCGGCCGCATCGCGATTCACCGGATCTACGACTCGTGGAGCGGGACGCTCTCCTATCCCGCCTCGGTCACCCCCGGCGCAGCGGGCGGCATCGACGGCAAGATGGGCGAGACGGGCACGGTGGTCTGGGTTCAGATACCGGCGCCGGGCACGGCGTTACTGCTGAAATAGCCGCAAGCGGCATGGAATCTCTCGGGCGGAACGGTTCTCTCGTTCCGCCCGTTTTTTCTGCAGGGCGGCCAAGTCCCCGGCCGCGGGCTTTCTTGCCTTTATGCAGGCCGCCCCCACACCCGATTCCGCTCTGCGGTCTCCGCGTCTTCTGCGCGAAACCTCCCCGGGGGCCATGGCCCGCGGTCTCTTCCGTTCCCTAATCCCCTATCCTCCGCCTCATCCGCCGCTCGACTTTGAAACGGCCGGATGCAGATAGACCGGCCGGCAGGGCATCAGGGACAATCCCCGCTGCATGCGCCGCAGCGCAAGACAAGCCACATCGCGCGCCAAGGGTTGCCGGTCCGTCACTAATTCAGCCCCCGCTGGCCTCAAGTCCGACAACAACGCCCCGATTCGGTCCCCATGCGGCGTCGCCACCACGCCGCAGCCCGCCGCCGCTTCGCGTAAGCCCGTTTCGTCCGTCAGCGAGAGCGGAATGAATGGAGCCGGCAGCTCGTCCCGCATCTGATAAGCCGCCACCCAAAATCGCTGCCGGCGCGCGTCGCCCGCCACCGCCACCCGCGCGTCCGGGTAATCACGCATAATGCCCCATGCCAACGCTTCGCTGCTGTGAACGCCGGCCAGCGGACGGCGGTCCGGCAACGCAAGCCCTTCGGCGGCGGCCACGGCCATGCGCAGCGCCGAAAACGCGCCCGGCCCAATGCCCACGGCAATCAAATCCGGTTCCCAACCGGCCCCCTGATCCAGTCCGCGCCGCCATTCGGCCAACGCCGCAAAAAGCGCTTCCGGCCGTCCTCGATCCGCCAACCAGTCCCGCTCCAAGAGCGCCCCGCCTTGCTCGTCCAGCAGCGCGAGACTGCCCCGCGCCGCAGATTGTTCGATCGCCAGAATTCTCATCGCCCGATTTTCCTGCGCAATGGATGGATTGGTCTGTTCATGACGCGGAAGACCGCGTCGCAAACGGTCTCACCATATGTCGGCGCCGACCGTCTGTCGCGTTTTTTCTTGAACCGTCCGCCCTGTCGTTTGGATTCAAGGATTGTTGGCGGTGGGCATGGCTCAATTGGCAGAGCACCAGGTTGTGGCCCTGGGCGTTGCGGGTTCGAACCCGGTTACCCACCCCATTTCCTTCGCAAAAAATGTTCGCGCTGAGGACCGCGGCCATGCCAGCGCCCTTGCGCGAACGTTGAATGCGGCGCGCGCCAGGATGGACCGCAGCGATTAGCTTGCCGGAACCCCAGCCAGCGCCAGCATCCGCGCCGCTCCAAGAGTCGGCGCTGCCGGTTTAAGCCGGATTTCCTGGCCTAGTTTTCGTTCAAGTCCCCGCCGCCAGACGTTATTGCGCGCGCCGCCGCTATCGGCAAGATACAACGCGCCGGAAGGCCCGCCCTGTAGCCGGCCAATATACCCCGCCATCCGTTCGTTGAGGAAATCCAGCACCGCGGCGCAGCGTGCCGCCGCCGAGGCCTTCTGTTCGTCATCCCAAACCAGCCGTTCCGCTTCCACGCGAAGCGCGGGCAGCGGAGCGCCCGCCGCAACACCCTGCTTCGCCAGATCAAAGAATTGGTCGAACCCCCGAAGCCCACATTGCCGAACCGTCCGCGAAATCAGGTGCCCCCCGTAAATGTCCGCCATCATACGGTAGTAGCCGCCTCCGGGATACACGCCACGAATCACGTCGGCTGCCGGCGGCGGACAGTCGGCCGTCCATTGATACACGACCTGCGCCGACCCGAGCGTGACCAGCGCCGCCCGTTCACGCTCCAATTCCGCCGAAAATGCGCCTGCCGTTTGATCATTCCCCGCGCAAAACACAGGACAGCCCGGCGGCAGACTCCATGGATTCCCCGCCCATGCGCCCCCCGCCGGCCGCAGCAGCGGCATCACCCGCGGCAATCTTTCTTCGGTCCAACCAAGCCAGGCAACCCATGGCCCGCGCCAGCGGCGTTCCTCTAGCGACCACAGCCCTGTCATCGCCGCCAGGTTTTCATCCAACACCAATGCGCCGGTCAACCGCTCAATCACCGCCGAAGGCAGCGGCACCGCTTCGCTCTGCGACAAAGCCGGGTCCGCTTCAACCAGCGCCTTGAGCAGGCAGATCATCAATCCGCCCAACGGTTCGAAAAAGCTCGCATGCCGCGCGAAGTCCTCGAAAAGCGGCATCCGCTTCATCGCCTCTGCCAGCGCATCCGCGCGACGATCCTGCCGGCTCACAAAACGCGTTCGAAACGCCCCCCCGCCAGCAACCCGGATGGCCACCGTCTGCGCCTGGCTGGTGATGGCAACGCCGGTGACGGACCGTGCCGTCAATCCGGCTGCCCGCAGCGCCGACGCCACCGCTTCGCAGGCCGCCGTCTCCACAACGAACGGCTCAATCTCGACCCGCTCGCCCATTTCCGCGTAGTCGAGATAACTCTGCCCCTCGCCAAGCCGGCGCAATTCGCCGTCGTAGACGGCCGCCTTGAAGCTGGTCGAACCGAGATCTACACAAAGAAACATGGCTGCATCCGGAATGCTCCGTTCAGAGCTGCCCGATCAGTCGCACCGTTGCCTCCAGGAGACGCGCCGCGGTTTCCGGCGCAAACAAGGCGTTGGACGCTTCATAGCCGCCTTCCTGAGCCGCCTCCGGCGTCACCAAGTAGCCCTGCAACTCCCCGTTGGCAAGCGAGATGATGTAGGCGCCGGGGCAGCGGGCTTTCAGATCGAGGCCGTATTCGACAAAAACCTCCGCCGGCCAACCCGCGAAAAAGAATCGCCCTGCTCGCAACACCTGAGCCTCCACGGGGTCGCAGGCGGCTCGAAGGGCTGCCAGACGTCCATCCTGCTCCTGCCGCGCCAGCGTCACCGTCTCCTGCGCGCCAAACCAGTCCACCTCGGCCGTTCGGGCTTGGCGCGCGTCTCCGCCGCGCCTCATCGCGTCCAAACGCGCCGCCGCCTCGGCCAGCCGGCGTTCCGCCTCCTCCAGCGAAGGCAGTCGGCGCGAGACCGCCCCCACCATCTCCTGCGCGGCCCCCAGGGAGGTCGCGGGCGAATACGAGGCGGACGCCAAGGCCTTTTGCACCGCGTTCGCAACCACGCGTCCCAAACGCTCCGCTTCCTCGAATGTGTTCCCTTTCGTGACGTACCGCGGACTCTGGTTGCCGGAAGGCCCTGTGTGATGAACGACGGGGCAGCCGCCGAAGACCCGCTGCAAATCCCTCCGCGCGAATCCGGGAAAATCGGCGCTCACGAGCTTGGAATCTTCGTGCAAGACCGTTGGATGCATGCTGCAAACCACCATCAGGCCGATGGGACGCTTGGCGGCACGGCTCCGCACCGCCACAATCGGCATCTCGTGCAGGGCGGGGCCGTCTGGATGCCGCCGGTTGGTGCCGACCCCGGTGCTGTCACCCACCGCCAGCGCCACCTCCGCCTCCTCCAAACGCTGCCAGGCCTCCACCCCCGCCCTTACAATGCCGTCTCGCAAGCGATCCAAATAGGCCGGATCCGGCGGCGGCACCACCGGATCATCCGCGTTGCTGGCGTAGGCGACCGTCACCGGGCCGGAATGCGTGTGCGTGGCGCTGACAAGGATGTGGTCGCCCGGAACCCCCGTCTGTTCTTCCAGCATCCGCCGCGCTTCGAGCACAACCGCCCGGGGAACAAATATGATGTCGTTGCCGATGAACAAGACCACCGTGCGGCCATCGGACAGGCACAGCGCACTGCTGTAAAGCGGGTCGTGGATTCCCTCGCTCCAGCGCGGCACATGGGGGTAGCCAAAAAGAAACTGACGATCGGCAGGCGAAATATCAACCTGGGAGGCACCAGCTTTCAGCGCCACGTTCAATACCCCTTGTCCCAATCCACGCGAATCGGCTCGGCAATAGACTCCGTCACCAGCGCCTCAGAGGGCTTCAACTGGAGGATCGAGTCCGGCACGCGCGGCGTCACCGGCCCGAACAACGCCAGCCGGGCGATCAGCTTTTGCCAGGAAGTGGTCGTGCCATGCACGCCGATGCAGTAAAAGCCGATGCGGTGCTTTGCTTCCAACACCTGGGCAGGGCCAATGGTGGCGGCTTTGGGCGGCACCGCCGCCAGGTCCCCCGCCGCGCCGAAGGACCCATGGAGCGAATTCTGCGCCAGCGTGAAAGGGCTTAAGGTCACAATGCCCGGCCCCATCCGCAGAAAGTCTTCCAGATTCTGCGGCGTTTCCGGCGCATCCGGCTCCACGAAAGCCACATGACCGGTCCAGCCGGGCCCCATGTAGCAAATGTCCGCGCCGCCCAGGGCGCCGATCATCTTCCCGTAATCCGCCAGGTTCTCGTTGGTCAGGCCGATCATCTGGCGCTCGGGAGGACGCAGCTTGGGATCGAGTCGCGAATAGAAGTATTTCTTCAGCGCATGCGTGAACCCATAGGGCCAGCTTTCCGGCGCGATGCGTCCGTCCTGATCGGCATACTCGTCCATGTTGAAGGTGTACAACCGCCGGCAATCAATGCGGCAGCGGTTGATCATCTCCGCCACCTTGGCATACAGGGGCCACGGTTGGGGCAGAATCATCACCAACGGCCGCCCCATTTCCGACGCCTCCTTGATGCGAAAGAAAATGTCCATCATGAAGGCGAACCAGACGTCGAAGTCCTTCATCACCCTCACCTTGACCCGCGGATGGTTGTAACGCTCGAAATCTTCCCGCCCAATATCCCGCACCCGCTCCAGCACCGCCTTGTCCCGAAAGGGCACCCAGGGGGATGGATCGTAACGAAAGTCCGCCGTCTCAAACGTGCTCACGTGGCTTGCCTCCGTTTCGTGTTCGCTTTTCCAGATAAGTTCGCAGGCGGCGGGCGTTCCGCCTTCTTCCCGAAGAGATAGCGCCGCGTGTTCGAACAGCCAATCCGTTCGCGCACGGGGGGAGGCAAACTCCAAAAGGACTCCGCCTCCGCATCCGTCTCCGCGCGCAGCGCGAACACGGTCGTCTTGCCCCGCGCGTCGGTGAACCGGCTCATGAAGCAGTAATACGGCGAATCCGATCCCCAGAGCAACATGTTCGGATAGGCTGTCGCCAGCCGCCCCAGCACCTCCGCGGGACGGCGATAGTCTGCGGGAAAACGTTCGCGCCGCCGCGCGACCGCCGGATGATTCTGCCGGGCCAGCTCGCAATGAATGCGCAGCGCCGACACATCCACGAAGCGATTCGGTTGTTCCGCCGCAGCCTCCAGCGCCGCCCGCTGAAACCGACACGCATGGGCCAGACAAAAACGGATTTCCGGTCGCGCCTTCGCCACCCGCAGCGCATCAGCCACATTGGCCCAAGGGTCATCGGGATGAACAGACGTATGCAAGGTCACCGGCAGGTTATGCCGGGCCGCCCAATCCATAAGGGGCTGACCTTTGGAAAGCAGGTCGGCCCATGGCGCGCGCAAATATGTTGAAGCGGTTTTCAATCCGAACACGGCATACCGCTCGAACAACCGTTCCGCTGCCGCGGCCTGCGCCGCCGGCTCGCGCGCGGGATCGAAAAAAACAAACGGCAACAGACGGCCCCCGCACTGGGGATAGGCCTCATAGATTTCGCGGCACAGGTTTTCATTTTCCTTTTCAAACGGCGCCGCGCCGCGCTTCCCTTTCCCTTGGCGCACCCGTCCCTCGATCAGAGCCTCCGTGTCATACCAGGCGCTGAAAACGAACGGAAAGCAAATCGCCGCGTCAAGCCGCCAGCGATCCAGCCGCACCAGCAGGTCCTCCGCGGACTGCGCATAAGGAAAGTCCCCGCGTCGGTGGCTCGCCGGATCCGTTCCGACATGCGTATGCGCGTCCATCACGAGGTTCCCGCGCAGCAGCCGCCGCACAATGTCTTCCCGCTTCAGCATCCCCGCCGCCTCTCCACGCCTTGCGCTCACTTCGCCGTGTAGCCGCCGTCCACCGGCAGATTGACGCCCGTGACATACGCCGATGCGTCGGAAGCCAGAAAAACAACCGCCCCCATCAGGTCCGTCTCGTTCGCCATGCGCCCGAGACAAGTGCGTTCAATGTAGTTCCTGACGAACGCCTCGGGCTGCGTGGCCATTCACAAGCCGCCAGGATGCAGACAATTAACGCGAATGCCCCGCGGCCCATAGTAGCTGGCCCAAAATCTTGTCAGATTGGCCATGCCTCCTTTGTGAAAGAAGTAGTCTGGATACCGACCGTCCATGTCCGTCCCGCGATAATTCGCCGGTTCCACCCCCACCAGCCCCATGATGGAGCCGATGTTGATGATGGACCCGCCTTCCACCATCATCTCGCCGAAGGCGCGAGTGACGAGGATCAGCCCCGTCCCGTTGATGTGGAAGCTTTCGTCGAAGCTTTCCGCCGGGCTGAAGACCCCCTTCTTCACCGGGCGGGCGACGGCGTTGTTGACCAACACATGCAGCTCGCCATACCGCTCCCGCCACTGGTCCCGCGCCTCGAGAATCGAAGCCTCCTCACCTTGATCCAACCGCAACGCGTGAATCGCCAACCCTTCGCGCTGGTACTCCGCGGCCGCCTGCTCAAGCCGCGGAAGATCCCGGCTAGCCATAACGGTCGTCGCGCTGGCTTGGGCCAGCGCCTGCGCAATCTGCCGGCCGTACAGGCCCGCGCCGCCCGTCACCAACGCATTCTTCCCTTTCAGAGAAAACCGTACTAAAACGCTCATCCTTGACTCCCGAAAGCCGTTCACGCGCCTCAAAGCCGGCGCGGACGATGATTCAATTGCCATATGGTCCGCGGCTGGCGCCGCTCGGCATTTCTCCGGCTTTCGCCGCCTCCAGCATGGCGCGGCAGTAGGATGCCAGCCCGGCCACATCGGCGCCGATGCTCAGAAATTGATAACCCATATCCATCAACTCCCGAACGTTTGCCGGACTGGCCGCCGTGCCGGCGAATTTCCCATGCCGCCGGGCGGCCTGGGCCACGTCGCGCCGGGCCTGAACCAGCCGCGGATCGTCCAGTCGCCCCGGTACGCCAAGGGCATGGCTGAAATCGCCGGGGCCAAAGAACAACATGTCAATGCCCGGCACGGCGGCGATGGCATCCAGCTCGGCCAGCGGCTCGGGATCCTCGATCTGCACCATAACGAACCGCTCGGCATTCGCCTGCCGCGTGTACTCCTCCAGCCCGATCCCGCAATAGGCCGCGTCCGCGTTCCCTCCATCCAGGGCCCGCCGCCCCAAAGGGTGGAAACGCGTCATGCGCGCGACCTGCCGCGCATCGTCCGCGCTCATGCAGTGCGGCACCATGATGCCGGCGGCGTCCATTTCCAGCGGACGAATGTAATCGCTGTAGCTTCCGCGCGCCACGCGCACCAGCACGTCGGCATCGTGCGCCTTGGCGGCCCAAATGCACTGCTCAATCACCCGCAGGTCATTGGGCACATGCTCCTGGCAAACCCACAGGCAGTCAAACCCCGCCAGCGCGGCAATTTCCGCCGCCCGCGCATCGGCCAGATTCAGTTTGAAACAAAACGCCGGCTGCCCCGTGCGCAGCTTGTTGAGCGTCCGACTCGGTCTCATCCCCGTGCCCACATCATCCTCCTTCCTGCAGCCCCGCCATAGCCATCCTCCATGGCGCCCGTCATCTCTCGGTCAGGAACGCGTCGCTCCACCCTCCTCGATGGCAATCTCCGCGCCCCCCTGCTCGCGGCTGCGAATACCGGCGATCACCAGCCGTATCAATTCCTCCGTCTCCTCGAACGGAAACGGCCGGACGCCTGAGCGCAAATACGTCACGAACGCCTCCAACTGTCGTTTGAAACTGTAAAACGTGTCCCGGAACATCCCCTGCGCCGCGCCGGCCGTCCCGCACAGTTGCAGGCATCCGAAAGCCCCGTACATGTCGTCCTCGGTGGCCACCACCGCATCGGCGCCGCACCGGTGCTTCAGATGCACGATATTCCGCTCCCGCGTGCCGGTATTGCGCGCGGACACGAATCCCGGCCCCAGAATGGGATAGATCGCCTCCAGCGCATGAATCCCGTAGCGCTCCCAGCTCTTGGGCGCAGTGATGCTCACGAAGCGCAAGGCGCCCAAATCGCGAGTGGAGCAGCGGTATGGCATGAACTCCTTGGCGTAACGCATGGCGCTGGAGGACATGATCGGCGCGCCATTCCGCACCCATTCCACGAATTGGCTCAAGTCCTTCTCGTTGTCCGCCAGCGGCTTGTCCACGAAGACGGGCAGGCCGACTTCCACAAACGGGCGACAGCGGTCCACGTGCTCTTCGCCCCGATCGGCGGACACTTCGTCGTGATTCGCACGGCATCGGTGGCCCTCAGCTCCGCCAGCGCCTGCCCCAGGACTTGTTCGCCGTTCCCGTACGACGACGCCGTATCGAAGGAGTTGATCCCGCCTTCCAAGGCGGCCGCCACGATCTCCAAGGATGTCCGATAATCGGGCTGTCCCGTTTGATTGGCAATGCCATAAGGCAGACCCAACTGAACCGTGCCCAAAGTCAGCCTGGAAAACCCATGGCGTCCTGGTTCAGCCAGAGCCGTAACGCTCATTCGAGGTCCTCTTCCGCCACTCGTTCGATTTCCATTCGCAGCACCCGCTCGCGAACTCCTTCATAGTCTGCGGCGCGCTGGGCCCAATATAGGGACTCCTCGGCCTGCCGGAAATCCCCGGCTTCAGCCGCAAGTTCCGCCAACGCCGCGTGATGGTGCGGCGTCCAGAAATCCCATTCCACATAGGCGCGCCAGTATTGGAGAGCCCGCGCGGGCGATTCCCTGCGGAGGAACTCTGTCTTGAGCCAGCGCAACTGGCTTCGATACGGGTTCAGCGCCAGCCCCCGCTCGCACCATTTGCGCGCGGCATCGAGAAGAAACGGCCGTTCCGACTCCGCGGCGCTGCCGCTCGCATGCCAGGCCGCTTCGGCCAAATAAATGCAAAGGTAATAGTTCCAGGGATACGCCTGGAATGACGCCTCGCCACGCCGAAGCTTGTCCGGCAACGGAGCAGCCGCGCCGCGCCCGTAGCGAAGCGAAGAGTAGTTCCATTGCGCCCAGGCGGCTCGCGCCGCGTGCGCCAGGATCAGCAGGCAGGCGGCGGCCGTTACGAGTCCCGTGGCCGCCGGCCAAAGCCGCTTTTCCCAACCCCGAGGCATCCGTTGCGAGTTCATTTCCAGCCGCTGGACCCGGAACAAAGCCCCCTCTTGTTCCGGCAATGGTCGAGTCTGCGGGGAACGGCGGTTTCACCCGTTTCAATGGTTCGAATCGTATTCTTCACCAAATCCCCGCAAGACAAGAAGCCCTCCCGTTTCCGGAAGGGCTTCGTTTTCTGTCGGGCGCGCTCATGGGAGGAGAGCCGCCCGTCTCGGGGCTCGCACCAAGGCCCTATAGATTGCCCACCGGCGTGGGGCTCGGAATCGTCGTCGTGGTCGTGGTGGTGGTGGTCGTCGTCGTAGTGGTCGTTCCTTCCACCGGTTCCACCGGCGCCACGGGAGCCGCGGCGATGCGGAGGGCCATTTCCAAAATCATCTGCACCTTCCGCGCCGCATTTTCGGCCTTGGCCGCCGCCCGTTCGGCTTCCGCCTCGTTGCGGGCTTTGCCGACCTCTTCCGCCGCTGCCCGGGCCGCCGCCAAATTGGCTTCCGCCTTGCGGAGCAGCCCTTGAAGCCTTCTCAACGCCGCGTCTGCGGCCGCTTTCGTCCGGCGCGCCGATGCCAGCTCTTTTTCTGCTTCGGCAATGGCCGCGGCATCGCCGCTTTCCCGCGCGGACGCCAGTTTCGCTTCCGCCGCCGCCACGAGCTTCGCGGCTTCCTCCACCGCCGTTTGCGCCTTGGTCACCTCGGCCTGCACCTTCTCCACTGCCGCTTCCGCGTCCTTCACAGCCTGGTCGGCCCGCTCCGCCGGCGTCGCCGCCATCGCCACCCAGGGAATCGCCGCCGCCAAAACCAAACCCATCCACCACTTCGCTATGTTCATCGGCATTTCCTCCTGTTGCGCCGTCACACGCCACAATGGCGTGACTCAAAGCTCAAGTTCCTATGATAGCTCAAGGCCGCCGCTTGTCAACCCTGGCGCGCGAGCCAGATCAAAATGCGCTGCGCGGCACCACGATCACGTCGCCCGGCTGAATGGCGATATCCTCGTCGCGCCCTTCCTGTATGCGCCGGGCGTTGACGTCAATAATCTGATTGCCCCGGATGATGCGAACCTTGGC
This sequence comes from uncultured bacterium, assembly GCA_938031185.1. Lineage (GTDB taxonomy): Bacteria > Verrucomicrobiota > Kiritimatiellia > CAIKKV01 > CALHGX01 > CALHGX01. The sequence continues at coordinate 38,741 of CALHGX010000018.1, forward strand.
CGCATTGGCGTATTCCGTATAACGACCGGCGCGCGCCAGCGCCATGGACAGCGTGATTTCCCTTGTGAGGGGGTATCGGCCCGGATTCAGCACCTCGCCCTGCACGAAATATTCGCTCTCCGGCGGCACGATGATTACCGTGATGACCTTGTATATCTTCCCTTCGATATAGGCGGTCTCGATCTTCTTTTCCGCTTCGGCGCTGGAAAGGCCCGCGATTTCTATCGCGCCGATGAAAGGCAGGTTGACCCGTCCCTGCTCGTCAATCACATGCCGCAGCAGCACCGGTTGAGGAATGGCCTGCAGGCTGATTTCAATCTGGTCACCCGGCCGCAACACCCGCGCCTTGCGTTCCGCGGGCGCTGCCGTCGCCGGCACGGCTGGCGATGGGGCTGCCGGCGTAGTGTCCACGCCCGCCGCGGCCGGCGCGACCGCGGCGGCCGCCCGTGGTTCTGCCTCCTCCAAAGGCTTGGCCACCGCCACGCGAACGGATCGCTCCTCGTCAGGTCGATACGGCTCGGCCTGCCGCACCGGCCGCGGCGCGGTGGCACAACCGCACGCGGCCACAACCGCTCCCGCCAGCCACAGGCGTTTCATCGAAATCAACCGTTTCTTCATGCGGAGCCCGCCGGACGCCCTTTCCCTTCGGCGGCGCGCGCCGCCGCGCCGCCCGCCGAACCGGCCTGCGGCTTGTGATAGTAATAGTTCTGGTAGTAGTAATAGTAGTAGTCGCGCGTCACGTTCAGATTGTTGAGCACCACGCCGATCAGATTGCCGCCGACGTTCTCCACCATGGCCTTGGCCCGGCTGGACACCGCCCGCGGATAACTGCGGTGCTGCACGATGAGCAGCACGCCGTCCACCTCGCTGGACAGCACCGCCGCATCGCTCACGCCCATGATCGGCGGCGCGTCGAAAAACACGTAGTCATACCGCCCCTTGAGCTGCCCGATGATTTCGCGCAGCCGCTGCGAACTCAACAGGCCGTGGGACGCGGACGGCAACTTGCCGCTCGGCAGAAAATCCAGGCCGGCCACGGGCGTCGTTTCGATGACGTCGGCCACCGCCGCCTTGCCCATCAGCACATCGGCCAGCCCCACGCGGTTGGGCAGCTTGAACATCTTGTGCTGCGTCGGCCGCCGCAGGTCGGAATCCACCACCAGCACCCGCTCGCCCAACTGCGCGCACACATAAGCCAGATTGAACAGCGTCAGCGACTTGCCCTCGCCCGCGCCGCCGCTGGTCACGCACACCGTGTTGCCACCGGAAAGTTTTTTCGACAGTTGCAGGTTCATTCGCAGCACGCGATACGCTTCCGCGTGCGGACTGTCCGCGCCCTCTTCCAGCAGCGGACGGACCTTCTGCGGGATGACCCCCACGATGCTCGCCCCGATATACTGCTCGATGTCCTCCACCGTCTTGACCGAGGTGTCCATGTACTCGGTAAAGAAAGCCAGCCCCACCCCGCAGCCCAGGCCGACCAGGACGCTCAACACAACGTTCAACACCACCTTGGGGCTGACGGGGTCGCTCGCGTCCGGCGGCTCAGCCACGTCCACCACTTCCACCGGCGTGCGGGGCAGCTCCATCTCGATCTGCTCCTGCACAAGCCGCATCTCGAGGGTGTCCCGAATCTGCCGCTGACGTTCCAGTTCGCTCTCCGCCTTCATGAACGGCAGGTACTTCTCGCCGTGCGCGCGGATGTCGCTGGCCCGCGCCGCCGCCAGGTCCGCCTCGATGGCCTCCAGTTCCTTGCGGGCAATCTCGTAATCGGTCTGCAGGCCCATCTTGATGCCCTTGAGCGTCTCGTCGAGCTTCCGGCGCATGTCCGCGGCCACGGATTCGGCCCGCACCACGTCCGGATGCCGCTCCCCGTAGCTCTCCTGCAGTTTGCGCAGCGTGGTTTCCGCCTCGATCAGGTTTTGTCGCAGCGCGGCGAGCGCGGGGTCGTTAACCACCAGCGCCGCCGAGTAAAGCAACTCGTCGCCCGTGAGCCGTTCGATCCCTTCGAGGCGGGTGCGACGCTCGATCATGTTGTTGCGCGCTTGGATGCGGTTGAGTTCCAGCCGCTCCAGTCGGGCTGTGTCCAGCGGCCCGCCCCGCCCCGTGCCGGGGACGCCGATCACACTGACGTTCAATTCCTTGCGCAGTTGCTCCACCTTCGCCTCGGCCTCGGCCACCTTCTGCTGCTGTTCGCGATAAGCCTCGCTCATCGCCTCCAGGCCCCGCTTGGTCTCTTCGCGGTTGAGGCGCATGCGTTGATCGCGGTACACGGCGGCAATCTCGTTGGCGATGCGCGCCGCATCCTGCCGGGCGGTTTCCGCGTCGCTGCGGCGGGTGCTGCAGTAAATGCGAATTTCGATGAGATTCGTGTCGCGGTATTGCTGGACCTTCATGCTCCGCTGCAGGATGCGATAGGCGTCCTGCAGCGAAAGCGGCGCTCCGTTCTCGGAATACATTCGCCCGTAGTGCTCCTGGAGCCGGAGGTTGCGGATGACGTCGTAGAGAATCGGACGGGACTGGATAATTTCGAACTGTGTGCGCAGAAAATACGGGTCATACCCCGCCAGCATCATCTGCTGCTGCGTCGGCCGGTATTGGAACGGCGTGACCGTCGGAAGGTCCTGCCGCACGGCAATCCGCGCGGAAGCCATGTACACGCGAGGCAGCGAGAGGGTGATCGCGATGCCCGCCACGATGATGAAAAGCGCCGCCGCAATGACGACTTCCTTGCGTCCCTGGACGATCCGCCAGTAATCGAGAAAATGCTGGGTTTCCCTGGTCTCAGCCATCGGCGTCCTCCCGGCCCGAAAAAACGCTGGTGAGGCCCGCCAGGGCCTCACCAGCCGGTTTCAACGTCCCGCTCGGCCGAGCCGCCCTCACATCTGCGCGCGCACAGCGGCGCTCACGACGTTGCGGTCGAAATCTTCACGCACGTCCGAGTCCCACGTCTGATAGGTGTACCCCAAATCGAAGGACAGGTTCCGGTTCAGCTTGAACACGCCCTTGAGGCCCGCTTCCATAAGCTTGTCGTGCCCGCCGGCCAGCCCGTTGACGGGCTCGGCCGGATAATCGCCATCGCTGTAACGCCCGCTCACCGACACCAGCAGCTTGGCCGTGACATCGTGCTCAACCGCCGCCGAGACGCTGGTGAGCTTCTGGATCGAGTAGGGCCGCACATACGGCGCAAAGTAGCCGTACAGCCCGCCCACCCGCAGTCGCGTCGGCGACGCCGCCCCGATCACGACGTCCGCCTTGCCGAACACCGTATCGTCGGTCTCCAACCGGTCGTCGTCATATTCGGCGGATTGATAGCCGGCAGACACCCCCGCAATCAGGTCGGGATTGAAGGTCTTCTCCAGCCCAAGACCATAGGTCATCACCTGCGATCCGCGGTCAATCGTCGGATGGTCGTTCTGGAAATCCGAATATCCCGCCGAGGCGGAAAACCGCGCCCCCATCCCCATGGCGTATTTGACGGCCGCCTGCGCTTCAATCACATCCTCGTCTTGGAATTGCGATTCCACCTCGTCATCGTATCGCTTGAGGTTGTACCGCCCGTTCAACACCGTCGCCACCTTGGGCGTCACATCCAACCCGGCCTCCGCATAGGCCTGGTTATACCAGTGATCGGAATTGCGGCGGATGGTTAGCCCCCCTGCCGTGATTTCCGGATCGTCCGTCTTCGCCCATGTGTTGCCGAGCTTGATCCAAGCGCGATCCGCCAGCCGGTGATCGAAAGCGGCGCCGACGGCGTGATACAACTCCGTATCGTTTTGCGGGTCGCCATCCGCAATTTCGCGCGGGTTGCTGCGCCACTTGAAGGTCGGCGCGTAGAACAGATCAAAGAGCGTTCGCTCCAGCGCGTAACGCCACTCCGCTCGCGGAGACAGAATCAGGTCCAGGTTGCTCTCCTTGTCCGTTTCGGTGCCGTCACGGTTGTCGTCGAACTGCGCGCCCGCCGAGAGCGAAAGGCCCCAAGGCTTGGCCCCTTCGGCAGCCTCCAGCGACCACGCCGCCGCCGCGAATAACACCGCCGCCACGCAAACCTTCATCCAGCGCTGCCTCATCGTCTGCCCTCCGTTTTTTGGCTTCGGATCCTTCGAGACGCTCCTGTCCCGGCTTTCATTCGAGTCTTATTGATAGCCGTTTATCCTCTGCCCGTCAACCACAAAAGATTCGCCATTGTAACGCTCAAGTAGCGCCGCATAAAGGGGTGCGACGTCAACGACTCCGCCGGGTGTTGGCCGTCTGCTTAAGGCCCAATGATCCGATAGAACCGGCTCTGGGTTCCGATTGCGACCGCATCTTGAAATTCCCGCGAACCAATCTCCGTCCAATTGGTCAGGTTGATTATGCGCTCCCATGAATCGATCAGAAGATTGGTGCCGGTTTCGATTCCAATCCGAAGGGAGGCCGTTCCTGTTATGGTCGAGAAGAAAGTTCCGCGCGTCGCGTTCGTCGGGTTCAGACAACGCGCGAAAGCCTAACTAGGGAAGACGGTAAAGCCGCGATTGGTCAGAGAACCTGGAAGGAGCGGCGGCGCAGGGCCGCCATGTTATGAAAACGAGCGCACCCCCGTCGCATCCAGGCGCCCTCTTCCGGCGGCCAACAAATCGCCCCTCTTCGCTCGTCGCTCCGCTCCGAGCGAAGTATGGTCGGGGCGAAGGGATTTGAACCCTTGACCTTTTGGTCCCGAACCAAACGCGCTACCAGTCTGCGCTACGCCCCGATACAAAAGGACCCGCCAGCCGTCGGTTGTCGGTATCCGCTCAAGAACGTAAAAACATATCGGACGGGTGTGGCCGCGTCAAGGATTCCCCGCCATTGCGTCCGGCCGCGCTTGGGTATATGCTGTCGCTTTTGTCGGAGCGGATCATGGCGTTGCGAGTCAATGGAAAACCGATTCCGGAAACGGCCGTGCTGCACGAACTGCGGCGGCTGCTGCAGTTCTATTCCGACCATCTCCCACGCGAGGAAATCGGCCGCCGCATGGACGAGTTCATGCGGGAAGCGTGGCGTCAAGCCGTCGGCGCCCAATTGCTGCTGGAGGAAGCGGTCCGTCTCAATATCCAAGTTACGGCCGAAGAGATTGGCAAGAAAATGAACGATCTCGTTCGTCAACTGGGCGGCCCCGATGCGTATCGCCAGGCGCTGTTGCGGCAGGGACTTTCCGAACGCCATGTCCAAGACAGTGTTCATCGCGGGTTGCAGGTGGAGCGTCTCATCGCTGACATTACTCGCCACATCCCCCCGCCGACGGAAGAGGAATTGCGGGCGTACTACGACGCGCACCCCGAGCGCTTCCGCGGTCCCGACCGCGCCCAGTTGCGGCACATTCTCTTGAAACCGGCCTCGGACTCACCCCAAAACCGGATGGCGGCCCGCGATCAGTTGCTGGAAATCAAGCGCCGCGCGGAAACCGGCGCGGATTTCGCCGAACTCGCCGCCGCCCATTCGCACTGCGACAGCGGCCGAAAAACCGGCGGCAGCCTGGGCTGGGTCGCCCGCGGCGCCACCCTGCCGGCCTTCGACGAAGTCGCCTTTCGTTTGGCCATAGGCGACATCAGCAACGTGGTGGAAACACCGCTGGGGCTCCATATTATCCAGAAAACCGCCGAGGAAGCCGGCGCCCCTCTTCCGTTTGAGGAAGTGCGCAACCGCATCGCCGACCTGCTCCTTCACGAGCGGCGCGGACGGGCCATCGCCGATTTCGTCGAGTCCCTGCGCCGGCAGGCCGTGGTGGAGGACGAAGAAAACGACATACCGACGGGTTGATCAACGGCCCTCGCGCCCCAAGATGCTAACGCCCCTCTGCATGGGCTCGATCCCGAAGAAACAGGCCAGCGTCTGCGCCACGTCAAAAAATCCGTTGCGCACACCCAACGAACGGCCGGCCAGGCCTATGCCCCACGCCAGCAGAGGAACAAGCTCCCGGGTGTGATCCGTCCCCCGAAACGTGGGATCGTTTCCATGATCCGCTGTAACCAGCAGCAGGTCATCCTTGCCAAGGCGGCCAAGCACCTCGCCCAGCGTTCGATCGGCCTGTTCCAACGCACGGGCATAGCCGGCCGCATCCCGCCGATGCCCGTACAGCATGTCAAAGTCAATCAGGTTGGCGAAGATGAACGTCGTTCCCGCGGCCTTCGCCGCTCGTTCGATCAGGGCGGCCTCGGCCTCCGGGTTGTTCTCCACGTGAACCGCCTCGTCTATGCCCCGCCCGGCAAATACGTCGTCCAGCTTTCCTATTGTCACCGTGCGTATGCCGGCCGCCTGCAGCCGGTCCAGGATGGTCGACTCCGGCGGCGCACTCGCGAAATCCCGCCGGTTCTCCGTGCGCCGGAACGCGCCGGGCTGGCCCACGAACGGACGGGCAATAACCCGACCCACACGATACGGATCGCAGAGGCGGCGCGCGATCCGACAAGCGCGATACAACTCCTCCAGCGGGATGATCTCCTCATGGGCGGCGATCTGAAAAACGGAATCCGCGCTGGTGTAGACAATCCAGCCCCCATCCCGCATTTGGCGTTCGCCAAGTTCCTCGATGATCGCCGTTCCGCTGGCCGCCTTGTTCCCAAGCACCCGGCGCCCCGTTTCCCGCTCGAAGGCGTCTACGAGTTCCTGCGGAAACGAGGGCGGCCCCGGCGGAAATAGCGCAAATCCTTCCTCAAGCAACAATCCCGCCATTTCCCAGTGGCCCGTCGTGGTGTCTTTGCCCCGAGAACGTTCTCGCATCGCCCCATAGGCCCCAGCCGGCTGCGGCAACGGCCGAACCCCTTCAATTGGAATGCCTCCCGGCCACAGTCCGGCAACACACCCCAGCCCAAGCCGCTCCATGACCGGTAACCGCAGGCCGCCAACGGCTCGAGCCACGTGTGGCAGCGTAGCCGCCCCCTCGTCGCCATATTCCGCCGCATCCGGAGCCGCTCCCACGCCGACCGAATCCAGCACCACAAGAAAAGCGCGCTTCGTTGCCGTGTTCACGCCGTCTCCATGACAATCGCCACGCCTGAACTCGTCCCGATCCGGTCCGCCCCCGCCGCCAGCATCGCTTCCGCGTCGGCTCGCGTCCGAATGCCGCCGCTGGCCTTGACTCCAAGGCATGCGCCCACCGTCGCGCGCAACAACCGCACATCCGCCACTGTCGCCCCGCCCCCGGCCATTCCCGTGGAGGTCTTCACGAAGGCCGCCCCGTGCTCCATGCAAAGACGGCAGGCCGTCACTTTTTCCTCCTCTGTAAGCAGGCACGTTTCAATGATCACCTTGACGGCGCACCCCGACCCGGCCACCGCCGCCGTCACGGCTGCAATATCGGCTCCGGCGAGGTCAATGCGACCGGATTTGAGCGCCCAAATCGCCAGCACCATGTCCAGCTCGCGCGCCCCCTGCTCCACCGCCCATGCCGCCTCGGCCGCCTTCAGCGAGGTGGCGGTCGCGCCGGAAGGAAACCCCACCACCGTACAGGGCCGCACTGATGAATGGCGCAAACCCGCCACGACCCACGGCAGAAGCGCCGGATACGTGCAAACCGCCGCAAATCCAAACTCCCGTGCCTCCCTGCACATCCGTTCCGCATCCTCGGGCGTGGCATCTGCCTTCAGCAACGTGTGGTCGATGCGCCCCGCCAGATTGCAAACGCCGTCCGTTCTTCCCCGCCCGCGGAGGAGCGGTTCTGTGTTTTCCGTTGCACCCATCGCACCACCACCTTACTATCGACGAGCAGAAGAGGCAATGCTATGGCCGGGAATAGTTCCAGCCGCCAGCGCCTTTCGGGCACCTCCTCACTCCCAGTGGCCGCCTACTGGAAGGAAGACGAGGACAACCGAATCCAATGTCTGCTCTGCCCGCATCACTGCCGCCTGAGCGAGGGGCAAGCGGGTCTTTGCCGTGTGCGGCGCGTGGAAGGCAAGCAGCTCCGCGCCGCCTCCTATGGCCTCGTCTCCGCCGCGAATGTGGATCCCGTCGAGAAGAAACCGCTCTATCATTTTCACCCCGGCGCAGCAGTGTACAGCCTCGGGAGCTGGGGCTGCAATTTTGCCTGCAATTTCTGCCAGAACTGGACCATTTCTCAACGCGGTCCGGAAGCGGCCCGACGCTATTCGCCGGACGACATCCTTGAGAGCGTTCGCGTGAGCCGGTGCCGCCTCGTGGCCTACACCTACAACGAGCCATTGGTCGGTTTCGAATTCGTCCGCGACTGCTCTCGGCGTGTGCGCGCCGACGGTCGAAAGAACATCCTGGTCACCAACGGCTGCGTGGAAACGGAACCGGCGGCTGAGCTCCTGGCCCTGACGGATGCGCTCAACGTGGACATTAAAAGCATCGAGCCGGAGTTCTACCGCCGCCAATGCCGCGGTCCTTTGGAGCCTGTGCTCCATTTCTGCCGCCAGGCGGTGGAAGCAGGTTGTCACCTGGAAATCACCAATCTGCTGATCCCCACGCTGAACGATTCGCCAGAATCGGTGAATCGGCTGGCCGCATGGGTGCGGCAGAATCTGGGGGAAAAGACCCCGCTGCACCTCAGCGCCTACCGTCCAGAGTTCCAATCGCGCATTCCGCCGACCCCAGTGGAGACACTGGAGAAGTCGTGGGAGATCGCCCGGCAACACCTGCGCTACGTGTACATAGGGAACGTGATCTCCGCACGTGGACAGGATACCCGATGCCCGGCCTGCGATCACCTGCTGGTCGAACGACGAGGCTACTCAACCCGGATTCGAGGTTTGGAGGGCACCGCCTGCGCCAAGTGCGGTCGCCGCGCAGACCTCGTTCTTTCCTGAACCTTGCCACTCCGGCGGCGGATCGCCATCCGAAACTTCAGCAAGCGGCAAGCGCCGCCCCTTCAAGTTCGCAGTCCCGCATTCAGAGACGACCTTTCCCTTTTTCCCGGATCGGGGTCCGTAGCCCGTCGTCTCTTTCTCTCTCTAGTCCACAATCGGCGGCAGGTCTTCCGACTCTTCTTCCGCCGTCGCCGGCATTTCGGCCCGAAGGCCCATGCGATCGAGCAACCCGCGTTCCCACTCGCTAAACAGCAAGCCGACGCGCCGTCGCGCCAGCATCGCCTGCACCTGCGAACGAACCACTGCCGCCGCATCCGGCTCGGCCGGTTTCCGCTCGGCCACGTAGGCCAGCCACAAACCGTTCGTTGCCTGCAGGGGCCGCGTCAGTTCCCCCGCGTTGCGCGAAGCGATCTCCAAAAGCGCATCGCGGTCATCCAATTCGCCGGGTGCGGTGTAGATCGAAAACGGCGCGGTCGTTGAGACCGCCAACCCCTCGGCCTTCGCGGCGTCCTCGAAGGTCCCGCCTGACGCCAGCCGGTCCCTTACGGCAGCGAAAAGCCGCTCCATCTGTTCCGCCCGCCAAGCTGTCTCCGCGGCTTTGGCTGTCCGCGCCCGCGCCTTTTCGGCGACCGCTTCAAACGGCGGCACATGCGATTCACGCCGTTCCGCCAGCGCCAACACGTACACCGCGTTGGACCCGGTCAACGCATCGCTGAAATACTCCTCCGGCGTCGGCCGCAAGCGAAACGCCGCTTCCGCAAAAGAAGTGTCCGCATCCTCCACCGGAAGCGGCCCTTCCTTGCTAAAAAGTCCGCTGGTGTGCACAAGCCACCCCAGCTTGGCAGCGGCCTCCTCAAAAGTCGGAGCTTCCCCTAGCCGGCCCGGCGCCAAGGCCACCACCAAGTCGGTGGCCGCATCCCGCGCCAGCTGCTGTGCTGCTTCCTGCCGCAGCCGCGCCAGAATTTCCCCGCGCGCCTCCTCGAGCGGAATGACGGTGTCCTCCTCGTTGGTTGAAGCCGCCGGTCGCATGAAATCAAGCGGATGCTCGCTGTAATACGCCTCCACCTCTTCATCTGAGACTTCCGCCTTCGCCAGATAGTTCGATACCGGCACAACGACATAGCGAACGCTCGCTTTTTCTGGCTCTACGAACTCGTTGGTGCGGCTCTGGTAGTAGGCCAGCGCCTCCGCGTCCGTCGCCATGATATTGGTTGCCCAACGCGACTCGTCTAACAGCGAATATTTCAGCACAAAGGTGTCCGCGAACGTCGCCACCGCGCGCTCCACCTCGGCTGGCGCCACCCATGCCGCCGCGCCGACCATGTTCTGAAGTTTTTGAAGAGCCACGTTTTCTCGCGTGAATTCCTCATACTGGGCGGAAGATCCGCCCAAGTTCGCAAGAAATCCTCGCACAAACGTCTGGAACCGCGCCTTGCTGAAGGCGCCGTTTTCCTGGAAGTTCGGGTCGCGTTGAATGGCGTCCAACACCTCCTGATCGGACGGCATAAGCCCAAGTTCTTCCGCCATGCGCAGCGCGGCCGCTCGGCGCAGAGCCTGGTCGTGGATTTCGCGGTCGAGTTCCGGAGTCACAGGGATCATCCGCCCGTACCGCATGCAGAAGCCAAGATAAACGTGATACCGCGCGCGAGCCAGTTCATCCGCGCCGATCCGGCCCTTCTCCTGGCCCGCCGCCGAACGGACATCGTCCGTGGCACAGCCGCCCCGCGGTGAAAACCAGCCCACGAACGTAATGATGACAATGCCGCCGATCACGGACCAGACCACCCGGTTCCGGATCATCTTGTTGAATTTCGTAATAAGCATGCGCCCCGTCCTCCTGCCGCCCGCCGGCTCTTTCCCGCAAAGCGGCGGCTATGGTCATCATTGCCCGCCCGCAAGTCAAGCCGTGAACGGGGGTCCCCCGCCCTAAGCAACAGATCAATCGTGCGCCAGCACCGGCGTAATGCTGTCCTTGGCGATGACTTGTGTCTCAGCCATGCCATCCCTCCAGCCAGCATGTCATCGTGCCTTCTGCTTCCGTCAGCACGCGCGCACCATCCCGGCCGTCGTGCTGCGTCCACCATGACTCGAATGTAGAGCCGTAACCAACGGTTGGCTTCTCGGGAGAGAGGGGTCAGCCCTTGATAATTGATAATTTGGCCGTCTGTCCCGGCTGAGGTTCTTTGGCGAGCATCGCCTGAACCCGCGCCAGCTTCTGACGCAAAACCGCATCCTCCGTCAGCTGCTCGCTCAGCCGTCGCAGCATGCGACACACCGCCGAACCAGTCCCCACGCCCAGATAGCTGGCCACATCACGTTGGTTCATGCCGGACAGCCGGCCCAGCAGTAAGGCCGCCACCGCCCGCGCCACACACCCATATTGACGCCGCCGCAGCTCAGCGACCTGCCGCCCGAAGACTTGCGCCACGGCCCCAAGCACGGCGGCGACGTCAACCTGCGGCTCGACCCGCCGGAACGAGACATCTTCCGGCCGGCGCACCCCTATGGCTATCTCGCTGTGCAGGGCCCGAATCCGCGCTTGAAACGCCGCGTCGCCTATCCCCCAACGGTGGCCCCCCAGCAGTTTCTGTAGTTCCTCGTCGCTGGTCGCCAGCCCCATTTCCACAAAACGCCGATACTCCCGGCGCTGCTGTCGAGGGGCCACCCCCGTCATGGCCAGCAACGGCCCCTCGTCTACAAAGCCCCAAGGCTTGGCCAATCCCGCATACCCCCGGTAACTACTCCAGGGATAGCGCTGCAAGTACTGCCGCCGTTCTGCCACCGCGGCCTTCGCCCAAGCGCCCATGTGCACCGGGTTCAGGTGCAGGTACCGGCTCAGCCGCCTCAGGTATTCGTCGCCTTGGACCGGCTCAGCGCCATAGCGGCCTTGGGTCAGGTGTCCGGCGCGGCGATGCCGCCGATTGAAGTACACCGTGTAGGCCGTTGCGAGCTTGTGCATGAAGGCGCTCAGGTTCGCCTGCGGCGTTTCCAGCAGCAGGTGGACGTGGTTGTCCATCAGGCAGAACACATACAGGCGCACCCCGCACGCCTCCACCGCCACGGCCAGCCGGTCAACCAAGCGACTGCGATCCATATCGTCGGTAAAAAGCTGGCGCTGCTCCACGCCGCGCAGCGTGACGTGGTAGATCGCCCCCGGGTACTGGATGCGCAGCTTCCTCGCCATACCCAACGCCATGCCATACCGCCGCCGTCAAAGGCAAGAACAATATCAATTGTCAAGGGCTGACCCCAGTTCTCCTCAGTTCTCCAGTTCTCAGTTCTACATCGCCGCCACCCCACGTGTCGCGCCACGGTTCATGATTCAGCCCCCCCCGCATTGCTTGCCGATGAGACAAAGGACAAAGCACACCCGCTCATTTTGCACGATAAACATCACCTCCTCACACACTCGAACCGCGCCAGTGGAGTTTCTGCCGAAGCACCGCAAAATGGCTGTGACCGGGCAAGTGTAGGAACCGGATGCCCGATGTGCTGCGTCGAACCTCCACCGCTTCACCCTCTTCCAGCATCTCGCCAACCTGCCCATCCACCGAGAGCGATGCCCGCCCCGATCCCTCGCCCACTTCCATCCTGATGGTGGCGTCGTCGGGCACCACCAGCGGCCGCGTGCTCAATGTGTGCGCGCAGATAGGCGTCACCACGAAAACCCGAGCCTCCGGCACAATGACCGGTCCGCCGCCCGAAAGCGAATGCCCCGTGCTGCCCGTCGGGGTGGAAACGATCAGGCCATCGCAAATGAAATCGCTGACCCTTTCGCCCCCAACGTCCAGTATCAGCGTCACGACTCGCATGGTGGCCGACGCCAGCACCACGTCGTTGAGCGCCCGATGTCGCGCTGTTTCCAGCCCCCGCCGCCGAACGCAGCACTCCGCCACGGCACGCACCGATTCCAGGAACGTTCCCTTGACCAGACACTCCACCGCTCGCTCAAGATCGGGTTCCGCCACGCTCGTGAGAAACCCCAGCCCGCCCAGATTGACGCCCAGCACGGGCTTGTCCAAACCATCCAGTGCCCGCGCGGCGCGCAGCAACGTGCCGTCGCCCCCCAGCACGATGAGCGCATCCATTCGGCGGAACATATCCTCCGGTTCCACCCCCTGTCCTCGCCCCATCAGTCCGGCCGCAGCGGCATCTGGAAGCACTTCAATGCCCAGGTTCGCGGCACACTTCGCCAGGCGACCCAGCGCCTCCCGCGCTCGGGGCTTCTCCGGATTAGCGATGACGCCGATTTGACGCAGGGGCTTTTTCGCATTGTTGTTCATGATCGAACCCACCAGGCCAGAAACTCCACGTTGCCCGCCGGCCCGCGCAAAGGCGATTCACGCACCCCCCGCCAAACCAATCCCAGCCGCTGCGCCCCGAACTCGCGAACCCGCGCCACTACTTCGTCGCGCACCGCCGCATCGCGAACCACCCCGCCTCGCCCCACCTGCTCGCGTCCCGCCTCGAATTGCGGCTTGATCAGCGTCACCAAATCGCCGCCCGGCCTCAGCACAGCAATAACAGCCGGCAGAATCAACGTCAAGGAAATGAAGGATACATCTGCCGTGGCAAGATCAACCGACTCCCCGATATCGGCCGGCGTCAGGTGGCGCGCATTAATGCCTTCCAACACCCGCACCCGGGAATCGTTGCGCAGCTTCCAGTGCAACTGCCCGCGCCCGACATCCACGGCATACACGCGCGCCGCCCCGTGTTGCAGGAGACAATCGGTAAAGCCGCCGGTGGAACTGCCCACATCAAGGCACACACGCCCGGCAACCGTAATGCAGAAGGTCTCTAGAGCCGCTTCCAGTTTCTCCCCGCCGCGGCTGACAAAAGGAGAAGCCCCTTCCAAGGTAATGTCCGCATCTGTCGGCCAACGGTGGCCGGGCTTGTCGGCCACAACCCCCTTGATCCGCACCTGCCCGGCACGAATCAATCGCTGCGCCGTTTCTCGGCTCTCCGTCAGCCCTCGCTGGGCGAGCAGCACATCCAGTCGTTCCCTTTTCATACCGGTTCGGTTGGCTCTCCGCCGCTTCTCCTTCCCCTGTTTCAGTCTAGCGCTTCACGGCAGAAATCCAAATCAGAACGGTGTTCTGAAGCCGGATTGCGCGATGGACGAGCATGCCGCCGATTCAAGGCGCAAAAAGCGTCGGACCCTCTCTCTTTTTTCGCCCACTCTTCAAGCTTCAATGGCCGATCCTCCAGCCAGCCTCTTTTTTGCTTGCGACGGCCTTTCTCCCTGCTATAGTTCGCGCCCTGTTCAGCCAGCCCCGCGGGCGCGGGGTGGAAGCGAGCGCGGCTGCCGACCTCCGGCGGCCGCCAAAGCGGATTGCCCGAAATCGGGCCAAACAAGGAGGCGTTCGTGACGACTGAAACAGCGGAAGCATTGTCTCCGCTCTCCATCCGGGACCTGCTCGACGCGGGGCTCCACTTCGGACACCAGACCAAGCGGTGGAACCCCAAAATGAAGCCGTTCATTTTCGACAAGCGCAACGGCATCCATATCATTGACCTGACCAAGAGCCTCGAACAGCTCACCAAGGCTGAACGGTTCCTGGCGGACACGGTTGCCGCCGGCCGTCAGGTCCTGTTCGTGGGCACAAAGAAACAAGCGCAAAATGTGATCAAGGAAACCGCCAGCCGATGCGGCCAGCCCTATGTCGTCACGCGCTGGCTGGGCGGCACGCTGACCAACAGCCCCACCATCCGCCGCCGCGTCAAGTACATGCAGCAGCTCCAGCAGATGGCCAAGGACGGATCCCTCGACAAGCTGCCCAAAAAGGAAGTCGCACGACTGCGGCACGAGCTGGAGAAACTGGAAAAACACCTGACCGGCATCGCCGGCATGACCTCCATGCCCGGGGCGCTGTTCGTGGTGGACATCCAGCGCGAAGCCATCGCTATCGCGGAGGCCAACCGGCTGCACATCCCCGTCGTAGCGATTGTGGACACCAACTGCGACCCGGATCCGATTGATTACCCCATCCCGGGCAACGATGATGCGATTCGCGCCGTCAAGCTGATCCTGGATCGGCTGGCCGTGACACTGGAAAAAGCGCTGGCCGAATATTCACGCATCGCCGCCGAAAAAGCCCAGGCAGAAGCCCAGAGTCCCGCGACGGCCGGAGCGGCCCCGGCAGAGGAAGGCGAACGAAAGAGACCGGCCCGCCGTCCGCGAACCGGCGGCGACGCGCCCCGGCGCAAGACCGGACGCGCCGGTGAAACGCGGGGCCGCGCCAGGCCTTCCGCCAAGGATGGCGCACCGTCAGCCGGACAAGAAAAGCCACAACAGGAACCGGAAACGGCCGAAGAGAAAAAGGAATAGGCGATTCTCTTACCCCAACCCGTTCGAATCGAGGAGGACATTCAATGCCGGAAATCACCGCAGCCATGGTGCAGGCTCTGCGCGAAGCGACCAACGTCGGAATGATGGAGTGCAAAAAGGCCCTTGCCGAAGCCGGCGGGGATACGGAAAAGGCCATCCGTATTCTGCGCGAACGGGGCATGGCCATCGCGGCCAAGAAGGCGTCCCGCGCGGCTAATCAGGGGCTGATCGCCTCCGGCGCAGCTGAGGAAGGACGCGCCGCTTCATTGGTCGAAGTGAACTGCGAAACGGATTTCGTCGCCAAGAACGCCAATTTCCAAGCGTTCGCGCGCCAACTGGCGCAGCAGGCTGCCCAAAGCGACGGCAACTTGGCTGAAATGGCCCAGGCGGCCATCACCGCCAAGGTGGCCGAAATCGGCGAGAACATCGTGGCGCGGCGCAACGTGCGGTTCCGTCTGCAAGGCCCGGGGTTGATCGCCTCGTACATTCACTTGGGCGGCAAGGTAGGCGTCCTGGTCGAACTGGGATGCGAAAAAGAAGGCACGACGGCTCAACCTTCCTTCAAGGAATTGGCCAAGGATCTCACCCTTCACATCGCCGCCTGCCATCCGCGCTACCTCGCCCGCGCCGATGTGCCGGCGGACGTGGTGCGCGCCGAACGGGAAATCTACGCCAAGCAAGTGGAGAACAAGCCGCCCGCCATCGTGGAAAAAATCGTGGACGGCAAGATGGGCAAGTATTACGCCCAGGTGTGCTTGGTCGAACAGGGGTTCGTCAAAGACCCGGACATGCCGGTAAACAAGTTGCTCGAAGCGCGTGGCAAAGAACTCGGCGACCGCATCGAAATCCGCCGCTTCGTCCGGTTCCAAGTCGGCGAGTAACCATTGCCGGGAGGGGCTCGCGCCATGGGGACAGTTCGGGTCAAGAGGCTTTCGCCTCAGCAGCCCTCCGATACGATCGTGCCCATCAGCCAGGCAATCACCGGCTTCATACAGGGATTGCAGCGCGAGCAATCGAACCGGCTGGAGGGGCTGGCCGAGGAATGGCCGGCGCTGGTCGGCGGCATGGTGGCCGCGCACGCGCGCCCCGGTGTGCTCGAGCGCGGTGAACTGACGGTGTTCGTGGACAGCTCCGTCTGGTTGAGCGAGCTGTCAAGGCACGGACGCAAGGACATGCTGGCCGCGCTGCAGCGCCGTTTCGGCTCCGCCCACATAACCGGCCTTCGGCTGCAATTGGATCCGGAAGGCCCGCGGTCCTGATTTCCGGACGGAATGGCGTGGGGGCATCTGTCTCTGGCACGCGGGAAGTGACCGGGGCCATGTAGTCTGATTCCTCATCGGGCAAAGCCTGCCGAGAAGCGACAGGATTCAGCAGTCGCTGGGGCCCGCTTTTCGCCGGCCCTTCGGTTGTTCCTTGTTCGCTGCGGCGTGTCGTCCTGAACGAATGGCTGCTGAGCAACGGCGAATTCGCCGAAGCTCATCGGCTTGCGACTTCCGGCATCATTTCGCGTATCGCGTTCTGGAGTGACGAATCGAGCCGCGCAGCTTCCGCCGCATACTCTGCGGCCTCGCGGACGGCGCGTTCGGCCCCGCCGCCAACCTCGTAATAGTAGACGGCCACCGCCAGCAGTTGCGCGGCGCGCTCCCGCCTTGGCGCCTTGGCGTCCGGCACATAGCGCTTGATGAACCGAATCATCTGCGCTGCGCTGACCTGATCCCAACTTGCCGTCCCGCCCCGCAGCAGGATTCGCTCCGCATCGGCTCCCAACACATCCCGGCTGGGAACCCCCTGCACCAGCCAGCCAAACTCGAAGCCCTGCGGGCTCGCCCGCGCGTCGGCATTAATGCCGGCGATGACCAGCTTCTTGAGCGTTTCCAACTGGGCGTATCGCCGCCCCATGGCGGCCGCGGCGCGCCGCCCTTCTTCCGTCTGCAATTCGCCTTCCGCCGCCGCCAGCGCCCGGCTTGCCTCGCCGAACTGATTGATCCGCACCAGGGCCAGATTGGCTTCCCGCAGCGCCTTCAATCGCTCTATCTCCTTGACGGCCAAGGCGGCCTGTTCCTCCGCTCGGCGCCGCGCCTCGGCCTCCTCCGCGGCCTTGCGCGCCGCGGCGGCGGCCTCCTCCGCGCGCCGCCTCGCCTCCGTCAGCCGTGCGTCCGCGGCGCGCACGAATTCCGCGCTCAGCCGCAGCGTCTCCTGCCAGTTCTTGTCCGCGGAGGCCGTCAGATTCTCGATCGCATCGGCTGTCGCGTCCGCCTCCGCCACCCGAGCCATGGCTTCGTCGAACGCCGTTTGCGCCGTCGCGGCATTGGTGGCGGCTTTCACGGCCTCAAACAGTGGGTCCGCCGCCTGCGCCAGCTCTTGTACGGCCTGTGCCGCCGCCACTGCCGTCACCCAATCCTGTTCCCCCGCGTCCGCGCGCGCCTGCACTTGCACCGCCGATTCAGCCAGAACGGCCAACTCCGGCGACATGGCCACGGACGCGCGACATGATGCGGCCGCTTCGGCGGCTGCCTTGCGCCGCGGGCCAAGTTGCGCCACCCGGTTCGTCGCGTCCGCCGCCCACAACGCCAGAGCGCTCCGCCACTTCGCGGCCTCAACCTGGCTGGCCCGCAGCGCGGCGGCCTCCTCTGCGGCCGCCGCCTGCCTCTCACGCATGGCGCGAAACTGGCGCACACCAAGCCACAGTCCCAATGCCGCCACCACCGCCAGCCCAACGGCCACCGCCATCCGCCTCGTACCGGCGCGCCCCGCCGGGCGCTCCATCTCGTCCCTGCCGGATGTCACCGGCTTGTGAGTGGACGTCGCATCCCCCGCCGCCACCAAATCGCCCAACAGATTTCTCGACGAAGCGGACAGACGGCTTTTCTTGCTGACCACGATCTTCCCCCCGCGCCGCCCGATCGGCGACAAAGCGGGCTCCGGCGGCGGCGGGCCGATCAGATCAAGGGTGCGACGCAAGTCGCCCACGAGCGAGGCATAGGTGGGATACCGCCGGGCCGGCTCGGCTTCCAACATGCGCGCAATGATGGATTCCACCTCCGGTCGGATGTCGGGCCGAACCGACCGAAGAAGAGGCGCAGGGTCTGTCAGACGCGCCTTCACCACATCCACCGGCGTCTCCCCCTCAAACGGCGGTTTGCCAGCCAACGCATGAAACATGGTGGCGCCAAGGCTATAGATGTCCGCCCGCGCATCGGCATGCTGACGCCGCACCTTTTCCGGCGCAATGTAGTACGGCGTGCCCCAAATGCCCTGCGCGCCCGCCTCCCGCTGGCGATCCATGTAGCTGGCCAGCCCGAAATCCACCACCTTCGCCGCGCCGGCGGCGTCAAAAAGAATGTTCTCCGGCTTGATATCCCCATGCATCAGGCCGATGTCGTTGGCGGCCCGCAAGGCGTCGGCCACTTCCAACCCAATCTTGAGAATGCGGGCTTCGTTGAGCGGCCTGCCTTGCGCGATCAGGCGGTCCAATCCTCCGCCCGACAGCAGTTCCATCACGATATATGGCTGTCCGTGCGCGGCGCCGAAAGAATAGATCTGCACAATGTGCGGATGGTTGAGCGCCGCAGCGGCTTGCGCTTCGCGCCGGAAGGTTTCCACGAATTCCCGGTCGGCCCCCAGCCCCGCATGCATCACCTTGATGGCCACAGGCCGGTTCAGCGATTCATCCAGCGCGTGGTACACCATGCCCATGCCGCCCTTGTTGATCAACCCCAGCAGCAAGAACGGCCCCAGCCGCGTCGGCACCACCAAGACGGCGTGACAAGACGGGCATGTCACTTCGGAAAAGGGCGGGCGGCCTGTGACGTCCACCACAAGACCACACGTCGCGCATGCGATTTCGCGAATCGGTTCGGTAGAAATCTGCTCCGCGGCGTTCGTGTCGGTCATGGGCGAAACCGCTGCTCCTTTAGAAATTCATCTTGCCGCCACCCGGCTGGATTGTCTATCACGAATTCATGCATCCGGTCTGCTTCTACATCGGCTCCCGCCCCATCTACTGGTACGGCGTCATGATGGCGCTGGCGTTCATGGCGGGCGTCATTCACTGGACGCGCCTTGGCCGCCATGCGGGTCGCGACAGCGCCTTCGCCTCCGATCTGGCGCTCTGGATCATGATCGGCGGCGTCGGCGGCGCCCGAATCGCTTACGTCGCCGCCAACTGGCCCGACTATGCCGCGGCCCCTTGGACCGTCTTTCGCGTGGATCAGGGTGGCCTGATCTATTACGGCGGCTTTTTCGGCGCCTTGGCCGCGCTTTTCCTTTTTGCGCGCATTCGCCATGAGCGACTTCTTGGTCTGTTGGACTTCGTCGCCACAGCCGTCCCCCTTGGCCACGCCATCGGCCGCGTGGGCTGCTTCCTCAACGGCTGCTGCGGCGGAAAACCGGTGGCGGATTGGCTGGCACCGGGCAGCCACGTCGGCCTCTTGTCCGCTCTGCGCCCGCTTATGACATTCGGGCTGCCGAACTATCCCGTCCAGCTCTACGAATCGGCCTACAACCTGGTCGTGTACGCCCTGCTGCGGCGCGCATACCGCCGCCCGCATTCGGGAGGCGCCATCACCGCGCAATACCTCATGTGGTATCCGGCGGGCCGGTTCTTCCTGGAGTGGCTGCGCGGCGACGGACGCCTGCGCTGGGGCCCGCTCGACGCCGCGCAATATATCAGCCTCGCGCTGTTTGCCGGCGGCCTCCTCCTGTACCGCGCCGCGCGCCGCTCCCATGAACGCGCTGACCGTCAACCCTGAAGACGCCGGCATGCGCCTGGATGCCTGGCTCGCCCGCCGCCGGCCCGAGCATTCGCGAGCGCGATGGCAGGCGCTGATCCGGTCCGGTTGCGTCACGTTGAATGACCGCCCCGCCATGCAACCCGACCAACGGGTATCGGCCGGTGACATGGTGCAGGCGCGCATCCCGCCGCCCACACCCACCACCCTGACAGCCGAACCCATTCCCCTGAATGTGCTCTTCGAGGATCAGGACATCATCGTTCTCAACAAACCCCCGGGACTGGTGGTGCACCCCGCCGCGGGCCATGCTTCCGGCACCCTGGTCAACGCCCTGCTGGCCCATTGCCCCAATCTGGCCGGCGTCGGCGGCGAGCAACGGCCGGGGATCGTGCATCGGCTGGATCGGAACACCAGCGGCGTCATGGTGGTCGCCAAAAACGAAACGGCCATGCGCGCCCTCGCCGCCGCCTTCAAATACCGCGCCGTGAAAAAGGAATACGTCGCGCTGGTATGGGGCATTCCGACGCCGCCGGCAGGCCGTTTGGAAACGCTCATCGGACGCCACCCGCGACACCGCCAGAAGATGAGCGTGCGACCGACTGCCGGGCGGACGGCCGTCACCACCTATGAGACCGTGGAGTCGTTCGGCGAAATCGCCCTGCTGCGCGTGCGGATCGAAACCGGCCGCACGCACCAGATTCGCGTGCACATGGCCCACCTCGGCCACCCCGTCGTGGGCGATACCCAGTATGGCCGTCCACGGCGAACCGATATATCCCCCATCTCACGGCAAATGCTCCATGCGGCGCGATTGGCATTTCCCCACCCCTGCACCGGCGTTCCTGTTGTGTGCGAAGCGCCTTTACCAACCGACATGCAATCTCTCATCGAGGCGCTGCGCCGCCCGCACGGCCAACCGCCCCTGGCGGGCCAGCGCATTCCGCTCCTCCTGAATTCGGTCCGCCGCCTTGAATGAACCGACAATAAATCGGCCGGAGTGGGAACCATGTCCGCGCGACCGTGAGTACATCGGTCGTCTTCCAACTACGCTTGCCCGCCTCGTAATCGTTAGGACCAAGCCGCGTTCAAAATAGTCGCGCTCTTCCCATCCTCTGGGTGCCAGAAGTCGAATCCATCGCCAAAACGCCCTGGATGGCGCTCGCCGTTCCCGCAACGCCGCCAGCCCGTTGATCAGCGGGCTCAGGGCCTCCATTCGCACCGCGCGCACGCCGGAAAAATCCGGCCCGCAGGTCTCGGCGAAACGGCGCGCCAGCCAGGGCCAGCGATTGACCAGCGGCCACGGGCGATACTGCTTTCCACCCGCGGCGGCCATGTGAAACGAAGGACGCGTTCCGCAAACCAATGCCATGAGCTCCGCAACCGTCTCCAACTCCAGATTGTAGAAATCGGCGTCAAAGGTGACCATCACCTCCGCCTTCAACCGGTGAACGGCCCAGACGGCGGCGATGAACGCCCGCGTCTTCCCGCCCCACTCGGGCAGGCAAATCACTCGCGCGCCATGACGGCAAGCTATCGCCCCCGTCTCATCCGTCGAGGCATCGTCCATGACCAGCACTTCACGAATGATTCCTTCCCCCTTCCAACGCTGTAGAGGCTTCAGTACCGTGGCAATGTCCTTCGCCTCGTTCCGGGCGAAAACGACCGCCACCGCGCCGCCCCGTCCTCCTTGCATTTGTCCCATGGACTTCGCCTCCCTCGGGTTCAACGGCGCCGCAGCGCCTTCGCAAGAAACCGCCCCGTATGACTCGCGGCACAGCGGGCCACCTCTTCCGGCGCGCCCTGCACCACCACTTGCCCTCCGTCCACGCCGCCTTCCGGCCCCAGGTCAATAACCCAATCCGCCTCGGCAATCACGTCCAAATGGTGCTCGATCACCACAACGGTATGGCCGGCATCCACCAGACGATGCAGCACGCCCAGCAGTTTCTCCACATCCGCCAGGTGCAGCCCCACGGTGGGTTCATCGAGCAAATACAGCGTCCCGCCGCGGCCGGTGGCGGCGCCCGCCATTTCCGTCACCAGTTTGATCCGCTGCGCCTCGCCGCCGCTAAGCGTCGGGCTCGGCTGCCCCAGCTTCAAGTACCCTAGCCCAATGTCCTGCAGCAGCCGGAGCGGTCCATGGACAGCCGCGTGCGCCGAAAAAAAATCCACGGCCTCATCCACACTCATTTCGAGCACCTCGGCGACAGTCTTTTCCTTGAAGCGAATGGCAAGCGTGTCCTCCGTAAAACGGCGGCCCCCGCAGGCCTCACACGGCGCCGTCACATCCGGCAGGAAATTCATTGCGATGGTTCGCGTGCCCTGCCCTTCGCACACCTCGCAACGTCCGCCGCGAACATTGAAGGAAAACCGACTCGGCCCATACGCGCGAAGCCGAGCTTCCGGCGTCGCCGCAAATAGCCGCCGAACATGGTCCCAAATGCCAACGTAGGTGGCCGGGCATGACCGCGGCGTTTTCCCAATCGGCGTCTGATCCACCTCGGCCACACGCCGAATCCGCTCCCCCCCGCGAATCGCACGGCATCCAATAGGGCGCCCCTCCCGCAAGCTGGCGAAAAGCACCTCCCGCGCCAGCGTGCTTTTTCCGCTGCCGCTGACGCCCGTGACGCAGACGAACCGGCCCAGCGGAATCCGCGCCGTCAGACGACGCAGATTGTGACGCTCGGCGCCGAGAATCGTCAGCGCCGGAACACCCCCCACCGGGCGCCGCTCCCCCCGCAGCGGATGCCGCATTGGCCGCCGCAGCAACCGGCCAGTCACCGACGCCGCGCTCCGCATGATGCCGCGGGCGGTTCCCTCGGCCACAACCCGGCCCCCTTCCACGCCGGCCCCCGGTCCGAGGTCAATCACGTGATCCGCCTGCCGGATGGTCTCCTCGTCATGCTCCACAATGACCACGGTATTCCCGCGCCGCTGCAGCCTCCGCAGACTTCGCAACAGCCGCAGATTGTCCCTGGCGTGCAATCCGATCGTCGGTTCGTCGAGGATGTAGCACACACCGCAGAGGCGGGAGCCAAGCTGCGCGGCCAGCCGGATGCGGCGGGCTTCCCCTCCGCTAAGCGTGGGCGCGGCCCGGTCGAGCGAAAGATAGTCCAACCCAGCCTCTCTCAGAAAACCCAGCCGCGCTATGATCTCCGGCAGCACGTCCCGCGCAATCACCGCTGCGCGCCCCTTCAGCGGCAACGTCCGAAAATACCGTTCCGCTTCCGCGACCGACCAGCCGGAGATTTCCGCAATGGATCGGCCTTCAAAACGCACGGCCAGCGCCTCCGGTCGCAGGCGTGCACCCTGACACGCCGGACAGGTCCGCTCGGGCCCGTCCCACCACTCGTTCCACCAGATTTCCTCGCCTGTCTGCTGCTCATCAAATCCCTTCATCAGTACGCCCGCTCCGTAGCAGCGCGGACACCAGCCATGACGGGAGTTGTAAGAAAAGAGCCGCGGATCCAACGCAGGGAATCCCCGCCCACAGCGCGGACAGGCGGACCGAGTGGAACAGGTCCAACCCCGCGCCGTGTCCAGCGTCTCTCCGCTTTTTAGCGGATAGATCTGCGCCACCCCCTCCCCCAACGCAAGCGCCGTTTCCAACGCCTGCCACAAGGCCGACTCTTTTTCTGGTCGAACGACAAAAACGCCGATCGGCATTTCAATCGTGTGCTCACGAAAGCGATCCAACCGCGGCCATTCGTCCGTAGACAACCATACGCCATCCACCCGCAAACGGTGGCATCCCTTGCCCGCCGCCCAGCGAGCCAGGTCGGTGTAGTAGCCCTTGCGTGCCGTCACCAGCGGCGCAAGGATCATCACGCGCTCATTGCGCTGCTTTTCCAGCAGCCGCGCCGTGATCAGATCCAACGTCTGCGCCTCGATGGGCACGCGGCATTCCGGGCAATGGGGCACGCCAAGCTTCACGAATAGCAGCCGGAGGAAATGATGTATCTCCGTTGCCGTCGCCACCGTGCTCTTGCGTCCGCCGCGACTGGTGCGTTGCTCGATGGCCACCGTGGGCGGCACGCCAAACACCGCATCCACGTCCGGACGCGGCGCCGGTTGCACGAATTGGCGGGCATAGGCATTGAGCGATTCCAGATATCGCCGCTGGCCCTCCGCCAACAGAATGTCATACGCCACCGTGCTCTTGCCGCTGCCGCTGACCCCCGTAATCACCGTAATCCGCTCGCGCGGAATGCGTATCCGTACGTTCTTCAGGTTGTGTTCCCGAGCACCCCATATGGCGATGGCATTCCGGCCGCGCTCAGGTTCACTCGCGCCAATTTTTTCGGGCGCCGGTCTTGGCGCAATGGGCCCTGCCCGCAGCGCCGTGCCCGTGTGACTGCGCTCACAAGCCATCACAGCCGACGGCGGCCCGCATACCACCAATTCGCCACCCGCTTCGCCGCCCTCCGGTCCCAGATCAATGATCCAATCGGCGGCGCGCATGACATCGATATTGTGCTCGATGACCACCACCGAGTGGCCTTGCGCGATCAGCGCGCGCAAAGCCTGCAGCAACACCGCAATGTCATCGAAATGCAGCCCCGTCGTCGGCTCATCGAGCAGGAAAAGGCATCCCGGCCGGCCCTCTCGAGCAGGAACCGCCGCCAGATGCGCCGCGAGCTTGAGCCTCTGCGCTTCGCCGCCGCTCAACGTCGGCACCGGCTGCCCCAGCCGCACATAACCCAGCCCAACCGCTTGGAGCGGCGCAAGCCCCTGTCGAATCTCATCGCAGTAGGCAAAACATTCCGCCGCTTCATCCACGGTCATGTCCAGCACGTCCGCCACGGATTTCGGCGCGGCCTCAACATGACCAGGCGGGAGCAGCTTGACCTCCAGGATTTCCGGCCGATAGCGGCGTCCGTTGCAGACCTCGCAGCGAGCATACACATCGCTCAAGAACTGCATTTCCACCCGCTCAAAGCCGTTGCCTCCGCAGGCGGGACACCGTCCCCGCCCGGCATTGAAACTGAAATCCGCCGCCGTGTAGCCCCGGGCGCGCGCTATGGGATCGGCGGCGAGCCGTTTCCGTATGGCCGCAAAGACGCCCACATAGCTGGCCGGATTCGACCGTGCCGTCTTGCCAATCGGCGCCTGATCCACCAACACCGCTTCCGCCACCCGTTCATGGCCATGAATCGCGCGGTGCCGCCCCGGTGTTTCCGTCGCTTGCCCCTTCAGCTTTCGCAGCGCCCGGTAACACACGTCGTGTATCAGAGTGGACTTGCCGGACCCGCTCACACCGGTCACGCACACCAGCCGATGGAGCGGAATATCCACGGTGATGTTCTTGAGGTTATGCTCGCTGGCCTCCTCAATTCGCAACACCGCATCATCGTTGGCCCGCGGCGCGGTTTCAACCCGCGGAGCGGCCAACGCCGCGCGCAGGCCACGGGCGGTGGCCGAGGTTCGATGACGAAGAAATCGCCCCTTGGATCCGAAAAATACGATTCGCCCCCCGCGTTCACCGGGGCCCGGCCCAAGGTCCAACACCTGATCTGCCGCCAAAATCACTGCCGGGTCGTGTTCCACCACCACCAGTGTGTTGCCGGTGTCACAGAGCCGACGCAACACACCAACCAAGCGACTGATGTCCCGCGGATGAAGGCCAATGCTGGGCTCATCGAGCACAAAAAGTGTGTTGACCAGCGCCGTCCCTAATGCGGTGGTCAGGTTGATCCGCTGCACCTCTCCGCCACTCAAGGTGCGCGATTGCCGGTCCAACGTCAGATAGCCCAGTCCCACCTCCGTTAGATACCGCAATCGCGTGCGAATTTCCCCAAGCAGCAGGCCTGCCGCCTCATCCATAGGCGCCGGCAAGTGCAATCGTTCGAAGAAGGCGCGACACGACTCCAGCGGCAATAACGCCAGTTCATGCACATTGAACCGTTCCGGCCCCAGCCGCCACAACAAAGCCTGCGGTTTCAGCCGCGCGCCGCCGCAGGCTGGACAAGTTTCGTACGCTCGATACCGCGAAAGAAGCACCCGGACATGCATGCGGTAGCTCCGGCCCTCCAGCCACTCGAAGAACCGCCGCACGCCGTACCACTTTCCGTCCTCCCATCGCCCTTCCCCCTCAATGACCCACTGGCGTTGTTCCGGCGTAAGGTCCCGCCACGGCCGATCTACTGGCACCCCCCGACGCTTCGCAAAAGCCAGCAGGTCGTCCTGACACTCCTTGTAGCTCCGGCTTTGCCAGGGCTTGATGGCTCCTTCAGACAGCGAACGAGTTTCGTCCGGCACTACTAGTCCGTAATCAATCCCAATCACACGGCCAAACCCGCGACATTTTTCGCAAGCCCCGATGGGAGAATTGAAGGAGAAAAGGCCCGGTGACGGCTCGCCGTAATGAATATCGCAGTCCGCACAGTGGAAATCGGATGAAAACCGCCGGGTGTGCAGGACATCCTCTCCGGTCGCTCCGACCCACTGCACGGTCACGCGCCCCCGACCATGTCGCAGCGCCGTTTCCAGATCGTCCATGGCGCGACCACGCCCGCGATCTTCCACGGGCAACCGGCTCACCTGCACTTCCAAGCGCCCGTTTTCAAGCAACCGCACCCGCTCGTAGCCTTCCCGCGCTAGCAAGTCGCGCGCCACCGCCTCACCGGTTCCGCCGATCTCGATTTCGAACGCCAGCAAAACACGCGATGGAAGACCCTGGGCCTCCGTTTCGCCACAAATGGCCTTCCAGATGTTCGGCGGCGTGTCGCGCTGAACGGGCCGACCGCAGCCGCGACAATACAACGTGGCCGCCCGCGCGTAGAGCAGTTTCAGATGATCGTTTATTTCGGTCATCGTCCCAACGGTGGAACGGGACGTGCGCACCGGATTGGTCTGGTCAATGGCGATGGCCGGCGGTATGCCGTCCACCTGGTCCACTTGCGGTTTGTCCATCCGATCGAGAAACTGGCGGGCGTATGCGGAAAAGGTCTCCACGTAACGCCGCTGCCCTTCCGCGTAGAGCGTATCGAATGCCAGCGAGGACTTTCCTGACCCGCTGACGCCCGTTACGGCAATCCAGCGGCCCAAGGGCAGATCGAGCGAGAGATTGCGCAAATTGTTCTGCCGAGCGCCCCGAATACGAATTACCGCACGCGTCATGCCGTCATCGTATCGCCCCGCCCGCCCCCCTCGCAAGCGCCATGCCGCCACAACGGAATACGGGAGCAAACCACAACCCGCCTGCAGGCGGGCCTGTTGGTTCGCGATCAACGCCCTCGGCTACAGAAGCGCACCTGGGATCTATCGGGGTCAGGTCTCTACATTCTAGAATTGAAGCACAAGGCGGCATCGCCAGCCGTCCGGCTGTTCGGGTGATCGTTATCCCCTCACGCGCCCCGTCGTCGACAAGTGGAAGACGGCCTCGCTGATTTTGGGAACGGAAGCCCCATTAAACATACGGCGAGGCCGTTGGCCCTATCGCCTGGCGACAAGGGCGAGAAGAATGGAAAGGACGATGCTAATCAGTATGCTGGTGCCAAGAGGTATAAAGATGGTCAGATGCCCACGCTGAAACGTGAAATCGCCGGGAAGGCGACCCAGCCACGGCAGCCACTTTCTCGCTGACACAAGGAGGGCGACAAGAGCGAGCATCGCAATCCATTGGGCTTTCCCATTCATGATCGGCGTTCCTGTTCCACCATTAAGGATATCATCCAATCTTCTGCCATGAACTGAACTTTGGTTGAAGACAAGTGGAATGCGACCCCGCTCGTTTGTCGACTATGATGACTCCCATCAGCCCCGGGCGATTTTTTAAAAGCTGGCCGAAGCACCACAGCCTCTCCCTCGGGAATCCCCATCCCGACCACGTGGGATCGGCAAGTATTCCACGCTGGGCTGCCGTCGAACCGGCTGGGGATAGAGCCGCATCAGTTGTAGGATCTCCGGAGGCATGTCGCATCGAATCGGCAGACCTAACTTTCGGGCACGCTCACATGTGATCGGATAGTCGTGCGTCCATGCGCCAGAAGTCAACAGCCGCGTGATTTCTTCAGCCTTTTCTGGAGAAAAATTTTCCAAGAGGATTTCCTTGACCTGCTCCTGCATCTGCTGAATGGCCTTGCGAGCCTGGTCGGCGAGAATAAGAGTCTGATCTTCGACTTCCGAAATGGGCTTCTGCTGCACGGCTGCAAGAATCGAAGCTGCCGGATACTGGCCAAGCTGAGGATCGACGGGCCCCAGCACCGCGTGCTCGCACATAACAATTTCGTCCGCTGCGAGCGCAATAAGCGTTCCCCCGCTCATGGCATAGTGCGGAACAAACACGGTAACCTGGCCCTCATGTCGACGTATCGCCCGGGCAATCTGCAAGGACGCAAGGACCAATCCGCCCGGCGTATGAAGCACGAGATCGAGGGGCATCTGACGGTCGGTCATGTGAATCGCGCGAATGACTTCTTCAGAGTCATCCACATCAATATACCGGAAAAACGGAAAACCCAGCAGGCTCATTGTCTCCTGTCTGTGCACCAGAAGGATAAGGCGGGACTTTCGCCGCGCCTCAATCCTCGCAATGAGTCTCTGACGAGCGGCTTCCAACATCCGCTGTCGAAGCGCCGGCTGCAGAGCGCTCAAGATAAAGAAGATCCAGAAGAACGAACTCAGATCCATGGCCGCAGTCCTCCTGTCGTCACCCTTCACCATGAGACCACACGCCGAAGCCTTCGGCAAGGTGATATCGGGATGATCCCGTTTGTGGGCCGGGGGCATCTACCATGTGACCTTTCGGGGAAACGCCCGCCAGGCAATCTTTCGCGACGACCGGGATCGGGAGCGGTTGACGGAGCGTGCGGCGGCCGCGGAACTGGGGTTGTGCAGCGGTTCGGCCGTCAGCTACCTGGTGCGTCGCATCAAGGCGCAATACCGCGCCGATCCTGCCTTGGCAGAATGGGTGCGAACCGTCACGGGCAGCGAAACCGAAACAACGCGATGAAACGATGCCTGCGCTTGCGTCAGAAAGCTTGGCTCAGCTTTAGTTGCTATTTTCAGGGTTGACTCCGTAGCGCATAACGCGCGCTTGACGAGCCCTGCTGGCGGGTGGAATATCTGACACGGTAGCTGCCGTCATACGACGTAAACTCTTGGGAGGTTGCACATGCGCTTGCTCAAACGGATCGCGACCGTGCTATTACTAGCGTCGGGAGGGCACACTATGGGTTACGAAAGCCTTTATCCCAAGACACCGCCGGGCGTCATTGAAATTAAGACCCTGCCGCCAGCCCATGTGCTGAGCGCTGCACTGAAAGACGACGACCGCACGGAAAGAAATACCGCCTTCATGAAACTCTTTCGCTACATTCAAGCGAACCAACTGGCCATGACCGTACCGGTGGAAGCCGGCCGCTTTACCGGCCCGGAAATGCGGTTCTACGTCGAGTCGGCTGTGACCAATCGCACCCTGCCCAATACGGCCGACGTAACGGTGCTCGAGATCCCCGCGCGCACAGTGGTCAGCATCGGCCTGCGAGGCGCATATACCCGCCGCCAGTATGAAGACGGCCTCCAGCGGCTGCGGACGTGGCTCCAGGCGCACCCCGAATGGGTCCCGGCCGGCGAACCTTATGCCGTTTATTGGAACAGCCCCTTCACGCCCTTCTTTCTTAAGCAGGCGGAAGTCCATATGCCGGTGCAGCCGGCGTCAACGCCGTGATGTTTTCTGCCTCGGAATGGGCACGACGGCAAGCTGCACCGCCCGATGGCATTCGTTCTCCGGCACTGCCCAGTCCGCCGCCACGCGATAACCGGGCAGCCAAACGATCGCCTCTCCGCACGCCACCACCCACACCCGCCCCCGCATATCTCGCGGCACTTTCTCATCCGTCAAGATATCCTGGATTTTCCTGTGCCCTTTGAGACCAAAGGGCTTCATCCGGTCCCCTCGCCGCCAAGGACGCACCATGAGCCGTCCGTCTTTGCATCGGGACGCCGAGATGGTCGCCTGTGCCGGCATTGCACCTGGTCGTTTCCCCCGCTCTTTAACAATCCCCGGCCCCAACCGGGCCGTAAAACGAGCGCCAATCGCCTCAATAACAACAGCACCGGGAATTGGAAGAGGGCGAGGCCAGACGGATTTCGTGGCGGCCTCCCCCTTTCGACGAGTTAGCGTCAAGGTTCCATAGACTCGCCGCGCGGCATATTCTCCCGCCAGCGGCTCGATTCGCGTGCCATCGCAAGTGCGGATCAGTTCCCCGATCCGCTCCAGCGAATCCATATTCATTTCATCCGCCGGGTACCCTTCTTCTAGCAGCCACCGCCGCAACACCCGGCGACGCAGCGCGGGCGGCTCTTCCTGCAGTCGCGCCACCGCCAATGCATGCCGCCCAGCCTCGCTTTCGCCCGCCGGGGCCCGACACCGCATCAGCGCCTCGCTCGTCAGCTTCTCCCCCCATTCATTTTCGTCGGCGGCCAGCCGCGCTTCTCGGGCCAACACATCCCGAACCTTCGGATGAAACGCCCGTTCAAGCCATGGCAGCAATTCATGTCGAACACGATTACGCAAAATGGCGGTATCGCGATTGCTCTGGTCTTCCCGCCACCCGACCTCCTGCCGGCGCAAATACGCTTCGATCTCGGCCCGGCGGCATTCGATGAGAGGTCGAATAATTCGCGCGCCCTGAACGACCGATGCCGGTGGGACCCCCCCCCACCCGGGCGGCCCGGCGCCACGGATCAAACGCAGCAGCAGCGTCTCCGCCTGATCGTCGGCCGTGTGGCCCGTGGCCACAGCATCGGCTCCCACCCGCCGCACTGCGCGTGCCAGGAATTCATACCGCGCCTGCCGCGCGGCCATTTCGAGCGACCATCCCCGCCGCTTCGCCCGCAAGGTCACACGGGCGTGCCCCACCACCACCGGAAGGTTCAGTTCCTTCGCCAACCGCCGAACGTGCCGCTCGTCCGCCGCCGCTTGCGCCCCGCGAAGTCCGTGGTTCAAGTGCGCAATGGTCAAACGCAGACCGCTCCGCCGGACCCATTCCCGCAGGCACAGCAGCAGCGCCACGGAATCGGACCCGCCAGAGACCGCCACGAGCACGTGTCGAATGCCGTCCAGCAAACCGAAACGCCGAATGGTGGATTGAACGCGCTGCAACATGCCCTGATGCCCCTGCGGAAAACGGTCCCTTCGGCGACTCTTCATCTCCGCAGGGCGCCGCCTCACAGCCCCGGCATGGGTTCAAGCCGCCGCAGGCCGTCCATGTATGGCACGATGGCCTCAGGCAGCACAACGGAGCCGTCTTCCTGCTGCCCGTTTTCCAACAACGCCACCACCAGCCGCGCCAGGGCCACGCCCGACCCGTTGAGCGTGTGAACGAAGTCCACCTTGCCGTCCTTCCGGCGATAACGGATGTTCGCCCGACGCGCCTGAAATGCCTCGAAATTGCTGCACGACGACACTTCCAGCCACGCATTTTGGCCCGGCGCCCATAGCTCGATGTCGTAGCACTTCGACGCCGCAAAGCTCAGGTCGCCCGCGCACAATGCCGCCACGCGATACACCAGCCCGAGCCGCCGCAGAATGTCCTCGGCATCCGCCACCAACGCTTCCAGCTCGGCATACGACTGATCCGGCTCGACAAACTTGACCATTTCCACCTTGTCGAATTGATGCACGCGAATGAGGCCGCGCGTTTCCTTGCCCGCTGCGCCCGCCTCCCGCCGGAAACATGGTGAATAGGCGGTCAACCGGATGGGCAGCGGCCGCTCTATGATCTCCTCACGGTAGATGTTGGTCACCGGCACCTCCGCCGTGGGAATAAGCCACAGTCCATCTTCCGCCACGCGATACATATCCTCCGCCATCTTTGGCAACTGGCCGGTGCCCGTCATCGCGTCCGTGTTGACCGCGAACGGCGTGGACACCTCGGTGTAGCCGTGCTCGCGGGTATGCACATCGAGCATAAACTGGATCAAGGCCCGCTCCAGCCGCGCCCCACGCCCCACATAGAGGGGAAAGCCCGCGCCGCTCATCCGCGCCGCCCGCGGAAAATCGAGCAGACCCAGCTTCTCCGCCAGCGCCACATGCGTCTGGGGCGCGAAGGCGAAGGTGCGCGGCTCCCCCACTGTGCGCACCACCCGATTACCGGCGGCGTCCTCGCCATCGGGCACACTTGGATGCGGAGCGTTCGGAATGCGCAGCAGCGCGTCTCGCAAGCGTTCTTCGACGGCGCGAATTTGCTCGTCCATCGCGCGAATGCGATCGCCCAGTTCTCGAACACTTTGCTGCCGTTCCGTCGTCTCTTTGCCCTGCGCCTTCATCGCGCCGATCTCGCGGGACAGGGCATTGCGCTCGCTCTTCAGCCTCTCGACGTCCGTCACCAGCGTCCGGCGTTCGGCGTCGGCGGCCACCGCCACATCAAGCAGCGCCGGCGCCTGCGGCCCCCGCCGGGCCAGGGCCGCCCGAACGTCCGCTTCTCGTTCGCGAATCAGTTTGATGTCCAGCATGCGCGCTCTCCAACGCCGGCCGCAGGTGAAAGGCAACCGGCTTCGAGTATCCTACAGACCGGCCACGGCGGATGCAATGCGCGAACGGCCGCGCCTACTCGTACCGCAGACTCTCGATGGGATTGAGGCGCGAGGCGCGCCACGCGGGGTAGAAGCCGAAGAAGATGCCGACACCGCCGGAAAACAGAAACGCGATCGCCACCGAGGAGGGCGCAATCAGCACGGGCCAGCGATTGATCTGCGCCACCGCTATGGCCGCCCCCCCGCCCAGCGCCACGCCGAGCAGGCCGCCGGCGAGGGACAGCACCACTGCTTCGGCCAGAAACTGCAGCAGGATGTCCCGCCGTCTCGCGCCCACCGCCATCCGCAGCCCAATTTCGCGCGTCCGCTCCGTGACGGCCACGAGCATGATGTTCATGATGCCGATGCCGCCGACGAGCAGCGAGATGGAAGCGATCACCGTCAACAGCACGGCCATCAGGCGCGAGACCTGCCCGAGCGTCTGCGTGACTTCCGTCATGTCCGTCACCGTAAAATCGTCGTCCGCCCATGGCGCCAGCCGGCGCCGCTGCCGCAAAATGGCCGTGACGTCGGCCCGGGCCTGCGGCAGCGCATCGAGCGAGGACAGGCTCAGGAGCAACTGATTGACGTGATTGAATGGCGAACCCTGCAGCACGCGCCGCACCGTGGTCCAGGGCATCAACACCGTGTCGTCCTGATCCTGCCCCCAAGCGGCACTGCCCTTTCGCGCCATGACACCCAGCACACGAAAGGGCACCTGGCGTATGCGGATGGTGCGCCCCGCGGGATCCTCGTCGCCCATCAGTTGAGCGGCCACCGTGGCCCCCAGCACGCAGACGCGGGCGCCGGCCCGCACATCCGCCTCGCCGAAAAACGCGCCGGACTGCACCTCCCAGTTTCGCACCAGCGGATAGTCCACGCCCACGCCCTGAATCATGGTGGCCCAGTTGTTTTCCCTGTACACGCACTGCCCGCCCGCCCGCACCAACGGCGACTGCGCCACCACGTAGACGCTCTCGCGCTGGAGCGCCTCGCCATCCTCGGCCGTCAGCGTCTGCTGGGTGCCCGCCCCGCCATGAAAGCCGCCCGTGCGAAGACTGCCCGGAAATACCATGAGCAGGTTGCGGCCCATGCTGCCGATCTGCTCCTTCATCATCGCCGCCGCGCCCTGCCCCACCGCCACCACGGCAATCACGGCCGCAATCCCGATGATGATTCCGAGCGCCGTCAGCAGCGATCGCACCCTGTTGCGGCTCAGCGCGCGCAGCGCCAGCCGAATGATCGTCCAGCGGTTCATGCCAGGGCGCCGTCCCGCAGATGGATGATCCGCCGCGCATGGGCGGCGATGTCGTGTTCGTGCGTGACCATGATGATGGTCCGCCCCTCCCGGTTCATCGCCTCAAACAGCGCCATGATTTCCTCGCCGGAACGGCTATCGAGATTGCCGGTCGGTTCGTCGGCCAAAATCAGCGGCGGATCATTGACCAGCGCCCGGGCAATGGCCACCCGCTGCTGTTGTCCGCCGGACAATTGGCCCGGATGATGGTGCAGCCGATCGCCCAACCCCAGCCGTTCGAGCAGTTCCCGCGCCTTGCCCCGCCGCTCCGCTCCGGGCCGCGCCGAACCATAGTACAAGGGCAGCTCCACGTTTTCGATCGCCGACGTGCGCGGCAGGAGGTTGAAGTTCTGAAAAACGAAACCGATTCGGCGATTGTGGATCTACCCCCCAAAAGTGGGCCACGGGAGCTAAGCGATTTGTTGTAGGCGTGTAGCATATTTTCTCTCGAAGTCCACCGGCGAAAGATAGCCCAGGGAACTGTGGATTCGTGTCCGGTTGTACTCGGTCTCGATGT
>CALHGX010000019.1 GCA_938031185.1 uncultured bacterium
CCTCTCTCATCAGCACTATAAGGACGATTGTCAATTCTTAATTCTTCTCCTGTAACATTATAATATCTATTTATTTGATCTGACCAAACTCTAAGAAAATTAGGCGCACTTCCAGGAGGTCTTTCATAAAGATACCATGGACGATCACCACTATCACCACCCAATTTTCCTCCCGGCTGATTTCGTACCCACATTTCAGAACCTTCAAGAAAACCAGGTAATCCCCCACCAGTATCATTATAAATCTTAATTATATCAGCATTTGCATTATTTCCAAAATAAAGCATTGAGCTTGCAAGGATGAGGGCGGTGCTGGGAGGGACGGGCAGGTGCGAAGGGGCGGAACCGAGACCGGAGATGCACAACGCTAGGCCCGCGAGGTAGCGAAGGGCCGGGAAGCGCCGAAGGCGCATGGCGCGGCGCACGATCGTTTCCCACAGGCTCGGTCGGGTGCCGGCCGAACGGTGGAGGCCGCCGGAACTCGCATACGGGGTCGAACGGTGGAACTGAAGCGTGCGGATCATCGGGTTCCTCCTTCCTCCTTCCGTTGCGGAACGTTCTGTCTGTGCTCTCGCCGAATCCATGATCCAATGACTCTGCACGGCCGTTACGTCCGGAATCCTATCCATCTCCCTTGCACAAGTCAACTCCCCCCTTTCAGGGAGGCTGGGGACAGAGGCTGGGCGATTTAATTGGAGGGACGGCTTCCACGCCGTCCCGCGATTGCCGAGGCCTACGCATCGGCCGTAGGGTCGGGGTGGAACCTGCCCCTCCAACGGTCTGCGAATGGAAAGGCAGGCGCCCGTCCCCATTCGACCACATTGCGTCCCGTCCTGGAGGGGCCGCTTCCGCTCGCTCGGATCGAGAACCGATCCCGTGTTGCATGTCCGGTTCCCGGCCCCGGGGTCCGTCGTGGCCGAAAATCGCCGGATTTCAAATTGGCGGAGACTCCTTGCGCTCGTGCGAATCTCCGTCCTCGGCGATGAGTAAGCCATAACCGGCAGGGCGTTTCAAGGTCGTTGTCCTGGTCGCGGTCCTGGTCTTAGGCGAGCGTGGGGACGTGTACGGCCCCACGCTCGCCGCTATCGCGGCTCGCTCGCGTATCCCTGGCCGCGTGGTCGTCGTCGCGTTCCTCGGCGGTCCCACGCTCGCCGCTATCGTGGCTCGCGGTACGTGCCCCGGTCTACGTCGTCGGTGCCGTCCTACCCCGCAGGGACCGCGCCAGCGAAGCTGTCACGGTCCCTGCTCAAGACCCGTTCCCCGGTCCCGGCGTGCTCGGTGATGCCCTACCCGCACCCGCCGCGCCAGCGAAGCTGTCACGGCGGCTGCTACCCCGGCCCCGCTCCGCTGCGTGGTCGGTGGTGCCACCGCTCCGGGCCGGGGACGGCCCTCCGCTGTCGTCCTCCCGCGTGCAAGCGTCCTCCCCATCTCTTCGCCGTCGTCCGCGGCATGAAAACGATCCCAGGAGCGTGTCGCATTCATTGGTCGAGCCTCGTGATGGGCTCAGTTGGGAACCGCGCTTACGCCCCTGTGGATCGAACCGTCTTCGCCTTCGGTTCTCGATAGTCCTCCTGCTTGCTCAGAACATAGAACGCCGCCTCGGCCAGATGCCGCGCCACGGCGCCGATCGCTTTCTTGTGGCCCTTGCGCCGCGCGATCCGCTCGTAGAGGCGGCTGACATGTCGATAGGGATAGTACCGGCGATTGAGGCAGACGCAGTTGGCCGCCTCGATGAAGGCCCATTTCAAGTACCGGTTCACGTCCTGGCGCAGGTGGCCGTGCCGCGTCTTGTCGCCGCTGGAGTGCACGCGCGGCGTCGTGCCGGCATACGACGCCAGGTGTTCGGCGGTCGCAAACCGCTTTACGTCGCCCAGTTCCAGTGCGATCACCACCGAGAGGATCTGCCCGACGCCCGGCAACGTCATCAGCCGTTGCATGGCCGGCGTGACCTGGAGCAACCGCGCAATCCGTTTCTCCGCCCGCTTGGCCTGTGCATCCACGAAGTCGTATTGCCGCGCCGAAGGTGTCGCTGAACCCCGTGACGTTCAACGCGTACTTGGTCAGATACGCCTGAATCCGGCACTTCAACCGTGTTCGTTGCTGGACCAGAAACATCCGCGTGCGCGGCAGATCGCGCCGGTCTCGCAACTCCGCCGGTGGGATCCATACGGTGGGCAGCGTCCCCGTCCGCTGAAGCCGATTCAGCCCGTGCACGTCGAGCTTGTCGGTCTTGTTCACGCACCCCAGCATGACCTTCGCCTTGTACGCATGCACCAGCGCCGGCCGGCAACCCGCCTCCTCGATCTCATCCACGATCCAATACCAATTGCCCGTGGCCTCCACGGCCACCGGCGTGCCCGGCTCGGCGTCCGCCAGGTACTTGCGGATCACGCCGCGCCCGTGCGCGATGCGGCACTGCCGTGTCTGCCGGCTGTCCACCGCCTCCCGCTCCGCTAATGTGTAGTGCTTGTGCGTGTCGAACCCGATATACTCTCTCATGGCGCGTCTCCTTTCGTGGCTTCATGCCACGTGCGACATTACAAGCGCGATGGACTTTGTCCGGGGAGACGCGCTTTCATAATTTCATCGGTCCAATCCTCCGCCCCGGTTTGTGTGTCTCATGGGCGCCGGCACATACGATCCACGCAACCACTTGGGCGCGAAACCGCCCGTCACGTTGCCGTTGGCGCTACGCCCCACGCCCCACGTGTGGTCGGCGCAGGACGTTTGGTTTGTGACCGTAAACGGAGCCGACGAGTTGCCGGACATGGCCATTGGCCGTCTGCCCGCCGCCACCGCCACGGAACTGGAAGCGATGGTCCAAAAGACCATGACCTTCGAAAAAGGCGTGCCCGTGACGAACGCGACGCTCGTGGCGGACGAGAAGGACGGCACGAGCGATTTCAAGACCGCCGCCACCAATTGGATCCGTCCCCGGCTCTTCGCGGCCGGATACGCGCTTTCGGCGCAATACCTGGATGATCTTCCAGCGACCAACATCAGGGGCCAAACGCGGAACACGCTCAACGGCGGACGGCATCTGCTGACGTATTTCGGGCACGGATCGGAAGTGCTGTGGTCGGCCAAGGATCTGTGGAACACCAACGATGTCCGGCTGTTGACAAATACGGTTTATCATCTGGTGGCCGTGTTCAGTTGCCAGAGCGGCGCCTTTGGCCATCCGAAAGGGGATTGCCTTGGAGAAGCGTTTGTGAAGCGGCCCAATCATGGAGCGGCGGCCTTTGCGGGGCCGACATCGCTTTCCGTTCAGATTTTCGCGGAAAAGATGGCGGATGGATTTTTTGCCGAGTTCGCCAATACAACGACGCGACTTGGGGATTCGTTGGAGGCCGGTCGCCTGCGCACCTGGACGTACAATCCGAATGCCTGCGAAGTGAAGACGTACGGGATTCTCGGCGATCCTGCCTTGAGGAAATACGGACGATGACGCCCGAAGCAGGAAGATGGCTGGCCGCCATTCTGCGGGAGGGGGGCCAGGGTCAGGCGGCGAGGCCGGCGCCGCTGAGTGCCGTTCGCGAGGCTTGTGAATGGGCGACGCGGCGGCGGCTGGGGCCCGTGTTGTACGTTGGGGGTTGTCCCGACCCGGATGGTGTGCTGCGCGGTGCGTATCTTGCCAATCTCCGGCGCGCGGAAACGTGGCTTCGGACCGGGGTCCGATTCCTTGATGCCATAGAGGCAGCGGGCATTCCCTGTCTGCCCATGCGCGGCCCTTTCGCCGGTTTGCGCTGGTACGGCGATTCGGCGGCTCGGTGTTTCTCTGATCTGGATGTGCTTGCGGCGCCGGAGCAGGCGGACGACGCGCTCCGGCGGGCCGGGGAACTTGGGTGGCGGCTGCGGCCGCCCGGCATGCCTAAAGCGTTCTATCGTGCCCTGCATTTGCATTATCCGCTGTTCAAAGCCGATCAGCGAGTGTTTCTGGATTTGCACGGGGCGTTGGACCATCCCTTCAGCACGCTGCGGTCGCCGCGAGTGGGGGCGATTCTGGAAGGTTCGACTGTGCGGCGGGTTGGGGGCTATTCGTGGCGGACGCTGGAGCCGCGAGGCGAGGTGGCGCTGGCATGCGCTCACCTGATCAAAGAAATGGCCGTAGGGGACGAAAAAAGGGGGGTGGGGGCCCTCCGACCGGAACACCTGCCGCTGTATTGTGACGTGGTGCGGATGGCGCGAACGGTCGGGTTCCGCCCGAACGACCAGGACATGCTGCAGGCGGCAGAACGATGGCAACTGGATGGGCCGTGCCGTTTTGTTGGTGCGCTCATGGATGAAATGGAGCGAGACGAAGAAGGTGTTTGGATGCAACGCCTGGCGGCATCCGGTTCGGGAGTTGAACCGGCGCATCACGATCTTGCGGAGCGTGTTCTTGGATGTCGCCGGATTCGGCTATATGACGCCGGCCGGTATCTGTCTCGCGGGGCCGCCATGCCGGGAGAAGGGGTGCTTCATCGAGCGGTTCGTGCCGTCCTGGCGGCGATCTTTCTGGCGCGCGCGGCGGTGGTGGCCGGCGGGTGTATTCTCGTCCGGCGGATGCGACTGGCGATGGGGGCGGTGACGGGATGAGACGCCGATGGCCATTTTGGTGTTGCTTCGCCCTGGCGGTCGTGTGGTGCGGCGGCACAGGACAGGGCATGGAGGACGTCTTCCCGGACGATGGCGGAGATGATCCGGCCCATGCGGTTTTGGTTTGGACCAATTGCGGCGCGGCGGCGCCGTACTATGTGGGCGTTGAAGGATACCTGCGTTTTACGACGGGCACATACTCGCTGGCGGTGACGGCTGCGAATTGGACCGACGCCGACGCGGACGGCCTGCCCGATGAGTGGGAACAGCAATGGCTTGGCGGTCTGGGAGACAATGGGGACGGGGACGCCGACAAGGATGGCATGAGCAACCTGAATGAGTATCTTGCGGGCACTCATCCTTCCAATGCCGCGTCGCGGCTGGTCATCACGGCCATCGAGAGAGAGGCGGACACCGCCGTGATATACTGGCCGGCTATGCCTTATGCGGTATACCGCGTGACCGCGCGAGACGAACTGCGCTCCGATGAATGGGAGGCGATCGGCGTCCGCCGCAACATGACGGCGACGCCCGCTGCGTTGAGCTGGCCGGACGGGCCGGCTGCGACCAACCGCTTCTATCGCATCGAGTTGCTCACGGGCGAATGACAGCGCGATCCGGCCTGCGGGCTGCCCGCCAAAATAGGGATTGCCCGCCACGGGAACCGTGTTAGATTTCAGCCGTTTTGCCATGGGAATGCGCACGCGATGAAACAGGAAGCCTTGACCCGCTGGACGGTCGAAAACGCCGCTGAGCTTTATGGCATACGGGGATGGGGGTCGGGTTATTTCGACATCTCCCCCAAGGGCGAAGTCATTGTGCGGCCGAACGGACGCAACAACCGGACGGAAATCAGTTTGATGACCCTCGTGGACGAATGCCGGGCGCGCAACCTGAACATGCCGGTGCTGGTTCGATTTTCTAATATTCTCGCCTCGCGCATCGAGGAAATCAACGAGAGTTTCCGGCGGGCGATACAGGAGGCCGGGTACAAAGGGGAATACCGCGGCGTGTATCCCATCAAGGTCAATCAACAGCGGGAAATCGTGGAGGATATCACCGAATACGGGCGGCCGTATCACCATGGTTTGGAGGCCGGCAGCAAGACGGAGCTGATGGCCGCCTTGGCCTACATGGAGGATCCCGAAGCC
The DNA here is from genome assembly GCA_938031185.1 of uncultured bacterium. Lineage (GTDB taxonomy): Bacteria > Verrucomicrobiota > Kiritimatiellia > CAIKKV01 > CALHGX01 > CALHGX01. The sequence continues at coordinate 5,730 of CALHGX010000019.1, forward strand.
TTCGTGATCTGCAACGGCTACAAGGATGAAGAGTTCATTGACTTGGCGCTGCGCGCACAGAAGACCGGCATCCGCGCGATGATCGTAATCGAAATGCCTGGCGAACTGGAACTGATCGCCAAATGCGCGGAGCGTCTGAAGATGCGCCCGCATCTTGGATTGCGGGCGAAGCTGTCCAGTCGGGCCGGAGGCCACTGGGACTCTTCCGGGGGGGACCGGAGCAAGTTCGGTCTCGATGCCTCGCAGATTATCGAGATGGCGGACGAGTTGCGGCGGCGCAATCTGCTCGATTGCCTGGAAATGTTGCACTATCACCTCGGCAGCCAGGTGTCCGATATTCGCAAGATCCGGCAGGCGCTGAGGGAAGCCTGCTGTTTCTACGTCGAGCTGGCGCGCGAGGGCGCGCCGATGGGGGTGATCAATCTGGGGGGCGGTCTGGCGGTGGACTACGACGGCTCCCACACGAACTTTCTTTGCAGCGCCAACTACTCGATTTATGAGTATGCCGCAGATGTCGTCGAGGTGCTGCGGCGGGCGGTGGACGAAGCCGGTATTCGCCATCCAACCATCGTGACGGAGTCCGGTCGCGCCACCGTCGCCCATCATTCGGTACTGATCTTCAACGTCCTGCATGTGCGCCGGTTCGAACCGCATTCCATTCCGGCGCGCCTGGCGCCGCAGTGTAGCGAAACGCTGGAGAATCTGATGGAGGTGTGGACGTCTCTGTCCCCGCGAAATGTGCAGGAAGCCTACCATGACGCCGTGTTCTATCGGGATGAGATTCGTGAAACCTTTTTGCAGGGGCATTTGTCCCTGCGGGAGCGCGCGCTGGCCGAGGCCATTTTCTGGCGGATCATTTGCAGCATTTCCGGCATGATCAAGGGCCGCAAGTACATCCCCGACGAAATGGAAGGGTTGGAGGCGGCGATCGCGGATGTGTACTACGGCAACTTCAGCGTCTTCCAGTCCCTGCCGGATTTCTGGGCCGTGGATCAGTTGTTTCCGCTGATGCCGATCCACCGTCTGCACCAGCGGCCCACCCGAAACGGCGTCCTGGCGGACATCACCTGCGACTCCGACGGAAAGATTGATCGTTTCATTGACCTGCATGACATCAAGACCGTGCTGCCGCTGCACGAGATGAACGGCGAGGAATATTATCTCGGGGCGTTCCTCGTCGGCGCCTATCAGGAAACGATCGGCGACATGCACAATCTCTTCGGCAACACCAACGTGCTGCACGTGCGCATTGGCGAGGACGGCTCCATTGAGCGGCGACGGATGATCAAGGGCGACAGCATTGATGAAATTCTGCGCTACATGGAGTACGATCCGACAGAAATGGTGGCGCGGGTTCGTGAACGCCTTGATGAAGCTGTTCGCGGCAACCGCTTGAGCCGCAAGGAAGCCCAGCAGTTTCTTTCGGTCTATCGCAGCGGCATCAGCGGATACACCTACTTCGAGAAGTAGGGGCGCAGGGGCCCCATCAGGCCGGCGCTGATTCCGAGGCCAGGCAGGCACGTAGGGCTTCTTCCCAGCGGGGCAGTTGCACGCCGAAATCCCGCTCCAGCCGCGAGCAGTCCAATGCGGAGTAGGGCGGCCGTCTCGCCGCCGTTGGATGCTCGGCAGTGGGGATGGGCTGCAGCGCGACGGTGGAGGGGAGAAAAGCCTTGGCGAAACCGTACCATGAGGTCTGCCCCTGACAGGCGGCGTGATAGAGCCCTCGCGTTTCCAAGAGAGCGGAAGCGCCGTTGCGCATGATCAGCTTTTGCAGAACGGCGACCGTGGCTTCAGCCAGGCTGCGGGCCCATGTGGGGCAGCCGACCTGATCGTTGACGATGCGCAGAGGTCGCCCTTCCGTCGCGCGACGGCGCACCGTCAAAAGAAAGTTCGTGCCCCGCAGACCGTAGAGCCATGCTGTGCGAAAGATGAGATGTGCTCCGTTGACAGCGCACACCGCCTGTTCGCCCGCCCATTTGGTTCGGCCATACACATTCAACGGATTCGGCGTGTCCTCCTCCACATATGGCTTGCGTTTGACGCCGTCGAATACGAAATCGGTGGAATAGTGGATGAAGAGCGTTCCGGAGCGGCGACACTCTTCCGCCAGGATGCCGGGCGCCTCGGCGTTGATGCGACGAGCCATGTCTGGTTCGGTCTCCGCCCGGTCCACCGCCGTGTAGGCGGCGGCGTTCACAACCACCGTTCCCTGAGGAAGTTGCCGGAGGAGCCTGACATAGGTGTCCGGCAGGGCCAAATTCACTTCAGGCTGGTCCACCGCGCGGACCTGCGCCCATGGAGCCATCGCGCGCTGAAGTTCCCAGCCGAGCTGTCCCTCGCGACCGATAATGAGAATATCCGTCATAAGCCGACTGTTTTCGATCACGCCTCTCGACCGCGGGCGATTCGATAGCGGCGGATTAGGTGATTGGTGGAGCTGTCGTGCGCCAAAGGGGGACGGCCGTCGGCCGTTGTTTCCTGGAAGATTCTTTCTGCCAGTTCCTTTCCGAGCTGCACCCCCCATTGATCGAAGGAGTAAATGTTCCAGATGACGCCTTGTGTAAAGACTTTGTGTTCGTACAGCGCGATGAGGGCTCCGAACGTTTGCGGCGTCAACTGCTCCGCCAGGATGGTGTTCGTGGGGCGGTTGCCTTTAAATGTCTTGAAGGGCACCAGTGTTGCCGGCGTGCCGGCAGCTTCGACTTCGGTGCTGGTGCGTCCGAAAGCCAAAGCTTCAGTTTGTGCGAAGAAGTTCGCCATGAGTTGATCATGGTGATCGCCAAGTGGATTATGCGAGCGGCAGAAGCCGATAAAATCGCAAGGGACCAGCTTGGTGCCCTGGTGAAGCAATTGATAAAAAGCGTGCTGACCGTTTGTGCCAGGCTCCCCCCACACGATCGGGCCCGTTTGCCATCGTACGGGGCGGCCTTGCCGGTCCACGTTCTTGCCGTTGCTCTCCATGTCCAGTTGCTGTAGATAGGCGGGGAAGCGCGCCAAGTATTGGTCGTACGGCAGGATGGCGTGAGACTCGGCTCCAAGGAAATTGTTGTACCACAGACCAAGCAATGCCAGGATCACGGGCATATTGCGATCGAGAGGCGTTTCCAGGAAATGGCGGTCCATGGAATGAAATCCGTCGAGCATTTCCATGAACCTTTCCGGGCCAACGGCGATCATCAGCGGCAGGCCGATCGCCGAACACAGCGAGTATCGTCCTCCGACCCAGTCCCAGAACTCGAACATGTTCCGGCGGTCAATGCCGAAGCGTTCGACCTCCTGGCGATTGGTGGATAGCGCCACAAAATGCCGCGCCACGGCGGCAGGATCTTTCATGGCGGCGAGACACCAAGCTCGGGCCGCTGCCGCATTGGCCATGGTTTCACGGGTGGTAAAGGTTTTGGAGGCCACCAGAAACAGGGTTTCAGCGGGGTCTAAATCGCGGGTCTGTTCGACAAAATGAGTGCCGTCAATATTGGAGATGAAGCGCAGAGCGATTCGCCGATCACTGAACGGTTTGAGCGCCTCGCAGGCCATGGCCGGGCCCAGGTCAGAGCCGCCGATGCCGATGTTCACGACGTTGCGAATGGGGCGGCCGGTGAAACCGCGCCACTCGCCGGTGCGGACAGCGCGGGCCAGCGTCGTCATTCGGTCCAGGACGGCGCGCACGTCGGACATCACGTCGCGCCCCTCGACCAAGATAGGTCGGTTCGACCGGTTCCGCAGGGCAATGTGCAATACCGGCCGTCGTTCCGTAGCGTTGATCGGTTTGCCCGAGAACATGGCTTCGGCCGCGGCTGGGACGCCGCAGGCGCCGGCCAAAGCCATCAGCCGGCGCATGGTTTCGTCCGTAACCCGATTCTTGGAGTAGTCAAGGAAAAGGCCGGCGGCCTCCAGGGACATACGGACTCCACGTTCGGGGTCTGTGCGGAACAATTCCCGCAGGTGCCATTCCTTGGCTTCCTCCGCGTGCGTTTCCAGTGCGCGCCATTCGGGTAAATCAACAGGGGTGAACTGCTGCATATCGGCCTCGCGGTCTTGTTGACTCGACCCGCCCATCACACCCCATGGCGGGCGCGCTGTCAATAGCGGCGTTGCAGGCGACACGGCTTTTTGGGAGGATGAAAGGCATGTCCATGAACATCCTGGCTTCCCATGACGAGCCCTCCTGGCTTGACGATTTGAACCCGTCGCAGCGTCGGGCGGCGACGCACGGCAGCGGCCCATTGCTTGTGGTTGCTGGCGCCGGTACGGGCAAGACCAAAACCTTGGCCTATCGCGTGGCCTATCTTGTTTCCCAGGGCGTCAGACCCGAGCGAATTCTCTTGCTCACCTTCACCCGGCGGGCCGCGGAAGAAATGTTGCGCCGGGCCGCGGCCGTTTGCGCGCGCGGGCGTGAGGTTGCCGGCCGTGTCTGGGGCGGCACCTTCCATGCGACGGCGCACCGGCTGCTGCGCCTCCATGCCCAAGTGATCGGGCTGAGTCCGGATTTCACCGTCATGGACGAGGGGGATGCCGAGGACATGATGAATGTGGTGCGCCATGATCTGGAACTGGCCAAACAGGACAAGCGGTTCCCGCGGAAGGCCACGTGCCTGACCATCTACTCGCGATGCGTCAATGGCGCCGAGAGCATTGAGGAGGTCCTGCGGCGCCATTTTCCGTGGTGCGTCATGTGGACCGATGCGCTAAAGGCGCTTTTCCGCGCCTATGTGGCTCGCAAGCGGGAGCGCCACGTGCTGGATTATGACGATCTGCTGTTGTATTGGATGCAACTGGTGGACGATGAGGCGATGGCCCGCGAGGTGGGCGGACAATTCGACCATGTGCTGGTGGATGAATATCAGGACACCAACACCGTGCAGGCGCGCATTCTAAAGGGGCTGCGGCGATTCAATGACAATATCATGGTGGTCGGCGACGACGCCCAGAGCATCTACAGTTTTCGAGCGGCCACCGTGCGGAATATTCTCGATTTTCCGAAGGAATTTCCGGGGACCACCATTGTCACGCTGGAGCAAAACTACCGATCCGTCCGGCCGATTCTCGAGGCCACCAATCGTCTGATCGCGCAGGCCCGGGAGCGCTACACGAAGGACCTATGGTCAGAACGGAGCGGAGGGGATCGTCCTTTGCTGATTACCTGCAAGGACGAAGCGGCGCAGGATGCCGCTGTCGTGCGGCTGGTGCTCAAACACTATGAGGAGGGGATTCCGTTGCGCCGGCAGGCCGTTCTGTTTCGAGCGTCGCATCTGTCGGACTCGCTTGAAGTCGAATTGATGCGGCGGAATATTCCGTACCATAAATACGGCGGTTTGCGCTTTCTCGAGGCGTCTCATGTCAAGGACCTGATGGCTTTCCTGCGTGTGGTGGAAAACCCGCGCGACGAAATGGCGTGGTTTCGCGTGCTGCAGCTTGTCGAAGGCGTGGGCCCTTCCACAGCGTCCAAGGCGATTGCCCATGTCAGCCGAAACCAGTTCGACCCCCGGGCGATCGCCGGTTTTTTCGCCCCCGCGGCGGCCCGACCGGGGCTCGCGGCCCTGGGGACGTTGATGGAAGACCTTGTGCGAATGGGGCCTGCGCAACCGGCGGCCCAGGTGCAGCGCGTGCGGGAATACTACGAGCCGATGATCGAGCTGCGCTACGAGAATTCGCAGGCGCGACGCCGAGACATCGAGCACATCGAACAGATCGCCTCCAAATACCGTTCCCGCCGCCTTTTTTTGGCGGACCTGACGCTCGATCCGCCGACCTCCACCAGCGACCTGGCCGGACCGCCGCGCAAGGACGAGG
>CALHGX010000020.1 GCA_938031185.1 uncultured bacterium
GCGTCGAACACGGCCGCTGGCTCCGCCTGACCGCCGATCCGGCGCGCGTCTTGTCCGCCACGGACGCCCGCCCGGTCTGGCGGGAACTGTACGACCGCATGACCGAGAGCATCGAAGAGAATCTCGACGGTTTCTTCGATCGTCTCCCCCCCGCCCCGTTCGCAGAAATAGACACGGCGCACGGCGGCGTCGAGGCCCTGCGGGAGGCGAACCGAACCCTCGGACTGGCCTTAAGCGAGGAGGAAATCGCCTACCTGCGCGATGCGTTCCGCGATCTCGGCCGCAATCCCACCGACGTGGAGCTGGTCATGTTCGGCCAGGTCAATTCCGAACACTGCCGACACAAAATCTTCCGTGCCGAATGGGTCATCAACGGCCGGCTCATGCCTCACTCGCTCTTCGACATGATCCGGCACACCCACAAGACTCATCCCGGCGGGACGCTGCTCGCCTACGAGGATAATGCCGCCGTGATCGAGGGCTTCACGGCGGACGCCTTCGAGACGGAGCCGTCCACGCGCCGGTACATCTATCGCACCACGCCGCTTGATCTGCTGCTGAAGGTCGAAACACACAATCATCCCACCGCCATATCGCCTTATCCGGGTGCCGCCACCGGCGTCGGCGGCGAAATCCGGGACGAAACGGCCACCGGCATCGGCGGCCGGTCCGTGGCGGGATTGTCTGCGTTCATGGTTTCGCACTTGCGCATTCCCGGCCTTGAAATGCCTTGGGAAACACCGGAACCGCCCCCGCCTGACCGGCTGGCCAGCGCGCTCGAGATCATGATCGAAGGGCCCATCGGCGGGGCGCGTTTCGGGAACGAATTCGGTCGGCCCCAGTTGGCCGGCATTTTCAAATGCCTCGAAATCCGCCATCAAGGCCGGTACTACGGCTACCACAAGCCCGTCATGCTGGCAGGGGGCATGGGCTGGCTGCACCGCATCCACCACCGTAAGCAACCCATTCGTCCCGGTGACTGCATCGTGCAGATCGGCGGCCCGGCCCTGCGCATCGGCTTGGGCGGCGGCGCCGCCTCCTCCATGGCCAGCGGCGACAACGCCGAGAACCTAGACTTTGATTCCGTGCAGCGCGACAACGCCGAAATGCAGCGGCGCTGCCAGGAGGTGGTGAACGCCTGCGCCGCACTGGGCGACCGGAACCCCATCCTCAGCATCCACGACGTGGGTGCCGGCGGTCTCTCAAATGCCTGCCCGGAATTGGTGGCGGAAACAGGCGGGCGTTTTTGGCTGCGCCGCATCCCAAACGAAGAGCCGTCCATGAGCCCCATGGAAATCTGGTGCTGCGAGGCCCAGGAGCGATACGTCCTGGCCGTGCCCCGCGACCGTTTGGACGAGTTCATGGCCCTGTGCCGCCGCGAGCGGTGCCCGGCCGCCTGGATTGGCGAGGCCACCGGCGACCACCGACTCACGCTTGAGGACGAGCACTTCGGCAACCGCCCGATTGATATCGAAGTGCAGACCATCCTGGGCCGCCCACCGCGCATGCGGCGCTCCGTTTCCACCACCAGCGTGTCGCCCGTCCCCCTCCGGTTGGATGGCGTGTCCCTGGAAGAGGCTGCGGAACGGGTGCTCCGATTCCCCGCTGTGGCCAACAAGACCTTCCTCATCACCATTGCCGACCGATCCGTGACCGGCCTCGTGGCGCGCGACCAGATGGTGGGCCCATACCAGACGCCGGTTGCCGACGTCGCCGTCACCGCCTTGAGCTATCATGGCTTCCACGGCCAGGCCATGGCGATGGGCGAACGAACCGCCCTGGCCCTGATATCCGCGCCGGCTTCAGGTCGGATGGCCGTGGCCGAAGCGTTCACCAATATCGCCGCGGCGGCCATCGGGCCCATCGGGCGCGTGAAACTCTCCGCGAACTGGATGTGCGCCTGCGGGGAACCTGACCAGGATGCCGCGCTCTACGAAACCGTGCGCGCCGTAGCCATGGACCTTTGCCCCCGAATCGGTGTGTCCATCCCCGTCGGCAAGGATTCCCTCTCCATGCGCACAATATGGACCGTCGAGGGCCGCGAAGAAAAGATGATCGCGCCGCTGACGTTGATCATCAGCGCTTTCGCGCCGGTCGAGGACATCCGCAAGACGGTCACGCCGGATCTCAAACCCGTGGATGGCACCCGCCTCTTGCTGCTGGACCTCGGCGCCGGGAAGAACCGGTTGGGTGGTTCGACCCTGGCGCAGGTGTACAGACAAGTGGGAGACCTCCCGCCAGATTTGGACGAGCCCGAGTGGTTGGTGGCCTTTTTCACTGCCATTCAAGAGCTGATACGCGAAGGCCTCCTCCTCGCCTATCACGATCGCTCCGATGGCGGCCTTTTCGTCACGCTCGCCGAAATGGCTTTCGCCGGCCGCTGCGGAATGTCCGTAGCCATGGATGGATGCGGCCCCGCCCCCCTTGCTTCGCTGTTCGCCGAAGAACTTGGCGCGGTTCTTCAGGTCCATGCGGCGGCGGCGCCCCGTGTGATGGATGTTCTCGCCCGACATGGGCTCGCGCAACTTGCCGTGGCTCTCGGATGTACGACACACGAACGCGTGCTGGAAATCAGCCATAACGGGCATGTGATTTTCCGCAAGCCCGTTTCAGCGCTCAAGCAGGTCTGGTCCGAATTGACCCGCGAGATGCAGAGCCGGCGCGATCATCCGACCTGCGCCGCACAGGAGTTTGAGATGATCGGCGACGAAACGGATCCGGGGCTTTCAATGCGCCCGACCTATGATCCCGACGAGGTTTTCCACATCGCCGGCACCCGTCCTCGTGTGGCCATTCTTCGAGAACAGGGCGTTAACGGACACGTGGAAATGGCCGCGGCCTTCGAGGCCGCGGGGTTCGAGGCGCTGGATGTTCACATGACCGACCTCCTGACCGGCCAAGCGGACCTGAACGATGTCCAGGGATTGGTGGCCTGCGGCGGTTTCTCTTATGGCGACGTGCTCGGCGCCGGGTCGGGTTGGGCTCTGAGCATTCTTTACAACGAACGACTGCGCGATGCTTTCCGCGCCTTCTTTGCGCGGCCCGACACCTTCAGTCTCGGCGTCTGCAACGGGTGTCAGATGCTCGCGCAGATCAAGGAGCTCATTCCCGGCGCGGAAGCTTGGCCGCGCTTCACGCGGAACATCTCTGAACAATTCGAAGCCCGTTACGTCCTCGTGGAAGTGCAACCCTCGCCGTCCATCCTGCTGGCTAACATGGCCGGCTCAAGGCTAGGCATCGCCGTGGCCCACGGCGAGGGATTCGCGAATTTCGCCGAGGCCGGATCGCTCGAAACGGCGCGCTCGCGCAACCTGATTGCGCTGCGCTACGTGGACCACCATGGCCGGCCAACGGAGCGTTATCCGCTCAACCCGAACGGCTCGCCGGAAGGTATCACTGCGCTAACCAACACCGATGGGCGAGCGACTGTTATGATGCCCCACCCCGAGCGCGGTTTTCGCGCCGTCCAAATGTCGCATCGCCCGGCGAACTGGCCCTGGGAAGCAGGGCCATGGCTTCGCATGTTTCAAAACGCCCGGCGCTTCGTGGGATGAGCGCACAACAGGGGCCGACCGCTCAAAGGCCGCCGCTGTATGGGCAGGAACCGCTGGAACACGTGCTACATCGTTCCGGCGAAGGTTGGTGATATCCACCGCCTGCCCCCACACTAAACGTCGACAATGCCTTTTCCAACTTCTTTGAGCCGCACGTCGGACACTGCCGCGGCGCGTCGTTCTCGCTGCGTATCAGCCGCTCGACTCGCCCGCCGCACTCACGGCACTCATACTCAAAAATCGGCATGGCGAAAACCTCCTTCGATCCACAAAAAGCACAGAGGCCGCGCCCTCGCAAGCCGCGGCCCCCGCACTACAGACGCCTCACAGATCAGCCGAGTACGGCTTCCTTGCACGCTTTCGCAACGCGGAACTTCACGACCTTTTTGGCCGGAATCTTGATGGTTTCGCCCGTCGCCGGGTTGCGTCCCATGCGAGCAGCGCGCTTCACCAGCACCAGCTTGCCCAGGCCGGGAATCATGAACCCGTCTTTGGCGTTCTTGTACGCCATGCTCACCAGCGTTTCAAGCACCACGCCCGCCTGCTTTTTGCTGATTTCCGCCGACTCTGCAAGCTTCGCCACAATCTGACTCTTGGTGACCGCCATGCTGTGAGACCTCCCTGTTGTGTTGTGGGACCGGCGAACCCCCATGGCCCGCCTCCTATCCGCGCACTATAGCAATGCCCCGTTGCATTGCAACATCTTCTTGAAAAAAAGCCCTGCTTCCGTCCTTGACATCGTCAGGCTTTGGGAAAAAGCCTCCTCGCGCCCGAAGACGCGCGGACCAGCATCGCCTCACAGGAGCGCCCAAACGCCCGGCGATAGGCCTCCACAAGTTGCTCCTGGACATCCGCAGCCGCGTCTTCTGTCGTCAACGCCACGATCCCTCCGCCAAATCCGCCTCCGGACAACCTCGCGCCCAGCACAGCCGGAAGCTTTCCCGCCGCTTCGACCAGGACATCCAATTCGGCGCAGGAGTTTTCGAACAGCAGACGGGAACTCTCGTGCGAAGCGAACATCAGCCGCCCGAACTCGCGCAACCGCTTCGACTCCAGGAACGCCGCTCCGCGAAGCACCCGCTCGTTCTCACCGATCACATGCGCCGCCCGCCGGGCCGTTATGGGCTCCAGCCGTTCGGCCCATCGGTCCCATTCTCCGGTTGACACATCCCTCAATGAACGAACTGGATGCGGCAGCCATTCCGCAAAACAGCGCGCCGCCTCCTCGCAACGCGCCCTCCGCTCGTTGTATTCGGATTCCACCAATCGGTGCTTGACGCCGGTATTGCACACGACAAGGCATGCGGCGGCGTCCAACGGAACGGGGCGCACGGTCAAGTGCCGGAAATCGGTCATCACAAGCGCCCCTTGCCGCCCATGCAAACTGGTGATTTGATCCAGCAAGCCGCAGCGGACTCCGGCAAAATCATGTTCCGCCGCCTGGCCGATACGCGCCAACTCCAGCGGATCAAGATCAAGCCCCATCAGCCCGCCGAGCGCCAGCCCCGCGCTCATCTCCAAGGCCGCAGAACTGGACAACCCCGCCCCGAGCGGTACGTCGCCTGAAAACATGCCCATAAAACCCTCTCGCACCGGCCGGCGTTCGCGCAGTTTGAACCATACTCCCTTGACGTAATTGGCCCAAGGCGCGCGGTGGTCAGGCGCCGGCGCGAAAGACGGGAAAGACACCTCCTCCGGGATATCCGCTGCCACAAGGCGGCATTCGGAATCCGGCGCGGAAGACGCCAGAAAAAAAGTTCCGCGGTCCATCGCCGCCGAAAGCACGTAGCCCTCGTTGTAGTCGGTGTGGTTTCCCAATACCTCCACTCGACCAGGGGCATAGGCTCCGCATTCGGGCGCCCGCCCAAACCGCGCGGCAAACCGGCGTTTCAACTCTTCCAGCAATTTTTCATTCATTCTTGCTTCCCTGTCGGCATCACACGGACCATCGGCATGAACCGCTGCGCTCCCTTGCCGATCCGCCAGCCCGCCCATCTGGTTTCAGTACGCCCGCCGGTCGGGACGCGCTCGCCATCGCTCGAACAACGCCACGCATTCGTCGCGGAGAAAACCCTCCACCAGTTCGATACGGCTTCCGCCGGCCTCGGCCAACTGGCGATTGGACACCGGCAACTCATGGAAGCCTGCGGCCGCCGCATCGGCAATGCGCGCGCCGAAGACAATCCGCCGTATGCCCGCCCAGTGACAGGCCGCAAAACACATCGGGCACGGCTCGCACGTCGAATAGATTTCCGCACCCGTCAACTGCACGGAGCCAACCTCGCGGCACGCCAGCCGAATCGCCTGGATTTCCGCATGGGCGGTGATATCCGTATCCCGCCACACGCTGTTATGGGCGGACGCCACCTCCCGCCCTTGAAGAACAACGCACGCGCCAAACGGCGTTTGACCGGCCTCGATACCCCGCGCGGCGTATTCAATGGCACGCCGCATGAATATTTCGTCCCGTTCGCTCGTCATGGTCCGCTACCATCCGTCAATCGGCGCCGCGCCTCGTCTTCGCTCATGATCGCCACACCGAGGCGCCGCGCCTTCTCGAGCTTCGACCCGGCATCGGCACCCACGATCAGGTAGTCGGTCTTGCGGCTGACGCTGTCCGTCACCGTCGCGCCCGCGGCGCGCAACGCGTCATGAATCTGCTCTCGCGTGAACCCCTTCAGCGCCCCCGTGACCACAACCGTTTTTCCCGCAAACGGCCCTGTCGCCTTGCTCGCCCCGGCGGACGCAACCGGCTGCACGCCGCGTTCCAGAAGCTTCGCAAGCACCCCCCGATTCCGTGTGTTCTCGAAGAAACCGCGAATGCTCCGCGCCATGATCGGACCCACGTCTTCGACGGCGGTCAATTCCTCCAAAGACGCCGACGCGAGCGCGTCAATGGATCCGAACTGATCCGCCAACTTGCGGGCGGCCGCCTCCCCGACATGCGGAATGCCCAGCGCGTGGATGAGCCGCCACAGTTCCCGGCAACGGCTCTCCTCAATCGCCTTCAGTAAATTGGCCGCGCTTTTCTCCCCCATTCGCTCCAGTTTTCCGGCTTCGCCCGGCTCGCCAACCAGGTCGGCCATCGTCAAGGCGTACAAATCCGCCACGTCTCGCACCAGCCCGCGATCCACGAGCTGGCTGACCAACGCCGCGCCCAGTCCCTCGATATCCATCGCTCGCCGTGAAGCGAAGTGCAGCAAGGTGCGTTTGAGCTGCGCCGGACAGGCTATGTTCACGCAGCGCCAAGCCACAAACTCGGGATCCCGTGCAATCGGACCGCCGCAGGCAGGACATTGTCCGCCTAAATGCGCCGCCATATCGAAGGGCTTCGTGCCCCGCGGGCGGCGTTCCAACACCACGCGCACCACGGCCGGAATCACTTCGCCGGCTTTCTCAATCACGACCGTATCGCCCACCCGAATGTCCTTGCGGCGAATTTCCTCCTCGTTATGCAGTGTGGCCCGCGATATGGTGGAGCCCCCGAGCCACACTGGCTCCAGTTCTGCGACCGGCGTCAGAATCCCCGTGCGGCCCACCTGAATGGTGATCGCGGTCAGGCGGGTCTCCGCCTGCTCGTGGCTATACTTGAACGCAATGGCAAAGCGAGGCGCCTTGGACGTGGCGCCAAGCGCCGACCACAGACGCCGGTCGTTGACCTTCACAACGGCCCCATCCATTTCGTAGGGCAGTTCCTGTTCGCGCCGCTGCAATTCATGAGCGCGACGGATCACCTCTTCTATATCCTCACAGACCCACCACAAAGCCGGTGTCGGAAGCCCAAGGGCCTGAAGGGTTCGAAGCACATCGGCCTGGGTCTCGAGCGTCAACCCCTCTAGGTGGCCCACCGCGTAAAAAACAGCGGCCAGCGGGCGCCGCGCCACCACTCTCGGGTCCAGTTGCTTGAGAGAGCCGGCCGTGGCGTTGCGGGGATTGGCAAAAGGTTCTTCGCCCTCCGCCTCCCGCGCCGCGTTCAATTCGCGGAACGCCGCCACGGGAAGGTACGCTTCGCCTCGCGCATCCAGCACGGGTGGCGGGGCGCCGTCCGGCGCCTGCAATCTTAAAGGAATGGACCGGATCGTTCGCAAATTCGCCGTGATGTCGTCGCCCCGAGCGCCATCCCCCCGCGTCAAGCCCAGCGTGAACACCCCTTGCTCGTATCGAACGGAAATCGAACAGCCGTCCACTTTAGGCTCCAACACGTAGGCCACGCGATCCATCGCCAGCGCCTTTCGCACCCGGACATCAAAGGCGCGCAATTCGTCCTCGCTGTACGTGTTGTCCAGCGACATCATCGGCACCGTATGCGGCACCGTTCGAAACGCCTTGAGAGGTTCCCCTCCGACGCGCTGGGTCGGCGAATCCGGTGTGACCAGCTCCGGGAACCGGGTTTCAAGTTCCCGCAACTCGGCATAGAGACGGTCGTACTCGCGGTCGGAAATCTCGGGCCGGTTTTCCACGTAGTACAGACGGTCGTGGCGCCGCACGTCCGCCCGCAACGCTTCCACCCGCCGTCGGGCTTCATCCGCCTGCATGACCGGTATCGCTCCGCGACGCGCTTCACTTCTCCAGCGGCATCGGATTGCACAGACTTGTCGCGGCTTCGGCCACACGCCCGCAGTTGAAACAGATGAACCGGGGCCGGGCGGCCAGGCGACGAATCTCATCGAAACGGCCTTCGCTGGCCAGCACGCACAGGTGCCCGCCATGCCCTTCTTCCTGCTTGCACGTTGACTGCTTCATAATCCCTCCTGCTCCTTTCTTCTCATCCGATCCACAGTTCCACCCGCAGGCAGCGCCGCACCGCCAAGCCGGCGGTGACGGTGGAGGGTCGTTCGAGCAGCGCCCGAATCACCGCGTGTTTTCCCTCGCCCGCCGCCAGAATGGTCACGCGCTCGACTCGCGCCAGAAGGGACGCCGTCACGGAAACACGATCCCCATATCGCTCGTGCCGCGTCGCCATGGCCCACGCCCCCCCGCCCGCCTCGACGTCGGCTGCGGAGAAAAGCGAGGCTGTATGCCCATCCGCACCCAGCCCCAACCATCCGAGCGAGATGCGCCCGCCCTGGCGAAAGAACGCCTCAATCCGCTCGCTGTAGTCGCGCGCAGCCTTTTCCGGCGGTTGGCGCGTGTCCACCCGAAGGACCCGCTCTGGTGGAATGCCAAGCGCGTCCAACATGGCTTGCGCATTATGGCAATTGTTTTCGGGCGACGCCAGCGGAACCATGCGTTCATCGCTGAAAAGCACATGAGAGGCCGCAGCCGCGCGGCAGCCCCTTGCCGCCACGGCCGCATAGATGGGCTGCGGCGTGCGTCCGCCCGAAAGCATGACGGCAAACGGCGTATCGCTCTCGGCACAAACCGCGTCCAGCAAATCATCCGCGGCGGCGCGCACGAATTCCTCGCGGGTTTTGAACCGTCGCTCGTTCATTCTTGCGCCTACTCTAGCGGAATGCCGTGTCGGTTCGCCAGACGCCGCGCGAAGTCGGGTATGGGCGTCCCGAAGGAATATACTTCCGGCTGCCCCCCGCCCTCGTCCCACGCCTGCAAAAGGGGCGTGAACACATCCCAGGCAGCCGCCAGTTCATCGGCGCGAATGAAGAGACTGCGATCGCCGGCAATCACATCCAACAGCAGCCGCTCATACGCGTCGGGAATAACCTCTTTGAAGGCCGCCCGGTATTTCAAGTCCAGCGTGGTGGGCTGCACCGTCATTCGAAGGCCCGGCGCCTTGTTGAGCATGCGCAGTTCAATGGCCTCATCGGGTTGTATGCGAATGATCAGCTCGTTGCCAAGCCAGCCAGACGGCCTCTCCACCAAACCAAACGGCGTCTCACGAAAACGAATGCGCAGTTCGTTGACGTTTTTATCAAGTGCCTTGCCGGCAAAAAGAAAGAATGGCACCCCCTCCCACCGATCATTTCGAACGCGTAACGCCACGGCCGCGCTGGTGGGCGTCCTCGAATGGGGCGCCACCTTCTCCTCCTCAAGATAGCCCCGTTGGCGCCGCCCGTTCATTTCCCCGGCCCCATACTGCCCGAAGGCGGCCTCCGCTGGGGTCACTGGCGCCACCGCTCGCAAGAGTCGCACCTTTTCATCCCGCACCGCGTTGGCGTCGGCCCGCGCCGGCGGTTCCATGGCCGCCAGCGCGAGAATCTGCAGGAGGTGGTTCTGCATGACGTCACGCACAATGCCGTTCTCGTCAAAATATCCGCCACGTCCTTCCACGCCGATGGCCTCCTTCCAGGTCAGCAGCACGTGCGAAACGTGCTCCCGATTCCACAACGGCTCGAAAAGGCGGTTGCCAAAACGCAGGACCATCAGATTCTGCACCGCTTCCTTGCCGAGGTAGTGGTCAATCCGATAAACCTCATCCTCCTGAAATACCTGGCCGACATCGCGCACAAGCCGATCCGACGACGCGCGGTCGCGGCCGAAGGGCTTTTCCACCACCACCCTGGACCAACCCGCCTTCGCTCCGCACGAGACGAGCCCCGCGGCGCCGAGCCCCCGCATGACGTCCAGATAAACCGCGGGCGGCAAGGCCAGATAGTAGAGGCGATTGGCGGCAGGTTCTCGTTCGAAAATTTTCATCTCCTGATAGAGATCGAGGAAACCGTCAGGACCGTCATAGCCCCCCCGGACGTAGTGACAGCGGGACAGAAAATCCTGTATATGCTTCCCGCAACACGAAGCCGGCGTGTAACGGCACGTCAAACGGCGCGCGACATGCTCCCGAAAAGCGCCGAGCTCAAACTCCGTTCTGGCGTACCCGAACACATGAAACGGCTCAGGGATCAATCCCTGGCAGTAGAGCGCGAAAAGAGCCGGATAAATCTTGCGTTGCGCCAAATCCCCCGACGCGCCAATCACCACAATGGAAAGCGGCCAACCGCGCAAGCCATCCCCGGCGGACCGCCGCATGCCCGCTGCGGGTGCCGCCATGGTCATTTTGGCTCCAATATCAGGTAGGTAGGCAATCCTCTGACATCGTAGTAATCGAGCAGCTCACGAGCCGGTGATTCCTCCGGCCGCTCCGCTTGGAATTTGACCACTCGATAGCGGCCAAGACGACTTCGCACCTCCGCCGCCCGGAAGGTGGTCGCTTCCATAGCCTCGCAGTTCTTGCACCATGTGGCCCAGAAATCAACAAACACAGGCCGTCTTGCCTCTTGCGCATCACGAAGCGTCTCCATCCAATCGGCCTCCGTCGCGACCCATCTTGCCTGCTCATCCCCTCGAAGGACCGAACCGCCGGACCGAACCGGTCCCCGCCACATGCGAAAGGCAACCGAACCATAGTACAACGCCAGCGCAAGAATGAGCACACCCATGACCTGTTTCACGCGGACCATCCAACGGCCGGGCTTGGGCAGAAGGCTCAAGCCGGCGCCGGCCAGCGGCCAGGGCAAGGCCATGCCGACGCCCAGCAAAAAGGGCAGCACCGCCGCCCAGCGGATGCCCTGCGCATACAGCGCACCACCCAGCGTCAGCACCGCCAGCACCACCGGTGCCACGCAGGCGCCAGCCAGCAGCGCGAATAACGCGCCCATGAGGGCTGCCGGCAAGTAGGCGCCGGCGCGCGACGTGCCGTGGACCGCCGCTTGAAAACGTGACAAGTCAAGACGTACGCCGACGTCGAACATTGCCAAACCCATCAGCGCAAAGATCACGGCCACAGCGGCATTGAACAGGGGCGAGGCGTTCAGGGAGCCGAACCGTGCGCCCGTCAGCACCGCCAGCCAGCCGAGCGAACCATACACTGCGGCAATGCTCAACCCATAGACCGTTCCCAAGCGAAAACCTCTTCCCGTTGACTGCGCTTTGGCTCCCGCGCCAAGCATCGCCAGGTTGATCGGAATCATCGGCAGCACACAGGGCGTGAGATTCAGGGCCAGGCCGCCGAGCAATATCAGCAGCCCGGTCCAGAACAGCCCGAACCGCTCGAAAAACACGGATGGATCGTCGAAAAATGCCTGTGCCCGTTCACGCCAGGCTCCAGACGCCGTTGTCACTCCGTTCTCCACTCGATCCAGAAAGGCGAGGAAAGAACGGGTGTTGAGATAACCCGCGGCGCGTCCAGCCACGCGGAAACCGGACGCTGCCTCTCGCCAGTCGTGAACCGCCGTCCTTTCTTTTGCTTCCTCCGCGGGCGTCGCTCCCCCGTCCACCCGCATTTCGACCGTCATCGGCAGAAAGCAGGTATTCTCGTTGCAACCCTGCAGGCGCGCCCGCAGCATCATCTCTTCCCTGGGGGATGCGCCGGCGGAAAACCGAAGCGTGATCTCGTTTGTAAACACCCGCTCCGTTCCGCCCGAAAAGGCATCTGCGATTTGCGCCGGTTCCGGCGCCTCAAGTAAACGCCATTCGCCTTCTCCGATTCGCTCAACGCGCACCGAATCGGCGTATAGATAGTGTCCGGCGGGAAAAGATAACGTGACCGCCACCTCGAACAGCCCGTTGGCGTTCGCCCCAACGGCACGCGCCGAAACAGCAAAAGGCTGATTCCGCGCATGGGCCTCCGTTGTAAACACCCATGCGATCGCCACCACTATGGCCAAATGTTTCATGATGTTCCCGTCCAGGCCCGCGGTCGCTCCTGGGGCTGTTTGGGCCACTTTTTTATGATATCAATAACTTCACGCACAAAGGCGCATTCGCAGCGCACCGGACAGCGCTCCAGCCGGGACGGATGCAAGCAGTGACCGGGGCACTCGGGCCTTCCCGCCATCCGTTCCTCGAATATCGGCCCTTCGTAGAGATCGAAGAACCCCCCGGCTTCGATGGAAAACGTTGTATGACAGCCCGCCCGCTCATGCGTGAAAAGGAAAAGGCCTGCCCGCAAGTCTACGAAATGCACCTGATAACCGCTCAGGACGATCTCCGGATCGCTCAACAACTCGTCCCTCGTGCGCCATGAACGGCGGCAACCCGTGCATTTCTTGAACAACGCGACCTCCCCACACGGCGACGGGCGGCCTTGCCGCCGCCCGTCGCCGACACCGATCACACGGTACGCAGGAGAACCTCAGTCAGCCTTCCGCTGCCCCAGCCCGCGGTCAATCGCCAGCAACACGCCCGGCGAACGTTCCGCCATCTTGATCTGGCCTAGAATCTCGGCCGCAGACGCCTCTTCCTCCACCTGTTCAGTGACAAACCATTGAATCAGGATCTCGGAGGCGTAGTCCTTCTCCGCCTTGGCCAGGGTCATCAGATCGTGAATGCAAGACGTTACGAATTTCTCGTGTTTGAGGGTTTCTTCAAACACCGAAGCCAGCGACTTGAACTCCGTCGGTGGCTTCTGGATCGCCGCCAATTCCACCGTGGCGCCCTGATCCAGTAAGTAGCGGAAGAACTTCATCGCATGCCCGTTTTCCTCCTGCGCCTGCACCGCCATCCAGGTTCCGGCCCCCTTGTACCCCTGCAATTCGGCCCATGCCGACATTGCAAGGTAGAGATAGGATGAATACAACTCGCGGTTGATTTGCTCGTTGATCGCCTTCTGCATTTTCTTGCTGATCATGTCCGCCTCTTTTTTCTGTTGCTTCGTCGCCCGTTCCGCGTCCGTCACGCTTTCCATAAGCCGTGCAGGTTGCAGTGCTCGCGCGCCACCAGCGACTGGGCTGCGACGCCTGCAAACAGCGCCGTCGGCGCCATGCCCGGCTTCAGATACTCTCGCAACACGCGGCCGTCGGCCAACAGTTCGATCCACTCGATGTAGTGCTTTTCTTCCATTGGATGGGCTACGCTGCCCACCGTGACGTTCACACCTTGTGCCGTGCGCTCAATCACGGGCACATGTTTTTCCTTGGCCGCATCCGTGGTGTTTTCCGTCAACCGCTTCATTGGTTTGCCGCAACACGCCAGTTCGCCCGCGCCCTCGCGCAAAACTTCCACCATGTTGCCGCACACCTCACAACGGTACACTTCATATCGTTTCGTCACGCTTCACTCCCTTCATGCCGGGCGCCATCCGCCCATTCTGCGACGCTATTTCCCCATCACCAATTCTCCCCCAACAGCTCAAAATACGCCTGTGGATGAGCGCAGGCAGGACAAGCGCCCGGCGCCTCCGCCCCCTCGTGGACATAGCCGCAGTTGCGGCACCGCCATTTGACCGATTTCTGCCGTTTGAACACCCGGCCGGCCTCGACATTTTCCGCCAGTTCTTTGTAACGCTTTTCGTGCTGCTTCTCAGCCACGGCAATGGCCTCGAACACCCGAGCCACATCCTCGAATCCTTCCCGGCGGGCCGTCGTCGCAAAATCCGGATACATCGTACCCCACTCGTACAACTCACCGGCCGCCGAAGCCTTGAGGTTTTCGAGTGTGGTGCCCGTCATTCCAGCGGGAAATGTGCCTTGGATGGTGGCTTCGCCGCCTTGCAGCAGTTTCCAGAAGCGATGCGCGTGTTCGCGTTCCTGATTCGCGGTCTCCTCGAACACGTCGGCAATCTGCATGAAACCTTCCTTCCGGGCCTGCCCGGCGAAGAAGCTGTAGCGATTGCGCGCCTGCGATTCCCCCGCGAAAGCCGTCAACACGTTTTTCTCCGTCTGCGTTCCCTTCATCTTCTTGCTCACCGCTTCAACCTCCTCCTTCGCTGCTCCTTCATTCGGGAGAAAAATCCCCCTTGCCCACACCGCATTCCGGACAAACCCAATCGTCCGGCAAATCCTCGAACGCCGTTCCAGGCGGAATGTTCGCATCGGGATCGCCCGCCGCCGGATCGTACACGTATCCGCACACGTTGCAAACGTACTTCACTGCGCCCTCCATGGTTACGGGATCTGTTCCATCGCCGCCCCGCTCGGCTTGTGTTTTCCAATCAACTGCCGCAGGTGCACGACATAGGCCGCCGCACCGCCCGGTCGATAACCGGTTTCCGCGAGCTTCCGGCCCATCGCGTCCAGAATCAGCACGGTCGGAAAGCCGCGAACATCGTATTCCATGGCCAGCCGTTCGTTCTGTTTCTGGAGCGGTTCCGGCGACTCTTTCCGGCGGGGGAAATCGGCCGAAAACAGCACCAGATTCGTCGCCGCATACTGCTGGAATTCCGGCTGAGAAAATACTTCCTTGTTGAGCCGTATGCACCATCCGCACCAGTCCGAACCTTCAAACCGTGCCAGAATGGGGCGTGAGGTTTCTTTGGCCTTAGTCAGCGCCTCTTGAAAACTCAACAGCCACATTCCTTCCGTGGTCGCCGCCTCCAGCGTAGCGTCCTGACTCCATCCATTACCCCCCCCCATCGTCAATGCAAGCACCACCAAAAAGATGAGTCGCTTCATGGTTGCCACTTCCTTACTCCCGCTACACGATTGGCCGGCTATTCCACCCATCGGCCCTGCATCCGGTGCGCCTCCCGCTCCTGTTCCGCTTGACGCCGTATACGGTGGGAGGAATCCAGTACCAGTCCGAATAGCGCCAAGCAGCCTTCGTCTGGACTATCGGCC
This sequence comes from uncultured bacterium, assembly GCA_938031185.1. GTDB lineage: Bacteria > Verrucomicrobiota > Kiritimatiellia > CAIKKV01 > CALHGX01 > CALHGX01. The sequence continues at coordinate 15,005 of CALHGX010000020.1, forward strand.
ATCCCATCGTCCGCCAACTTCGCCAACGTCTCCGCCAGCTGCAGAGACCGAACAATGTGCCGCGCTGGATTGCCCACAAGGCACCTCCACAATAGCCATCTTTTTCAGTCAAGACAACATAAAAAAGCCCAAAAAACACCCTCCGAAAAAACATTCCCCGCAGAATTCAACACGACGCACCGCCGAAATCGTGCGCAGGTTGCGTGCCATGATGAGCAAAAACGTGTTTCTATTATAACGTATTGTTAGAGAACGGAGTACACGAATCGCCACGACATCAGCCAAGATGCTTGTTGCGTGTGTCACCACAAGCCAAGGTGTGTCATTGATGATTCAATGGCACACTCAACCCGAATCCTTTGATGGGCGAGAGCGAGGACTATGAAAGCCAAAGGGTCGCGCTTGCAGACTCCGGCCTGGCTCGTTCAAGCAGCGAATGACATGGCGCGGCGCCGGGGCGCCACTTCATCGAAGGCTCGGGTGCGCCGCCAGAAAACGGTACAACGTGGCTCGTGACACGCCCAATGCCCGGGCCGCACGGACCCGATTTCCACTGCAGGACTGGAGCGCTTCCCGCACCGCCGCTTCGTCCAAACGTCGCGGTCCTTCCCTCCCCATTCCTGCGGCCAGCATGGCCTGGCCCGCCGGTGCTGACTGCGTCTCCACGGCTCTTCGCAACGCCACGGGCGGGAGATGCTCCGGCTTAATCACCGCGCCCTTGCACTTGATGAGCGCAAATTGAATCCAATTCTGAAGCTCGCGAACATTTCCCGGCCATGAATAGGTGAGCAGAAAATCCATGGCCTCGTCCGAAAACCGCATGCCTTCACGGCCGGTCTCCCGCGCCGCCCGTTCCAGGAAATGGCGGGCCAGCACAGGGATATCTGCGCGACGCTCGCGCAAGGGCGGAATGGTAATGGGAACCACGCTCAACCGATAGAACAGATCCTCGCGAAAACGGCCCGAGGCCATCTCCCGAGCTAGATCCTTGTTGGTGGCGCTGATCACCCGCACGTCCACGCGAATGGTGGTTTCACCGCCCACTCGTTCGAAACAGCCCTCCTGCAAAACGCGGAGGAGCTTTGTCTGCATGGCCGGGGAAATATCTCCAATTTCGTCGAGAAAAATTGTGCCGCCATCCGCCAGTTCAAAACGGCCTTTTTTGTCTCGCACAGCGCCTGTGAACGCCCCCTTCACGTGGCCAAAAAGCTCGCTCTCCAACAACCCTTCCGGCAGGGCGCCACAATTTACCGGCACGAAGCGCCGGCTGGCACGGGGACCTTCGTTGTGCAAGGCCGCCGCGATGAGCTCCTTGCCCGTGCCGCTTTCCCCCTGGATCAGGATTGGCACCGCGGACTGCGCCAGGTCGGGGATGAGTTCGAACAGCGCCAGAATCTTTGGGTCTTTGCCGATGATGCCTGAAAAATGCTCCACTTCACCCAATCGTCTGGCCAGGCTGACTTCGCGCGTGACATCCCGAAAACACGCCACCACGCCCTGTTGCCGCCCCTCCGGATCGGCATACTCGCGCACCGTCATGGAAACCCGTCGGGGCTCCCCGTTCTTGGCGATCAGCTCGAAATCCTTCTCCGTGTTCAAGGGGAACGGAGCGCCATCCTCGCAGAAGGAACACTTGCCGCCGCAAAGCCCTCCCGGAAACACGTCATAGCAGTCCCGATTGAGCACTTCTTCGCGCGAATAGCCCGTTATCCGCTCGGCAGCCGCATTGAAATAGAAAATGCGCCGCCGCGTGTCATGGGCCAGCACTCCTTCAGAAATATTGTCCAACGCCAGCGCCACGTTCCGACCGGCACGAACCAGCGCATCGAGTATGCCGTGCTCCAGCAAGTCGCTCACCAGGCGCTTGACGGTATCGCGCACCTCCACAAAAACCCGCCATACTTCCTCTCGCTCGCCCAGCGCCTTGGCGGGATCAGGCAAGTGCCAATGGACCACGGGCAGATGGCCGGGCAACGGCGGGCAGGCCGCCTCGTCTTCCCGGAACATCGTAATCACCGCGTCCATGGTATGCGGCAGCGCTTGATCCAACGCCTTCGAGCGCTGCGCGGAGATATCCACGCCCGCTTCCCGCATCACCTCCACGGTGAGCGGGTGGACAGGCCGTGGATCCAACCCCGCGCTGTAGGCTTCCACACGGCCCCCGCCCAGCGCCCGGCCGAATCCCTCCGCCATTTGGCTGCGGCACGAGTTGCCCACACATATGAACAAGACCTTGATCTTACGTTCCATTTACTCTCCCCGACGCGCGTCCGCCAACACCCCGCCCATAAGACCACGCTGCGCGAGACGAATCAAGTTCTACAACGACCTGGGCTGGGTTCGCCAACGGCGATGAATCCAAGTCCACTGGGCCGGATGGGCTCGAATCATGTCTTCGATCAGCCGGGTGTACTGCTGCGTGAACACCCGAATGGTTTCCGGCTTCCGGTCCGGCGGGGGCAAAACGGGAGGCAGAATACGAATCACATGCCGGCCGCCCTCGCGCAGCATGTACACGGGCACCACCGGCGCGCCGGACTGGGCCGAAAGATACGCCAAACCGGGCGTCGTGCAGGCGGGACGTCCGAAAAAGTCCACGAAAATCCCCTCCGTATCAATCATGTTCTGATCGAGAATCACCCCCACGATCTCGTTGCGGCGCAACGCAGCCAGGCATAGCCGAAAGGAGTTGTGGGCCGGAACGAACTTGAGGCCGAATCGGGCCCGCGTGGTCATCCAGTACTCGTTGAGCGCCTTGTTCTTGATCTCCTTGGTGATGATCGTCGTCGGATAATTGAAATGAGGCGCTAATGTGCACAGCAAATCCCAATTGCCCATGTGGGCCGTTAACACCAAAACCCCCTTCCCCCCTGCCAACGCCTTCCTCAAATGTTCCTCGTTCTCTCGGGTCACATATTGATCAAAATACGCTTCGTCCGCATGCGGCAACCGCAGGATTTCCACCAGATTCATGCCCAGATTGGCGTACATGCGCCGAATCACACGTCGCCGCTCCTCCGCCGACAGCTCCGGAAGACTTCGCGCCAAAGCTTCCTCCGCTTCGCGACGGTGGTACCGAATCACAGAACCAAACACCCACCCCATGCAGCGCCCCAACGCCAGAGCCCACCGCAGCGGCAGCATCGCCAGAAATCGCGAAATCGTTCTGAGCGCCCAAATCATTCTTCTCTCTCCATCTCGATCTCGGGAGGCTCAACGTACCCCATCGTCTCCAACAGGGTCAAGCCACCGACGTGGCCCATCTTCTGCCGCCGCGCCGTTTTATGCTTGCCCCGAGCGATCTCTTTCTTCATACAACGCCGCAAATCGAGCTTCCACGCCACCATGGCTCACGAATTGCCAGACTCGCTGCGTTGCGAAACCATCCGCCGCCGAGGAACCCACGATCTCTACGCCGCCGTCGCCCCCCGCCTCGGCGCCACCATCATTTCCCTCCAAGTGGATGGACTCGAGTTCATCTGGTGGGACGAAGACACTTTCCGATCCTCTGCCCGTTTTACCGGCGCATTCCACATGTTTCCGGCCCCTTGCCGACTCCGCAACGCCTCCTACGAGTTTGAAGGCCGCGCCGTCCGCCAAACCAAAGGTGGTAAACCGATCGTGATTCACGGCCTCATCCGCGACGAGGCATTCCAATGCGAGAACCACGGCGACTGTCTAAAGGCCCGAATCTCAATCCGCCCCGGCCACCAGGTCTATGAGGGTTTCCCCTTCTGCTGCGATCTCGAACTGACTCACAAGCTCATCGAGAACGGCATTGAAATCCGTTTCGTCATCCAAAACACAGATTGCCGCAACATCCCGTTCGGCTACGGCCTTCATCCTTTCTGGCGCATTCACGGACGCCGCGACGAAGTTTTTCTCCGCGTGCCCCACCCCATGATGATGGATGCGAACGAACTGATTCCAACCGGTCCGGTCAGACCCGTGGCTGGCACGCCCTATGACCTGCGCGACTTCCGCTGCCTCGCCGATCTCAACCTCGATACCGTGTACTGCCGGCCCGACCCCGGCGATCCAGTCGAAATTCGCTACCCCCCCATCGGCCGACGCCTGATTCTGACCGCAGGCGAAGCGTTCACCCACCTCGTCGTGTACACACCTCGGCAGCAGCCCTTCTTTTGCGTAGAACACCTGACCAGCGCCCCGAACGCGCAAAACCTCGCGGCAGAAGGGTTCGCTGAAAACGCCCACCTGCTTCTCGTCCCACCAGGCGGATGCCTCGAAAGCTGGATTCGCTATCAAATTGTTGACCTGTAAAAACTGCTCCCCTCGTAATGCTGATCGCAATCGCACTCAAACTCCTCATTTCAGGCCGCTCGCCGCTTCAGGCCCTTGCTTTCTCAGGAGCAGAGGGCGCATGAGCGCCACACCGCCAACAACACCCGAAGTTATTCAGAGACAGGCGGCGCTCCTAAAGCTGGGCTGACATGAGGAAACGCGGCAGACGACGCCGTCAGGAAGATGGCCAAGCCAAGCCCCGAATCTGACGTCGGCGGGCCGTGCCCCGATGATTACCCGTTTCGGTACGTCGGCAAATACGCCCTGTGCGCCTCGATCAGGTCGTCGCACAAGGCGCGAATCTCGTCGAGCGTTAATTCGGCCGCCGCATGCGGATCCAGCATGGCAGCCTGATAAATCAGATCCCGCCGCTGCATCAGCGCCGCCTCGATCGTGAGAAGCTGCACATTGACATTGGTGCGATTCAACGCCGCGCACACCTCCGGCAGCCGCCCGACATGGCAAGGGGTAATGCCATTGCCGTCCACCAAGCATGGCACCTCCACGCACGCTTCCGTCGGCAAATTACCGATCAAATCCTTATTAAGGACGTTACCGTGAATGCGCGCGGGTTGCCCCGTGACCACGGCCTCCATGATGTAGCTGCCGTATTCATGCGTGCGCTGGTGCGCCAATGAAGGATTATGCACCAACTCCTCCGCCTGCCGCTTCCAGCCCTCGATCTGCTCCCGGCAGCGGCGGGGATATTCATCGAGCGGGATATTGTATGCGTCAATCAGTTCGGGATGGGTCCGCTTGATCCAATAAGGCATATACTCCGCGGAATGTTCGCTGGATTCCGTCACGTAGTAGCCCGTATAGCGCAGCATCGCCAACCGCACCAAATCACCGCATACGCGCAATTCGATGGGCCATTCCTTCCATGGAACACCGCGCTCCGCCCATTGCCGCGCTTCCTCGGCACAGGCTCGCCCGCCGCCGCGCTGCGCGACGGCGTCCAAGGACTCCGCCGCCCGCCGCCGGATTTCAGGATAAAGATCCTCCTCGCCCGCCCTGATATTCAGTAACCAAGCCTGGTGGTTGATCCCCGCAATGTGCCAGCGCAACGGTCCAGCCATCTCCAATCCCAGCATCCCGACCAGTGTGTCCGCGCATACCTGCACGCTATGGCACAACCCCACGGCGCGAACATGCGAGGCCCGAAGCAGCGCGCCAGTCACCATCGCCATAGGATTGACATAGTTGAGAAACCAGGCATCAGGACACACGCGCTCCATGTCTCGCGCAATATCCAGCACCACAGGAATTGTCCGCAACGCGCGGAAGATGCCCCCGATCCCAAGCGTATCCCCAATCGTTTGCCGAAGCCCATATTTCTTTGGGATTTCAAAATCCACCACCGTCGCAGGCTCGTACCCCCCTACCTGAATGGCATTGACCACAAAACTGGCGCCTTCAAGAGCGTCCCGTCGTGCGTCTTCGCCCAAATGCGCCGTGATGCGGCCCTTGCCATCGTGAAGGTTCTTGTTGAGTGTTTCGAGCATCCGCCGCGACTCTTCCAGCCGCTCGACATGGATGTCGTACAGTGCCAAATGAACGCCGTCGCGCAATGCCGGCGTGGACAAAACGTCGCCAAGAATGTTCTTCGCAAATATCGTGCTGCCAGCACCTAAAAAAGCGATTTTCATCGGACCGATCCTTTCAATGTCGGAATATTGTCGTTATTGAATAGCGGCCAGCACGTCCAGCAAAAACCCTGCTGATGCCATGATGCAGTGCGCTGCAACGACTCGCTACTCGGTCCTTCCCGACAAAATGAAAACGCACTCCCGTGGCACGTCCCATGCTTTATCATCTCACAGCAAGATGAGGGCTGTCGGTATGCTGCGGGAATCTACTCCCTTCCCCTTCTGGCAGATCAAAGCGGGGCTACTGCTAACACTGGCCTGCCGGGTTGCAGCCCAGAACGTGGTTTCATATGACTTTGAGTCCGGCCAAGTGGGCGGTTTGAATATCCGTGGAGGCCAGGTTCAGGTCCAAACGGCCGCCGCCCGCTCCGGCCAATATGGCGTCCGCCTCGAAAACGGCGACCTCGGCTCCGATTGGATTCAGCTCCAATCTGGCGCCACTTATAAGGTGCAGGCATGGATCCGCCTTGTCAGTGAAACAGGCTCTGACTGGGGAGGAATGCGGCTGGAACTGGTGGACGACCACTGGATCAGCCTGGCCCACTCCGGCGAAGTCGAAATAGCTCGCCACGGCACCCAATGGATCAAGTGGTCACTCCCCTTTGTGGCTTCCGACCGCGCCATTGCCATCCTCATCGGCTACTTTGGCGGCTCCGCCAAAACGCAGGTGGCCTACGTGGACGATATTGTAATTCGCGCGGTCAGTGGCTCGAACTCGCCCCCTGTCATCTATAACGTACTACTAACGCCATCCAATGCCGTCGCTCCCACCTCTCAAACGTTCACGGTAGCGGCCGATGATCCGGACGGCGCGGTGGATCATATTGTCTGGGAATTTGGCGACGGCACACGGGCCTTCGGATGGGACGGACAACGCAATGTCAGCATACCCAGTGCCTATCAGGGCCGGATCACCGTCATTGATGAAGAGGGCGCCACGGCCACCCGTGAATTTACCTGGTCCGCCACACGTGCAGGTTGGCCGCAGTTTGCCTCTTTGACGTTATCCCCCACTGGTCCCATCGTGACCAACGAAGAGATTACCATTACGGGGCAACTGTCAAATGCGGTTGCTGTCGCCGTTTCATCAGACCGGGGATATTACCGCTACTATGCTTCGTCCAATCCCTGGCCCGTCCGGGTACCGCTCCAACCCGGCTGGAACCTCCTGCTCATGCAAGTCCACGGAGCAACCGGCCAGGTCGGCATGGCCGAACACCTTGTGCGTCGCATCTTTCCAGGCCCCCTGGGGGTGCAATTTACCGGTTCCCTTCCGGCAACGGGCGAACGGTGGGAACCACTGCAAATCCTTTTCCACCTCCAGAACTGTTCCGCCACGCATCTTCAGTTTCCCTACGATCCGGCCCCGCCGGGTTTGCACTGGCTGGATGGGGTGACCGTAGACGCGGTCTTCCGCCACGAAAGCGATGCCCTGCGCGAATGGCGACGGCCCGCCTTCCTCTGGCAGCCATACGAGCGGGCATTTCGCGAAAACGAAGAATGGATGCATCCCACCGGTGCGCCAGTTTGGTGCGTGCGGTTCGCGCCCCCCCTCGACGGCCAATGGACCTACCGCATCGAGGTACAGCAAGCGGGCAGCTCCGCCCAAAGCGAATGGCAAACCTTCACCGTTTATCCGCCTACTTCACCACAAAACCGCGGCCCGGTTCGCGTTTCCACCCGAGATCCGCGCTACTTTGAATATGCGGACGGTTCCTACTTCACGGGAGGCGGGCATGGGTTCGGCGTCGGCGCGGAACAGTTCAGCTACGAAGCCGAAGACCTCTTCCAGCAAATGGGCCCCACCAATCAGTGCTTCTTCCGGTGGTGGATCGCCGGCATCATTTGGGGCTCGGCGTGGCAGCCGTGGTCCTCCCGCACCATTTCGCATGAGGGCACGGTGCCAGCAACCGGCCTCACTTTGGATTCTGCCTTTGCCAATGGATTGGCCGCTTGGCGACTCGATAGCAACAACCCCGTCCTGTTCCAGGGCTTCATGAGCGGCCATGCCGGCCTGATCCCGGGCCGAACCTATCGCGTGCGGGTCCGATGGCGAACAGAAGGCATTACAGGACCGCTCGTAACCAACTATCCCTACGGGCTTTGTCTGAAGTTTGTTAGCTGGCCTGAACCCGGTCAAACCTATGCTCTGCCCGTCCTCGTGGGCCCGCAAGCCGGCGATTCGCCCTGGCACGTAGCCGCCGGAGAGTTTACGGCCACAACCCACCTCCTCCCCAATTTAGCTATCATCTGGGAGAACGCAACAGGTGGCCGCGGCTACGTGGACGAAGTGGTTGTGGAAGAAAAACTCGGTGCCCATTCCTACGGCCCCAACCTGCTTCGTTCGCCCTTTGCCAACTCCCACCTCTATTTCGATCCACGCCGAGGCGCCTGTCTGGAGCATATACTCCAACGCGCCCAAGACTATGGCATGACCTTCCGCCTGAACATCGGCGAAAAGCAAGAATACCTTCTCAACCGCCTGTCTCCCCAGGGCCTGCCAGACCCTAGGGGAGAACACTACTTCGACGCCCAGCCCGGGCCAGTTCGCTTCCTGCATGGCGCCTATTGGCGACACCTGTTCGCCCGCTACGGGGCCTTCCGATCCGTGCACTCGTGGGAAACCGCTAACGAGGTGCCACCCGGCCCCGGGGCACCGTTCGCCTTGACCGCCGAATTGCAACGCGCAGCCGATGCGGACGGCAATCCCCACCCCGCCTGTATTTCCACTTGGGCCTCGCCGGCCGAAGCCGCCTGGAATTCTCCTGACGGACGCGCCATCTCGCATGTGGACTTCCACTGCTACGTCAACGCCACCGGCTGGATCGAACCCAAATCCGAATTGCAGCGCGATTCCGCCCGCTTCTTCCATGAGTATGACCTCGACGCCCGCCGCGCCTTCACCAATCGGCCCATCGTCTGGGGCGAAATGGGCATTGATGGCCTGTCCGGTTCCGACGACCAGGAAACCCGTTTGGCCGAGGATTTGGAAGGAATCTGGCTGCACAAAATTGTGTGGGCCCGTACCGGACCCGGTGGCGTTTATCCTCTTTACTGGTACACCGACAACATCTTCAACCACCGCCTGCACGGCCTTTTCGGCCGATGGCGTCGTTTCATGGAGCCCATCCCCCTTACAAACGGCCGCTATCGTGACGCACATGCAACCGCGTCGGATTCCCGCATCCGCGTGCTCGGTCAGATAGACCTCGTCGCCGGTCGTGGCCACCTCTGGATTGACAATTCGCGCCACACCTGGCGCGCCGTCGTGGATGGGAGCAACGGCCCGCCTCTTGCCGGCACCATCACCTTGGTAATGGACCGCGCCAACGCGACGTATGACTGCGAATGGTTCAACCCTTACGCCGGAACAGTCTCGCATACGCAAACCCTTCTGTCGGCCTCAGACCAACGCTTGACGCTGACCGTGAGCAATCTCGCGCAGGATGTTGCCGTGCGAATCGCCCGACATCTAACGGTGGCTGAGCAGTGGCGCCTCGAACACTTCGAAACCACCGACAACACGGGCGCAGCAGCCGACCAGGCCGACCCAGACGAAGATGGCCGACCCAATTGGCAAGAACGCGCCTTCGGCACGTCGCCTCGCCACGCCGATCGCCCCTATTTTCGTTCCGGTTACGCGGGTACTCCGCCCCGCCTTACGTTGGATTACAAACGACGAGCACCCCCGCGCGACGTTTCTTTCTCTCACGCTGCAGCCGACGAGGTTCGCGGCCCATGGAGTGAAAGCGGCCTGACCATCGAGATGCTCGAAAGCAATGCCACGCAGGAAACCATTCGAGTGCGGGATGCTTTTCCTATGTCGGAGCAGGCACAGCGGTTCCTTCGCGTGCGCGTCACACCAAACTGAAGCGCCTCGCGTCCCCGCTGTTTCCATGGCCCGAAACAGGACGCCCACACTTTGGAATTGCACCCGAAGGCGAGGCTGCGCTGCATCATTGCCATTTGCACGGCGAAGCTGTGCCCAGCCGCCCACCCGCTCCCGCGATCCGTTCACATGATGACGACTTCGCAAAGCGTCGCCCTCCATCCGCGGCAAACAGCCGTTCTTACCCGTTTCTCGAGGGCGAGGCTTCGCTGAGCCGCTTATCTAATTCCAGATCGCCAGAGGCCCGCATGGGGAACCGGCATCTTTATCCTCTTGCGAAACCGCCACGCCTTTTCCTATCCTCCGCCCGTGAAAACGCGCCGAACCATGGAAACACGTATTGCATACCTGCGGCCCGGTCAAATCGCGGCCCGACTTCGCAAGGCGCCTGTTGTTTTCATTCCGATTGGCCCGCTGGAATGGCATGCGCCGCATTTGCCGCTTGGTGTGGATCCCCTCAATGCCGAACAGGTTGCTCTGGCCGTGTGTGAACGCATCGGAGGCGTGGTCTGGCCCACCCTGTTCTGGGGTACGGAGCGGGAACGGCCGCCGGCCGTCTTGGAGCATCTCGGCTTTCGGCGGGACGAATGGATTGTGGGCATGGATTTTCCAGGGAACGTCCTGCCCAGCGCCTACTGCCGAGAAGAAATTCTGGCCCTGCTTGTTCACGAAACGCTTCGCCTCGTCGCCCGCATGGGGGCAAAGGTGGCCGTCATCGTCAACGGTCACGGGGCAGTGAACCACAATGAAACCCTCAAACGCCTGGCGGCGGAACGCAACCACGAAGGCGTTTTACATGTCCACCTCCGCATGGCCATGCCGCGGCAGAAAATCGAGGACGGATCCATCGCTCACGCGGGTTCCGATGAAACCAGTCTTATGCTCCACTATGCGCCGGAAACCGTGCGGCTGCGCGAGTTGCCGCCGCCGCGCCGGCGCATGCGCTACCGCGATTTTTCCATTGTGGACGGGCCGGGGTTCGACGGCAAAGGACACCCGGACCGCATCGTGGAGGACGACCCGAGAACCAAGTCTTCTTCCGCTCACGGTCGAGCCATTTTCGAGACCACTGTGAAGGAATTGACCGACGAGGTGCGCGCTTTGCTTAAAACCATTCACAACCGGGGAGAGCGTTCATGAGCCGTGCGAAAACCAACAACCGCCAGAATGCGGAACTGCTCGCGATCGAAGGAGGAAAACCTGTCCGCAAACAACCGCTGCCGTGGGAATTGCCCGGCGCGCACTGGATGGGAGAAGAGGAAGCCCGGCTGACGGACCGCGTCCTTCAAGCCGGCAGCCCCTTCCGCTTCTATGGCCTCAAGCCTCAGCATATGACCGACAAACTTGAGGAACTGTTCCGCAAGAGGATCAACCGCCGGTATGCGCTGGGCGTCAACAGCGGCACTGCCGCTTTGAGCATCTCTTTGGGAGCCCTCGGCATCGGACCCGGGGACGAGGTGCTTCTGCCCGGTTACTTCTGGGTCAGTTGCGTCAGCGCCATCGTCCGGCTCGGCGCCATTCCCAAGCTCGTGGATATCGACGACACGTTTTGCATGTCGCCCGAGGACTTGCGGCAAAAAATCACGCCGCACAGCCGCGCCGTCTTGTTTGTGCACATGAGCGGCTGCACAGGCCACATTGACCAAGTCACAGCCATCTGCCGCGAAAAGGGGCTAAAACTCGTGGAGGACGTGGCGCAGGCCAACGGAGCCACATTTAAAGGCAAGCCGCTGGGCTCGTTCGGCGACCTGGCCATATTCAGCTTCCAGCTCAACAAGAACATGAGCAGTGGCGAAGGTGGTCTGATTGTTTGCGATGACGAGCATCTGTACAAGCGCTGTTTCGCCATCCACGATCTCGGTTACGCCCGCAACGCCGCCGGGCGGCTCGATCCGACGGACGAACGCTACCAGCTCTGGGGCATGGGCTGCCGCATGAGCGAAGTGACGGCAGCCGTGGCCCTGGCACAAGCCCGTAAGCTCGACCGAATTGTGCGTGCCATGCGAACCTCAAAATGGGCGATCCGCCGTGAACTGAAAAAAATCCCCGGCTTGCAGTTTCGCCGGATTCTCGACCCGGCGGGGGATAGCGGCCCATTTCTGATCACGATCTATCCCTCGGCGGACATCGCGCGGCGGTTCACGGATGCACTGCGGGCCGAAGGCATTCGCGGCGTCCCGGGCAGCACAGCCTGCCTCTACATGGAGGAGTGGGGCCTGCACTGGCATTTCAACGTGCCAAGCCTCACCCACCGTCGCAGCCTTTCCTCGGACGGGTGGCCGTGGACTCATCCCGCCAACGCCTTTGCCGCCGAGTATCGCTACGACCGCGGCACGCTCCCCATGTGCGACGACATGGCGCGGCGCGGAGCCCTGCTGACGATAGCCTCCTGTCTGACGGCCAAAGACCGCCAAGAGATCGTTCAGGCTTTCCGCAAAGTGGCGGCTAAGATGCTGTGACAGGCACGGCAGGACCTCTCCATCGGCCGCTTCATGCGTCGTGTCGGCCGCTCTTGAAGCAATCGAAGCAATGGGGATTCCGCCTTGACGGTTTGGCGTCTCCCGTGTTTCAGTGCGAGCCTCAAAAAGATATTCTTGCCTGACCCATGCGGAACAGCACTAGATTCGCGCGGATTCCAACAGTTTTCCGCGGACTTTCGACCAGTTTCGGCCCTCTTGCGCCCTCAAGGATATTCTTTCTGGCCGCCGCCCTTCTCCTGCTCCTAAGCCTGCTGTTTCTTCCGCTGGACCACGAATGGAGCAGCCGGGCGCGCATGGCGATGCGTTCGGCTGGCAGCGGATTCTGGATACAGGAGGCGCTTCGCATCGTCCGTCCTCTGGGCAAGGGGCTTGAGCTGACCGCTCTTGCCCTGCTGCTCGGCGGGATCAAGTATCGCCGTCGCGCCGCTCAAGCCTTGCTTGCCCTGCTTTTGAGCGCCGCATTCGTCTGGCCCATAAAGGTCGCCGTCAGCCGGCCGCGCCCCAATGGCGATGATCGGTTCTCCTTCCCCAGCGGCGACTCGGCTAGCATTGCCGCGTGGGCGGTGCCGTGGATGATGCAATCCGCCCGCGCGGCCCCACCAGCCATCGGTTTGATCGCAGCGGTGTCCGCAGCAAGAACGCTTGATGGAAAACATTTTCCGGCGGACGTGATGGCCGGCGCGGCCCTTGGCTTGGCGGCCGGCGCGCTGGCCGCTTCATGGAAAGTCCGGGAGCGGCGCCTCCCGACAAGAAAAATCTGGCTTCTGGCCGCTTTTGCGTTGGTGCTGCTGCAACGAACGCTGCAGCTTCTACTGCAAAGCCGAAGCCCTCTGCTGCGCGATTTCCTCCTTGTCGTCGGTCCAGCCGCCTTGCTGCTGGGGTTGTCCGTCTTCATCCGTCCGGCGGCGCGCCGCTTTGTCCGCGCGACCCGCGATCCAGTCGTAACAAGCCGCGCCGCATACGGTGCGGTATTCCTCCTGTCTTTCCTAACGCTGGCCGCTTATTTCCTTGTGGCTGCCAGCTCGACCCTATGGGACCGAGACGAACCGCGCTTCGCCCGGGCCACGGTCGAAATGCTGCGTTCCGGCCAATACCTCTACCCAACGTTCAACGGCACGCTCCGCCCGGACAAACCCATTCTCGTCTACTGGCTGATGTCCCTCCCTATCCGATGGTTTGGGCAAACCGAACTGGCCTGCCGCTTCTTCGCCCCATTGGCCACTCTCGGAACTGGCTTGCTGACGGCGTTGCTCGGTCGCAGACTCATTGGCTCCTGGCTCGCCGGAGCGGCAGCCATGGGCCTGCTCATTTCCTCGCCGCTCATGGTGGTGAGCGGTACCGCCGCCACAACCGACGCTGTTCTGCTGTTCTTCGTAGCGGCAGCAGTCACCGCCTTTGCCATGACTTGTTCGGACGGATGGCGGCCAAGCCACGCTTTCCTGCTCGCCCTGTCGCTGGCGGGCGCGCTGCTGACGAAAGGCCCCGTTGGATTGATCCCCTTGCTGATCATGGGCGCCGTGCTGGCGCTCGCCCGCGCCCTACCCCAGCGCAAGACAGGCTTTCTGATCGGAACGACGCTCGCCCTAATTGCCGCACTCGCGCTCTTTCTGGCTTGGGCCGTTCCTGCCAACCTCGCGACCGAAGGGCGCTTTTTCAATCTCGGCATCGGACGCCATGTGGTTGCCCGCTCCCTCCGCCCCATGGAGGGACATGGGGGACGATTCTGGACAAGCCTGCCATACTACGTGCCGGTGGTGTGGCTGGCTTTCTTTCCGTGGACACTGTACTTGCCGGCCGCATGGTCCGCACTCGCCGGCCACCGCCTCGGACGGCCGGGCCTTACGCCTTTTCTCTGCGGATGGATGTTGGCGCCGCTGGCGCTGATGACCCTCGTCGCAACCAAGCTGCCGCACTATGTCTTGCCCGCATGGCCCGCGCTGGCACTCGCCGTGGCCGCGCTGCTGGAGGCCCATCGGCAGGGTGATCTCTCGGCGCGGGACCTCATCTGGATGCGCCGCGGGCTGTGGCTTTTCGTGCCGGCGGGGCTCTTGGTGGCCACCGCGCTGCTGATCGGTTCCTGGTTGGCGCCCATCCCGGGCGCGCGGGTCGCCGGCACCGGCATCGGCCTCCTCGTGCTGGCCATGACGTTGACCGTATGGCACGAGCACCGGCGGAGCCGCTGGTTCGCTGGCGCCGCCACGTTGTTCACCGGCATGCTGCTTCTCCAAATCGCCGTTTCGATGCACCTGCTGCCCGCGCTGGAACCCTTCAAGATATCGCCCCGTTTGGCTCGCGCCGTGCGCGCCAAAACGCCTGCGTCCGTGCCCGTCAGCACCCGCAGTTATGGCGAGCCGAGCCTCAACTTCTACCTCGATCGCGGCCCGTTGGAGGTGCTACCATCCGACGAGGCCGTGGCGGCGTGGGCCCGGCGCCCCGGGCGTGGCGTGCTGATCATCCCTACCGGTCTGCTGCGGCATCTTGAACGGCACTTTGGTTCATTCGGGCTGGAGCCTATCACTTCCGTTTACGGCTTCAACTACTCGCGGGGCGAATGGATCGAGATCGCCGCCATGCTGCGGAATCCAGAGGAACGATGAAAGACAACGGACCCCAAAAAAACGACTTCAGTCCAACTTCGCCGCCGCCCAGACTGTTCGACCGGCAGGACGCCGAAACGATCGCGCTGGAAACCGAGGCGGCTGAGTCGCTGGGACGCGAGACGCACAAGTTCCTGCTCCTCGCGGTCGCTGTCGTGTGCTGCTTGGCCGCACTGCATTTGACCCCCCTTCGCGAAACCGTGACGGATGTCCAGCATTGGAAAAACGCGCTGGATCGTTCCGGCCCCTGGGCACCGGCCGTCTTTTTCTTCGCCGCCGCCGTGCTGGTCGCCATCGGCGTGCCGCGCCTGTTTTTTTGCGGTGCGGGCGGCATGTTGTTCGGATTTAACGAGGGACTGGCGCTCTCGCATCTGGCGTCCGTGTGCGGATCTTACGCCGCTTTCGTGTTTGCCCGCTGGAGCGGTCGAACATGGGTCAGCAGGAAGGTGGCGCGAATGGAACGTCTTCGCGTACTACTTGAACATCATCCTTCCTCCCTTACCGTGTTCTTGGTTCGCCAGTTCCCGGTGGCGGGGCTGATCATGAACTTGATGCTAGCCATGACGCCGGTTCGGCATCGCCCCTTCCTGGTGGGAACCTTCTGGGGTCTGCTTCCCGCCGGCCTGGTCGTGACGCTGGTGGGCAGCGGCATCGGAAAGCACTCATTGGCGCATTCGCTCGGGCACGTCGCAGCGGCGCTCGCGTTGCTCGGCCTCCTGGCCGGAGGCGCGTGGGCATTGCGGCACCGCCTGACCCATCGCCCCCCTGCCGCCGCCTGAACTTCCCGTGCCGTCGGTTGGTCCTGGTTCGGCGCTCATCTCAAGCGGACAAGCAGGCTGCCGCCCACGATCGCGAACAGCATGTTCGGCATCCATGCCGCCAGCCACGGCCAGAGCAGCTCTCGCTTGCCAAGCACCATGCCAAGCTGAACAAGAAAATAGAAGCCAAACAGCAGTGTCAAGGCGAACAAAACGCTGGCCAGTGCGCCCCAGCGCCGCGTGGTTGCCGCCGCCGGCAGGCTGAGCAGAACCATCACGAAACAGGACCAAGGCATCGCCAAGCGGGCCTGCAAATCCACCATCCGCCGAGCCCGGTTCTGCCGCGATAGATTCGGCCGGTTCTTCAGGTATCGGTACATGTCCCACGAGGACAGGAAATCCATCTCCTGCAGTTCGTCCAGCAGGTCGCGCGGCGTCTCCGTCAGCTCAAGCCGTTCAACCGGCCTTTCTCCCGGGGGCGACATGCCGCCCAACGGTTCGCCCTGCGCGTCGTATTCCCGGACGCGAAAACCAACCAGCCACCATGTGCCGTCCAGCCACTGCGCCCAGTCCGCTTGCATCTCCCGCTCAAGCGAACCGTCCGGTCGGTCCTGCGTGATCTTCACGCCCGCCAGCCGCTCGGGATTTTCAGGATCGAACTCGTCAATCACCCAGTGCCGATGCGTTGCCGGGCTGTGAAAGACGTATCCCTCGATCACACCCCGCGTCGGGCCACCGGACCTGGAAATCGCGCGCCGGTATTCCACCACCCATTTGGTGGCATGCGGTCCGATTGTTTCCTGCGCCACAAACGACGCGATCGCCGCCACGCCCCCCACCGCAACCAAGGGAACCATCAGCCTTCGGAGACTCACCCCGCTAGCGCGCATGGCCGTCAACTCATTGTGACGCGCCAATTCCAGCAGCGTGAAAAGCGCGGCGAGCAGCAGGGCCACCGGCATGACCACAACCAGAAAGGGCACAAAACCGTTCACCGCGAACAGATAGTACAGGTAGAACAGCAGGGCCGTCGGCAGTGGGGTTTTTGCCTCGACAAAATCAGGGAAGCGATCGAACAAATCCAGCACAATGTACAGCAGGCAAAAACCCGCCACACAGTAGAACAGCGGGATCAGGTATTCGTTGAGGATGTGACGGTCTATAAGCTTCATGGCGCAATGAAGCCCACATTACGCCATGGCTTCCGGCCCGGTCAAGAACGGCAACCCGCGCGTGATGGAGGCCGCGCCGTCCGCCTCAACCGCCGGTTTCTCCCGTTCCGGGAACCGCCGCCACCTCCCCTGCGAGATCCGCCTCATCCATCCGCCGCGCGCCTTCAAGTATCAGACTCATGGTGCCAGCTTTGATCGTCGCGTCCCGCTCCGACGGCGAACCGCCCCGAAACCGAAACGACGCCCCCCCTTTGCGCAGCGCGCCGTAAACCCCTTCTTCTCCGGTCTTCTCTCCGCACACCGCATGGACGATGCGGCCGCCATCGAACGCCAGCGCGCTGATCAGCTCTTGCGCTTGATCCAGCACCTCCAGCGTGCCGGTCTTTCCCGCCGAATCAATCAACTGGATCACATCCGTCAACGCCAGAACGTCAAGACGGCCCGAGAATCCGTCATCGGACCGCGCACGCCGAATAGCCTCTTCGGCCGCCCGGCGCATGTTCTCAAGCTCCTGACGCCGGTGCATGGTCTTGCGCACCGCGAAGCACAGCTCGCCCCCGTCGGTTAAGTCCAGGCGACTGACCGCCACTTCCACCGGCTGCATCAATCCATCGCGCCGGCGGCAGAACGCCTCCATGACGGCATGTCCTCCGCACTCCACCTGCTGCCGAATCCGGGCCAGAAGCGCCTCGCCGAGCCCCGGAATAATGTCCTCTATTGTCCGGCGCCGTAGCTCCATCCGTGAACACCCTGTGATCTCCTCGGCACGGAGATTATGGTCCACCAGCCGCCCCTCGAAATCGGTAATGACCACGGCGTCGTATAGCCCATTTAACAGCCGTTCGTACAGATCGTCTCCCCTGGCCCTCTCCGGCGTTGGAGCAGTCGGCATTCGCACTTTCAAGTGTGGTGCGCTGCGGACGCGAAGCACGCTGCCCGGCGCTGCCTGGCCTTGTTGTTCCATGTATACCCCCCACAGCCTCAACTCATGGGATCAGAGGAACGACTTGCAAACAAACGACCGGAGATCCCGTTCTTTTGGATTCAAAAGCATATTACATGCCCACTGGCCTGCTGTCCACATGATACAATCAAAATGACGCCATCCCCCGATGTGCGGGCAAGACGGCCTCATCAACCGATTGTTTCCGCCCCTCCTTCCGCCGGATCAAAGCGCCGCCGTGTCTGGCATAAAACATGCTATGCGTACTTGCACAGGTTCTTTCACTTTTCGAGCAGAACGGAGAACGATCATGGAGCGAGGAATGACCAAACAACAACTGGTGGACGAATTGGCGAAGCAGGCTGGCATCAGCAAAGCGCGGTGCCTGAAGGTATTGGATGCTCTTGTGGAAACCGCCTGCCGAGAGGCCCCAAAGGGGTTCAACATCCCCGGCCTTTGTCATCTTGAGGTGGTGACAAGGAAAGGACGTATCGGCCGAAACCCGCGCACCGGCTCCAAACTGTGGATTGGTCCCCGCAAAGGCCTGAAGATCACACCGTTGAAGAAGGCTCGCGACAAAATCGCGCCATCCCACGAACACGTCGTGACGGTCATGGAAGAGGAATCCGCATCGGTACCGGCCTTCTCGCTCATCACCTTTTCTTGTACGGCCTGCGGCGTGGAAATCGAGGCATCAAGTGATCTGATCGGCTCCAAGACCGCCTGTCCGGCATGCCAAGCACAAATCGTCGTTCCCGCCGAAACCTCTTCGGAACCCGCGTCGGTGCTGTTTCAATGCGCGGCATGCAAGGCAGAAATCGAAGCGCCCGCTCATGCGATTGGTCAGCAGGTGCTATGTCCAGCCTGCGGCGCGCCGCTTCGCATCCCAACCCGTCAAACAGCGGAAACAGCCGCCACAAGCCTCGCTCAGAACTTCGATGGCGCCAGCAGCCGCACCATGCGTATCGAACTGCCGCCACAATCGGCCCCTGCCGCCCCCCCGCCGAGTGAGCGCAAGATTGTCATTCGGCGTTCCGCTTTGTCCGAATCCGCGGCAACTTGACCAGCGCAGTTTACCTCGCAGGCAGCGGCCGCGAAACGCTTCCTTTGGCCGCAGGTTCGCGCGTGGCCTGTGCTGCCGCCCTCTCAGGTACAAGCTTAAGGCCAACGCCCTCCGAATGGCTTCAGCCCGGCGCAACGGAAACGAGACGGAAAGACCGACGCGCCGTCCTAGCGTAGACGCTGCCTAGGAAACGCGCGGCCGACGCCTATCGAGATGCCGAAGACGATCCGAAGAGATGCCCCGGCCGCTGGCTCAAGACGAACGATGCGCCCGCGCCGTTCTCGACACCTTGCGGCGCACTCTGAAAAACTCGTTGCAACTCCTGCGCGGCCGGTGCGGCGTACAACTTGACCAAGCCCACGTTCGCACTTGAGGTGAACACCACCACGAGCAGCAAATCGCCGCTCACTGCTCGAATAAAGATGCTCCGCCTCTCGCCTTGATGGAACACCGCGCTGAACTCGTCTTCCCCCAACATTCGGGCCAGTTCCCGGCTGGCACCGAAGACGCCGGCACCTAACGCCGAAATAAGGAAGGGGTCTCGAGCGCCCGGCCCTTCCTGCGCCAGCACATACCCGCCGGAGTCGCACAAAAGGCATTCCTCCGCTTCGGCGCGCACCAGTAGATCAAGCAACACGCGCTTGACGGCTTTCAGGTCTTCCTCTCTTAGCGACGAATGCACCTCACACGCTCCTTTCGCACCGTTGGCCCCATGGCATCCCGGTTCGAGTTGCCCTTCTTTTCACACCAGCACCAGTTCCCTTTCCTTCGTTTCCCGCCGATTGTATGCCTTGACGAATCGGCTCAATACCATTCGCGCAATCATGTTCAGGCTCTCGAATACCCCTTGCCCCTCCGTGGCCACCGCTTCATAACTTGGACGCCGCCCGCCCTCCTGCCGATTCAATAGGAACTCCATGTAATGAATAGGTGCAATGTTCGGCAAATCCCGTTTGTTGTACTGCAGCACATACGGAATCGTTTCGATTGAATCCCCTTGCAAAAGAAGGTTTTCCTTCAAATTCGCGAAACTCTCGACATTCTCCTGCATCTTCGACCACTGGCTGTCTGCCACAAAGACCACGCCATCCACCCCTCGCAACACCAAACGGCGCGTCAGGTTATACATGCTTTGTCCCGGTACGGTGTAAACCTGAAAACGCGTCGTGTAGCCCTCAATCGCATCCGCCACCAAGGGCATAAAATCGAAAAAAAGCGTCCGATCCCCCGCCGTCGCCACCGACGTCAAGTCGCCCCTTGCATCGGCCGATATCATGCGGTGCATGGTCTGAAGATTGGTTGTCTTGCCCCCCATGCCCGGTCCGTAGTACACAAGCTTCAGTTGAACTTGCCTGTTAGCAAAATTGACAAACGACATGCCACACCTTTGAGAGAAAAACCAACGAACAACGGCTGCCTTCTTTCAATCAAAGTCTGTGCCTCTTCGTAGCAGTAATCGTGCCACGCCTGGCGGGCCACCCCCCGTCTTACTTCTGCCCTCAAATAGCCTACCCCATTGCGTGCCTGCTTCAGAGTCCTGCCTCATTCATTTCAAACCCAGCGACGTTGGCATGCATTCTGCTTTCCTCTATCCTGCAATTTGACATTTGTTTTCATAAATAGAGAAAGGAACGTACTCATGCAAGACACAATGCATAGAGGCACGCGACCCGGCCCTGTGAAGGCCGACGGCGTCACGCAGGCGCTGCATATGATTGAAGCGATTCGCGAGGCCTTGGGTGTCGAATCCGACTGGGTGCAGGTGCCTATCCGCGCCGTGCTTGCCAATCTGCCAGACCATTTGCGCGGGCCAGCTTGGAGCACGGCCTTCCCGGACGGGACCATTGATCTGCCCAAAGAGGATTTGTTCCGACAGCTCGCCGCCGGAGCGGTTTCTTATCCATTGAGAGATTTGCTGCCGGATCTGCCGCCGCAATGGGTGGCCGATGTTCCCGAGGCCATGATCGCGCTCGATCTGCCAACGATAGTTCAGACCCTTCCGACGGACTGGATGGGCGGCTCAGCCAAAATGGCCGAGGACATGGAAGAAGCGATGCGCATGCGGGATTATTTCGCTCCTGCCGCAGCGGCAGCCGATCCTGCATCTGCACAGCCATCGCCCCCTGCATCGCCGGCTCCCGCGCTTCCACGGCGCAAGAAGGCTCCTATTCCGGCGATCGTGCCCGGCCTATGGAACGGCGAGGAAACCGGTCCTGATGCGGCGGTCGCGGCGGTGGATATCAACCGGGCCGGGATCGAGGAGCTTGTCCGCCTGCCCGGTGTGGGGCCAGCGCGTGCCGCCGCCATTGTGCGCGACCGCGAAACGCATGG
Source organism: uncultured bacterium (assembly GCA_938031185.1). Lineage (GTDB taxonomy): Bacteria > Verrucomicrobiota > Kiritimatiellia > CAIKKV01 > CALHGX01 > CALHGX01. The sequence continues at coordinate 36,189 of CALHGX010000020.1, forward strand.
GCGATTCAACGGTATTTACGATCTTACCCGGGTGCCGGGCATCGGGCGCCGTTTCTTCACGCGCATCACAGGCCTTTCGCTGCGAATCAAGGATCGGCGCGACCGCCATGAACTGCTGAACGACCTTCTCGGCCTGCCGAAGGACGCCCGCCCCACCCTAGCTCAACTGACAACTCAAATAGCTGCCACGCTTGGCCTGGCCGGGGTTGTGATGACGGGACGAGATGGCATTGCCCTCGCCTTCGCGGGTATGACGCCCGAGGAGGCAGGCCGCTTCGGAGCGTTGGTCCCCCAACTCTTCCGACGAACAGGCCGCTATTTGCGCCGCATGACCAAGGCGTCCGACACCCAGTGCCTCGCCCTTCCCATGGCTTCGCCCCCCTTGCTCTTGCTCGCCATGAACGAGTTCTTTCTCGTGGCGTCGTTGCCCGCCGATGCGAAGCTGGATCCGCTGCTGGAGAAAATGTTGCCGGTGGCAAAGGAATTGGACTGGCTGTTACGGCCACGCGCCGTGGCCCGTCCCTCTTGTTGAACAAGGCAGCGAGCATTCAGCCGCGGTTTTTCAAGCGTCCGACGGAAGGTAGCGCTTGACGGTTTCGACCAGCGTGTCGAGCCCTTGATCTTTCACAATATAAGCCACGGCCCCCGCCCGCCGGGCATGTGTCTGAAGGATCTCGTGAGCATGAAGCGACAGCACAATCACCTTGGAATTCGGCGACGCTTTCAATATGCGCCGCATGGCCTCCAATCCGTTCAGAACAGGCAAGACCAGGTCCATCAGCACGATGTGCGGCTGATGGCGAACAGCCAAATGCACTGCTTCCCGCCCCGTTCGCGTCTCCAAGCACAGCGCCCCTGGAAAAGACCGGACGATCTCTTCCCGAATGTGTCCGCGAAGCTCATCGTGGTCTTCTGCGATGAGAATGATCGGACCCATTGCGCCTCCCGATACGACGCTCGTGATCAGATGAGAAGAAAGCTGTTCACTCAGTCAAAAAGAGGTCAACCCGGCCCCCACAACACCACCCCGCCGCTCGTTCCTTGGCAATACAGCCTGCCTTCTTTGGCATTGTAACGCCCTTCTTCCGTATGCCGTATGAACGATTTCTGACGCAATCTAAACGGGAACCTAGCAAACCTTTCAAGCCGTTGCACGGGCTTTTTGCTTTGCGCAGAACGCGCATGTCTCCTGGCTGTCGGATTGAGGAGAGGCTGCTCACCACGCGCGCCATCCTGGCGGATCTTGAATGATGGTGTTCACACCCATGAGCGCATCCGAAGGTGCTGGGTAATCCAGCATGTTGTGCAACCCCCTACTCTCCTTACGGCTCAATGCGGACCGAATAATCAATTCTGCAACATCCGCGATGTTTCGCAGTTCCAGTATGTCGGAGGTGATGAGGTAATCCAGATAGTATTGCCGGATTTCACAGCGCAGGTTCCTGATTCGGCGCTCAGCCCGCTCAAGACGTTTCACCGAACGAACGATCCCTACATAGTCCCACATGCAGGTTCGCACTTCATTCCAGTTGTGTTCGACCACGATCGCTTCGTCGCTGGGAACGGCCGCGCCGGATTCCCAGGGGGGAATCGCCAAGGACGGTGCGGCCCCTTCCCCTCGCGTCACAATCCCATCGGCCATGCGCCGGGCGCAAACCAACGCTTCCAGCAATGAATTGCTGGCCAGACGATTCGCTCCGTGCAGCCCCGTGCAGGCCGTTTCGCCGCAGGCATACAACCCCGGCATGGCCGTTCGTCCATCCACCCCCGCCTGCACCCCCCCGCAAAAATAATGCGCGGCGGGAACCACAGGAATCAAATCCTTCGACATGTCCAAGCCCAGCGACAGCAGTTTTGCGTAGATGTTCGGAAACCGCTTCTTCAAGTACCGCCGGGATCGGCCACGGATATCCAGATAAACGCACGGCGCCCCAGTCAGCTTCATCTCGTGATCAATTGCGCGGGCCACAATGTCCCTCGGAGCTAGTTCTCCACGCGCGTCGTACTTGCTCATAAATGGCCGCCCATCGGCATGAACCAGCTTCGCGCCCTCCCCGCGCACCGCTTCGCTGATCAGAAACGACCGCGCTTCAGGATGAAAAAGGCAGGTAGGGTGAAACTGAATAAACTCCATGTTCTGTATCGGAAGCCCCGCGCGCCAGGCCATCGCCACGCCATCCCCCGTGGCAATGTCGGGATTCGTGGTGTAAAGATAGACCTTTCCGCCGCCGCCGGTCGCCAAAATCGTCGCGCCCGAGCGAACGGCCAGCACTTCGTTGGTGTTTTCGTCCAAAATATACACGCCCACGCAGCGATTCTCGCGCCCGGCGCCGGCCTCCCCACAATCAGAACCGCGGGACGACAAACTGTCGATCCAACCCGTAGTGATCAAGTCAATCGCCATTGCGTGTTCCAGAAACGTGATTGCCGTCTCGGCTTGCGCCCGGCCTAGCAGCACGGACTCCACTTCGCGACCGGTGATGTCGCCGGCATGCAGTACGCGGCGCCGCGAGTGCCCGCCTTCGCGGCCCAAATCGTACCGAGGCCCCTCCCCGCCGCTCAGCCGCTCCGTAAATTCCACACCGTACGCTTCCAGTTCCGCAATGCTTTCAGGGCCCGCCGCCACGACCTCCCGCACCACTGCCTCGTCGCAAAGTCCAGCCCCCGCATCCAACGTGTCCTGCACATGCTGTTCGAAGCTGTCTTCCGACGCCATGACGCAGGCAATACCCCCCTGCGCGTAGTTGGTGTTGCTCTCCGCGCGAGCCTTCTTGGTCACCACCATCACCCGTCCATGGCGCGCCAGATGAAGCGCGGACATCAGCCCCGCAATGCCGCTGCCGATAACCAGATAGTCGGTGTCAAGCGTTCTCATGTGATGAACCCCCTGCGCTGGGTTCACGATACGACGGCCTTTCGCCGCGGTCAATCCGGCGCCTCCACCCTCCCGCTCGACCGCCACAATTGGCGCTTCCCTGGTCGTGATTTCGCCCGATCGCCCCCGCCGTGCCTCTTCAGCACGGATTGACAAAACCGCACGGCAACATAGCATCACCGTTATGCCTATCGCATCCGAGATGACCGCTTTCGACTCTGCCAAGGCGTTGTTCAGCCGTTATGCGGAGTCATTGCAATTGGAAAAGCGATACCCCGGCCGGCGCCTCCACGAACGGCTGACCTTGCCGGATCGCTCGGTCGAGTTTCGTTTGACCCTGCAGTTGGATCGCGGCGACACGCTCATAACCCAGGGATATCGGGTCCAATTCAACGACGATCGCGGTCCTTACAAGGGCGGCTTGCGTTTCCATCCTCTGGTGGATCTGGAGGAGGTCAAGGCGCTGGCGTTCTGGATGTATCTGAAGACCGCCGTTGTGGAAATCCCTTTCGGGGGCGCCAAGGGCGGCATTCGCGTGGACTACGAGAATCTGACTCTTGCGGAGAAGGAACGGCTGACCAAAAAATACGTCTTGGTGCTCGGCGACGAAATCGGCCCCGAGAAGGACATCCCCGCCCCTGACGTCAACACGGGTGAACGCGAAATGGCTTGGATTATGGACGCGTGGCGCATGCACCACGGCCGATACGAACGCGGCGTGGTCACCGGCAAGCCGGTTGCCGTGGGCGGCTCCCAAGGCCGAACGTCCGCCACCGGACGAGGCGTCTTCTTCTGCATTGAGGAGGCCGCCCGCGAAATGAAGCTGGACCTGGCTCAATGCGCCGCTGCCGTTCAGGGCTTCGGCAATGTGGGCCGACATGCCGCGTTATTCCTCCACCAGGCCGGCGTCCGTGTGACGGCCGTCTCGGATGTTCATGGCGCCATCCGCAACTCCCAGGGGCTGGACATTCCTGGGCTGATCCGCCATGTCCAAGAGGCCGGTCAGGTGGCCGGCTTTAAGGGTGGCGACTCGTTCGCTCGCGATGATCTCTTCTTTGAACCCGTGGACATCCTTGTGCCGGCAGCTTTGGAAAACGCTATCACGGCCGAGAGGGCTGAACGCATCCAAGCACGTCTCGTGGCGGAAGGCGCCAACGGCCCCACCACGCCGGATGCAATCGCTTTGTTGGGCGAAAAAGGCGTCACGGTAATCCCGGACATCCTCTGCAATGCCGGCGGCGTCACCGTCAGCTATTTCGAGTGGGTGCAGAACCGTCAGGAGTTCTATTGGAGCGCGGAACAAGTGGACCATGAGTTGCGCGCCGTGATGGTGCGGGCTTACCGGCAGGTCGCCGCAGAGGCAGCTTCTCAGCGCTGCACCCTGCGCGAAGCCGCTTATCGCCTCGCCATCGCACGGGTGGCTGACGCCGCCCATCGCCGCGGTGCGCAATAGCTCTCATCGAAAACGAGGTGCCATGAAAACCCGAATCTGGCCGTTCTTGCGCGTGATGGCCGCGATCGGAATGTGCGTGGAACCGTTGTTCGCCGAACAAGTGCGGGTGCTGTGCACCACGTTTCCGATCCATCAAATTACACGGAATGTCACGGCCGGACACATGGACACGAAGGTGGAGCTGCTGCTGCCCGCTTCACTGGGCTGTCCGCACCACTACGCGTTGACGCCGCAGGACTTGCAAAAGCTGGGGCGCGCTGACGTCCTGGTAGTGAACGGGCTCGGGCTGGAAGAGTTCCTTGGAGCGCCGGTGAAAGCCGCTAACCCTCGTTTGCTGATCGTGGACAGTTCCGTGGGCATCACAGGGCTGCTCCCGTATGCTAACGATTGCTGCGCTCACAATCATAATGACGAGCACGCGCATGCGCCAGACGACAAAGGCGTGAACCCGCACCTTTTCGCCAGTCCGCGCCAAACGGCGCAGCTCGCTATGAACATCGCTGCAGGGCTCGCGAAAGCACGGCCGGACGGCGAGGCCATCTATTTTAAGAACGCTACTAACTATGCCGAACGCATGCACATGCTGGCCGACGAAATGGCCTCCATGGTGAAGACATTGAGCAACAACCGCATCGTTCAATCGCACGGCGCCCTCGACTATCTGGCCCGCGACATTGGGCTGGAGGTGGTCGCCAGCATGCAGCCGCACGGCCAGGAACCATCCGCAGCCGAAATGCTGGCTTTGATCAAGACCATCCGTGCGATGAAGGCTGGCGCCATACTCACAGAACCGCAATACGCGACCGGCGTTGGGCAAACACTAGCCAAGGAAGTTGGCCTCCCCGTCGCCATGCTGGATCCCGGCGCGTCGGGACCGGAGGACGCCCCGCTGGACTACTACGAGAAGCTGATGCGGAAGAACCTGGAGACGCTGCGTGCAACACTTGGAGACCAGTCCTGACCATTCGACCGTGAGCCCTTCGGCGAAGGCGGTCGTTTTTGAGCAGGTCAGCGTTCGGTTGAACAACGTTTCCATCCTGGAGGATGTGACGGCGACGGTTCCACGCGGCGAGATCACCGCCGTCGTCGGACCCAATGGGGCAGGGAAGACCACACTCTTGCTGGCGCTGCTGGGGCAGGTCCCATTCTCTGGCAATATCCGCACCGAAAGAGCTGCAGCCGGCCGTCCCTGCAACGTGGGCTACGTTCCGCAGCGGTTGCAGTTCGACCGCGGACTGCCAATAACGGTTTGCGACTTGCTGGTCATGGGGTGCCAACGAATTCCGCTATGGCTTGGGATACGTCGCGCCTGGCGCAGCCAGGCGCGGGAGTTGCTGGCGGCCGTCCGCGCAGAGCACCTCGAAAGAAGACGACTCGGCGTGCTCTCCGGAGGAGAGATCCAGCGGATCATGCTGGCGCTGGCCTTGGCCCAGACGCCGGATCTGCTCGTCCTCGATGAACCCGCAGGCGGCGTGGACATTCAGGGCGGCCAGATGTTTTGCGAGCTGCTCGAAAGGCTGCGCCGTGAGCGCGCTTTCACGCCGCTCATGGTCACCCACGACTTGGCCACCGTCACGCATCACGCCACACACGTCATCATGCTGAACCGCCGCGTCGTGGCCGAAGGGCCACCCCGCGCCGTTTTGACTCCTCAAAACCTCGGTGCCGTATTCGGTATGCATATGGGCTTGGCGGATGCGCGCGCATTACCGGACGGCAGCTCGACTTGTACCTGCCCACAGTGCGGTGAAAAACGCCATGATTGACTTTTCGCCCATCCACGATCTGCTGGGGCGGCTGTTGCCTTTCGAATGTCTTCAGGCCCGTTTCATGCAACAAGCCCTGCTGGGGCTTTTGCTCATCGCCCCAATGGCCGCCGCCATGGGCGTCCAAGTCGTGAATCTCCGCATGGCCTTTTTTGCCGACGCAATCAGTCATTCGGCCTTTGCGGGCGTGGCCTTGGGGCTGATCCTCGCCGTGGGCCCGCAGTGGACCATGCCGCTTTTTGGCCTGCTGGTGGGATTGGCCATTATGGCGCTCCAACGGCGCAGTACACTATCTACCGACGCGGTGATTGGCGTGGTCTTCGCGGCCGTGGTCGCTTTCGGACTCGCCATCGTCAGTCGCCAACCAAACATCGCGCGCGATCTCCAACGTTTTCTCTATGGGGACATCCTGACAATTGGAGATCACGGCATACGAAGTCTCGCCGCCCTGTTCGTGGCGGTGTTTGTCTTCCAAATCTGGGGATACAACCGTCTGCTGTACATTGGACTGAACCCTGTGGTGGCGCAGACTCATGGCGTGCAGGTGACGACTTACCAGTACGCTTTTGCTGGGCTAACTGCACTCGTGGTGATATTCTCGATCTGGGCGGTCGGAGTGCTGCTCGTAACGGCCTTGCTGATCGTTCCCGCCGCAGCCGCGCGCGGCTTCGCACGCTCCGCGGGTTCGACCTTCTGGTGGGCCATGCTGGTCAGCGTCACCTCCGCCGTGGCAGGCTTGCTGATTTCCGCCCAACCGTGGGCCCGGACCGCCACAGGTCCAACGATCATTCTTTGCGCGTTCGGGTGGTTTCTTGTCAGCCAGCTTTACGCCGCCTTAAGGCAGTAAAACATGCCTCGTCCGATCATCTCGCAACGCAACGGCCGGACGCAGGCCGTTACACGCGTTTCCTTGCGCGTGTGTCATGCTTCTCAGAATTCATCTCCAGAATAGCGCTTTGCCGCGCAACAATGCCCCCTTAGGGCTTCAAAGCCAGTCTCAGCCCTTCGGTAGTGCACCCCGTTTTTTGGACAGGTAGCTAAGCCAAGATGTTGGCAGGATCGTGTCCAAGAAGACGGGGGTTGTGAGATGGCAACGAAGAGGCGGAAGCATTCGGACGAATTCAAGGCGAAGGTGGCCCTGGAGGCGGTGAGAGGCGTTCGGACTTTGAGCGAGTTGAGTTCGATGTTCAAGGTCCACCCCACGGTGATCGCCCACTGGAAGCGGATGCTCGTCGAAGGAGCGGCGGGGGTGTTTGGGACAGGCAACGGCGGGTTGCCCAAGAGCGAGGAGGAGTTGACCGCGCCGCTGTATGAGCAGATCGGCCGGCTGCAGATGGAGGTGGACTGGCTCAAAAAAAAGCTCTGAGCCCGTCGGTGGAGGTCAAGCGCAGATGGATCGATCCGGAACATGGTGGGTTGTCGGTGGCGCGGCCGTGCGCGCTGGCGGGCCTGGCACGTTCCAGCGACTACTTCACGCCGACGGCGAGCGAGAGCGCCGAGAATCTGGCGCGGATGCGCAAGATCGACGAGCTGTATCTGGAGCGTCCGTTCTTCGGGTATCGGCGGATGGCCGGATGGTTGAGGGACCTGAAGTGGACGGTGAACGAGAAGCGGGTGTTGCGGCTGATGCGGTTGATGGGGCTGCAGGCGGTCGTGCCGGGGCCGTATACCAGCCGCCGAAGGTCTATCCGTACCTGCTGCGGGATCTGCGGATTGAGGCGCCGAACGAAGTCTGATGCGCGGATATCACCTACGGGCCGATGCGGCGGGGGTTCCTGTATCTGGTGGCGATCATGGACTGGTTCAGCCGCTACGTGCTGGCCTGGGATCTGTCCAACTCGCTGGAGACGGCGTTTGGCCTGGCGGCGCTGGATCGAGCGCTGGAACGAGGGGCGCCGGGAATCTTCAACACCGACCAGGGGTCGCAGTTCACCAGCGAGGAGTTCACGGCTCGGCTGGAGGCGGCGCAGGTGCGTATATCAGCATGGACGGCCGGGGCCGGGTGACGGACAACAACTTCATCGAGCGGTTGTGGCGCTCGGTCAAATACGAGGAGGTCTATCTGCGCGACTACGCCGACGGGGCGGAGGCGCGGCGCGGGCTGGAACGCTACTTCCGGTTCTACAACACCGAGCGCCGGCATCAAGCCCTGGGCCATCGGACGCCGAGGGAAGTTCACATGGCCCGAGCGGCCTGATCCGTTACCGCCACGGCATGGCCGGCGACGGGGCGGCGCGCCGCCCCCTAGGGGGCGGGGATAGGGACCAGACAAGGAGGTGGACAACCGAAAGAACATTAGCTTACTTTACCCGTAGAACTGTCCAATCAATGGGGAGCACCTCCGACCTCACGCTCGGCAACGGCCTCACCGCCGTCAGCACCTATGCCTTCAGCGGCTGCGTGAACCTTCGCTCCGTTGTCCTGGGCGACGGCATCGCGGACCTCGGCGCCTATGCCTTTCAGGGCTGCACCCGGCTGACGAACATCACGTTCGGGGCGGCGCTGAACACGTTCGAAGCCTCGGCCGTCGAGGGGGCCACCAACCTGGAGTCCATTGCGGTGGTCGCGGCCAATCCCCATTACAGCAGCGCCGACGGCGTGCTGTTCAATAAGGCGCAGACGATCCTCATGTTCTATCCGCCGGCCAAGACCGGCGCCTACGTTGTTCCCGACGGCGTGGTTTCCATCGCCGGCAGCGCCGCCCGGAACTGCAAGAAAATGCTGGTGCGCTACACGAGGAGCAAATGAACCAGAAGGAGGATCAAGTGATGATTCTGGACCTTGGCCCTAACGAGAAGGAGGCGCGCGAAGCGGCCACGGTTATCGGCCAACCTCTTCCCGCGCAGGACAGCGGTATCGTTGAGGGATGGCTGGGCAGATCGTGACCCCTGTGGGGGTGGTAAGCGGGGGCATAATGAGCGAGGGCGTGGGAGAGGTCAAGCGGGAGCCATGAGGCGCTGGAGGGCAGGATGGAGGGCTCGCGCCGGCGGAGGATCTGCAAGGGGGAGAGCCAGTCCTTGTGGCGGTTGCGAGGGGGGGGCATTTGTCGCATACCACCCACAGTTTCGCCACAGGAAGGACACACTTTACCCGTCCGCTCCCACGCGCGAATTTGGAGCTCATTGCTCCCCCGCCGACATTCGTGTAGTCTTCGCCCGATGCGCGAAATGCCGGCAAAGGCGTTGAACGATCCTGAGCGGCCGACGTCCATTTTGCCCGTGATCCTGCTGCTGGAGCAGAGGCCGTGCCTGGTGGTGGGCGCCGGCAAGGTGGCCTCGCGCAAGGCTCAACACCTGATCGAGGCAGGCGCCCGGGTGACCATGATCGGCGAGCGCATCTCCGACTCGGCGCGGGAATGGCAGGCGCGGGGCGTCGCGCATTTAGTGGAGCGGTCGTTTCAAGATGGGGACGTGGCGGGTTATTTTCTGGTGTTTGCCGCCACGGACGATCCGGACGCGAATCGGCGCGTGCTGGAAGCCTGCCGACGCCGCGGCATTCTCTGCGGTTGCGTGGATTACCACTGGCAAGATGGCGACCTGATCAGTCCGGCCGTATGGAGGACGGACGACCTCACGATCGCCGTCTCCTCCGGTGGTCGCTCCTGTCGGCGCTCACGGCTGGTCCGGGATAGCCTGGCGCGCCATCTGGCCGGCGTAAACACGGCCGATCTGCTGGTCGTGGGGACAAGTCATCAGAACATTCCGCTGCGGCGCCTGGAGAGCTTCAGCCTCGATGGACGTCTGGAAGACACTGGACGGTTGCTCAGGAGCGTCTGGGGCCTCCATGAGTTTCTGCTGCTAAACACTTGCAACCGCGTTGAATTGTGGGCGTTGGCTGCTGACGATGGGGACGTTCACGAGCTGCTGAAACGCGGCATGGGGCTCGGGCCCCTTGAACAGGGCGCTTTCTATGTGCAACGCGGGTTCAAAGCTCTCGAACATACATCGCTACTGGCGGCCGGGCTGTTGTCTCAGACACCCGGTGAGAACCATATCGTGGCTCAGGTCAAGGAAGCCATAGCAATGGCGGAACGCCTTGGTTGGTCGGGCAGCGCCATGCGGGAATGGATTTCAAATGTGCTTCACATATCGAAGGACATTCGTGCCGCTACCGCAGGCATGGTTCAGAGCGAGGAGGTGGAGGATCTCGTCCTTCGCTTTCTGACCGACCAACGGCCCAACTTCCAGAACAATTGTGGAATGGTCATCGGAACCGGCACGGTGGGGAGCCGTCTGGTGGAACGAATCGCGGCTCATCCCGGCGCCAGCCTTTTCTGGTGCTATCGCCGGCAGTCGCCCGAGCTTCGGCCGGAATGGAATGGACGAGTGGCCGCGGTCAATTTCTCCGACATCGGCACGGCCCTGCATCGTTGCGAATACCTGGTCGCGGCGGCCGACGCAGCGGAGCCCATCCTGCGACCACAACACGCCTCGATGCTGCCGAGGACACACGCCGTCCTGATCGTTGACGTCGGGATGCCGCGTAACGTGGCCCCCGAGCTGTCCGCTGCGGCCAAGGGCGTGCAACTGGTGGATCTTGAGGATCTCAAACGGTGGCAGGGCCCGGAATCCGGCGAACTCCGTCGGGCGCTCACGCTGGGGCGGACCATCGTTGGCGAACATCGCGACTTGTATGACAAGAACGTCCAGAACGTTCAGCGTTGGCACGCGGGCGAGTAACCTCGCTCAGATCCAGACGCGCCAAGTGGTCGAGCGTCTTCGTCGGATGCTGCCGGGCTGGGGCTTTGAGGTTGTGCCGCTTTCTTCGCCCGGCGATCGCGATCGCGCCATGGACCTGCGCGAAAGCCCCACCGATTTTTTTACGCGTGATCTGGACGAGGCGGTGATCCGGGGTGATCTGGACTTCGCCGTTCACAGCGCCAAGGACATGCCGGATCCCATGACGCCGGGACTGGACTGGTTCTGGCTTCCCTGGCGCGAGGATCCGCGCGACTGTCTTGTGCTGCCGGCGGGAAAGTCTCGCGCCGACATGCCGCCACGGCCGCGCATTGGCGTGAGCAGTGAAAGACGGGAGGCTTACTGCCGGCGCCGATTTCCCGACGCGCAAATCCTTCCGATCCGCGGCGACATTGAAGATCGGCTGGCGCAACTCGATGCGGGGCGGTTCGATGCGATTGTCATGGCCGGCGCCGCCCTGGTCCGCCTGGGCCTCGAATTCCGGATCTCCGAGTGGATGGCCCACGACGAGTTGCCCCCGCCGCCCGGCCAGGGTGCGCTGGGGCTTACGTTCCGAGCTGGAGACTCGCGCTTGCTCCGCCTCCGCGCACTGTTTGTTCGGCCCGTTGTGTTCGTCGGCGCGGGCGGTGGACGCGCGGGTTTGTGCACCGTGGAAGGCGTCGCGGAACTGGCCAACTGCGACGTGTGTCTCCACGATACGCTGATCGCCCCGGACCTGCTCGTCAATCTGCCGGCCGGCGCGGAGCGTATCAACGTCGGCAAACGCGCCGGGGACACGTCGCATGCGCAAGCCGAAACCTCCGAGCTGATTCTGAAATATGCTCGGCAAGGACGTCGTGTAGTGCGGTTGAAAGGCGGAGACCCGGGCATCTTCGGACGCCTGGCGGAAGAGATCGAGGCGCTGGAGGCCTTGCGGTTGCCGTTCCGGGTCGTCCCTGGTGTCAGCAGTCTGAACGCGGCCACCACCGGCACCGGGATGTTGCTCACCCGCCGCGGCGTGTCGCCTGGATTCTGCGCGATCACCGCGCGAACAGCCCGGGAAGAGTCGGCCGACGTGTCGGCCTCCGCGCGAAGTCGTCTACCCGTTGTCTTCTTTATGGCAGGCGGCGCCGTCGGTCGCGTCACGGAACAGCTCCGGCGCGATGGATGGTCCGACGCCACGCCCGCCGCCGCGGTCATGGCGGCCGGCGCGGAAGAAGAAATCGTGGTGTCAGGCACCCTTACAGACTTGGCTTCGCAGATGAATAACATCGGCGACGAAGCGTCCCGTCTTCCTGTTCTGCTGATCTGCGGCGACGTGGCCGGCTACCGATTCCGACGGGATTCCGGGGCGTTACGCGGGAAGAGGGTCCTTCTCACGTTTAGCGCGGCGCTTGCCGACCAAGCCGCCCAACAAGTTCGCAATTACGGAGGGACCCCCATCTGTCGGCCAATGATTCATCTCTCGCCGTGCCTGGAAGACCTTGCGTGGGTCCGCCGTCTGGCACAGTACGACTGGTGCGTGTTGACGTCGCCCGCGGCGGTCGACTGTCTGATGAACACGCTGCGCCAGACGAAGACCGATTTGCGCCAGCTGCCACGCCTTGTCGTTTCAGGACCCGAAACTGCGGCCCGACTCGAAGCCGCAGGACTTCAGGTCCATGCACAGCCGGCGGAGGCCTTCGGCGGCACGGGTTTGTTGGAATGGGCGCGGCACAATCTGAAGCCCGGCGATCGGGTGGTGCGTCTGCGGTCGGATCGGGCCGGGGCGGGCTTGGCACATTCGCTGAAGGAATTGGGGTTGCATGTGGATGACGTTGTGCTGTACCGAAATGAACCGCTGCGCCACAATCGCAAGCCGCAATTTGACATGGCGATATTCGCCAGCGGATCTGGCGTGGAATCACTGCTCGCACAGTGGGGACGAGAGGCGCTGGCAGGGAAAATTGTGGCCGCATTTCCGGGATCGGCCTGTGCGGCCTTGGAGAACGTCGGCATACCGATTGATGTGGTGGCCTCACAACCGGCAGTCGAGACATGTATCGCAGACCTGGCCGTGCACGAAGTGCGTCGCTCCCTGGAGGAAGAAACATGAACGGATATCCCGAAAGAAGAATGCGGCGGCTGAGGCAAACGCCACGTATTCGTCGCATGATCGAGATGGAGCTGCCGGCTCCAGGCCACTTTCTTTGGCCCGTGTTCGTTGTTGAAGGCCAGGGAGTGAAACAACCGATTGAAGCCATGCCGGGCCAGTTCCGATACAGCCCGGATGGGCTCATCGAAGCGCTCACCTCGGTGTCGGAGATGGGGATCGGCGGCGTACTTGTCTTCGGGGTCATCCCGGATGACCGAAAGGATGAGACCGGTCAACCGGCCTGCGATCCAGCAGGCGTCGTTCCACAAACCGTCCGTCTCATCCGCGAGCGTTTTCCCGATCTGGTTGTGTTTACGGACGTCTGCCTGTGCGCGTACACCAGCCACGGCCACTGCGGGCCCTTGGACCGGCGCGGCAATGTGCAGAACGATGCGGCTATCGCCCTCCTCTCCCGTATGGCAGTTGTCCATGCGGACGCGGGGGCAACCGGTGTCGCGCCGAGCGCCATGATGGATGGCCAGGTGCAGGCCCTACGCCAAGCGATGGATGCCGCTGGACATGCCGAGACGTTGATCATGAGCTATTCGACAAAGTTTGCCTCGTCTTTCTATGGGCCATTTCGCGAAGCCGCCGCCTCGGCTCCAGCCCGAGGCGACCGTCGGAGTTATCAGGCGTCCTTCGCGGACCCGCGCCGGGCGCTGCTCGAATCCGCGCTGGACGAAGCGGAAGGCGCCGACATCCTGATGGTGAAACCCGCGCTGTGCTATCTGGACATCATCGCCCGCCTGCGCGAGCGGACCGATCTGCCGATCGCCGCCTACAATGTCAGCGGAGAATACTCGATGCTGATCGCAGCCGCCGACCGAGGCTGGGGCCATGCACATGAGATGGCAAAAGAATCCATCACGGCCATCGCGCGGGCCGGTGCGGACATCATCATTTCATATTGGGCCAACCGCTACGAAGAGGTGGTCGGGGGGGCGATGAGACAAGCCAACTGAAATCGTTTCAGGATCTGACGGTGTATCAGAAGCTCAAGACGGTTGATTTGGAGGTCAACCATCAAAGCCTCCGTTCCCGACATTGGAGACATATGAGATGGGATCCCAGATGAGGGGGCCGTCCCATGCCATGCCGGCGATACTCGCGGAAGGCAGGGGAAGTCCGCCCACCAACATCTCCATCGAGGCTATGGACGGCGCCATGCAGGAGGCGCGGGAAACACAGCACCGCTTGGAGGTCGCAAAGGACAAGCGGCGCGTGACCGGGAAACGAGTCGACAATTTCGCCGGCCGCCATGGCCAGTGCGGCCGGACATTGGAGAACCCCCATCAAGCGCTCAGCGGATGGCAAGGAACGACTCGAACGGGCAGCGTCGTTCGGAAAGCGCACGCGGAATACGGTTCCGATTCGTGCGACTGGGATCACGTCGCCGCCATGATTCTCATCGCCGGAATGGAGCTTCCATGAGCTCGCTAACCCCTCCTCGTTCCCGCCTCCCGCCTCTCACCTGCCCCCCCCCACCCGTCCTCTCTTCAGCGGCACTGTTCGAACGCGCCCAACGCGTGATTCCGGGCGGTGTTAACAGCCCGGTTCGCTCGTTTCGAGCTGTCGGCGGAGAGCCCGTCTACATGGTCTCAGGAAATGGATCCCGACTTGTGACGGTCGAGGGGCGGGAGTTGATTGATTACTGTTGCTCCTGGGGCGCCTTGTTCTTTGGCCATGCCCGCGCGGAAATTGTGGAGGCGGTGGCGAAAGCCGCCCGCAACGGAACGAGTTTCGGGGCCAACACGGCGGCGGAAGTGGAGTTTGCGGAACAATTGACACGACTCGTGCCGGGCTTGGAAATGGTTCGACTGGTCAACTCCGGCACGGAAGCCGTGATGACGGCCGTCCGACTGGCCAGAGGGTTCACCGGTCGCCCGAAGATACTCAAGTTCGCCGGTTGCTACCATGGCCATGCCGATACGGTGCTCGTACAAGCCGGAAGCGGCCTGCTCACGGGCGGCATCGCGGCATCAGGCGGTGTGCCACCCGCTCTGGCGTCGGAGGTGTTTGTAGCGCCGTACAATTCGCTTGAAGCCGTTTCCGGCCTCCTGCAGGAACACGGAGACGGGCTGGCCGCCATTCTCGTGGAGCCGGTGGCCGCGAATATGGGAGTGGTCTGTCCCACGTCCGGCTTCCTGGAGGGGTTGCGACAAGCGGCCAATCGGTGCGGAGCCCTGCTGATCTTCGACGAAGTGATCACGGGATTCCGGTTCGGTCCCACCACGTTCGGAGCCATGCAGGGGGTGACACCAGACCTCGTGTGTCTGGGAAAAATCATCGGCGGCGGTTTGCCGCTGGGAGCCGTTGGGGGCCGCGCTGAGGTGATGAGATTCTTGGCGCCGCTCGGCCCTGTGTATCAGGCCGGCACGTTGAGCGGCAATCCGCTGGCCGTAGCGGCTGGATTGGCCACCCTGAAGTTGATTGAGGCGGAACGGCCCTATCAGCGCCTCGAGCAACTGGGCGAGCGCATGGCCAAGGGATTGCAGGACGCGGCCCGTGACGTCGGCATTCCGCTGATCTGCCCGCGGGTGGGTGGAATGTTCACACCCTTCTTTCTTGGCGAACGGCCGAGCAGTCTCGACGAGGTGAAACAAGCAGACACCGAGCGGTTCGCGACGTTCTTCCGCGGCATGTTGGCCGAAGGGGTCTATCTGCCTCCCGCGCAGTTTGAAGCCGGGTTCATCTCCGCCGCTCACTCCGAGCTGGACGTGGAAGCGTGTATTCACGCAGCACGGACGGCTCTTGCCGCATCCAAGACGCTTGGTTCGCGCGAAACATAATCTTTCACGGCCCGCTGAATAGGGATGGACATCCGCCAGATACTGCGTATCTTCGACAAGCAGTTTGTCCGCGCGGCCGCCTCTTGGGCCATCAAGAGAATAGGCAGATAACCCCTGGCGCTCGAGGGCGGTCCGGCGTGGCTGGAGATCAAAGGGCAAGGGAAACATCGCATGCGCAAGGGCGACGCATTCTATATTCCCGCGGGGTGCCGGCATCGCGCGCGCAATGCGGGCCGCCGGCCGCTGCGGTTGATCACCGTGGCCGCGCCGCCACGCTATTGAGTCTTGGAATAAAAACACATATCGGGAGGACACACATGAAAAAGGGAAAGGCAACGAACGATACGAAACTGGCGATCCATGGCGGGAAAAAGGCCGTTCCTCAGCTCGGCCCCTACCCCACCAAATTGGGCGCCGATGAGCTTCTGGCGCTCATGGATTTGTGGGAAATGAGCCCAACCACGCACCGCGCGGTGCAGAAACTGATCCGAGGCGACCGCAAGCTGAAGGGCCCGCATCTGTTCCGCTACTACAACCCGAAGCCGAGCCGCGTCGCGTTGGCCGAGAAGGCCATGGCCGAGGCCATTGGCGTGCAGCAAGTTTTGGCCGTCAATTCCTGCACCTCGGCGCTCGTGGCCGCGATGCGGGCGCTGGGCATCGGCGCGGGCGACGAAGTCCTGGTGCCGGCCTACACGTTCTTCGCCACCGCGGCCACCGTGGTCGCTTCCAACGCCATCCCCGTGATCGTGGATGTGGATGACTCGCTCAATATGGATCCAAAGGCGGCTGAAAAGGCCATCACCCGCCGAACCAAGGCCATCGTCCCCGTGCACATGCGCGGCGCCCCGGCCCAAATGGATGCGCTGCTCGACCTGGCCAAACGCAAGGGGCTGCCTCTAATCGAAGACGTGGCCCAGGCCTGCGGCGGTTCCTTCCATGGCAAGAAACTGGGCAGCCTCGGCACCATGGGCTGCTTTAGCTTCGACTACTACAAGATCATCAATTCCGGCGAAGGGGGGTTCATCACCACCGACGACGAGTGGCTCTATACTCGGGCGCAAAGCTGGCACGATACCGCCGCCTGCTGGCGTCCCAACCGGTTCGGCCGTGAGCAGCGTGAAGGCGAATTGTTCTGCGGCGAAAACTACCGCATGAGCGAACTGCAGGGCGCCGTCGCCCTGGCGCAGATTCAGAAACTGCCGCGCCTGATCGAGCAGTATCGCCGCGCGTGCGCCGCCATTCGCAACGACATCGAATCCCGGCCGGGCCTGTCTTTCCGGCGGCTGACCGATCCGGCGGGCGACACCGGCTCCTGCCTTATCTTCTTCCTGCCTGATGCCGATCGCACCCGCAATGTGCTCACCGCGCTGCAGGCGGAAGGCGTCCCGGCCGGCGGCGTCTACGACTCCAAAGTCCGCGACTGGCATATCTTCACCTATTGGGATCACATCCTGGAGCGCAAGTCTGTCGCAGCCGACGGGTTGCCCTGGTCCGCCGTGCCGGCCAAACAACTGCCGAAATACAGTCGTGACATGTGCCCCCGAACGCTTGACTGGCTGGGACGCTCCATCCATATCGAAATCAATCCTGACTACAGCGAGGAAGATTGTGCCCTGATTGCCCGAGGCATAAACAAGGTGTTGCGGGCGTATCTGCCTTGAAGCGGCCGCCCATTGCAAAGGGAGGAACAAGAAATGAAATTCGGACTGTGTATTGAAATGGCCTTTAACCGCCTCCCCTTCGAGCAGCGCCTTGCCGAGGCGGCCAAAGCCGGTTTGGAGCATGTGGAAATGTGGTTCGCAGATGCCTCCTACAAGGGATCACCACAGGATTTGGCCGCCATGGCCAAGCGCTATGGCGTTCAAATCACCAACACCGTCATCGCCGCGTCCGACGGCAGCATCGGCGGTGGGCTGACCGATCCGCGGCGACGTGAGGAATGGCTGGCGCGCGCACGGATGACCATCGAATTCAACAAGGCCGCCGGCATCCCCGCGACCATCGTCTGCACGGGCAACGTCGTTCCCGGCATGTCCGACGAGGCGATGTATGCCTCCGTGGTGGACGGATTGAAGGCCACCCTGCCGCTGGCGGAGAAGGCGGGCGTTACCCTGCTCCTCGAGCAGCTCAACACGCGCAAGGATCACGCCGGTTATTGGCTTTCTTCCAGCGACCGCTCCGCGGAAATCTGCCGGCGGATTGGCTCCCCCTATCTGCGGATGCTGTTCGATTGCTACCACATGCAGATCATGGAAGGCGATTTGCTGACCCATATTCGGGCTCACCTGGACCTAATCGGCCACTTCCATTCGGCCGGCGTGCCGGGGCGACATGAGCTGTATGACGGCGAAGTGAACTACCGTTTCCTGGCTCGTGCGATCGAGGACTTGGGCTATAAGGGCGTGTTCAGCATGGAATACGCGCCGACGATGGATCACGCGGAATCGGTTCGCAAAACCCTCGCCTATTTGAAGGATTGAACGGCTCGCATTCAAATCAAGCCGAAAAAAAGAAGCGTCGATGAGCGATCGAGTTGTGGCCTTCGGATGCCATCGGGATGATAGTTCATGGCCACAGGAACGCTGGCCCTTTTGGCCCGTGCCGGCTGGAAAGTGCGCATTGCCACCATGACCGGCGGCGAGGTCGGCTCCGCCACACTGACCTCGCAGCAGATTCGCGAACAACGGCTCAAGGAAGCAGCGGCGGCCGCACGCGTGTTGAACGGGCATTATCACTGAGCGGGGAGCTCGGACCTGCCGGTGGAATACAACGATTTCTGCCGCCGCGCCACCACCCGCATCATCCGCGAAGCGGCTCCTTGATCGTCCTGGCGCCGCCAGTGGATTATCTGGTTGATACGAGGAAACTTCGCGGCTCGTATGCAACGCCGCCTGCATCGCCTCCGTGCCGCTGTTCGACTGCGGCGTGCCGACCACGCCCACCAAGCGCTTCCCATATCTTTACTACTGGAATGCCATCAACCTAACCGATATTTTCGGCCGGCCACTTCCCATGCGCATCGGCGTGGATGTGAGTGGCGTCATGGACGTCAAAGAGACCATGCTGAAGTGTCACGCCTCACAACGCGACTGGCTGCAGTATCTCGACAACTGAACGGGGACGCCTACACCGAGAACATGAAAGATCAGCCCCGCCGTCAAGGCGCCCTCTTCGGCCGCGAGTGGGGCGAATGCTTCATGCAGCACCTCGGCAACGGCCATCCACAGGAAAACATCCTCAAAACCATTCTGGGCGACCTGCGCGTTGAATTCGCCTGAACCTTGCATCAGGCCGTTGGGGGAGTTATTCGATCCGCCAAAGTGTCCAACAACCAGGAAATCCCGCGCTTCTGCTCCGGGTCACCGCCTCCGCCAATAGCCAGCAGAAAGCGGAAATCATCCGTCCATCGAACTAGTTTCACCACCAGGCGCTGCGGCGCCCCGGTAAGAACGATTTGTCCCGCTTGTTCCTGACTGGTCCACTGGCGCATGCCGTCAGCGCAATAAATCTCCTTCCCGTCCAGCCAGACGCGGCAAGGGCCGCTACGACCAATCATTAGGTTGGCAGAACGCGGCCCCCCTTCCGTCAGACGGATGGTTCTGGTCAGATAGTAGCAAGCCTGCCCGCGAAATCCGCCCCACTGTTCCGTGTCAAGCAGGTCTTCTCCGGCCTCCAACAACATGGGACTTTCTGTCGCCAGCTCGCCCTGCAACAGTGCCTGTTCATCCAAGTAGGCATGATCAAGGTAAGCGTACTGGTTGTAGCTGTCACCAGCGCAACCCGGCACGCTCCACACCTGCGTCATTTTCCCGCCGCTGTTGTACGGACAAACCGGATACTTCTCTTTGTCCCACATGTGCCAGTATGGTCCGTAGAGCAGCCACTGTCTCGCGCCGCCCAGGCCGAACACCCGGCGAAGACGCAGCCCATCCTTCCCCTCCCACACAACGCAGAAAAGATTCTTGTCGGGCAACCACTGCCCCCGCTCCTGCCGCCGCGCGGTGATGAACACCTCGGCGGCGCTTCGCGCCGCCACTTCCATAGCCCCGCCGCCGACCACCTCGGTCCCGGGCGCCGCTTCCACCACCAATCGGCCGCGCGCCGGCCCGTCGTGCGGATTGCGAACAATGACCTGCGCCACCGTGGGGCGCTCGCTCCAGAGCACGGGGGCCTCGCGATACGCCACTTCCATAGAAAGAGTCGGCTCCGGCGGGGGGCGAACGGGCACAGACGGCGCGCCGGAAAACGACACTTCGCGGTTCCGTGTCGCGCTCATTTCCACACCGATGCGGCAGGTATCCTCTGCCAGCGAGGCCAACGAGGCGCCATGGTGCCGCACCTTGATCGCGCACGTCAGGTTCCGCCCCATGCGGCCCACCCAGTCCCCGGGCAGTGCGGCCGTGCCGCCCATGACGCCCAGCAATGCGCCGGCGGTGGCCGCGGTGCAATCCGTGTCCCATCCGCTGGACACGCAAAGCCACATGGTTTTTTTAAAGTCGCCATGGCCCAGCAACAGGCCCATCAGCACAATCACGAAATTCGTGACGGCCTTGGAGGCGTCGCGATCGCCGTAATGCCGCATCAATATGCGCCACAGCCGTCGAGGATCCCGCTCCCGTTCACACAATGCCCGAACGCGCGCCACCACCCCATGAAGACGGCTCGCTGGCGAAACCACTGACAGGCCCGCGGCCAACACCTCGTTCAGATCCGCCGTCACGAACGCTTGCGCGGCGGCCGCGGCGTTGAACATCTCGATTTCCACGCTCAAGCCGCCATGATCCAGTTCGCCATCCAGTCGGGCCATTTCCGCGGCAAGTGCCGGACATCCCGGCGCCACGAAGCCCCAGATCTCGCTTCGGATGGGACAACCCTCGGATTCGAAAAAGAAGCGATTGTTCCACACCCCCGACCACGGTGGCGCAATCCCCCGCTGGAGGTTATGCAAGAATTGGCCATACTCGCAGAAATTGTACCAGCAGCGGTCCTGCCAATATTCCGCCAGGTCCCGATGCGTAAGATAAAGTCCTCGTTCCTGCAACGCTTCGAGCCAGACCAACTGAATGTCCAGATCGTCGTTCGGATACAGCCTGTCAGGCCAGAGCTGCTCGATCGTCAGCTCGTGCCATTGTTTCTGGTTCTCCAGCACCGCGCCGACGATCCCGCCCAGTGATTTCCCCATCCATCCCGCCAGCGTCTTGTCCAAGTAGTCGTTGTAGGCAATGGTCTTTGCCCCATGCCCCGGAACGAATGCAGCAAGAACGGCTTGAACTTGTTCGCTTGAACTGGGTCGGCGAGGTTGGTAGAACGGACACGTCGGCGCGTTTCTTGCGCTGGCGGCTTCAGCATGAGCATCTCATCTGAATCGGCGCATCTAATGGTCGAGAAAGGACCGGATCGGGGCCGCCGCATTGTGCTGCCGGAATCCGGCGCCCGCATTGGCCGCGCCTCGGCCAATGACGTCGTGCTGACAGACCCGGCCCTGTCCCGGTTCCACTGCCGAGTGTATTTCAAGCCCGACGGCGGCCTCGCCGTCGCCGACCTTGGCAGCACCAACGACACCCTTGTGAACGGAAAGCCCGTGCAGGACATGCCGCTGCGAAACGGCGATGTGATTGCGATTGGCGAAACCGCGCTTCGGGTCATCCACGACCGACGCCTGCCGCCCGCCGGCGAACCGGCTGACGTATCCTCAACCGGTTCACCGACCGCCCGGAGCGGCCCGCCAGTAAAACGCAGACCGCATGTTCGACCGCCGATCGCAAGGGTTGCCGCCTGGAGCGTAGTCGGGCTCGCCCTGGCTCTCGCCGCGGCCGCCGTGCTGCTCAAGCAAACCGCCTTCTGGCCCTGGGGCGCACCGGTGAGTTCGATTGCGACGCTACCGGCAATCTTCATCGAGTACGAAAAGGTGCAAGCCACAGCGTCCAACATCTTCCGCTACGCCGTCCGCCTTGAGGATCAGACGCTGGCGGTGCGCATTGACAGCTTGGCGGAGGCCCGTCAGGTGGCCCGGGAAAAACGGGTGGACCGTGAGACGGTCCGCAAGCTCGGAGCGGCCATCGAACGCGCCGGTTTTTTCGACCTTCAGCCGACGTATGAAGGCGTGGCTCGCGACACATTGGACGCCATGGATATCGAAGTCACCCTCGGAACGCGGACACACCGAAGCCGTGTCGCGAACCGCCTCGAACCGGAAGCCTTCGCGGAAGTTCGTGCCATCATCGAGACGTACGCCCAGAACGAGCTTGGCCTGGCCGCCTTGGCGCTCTCCCCCGAGCAACTGGTCGAACGCGCGCGCGACGCGCTGCGGGCCGCGGAAAAGTTCTACGATGACCGCGAGGTGCGTTTCGGGAATCTCGCATCGGCCATCCGATCGTTCCAGGAATGCGTCTGGCATCTTGAGACCGTGGAACCCAAACCGGATTTCCATCGCCGGGCTGTGGCGGGCATCGAGGACGCCAAAAGGGCATTGCAGGAAAAGTTCGAAGATCAGCAATTTCGGGCCGAACGGGCCATCAAGCTGCGCGACTGGACGGAATCGGCTCGCGCCTTGCGCACCATCTTGGATTTGATTCCCGATGCTGCCGACAGCCGTCATCAATGGGCGCGGGAGAAATTGCTCGACGTCGAGCGCCATGCGGATCGCAAGGGGTCCCGTTCATGAATCATGGCCCAAAGCACCCCGACCACCGGCTTGGCCTTGCCGCCGCCATCAGGCCGGCCATCCTGGCGATGGTCCTTGTTGCGACCGCCGGATGCGACCGCATCAGCTCCGAGCGGGCCGACTGGGGGCAGATCCGAGTGAACTCCTCCCCTTCCGGCGCATCGCTGTTCATCAATGGCCAGGCATGGGATGCCACCCCCACCACCGTTACCCGTCTGGCCTCCGGCGCCCATCTTCTGGAGTTGCGTAAGGAGGGATACCGAACGGCGCGCAGAACCGTCGTTTTGTTGCCGGGCCGGCGGGCCGCCGTGGATATCACCATGGAACCGCTGAATGCGCTGATCCTCGTCGAGTCCGTCCCGCCGAGCGCTGAAGTGGAAATCAACGGCAATTTCCGCGGCGTCACGCCCCTTCTGCTTACGGACGTCCCCCTTGGAACGCACCGTCTGCTGTTCCGCGCGCCAGGCTTCCAGCCCAAGACCATGGAAGTTTCGGCCATGGACCGAATTCCCCGGCGCGTGCAGGCGCTGCTGACATCGGACGCGGCGACTCTCTCTGTCGTCTCCACGCCCACGGGCGCCACCGTCTTCGTCAATGGCGCCCGGCAGGGAGAAACGCCCTGCACGGTGGATCGCGTCCCGGCAGGAGAAGCGAATATTGAACTGACGCTGGAAGGCTTCTATCCACATAGAGAAAAAAGAGCTCTTCGCGCCGGCGATGCGCTTACCATTGATGTGGCGCTTCGTCCGCAGCCCTCCGTGGTCCGTGTCGTCTCCATACCGGACGGCGCACGGGTGTATCTGAACGACGAGTACGCCGGCGTGACGCCGATGGTGATATCCAACCTCCCCCCGGGTGCGCACCGTGTTCGCGCCGAGGCGAAAGGCCATGAACCGGCGGCCCGCACGGTCCGCGTCCCGCCCGCCGGCGCCATTACGGAGGAATTTCGCCTGACCCGGAACAGCGGCACCCTCATTCTCGTCACCGAGCCGGCCGGGGTGGAGGTTTTCGTTGACGGCGAACGGCAGGGCGTGACCATTTCCGCCGTATCCGCCGTAGTGTCAGATCCTTTCGTGGTGGACTGGTTGCCGCGCGGGCCGCACACCGTTCAACTGGCGCGGACGGGTTACACGCATTCGCCCGTGCGCATCCAGATTGAGTCCGGACAAGTTGTTAACCTCCACGAGAAGATGACGCGCCGGTTCATTCCCGACACCTTGGTTCGAACGGGGATTCAGCCTCAAGACGTAAGAACAGGCGCCTTGATCCGCCAACACCCCAACGGCGATATTGTGCTGGAAACGGCGCCGGGCATCACCGTGACCATCCGAAAAGCCGAGATTCTCAGCATTGAGCCGTTGAGGGATGACGCGCCTTGATCAATCGGGCGCCGACGGCTGCATGGCCCGGCAGAGAGCCTGCAGGCACTTCGAGCGCGCTTCGAACCCGCCAGCCGCCCCAGACCACCCGCCAAGGCCGAACGCTGCGCACCACCCTCAGCACACGGTCTCCGCCGCTTATGAAAACGATATCCAACGGAAAACGCATGAAACACGTGTGCACACAGCGGCACGGTTCCAGCCAGAGCCCCTCGCCAGGTCCGACAACCGAGCGCCCCATCCAGCCGGCCAGCCGACGCCGGAAGGTTTCGGCTTTCTCGGTCGCAGCGCTCCATGTGGCGCCGTGTTCATCCATAACCACCCATCGGCGGCCGTCGGGAGTGGTACGCTCCTCTGTCATCGCCGCTACGCCTTCGCAGGGGCGGCTGCCGCCTTGCCCGTCTCCTGTGACGGTCGCATGGCCACCGTCTCGGGAGAAATCACGCCGCCGGAAAACAGCATCTTGAGCCCGTCCTCTACGGAGAGATCGGTTTCCTCCACCTGCTCCGGCCGCGCCAGTTGGAGAAAACCGGTCGTGGGATTGGGCGCCGTCGGCACAAAAATCTTATAGTACCGTTCGCCGTCCGCCGAACGGATCGTGCCGGTGATGAAGGCCACCGTCTTCATCCCGGCGCGGGGAAATTCCACGAGCGCCACGCCGCGAAACGTGGATCGCCCCTGCGGAGAAAACGCGTCCACCACCTGTTTGGATGCGCTGTAGATGGTCCGCACCACGGGCACGCGCAGGATCAGGGCCTCCCCGAGCGCGAGCAATCGCCGCCCCATCACGTGCGCCGTGATGGCCCCTATCGCGTACACCAACAGCACAAACGCCGCCGCGGAGACCAACATCAGCCCCAGTTCCGAGAACCGCCACGGCAGCAGCCGTACCAGGGGTTTGAGAAATCCGGCAATCATGAAGAAAATAATCCGGCTGATTCCGAAGGTAATGCCCAACGGCACCAGAATCAGCAGCCCCGAGAACAGCCGGTTCCGAATGTGATGCCCCCCGCTCTTCTTGCCTTCTTTCATCGTCATGAGGTGTTGACTCCCGCTTTCCCCGCCGCCGGCCCGTTCGTTCGGCAAGCGGCATCCTTTGCTGGCGATCTTACTCCTTCGGGCCGCCATCGCAATAGCCAACCAGCGCTTCGGCGGCGAGCAAACCGGCGAAAGAAGAGACGCTTTGCGCTTGCGCCGGCTCGACGGGTTGCCCTATAAGTCTACAGGTAGAGGCGCGGGAGGCCGCGTCGTCCTTTTGATCTTGGGAGACTGTGCCATGACACCCTGGATGGTCGTGCTGATCGTTCTCGCCGCCGTCGCGTTGCTGATGGTCGTCCTTTACAACAAACTGGTGACGCTGCGCAACCGCTTCAAGAACGCGTTCGCCCAGATTGACGTGCAACTCAAGCGCCGCTATGACTTGATCCCCAACCTCGTCGAGACCGCCAAGGGCTATCTCCAACACGAGCGCGTCACGCTGGAGGCGGTGATCCAGGCGCGCAACGCCGCCTACGCGGCCGGCCGGCGCGCCGCCGCCAATCCGGCCGATGCCGCAGCGGTCAAGCAGCTCCTGGGCGCCGAAAGCCAGCTCACCGGCGTGCTGGGCCGTCTTTTTGCCGTGGCCGAGGCCTATCCGGACCTCAAAGCCAACCAGACCATGATGCGCCTGATGGAGGAGCTGACCTCCACGGAAAACAAGGTCGCCTTCGCCCGCCAGGCGTACAACGACGCCGTCATGGCGTATAACACCGCCCGCGAGACCTTCCCCGCCGTGCTGCTAGCCGGGCCCATGGGGTTCGCCCCGGCACAACTTTTCGAAGTGGAGGCGCCTGCTGAACGGCAAGCGCCTAAAGTGTCGTTCCCTTAAGCCCAGGACACACCGTTTCAAAAAAAGCTAGCTTGCTACGGCAGACGAAATCGCCGAGGTCAAACTTCCCCCGAGCCATCAGAGGAAAAAGTCACGTGAAAGAACTGCCCCCTGGAGAAAGACTGGTTCGATGCTTGGTCGGAGAATCCGTGGATCGTGTGCCGTTCGGCGTCAATCTCGGGTGGATGCCTTGGACGGAGACCTTGAACCGATGGCGAGCGGAAACGGGAAATCCTGCGCTCGATCCGGCTCGGGAGTTCGGTTACGACCTGTCCTTTGCGAGACCCGCCATTCATGCCGGCATATTCCCTCCCTATCCTCACCAGGTGCTGCGGGAGGAAGGCGATCTAATCGTCTGGCGCGACGAAAGGGGCATCACCATGCGAAACCGCCGGGATGGCAGTTCCATGCCGGAGTCCTTGACTACCCCGTCAAGACCCCCGATGACTGGGAACGGCTCAAAGCCGAAAGGTTGAACCCCGAGACCGCAGGACGCATCGCGGAAGACTGGAAGGCCTTTCGCGCCCGCTTGCGCGCCACCGGCGAGGCCGTACAAGTCGGATGGTTCCCCTATGGCGTCTTTGGCATGCCGCGGGACCTGATGGGCGTCGAAGCCCTGTTGATCGGCTTCTACGAAACCCCCGACATGATCCGGGACATGATGCAGCATCTGACCACCCTGTGGATCCGGCTTTGGGAGCACGTCGCGGCGGAGGTTCGCATGGATCATATCCATATCTGGGAAGACATGTCGGGGCGGCAGGGCTCTCTGATTTCGCCGGCAATGGTCGAGGAATTCATGATGCCTTGTTACGACCGTATTGCCGATTTCGCCCGCGGCATCGGCGCGCGCGTGGTCTCCGTGGACACGGACGGCGACTGCAGCGAACTGGTGGCCATCATGACCCGCCATGGCGTCAATATGTTCTTCCCCTTCGAGGTGCAGGCGGGGAACGATATCCTCGATTACCGCCGGCGCTACCCGACGCTCGGCATCGAATGCGGCCTCGACAAGCGCGCGCTGGCGGCCTCCATTGAGGAGACGGACCGCGAAGTGGAGCGGGCCGGCGCCATGCTGCGCATGGGCCGCCAAGGGCCCGGCTTCGACCATATGATCCCCCCCGATGTGCCATGGGAACGGTTTGCTCATGCGGCGCACCGCATCAAGGCGCTGTGCAACGAAGCAGGGCGCGAATAGGTCGCGGGCAAAAACAACCGTCAACAGGCCCGCTCATTTCCGTTCATTCGTGAACCGTTTTTATGCGGGTAAGCTTTTCTTCTTCCTTTAGGGTGCCGTTTTGGTATGTTCTCCAGCCGTTTTCGGACGCGACCATCATGCAGTACGTTCTGCTGATTATTGGCGCAGTATTGGTGAACAATTTTGTGCTCACCCGCTTTTTGGGCATCTGCCCTTTCCTTGGGGTCTCCAAGGACATTCCGACCGCAGGCGGAATGGGCTTGGCTGTTCTCTTCGTCATGACCTGCGCCTCGGCGGTGACTTGGCTCCTGCGCGCAACGGTGCTGGAGCCCTTGGGCCTCCAGTATCTGCAAACCATCGCCTTCATCCTAGTCATTGCCACCTTTGTCCAATTTGTGGAGATCGCTCTCCGAAAGAGCGCTCCCGCCCTGCACAAGGCTCTCGGCATTTATCTTCCTCTGATTACCACCAATTGTGCGGTGCTGGGCGTGGCTGTGCTGAACGTCCAGAAGAAGTTCTCCTTCTTCCAAAGCGTGACGTTCGGCTTCGGCGCGGCGCTCGGCTTCGCGCTGGCCCTCCTCATCTTCGCAGGCATGCGCGAGCGCATTGAGCGCGCCCATCCGCCCGACGCGTTTCGCGGCGTAGCCATTGCGTTGGTTACGGCGGGCCTGCTGAGTCTTGCTTTCATGGGCTTTGCCGGTCTGGTCAAGATGTGAACAGATCTATGGGGCTCTGGATACCCATTCTTGTCATTGGCGGAACCGGCATCGTTTGCGGCGCGGTTCTTGCGGCAGCCTCCCGTTTCTTTGCTGTGCATGAGGACCCGCGGCTGGAGGCCCTCGCCGAGCTGCTGCCGGGCATCAACTGCGGCGCCTGCGGATTCGCCGGCTGTTCGGAATACGCCCGCGCCATGCTGGAAAAAGGGATCCCTGTCAATCTCTGCAAGCCCGGCGGTCATGAGACGGTCTCGCGTGTGGCCTCGTTTTTGGGGGTGGAAGCGGTGGCGGGCGAGCGCCAGGTGGCCCTGGTCCTTTGCAAGGGAGATGACGCTGCGGCTTCCCGTTCCACGCTCTATAACGGGTTGGCCGACTGCGCCGCAGCTGAGTTGGCGGGCGGCGGCGGCAAAGACTGCCGTTTCGGGTGCCTCGGTCTTGGCACCTGTGCCCGCGTCTGCCCCGTCGGCGCGATCGAGATCACAGCGGGCCGGTTGGCGGTTGTGCATCCGGAACTGTGCATCGGTTGCCGTCAGTGCGTGGCCGCCTGCCCGCGGCGCCTGATCAAAATGGCGCCCGAATCCAGCCTCATCCACGTGCTGTGCAACTCTCATGATCGCGGACCGCTGGTGCGTAAAGTGTGCCGCGTCGGTTGCATCGCCTGCACCGTCTGCGTGAAACTGGTCAACGAAAAAGGCATTCGCATGAAAAACAATCTGGCGGTGGTGGATTACGAGGTCCCGCTAGACAATGACGAGGTGGTGTCCCGCTGCCCCCAGCACACCATCGAGCGAAGGCGGCTGAAGAAGACCGTGGAGGTATGATCGGTTGAACGTCATGCGGGCCATGTTCCGAAACCGTGGCGGCGTGCATCCGGCCTATCGCAAATGGGGAACAGCCGGCGCGCCCATCGAGGCGTTACCGCTGCCGAAAACGCTCTCCATTTCACTGGCTCAGCACATCGGTGTACCCTCCAAGCCGATCGCGCAGAAAGGACAAAAAGTCCATGCTGGCGAGCGCATCGCCGAGCCGGGCGGATACGTCTCTTCGGCGGTGCACGCGCCCGCCTCCGGCGTCGTCAAGGCGATTGAGGAGCGGCCCGCCGTCAACGGGAAGTATGCCCTGACCGTGGTCATCGAGACCGACGGCGCGATGGAAGACCATCGGCCCGACGAAGCCGATTGGACTCGGCTGCACCCCAAGGAAATGGTGGATCGCGTTGCCCAGGCCGGTGTAATCGGCATGGGCGGGGCGGGATTCCCCACCCACGTGAAGCTGACCCCGCCCCCGGGGAAGACCATCGACACGCTCATCCTCAACGGCGCGGAATGCGAGCCCTATCTCACCGCCGATCACCGACTGATGGTGGAGGATGCGGCCCGCGTTTGGGAAGGGGCCTGCATCCTGCGCAAAATTCTCGGTGCGAGCCATCTCCGCGTGGCGATTGAGGACAACAAGCCTGACGCCATACGCGCCATGGAAGCCGCCATGAAAGGGGCCGACGACGGCGTCGCTTTGGTGATTCTGAAGACGGAATACCCGCAAGGGGCCGAGAAACAACTGATTTATTCCGTGCTGGGCCGCCAGGTTCCTTCCGGCGGTCTGCCCATGGATGTCGGCGCGCTGGTGGAGAACGTCGCCACCGCCGTGGCGGTGCGCGAGGCGGTGGTGGCGCAGCGGCCGCTTCTGCGGCGCGTCACCACAGTCACCGGGCCCGGCATTCGGCGGCCGCGCAATGTGCTGGCGCCCGTCGGCACGCCGCTGCAGGATTTGGTGGATTTCTGTGGCGGATTGACCGAAGATACCGTCAAGATCGTGGTGGGCGGCCCGATGATGGGCGTAGCCGTCGCCACACTGGAAGCCGGCACCGCCAAGACCACTTCAGGCTTGCTGGCGTTGACGCGCCGCGTGGTCCCCCAATATCAGTCCATGCCCTGCATCGGTTGCGGGCGCTGCGTGGGGGCTTGTCCGATGGGTTTGATGCCCTGCACCCTAAGCGAGCACCTCGAGGCGGAGGATTACGAGGCAGCGGAAGAATTGAACGTGCTGGATTGCATCGAGTGCGGTTGCTGCGCGTACGAATGCCCGGCCGCGCGCCCGCTGGTGCAGCATATGAAACAGGGCAAGGCGCGCGTGGCCACGCTGCGCCGTCAACGCGAATCCCAAGCTGTGAAGTAACACCTCATGCCCGATCCCATCCAGAACAAGCGGCTGATCAGTCCCTCCCCTCACGCGCATAGCGGAGATTCCGTCCGCCGCATCATGCTCTCCGTCTTGCTGGCTCTGGCCCCCGCCGCGATGTTCGCCTGCTGGCATTTCGGATGGAACGCGGCGCGCCTGATGATCGTTTGCGCCGCATCCTGCGTCTTGTTCGAGTACGCCTGCCGAGCCGCCATGCGCCGCGATCCCAGCATCACCGACTTCAGCGCCGTCGTGACGGGCGTTCTTCTCGCAATGAACCTGCCGCCTGATCTGCCTTCCTGGATGGCGATTGTCGGCGCCTTCTTCGCCATCGTGATCGCCAAACAGGTCTTCGGCGGCATCGGATACAACCTGTTCAACCCCGCCCTGATCGGTCGTGTCGTCCTGTTGATCTCGTTCCCTATGCAGATGACCTCGTGGTCGCAGTGGCACATCCCCCACCCCCTGGCCGGGGCGGATGCCGTAACCTCCGCTACGCCGCTCGGGCTGCTCAAGACGTCCGTCGCTTCCGGGCACGGAATCCCCTTCCTCTTCAACGCCGCCACCGCTTGGCAGTTCTTCCTCGGGTTCAAGAACGGATGTATTGGCGAGGTTTCGGGGCTGGCCCTGTTGATCGGCGGCCTCTACCTCTTGTGGCGGCGGGCCATTTACTGGCAAACGCCGGTGTGCTACCTGGCCACCGTGGCCCTCATGGCAGCCGCGCTCCAAATTGCCGACCCCGTCCATCAATTGGGACCGCTCTTCCATCTGCTCACCGGCGGCGTTCTGCTGGGAGCCATCTTCATGGCCACCGACATGGTGACGTCTCCCGTCACCAAAACCGGCATGGCGATTTTCGGCATCGGATGTGGGGTGCTGACGATGGTCATCCGGCTATGGGGCGGTTATCCCGAAGGGACCAGTTTTGCCATTCTTCTGATGAACGCCGTGGTGCCGCTGATAAACAGGTTCACGCGGCCGCGGGTGTTCGGCCATGTTCGCCGTCCAAAAAAGTCTTAGGAATCAAAGGGAGCAAACCGCATGAAAGAGACGTTCCGGCTCGTGGGCGTGATGGCGGCCTTCTGCGCCGTTGCCGGTCTTCTTCTGGCCTGGGCGAACCAGGTCACGAGCGACCCCATCGAAGAAGCGGCGCGGGCGGAAAAGCGGCAGGCACTTCGTGAAATCCTGAAGGGGTGCGACAACGATCCTGAAGCGGAAACGGTGGAGATTGAACATGACGGACGCCAATGGACGTTCTTTATCGGCCGCAAGGGGGATGCGTTCGCCGGCGTTGCCTTCGAATCCGCGTCCGAGAAAGGCTATGGCGGCCCGATTCGAATCTTCGTTGGTCTCTCCGCGGACGGCAAGGTCCAGGGCGTCAAGGTGCTTCAGGCCGACGGTGAAACGCCCGGACTTGGCGCTCGCATCAAGGAACCTTCTTTCCTTGATCAATTCATTGGACGGCCGGTGATTAATACGCGATGGGCCGCCGTGGCGAAAGATGGCGGCGAGATACAAGCCATCACGGGCGCCACCATTTCTTCGCGCGCTGTCGCCGAAGCGATCAGGACGGGCCTCGAGGTCTATAGCGAAAACGCCGCTGCCATACGCTCGAAAATGACCGCCCGCCCGAGTGCCGCGGCCAAAGGAGGAACACCGTGAGCTTTCGCCGTGAATTCCTCAAGGGTTTGTGGGAGGAGATCCCCGTGTTCCGCGTCGTGCTCGGGCTTTGTCCGACGCTGGCCGTCAGCACTTCTCTCGAAAACGGCCTTGGCATGGGGCTAGCCGCCACCTTTGTGCTAACGTGCTCGAACGTGGTGATATCCTTGCTGCGCAAATATATCCCGTCCAAGGTGCGTATCCCCTGCTTTATCATTGTGGCCGCGACATTCGTGACGCTCGTGGACCTCTTCATGAACGGGTTCGCCCACCAGCTGCACAAGAATCTCGGCATTTTCATCCCCTTGATCGTTGTCAATTGCATCATTCTCGGTCGGGCCGAAGCTTTTGCAGCGCGTAATACCGCCTGGCTATCTCTCGCCGACGGCCTGGGCATGGGGCTTGGTTTCACACTCGCGCTAGCCGCGGTCAGCGCCATTCGAGAAACCATCGGCAACGGGTCCCTGACCCTATGGAAGGGATTCGGATGGCATCTGCCCGGCTATCAGCCCATCCTGCTGCTGATCCTGGCTCCGGGAGGCTTCATTGTTCTGGGCTGCATCCTGGCGCTGATGAATCGGATGGAGGCGCGCCGAGCGGCGCGCAAGGGCCGCGCATACGCTCCGCCGCCCGCCATGGACTGCCGCCATTGCATTATCTGCAAGTGGGGGGAATGAATCTTCGGCGGCCTCTAACCTGCCCCCCCTCCACCCCATGCGTTTCGCGATCGTATCCGACATTCATGCGAACCGGCAGGCCTGGAACGCCGTCTTCCTTGACATTCGCAGCCTGAAGGCTGATCGCATCATCAGCCTCGGGGACGTCATCGGCTACGGTCCCAGTCCTCGCGAAACGCTGGAAGCCGTTTACGCCGATGTCCACCATTTCGTTCTCGGCAACCACGACGCCGCCCTGTGCGGCAAGATCAACGAAGATCTTTTCCACGAGCGGGCGCGGCAAAGCCTGGCTTGGACCCGCGCTCGGCTTGGCCGCCACGCATTCGATTTCCTCGCCTCCTGGCCGCTGTCCCTGGCCGGTCCAGGCTTTCGCTGCGCCCATGGCGACTTCGCTAATCCGGCGCTTTTCAACTACGTCGTCGATCCGGCGGATGCCCTACCCTCCTGGAATGCCGTGCCTGAACCGCTCCTCTTTGTCGGCCACACACACACGCCCGGTCTTTACCTGATCGGCGCAAGCAACACGCCCTATCGCCTGGAACCACAGGACTTCTGTCTCGAAGAAGGCAAACGCTATCTGGTCAACGTCGGTTCCGTGGGCTCCCCTCGCGACGGCGGCGCGCGCGCCAGTTACTGCCTCTACGATGCCGAGGAACGCGCCGTATACTGGCGTCAAATCCCCTTCGATCTCGACGCTTACCGCGAAGCCGCCGAACGAGCCGGGGCCTCGCTCGATTCGAGCTACTTTTTGAATGCCGATCCACGGCGTGGCGCTCCGCCGCTCCGCAAGATGCTGGGGTTCAACCCGCCCACCGCCGCCGAAAACGGCGCCAAGGATGTGGTCGCGGTGCAGGACCTCCGCGTGCTGCAGGGACGGCTGCGGGCGTGGCGGCAGCGGTTCGTCGTGGCCGTCGGCCTGCTGGTTCTCTGCTGCGCTGTGGCGGCCGCACTGTGGACGCGCCACACCACACGGGCCATGACGATCGGAGAAACGTCGCCCGCGCCAATCACCGCCGATGCCGTCCAGCCCGGAACGAACCTCCTGCCGCCTCTCACTACGACAGACGCAACCGAAGAACTTGGCGCAGGCTGGTATATCGCCATTGGCAACCGATACCGTCAGCACTGGAACCCCGTCCGGGTGGACGGCGTGAGCCCCGGCCTCCTGTTGCGGTCCGAAACACCCGAGGCGGACATACGCCTCGTCGGCCCCATCATTCAGCCTGGCCCTTGGCGGCGTTTCACCGCTGAAGGCTTCTTCCGTAAGAGCGCCGACTTCGAAGGCACTGTGGCTCTGGTGGTATCCGTCACCCGCGTCAGCGGCGCTGCCACCAACCGCATCGAACAGCACGTCGTAAAGGAACCAGCCCAAGTCCGGCGAGAGGGATGGCAATCGGCCCGTCAGACCTTTGATCTTCCGGCCGGCACCCTTGACCTTCAACTCTCGGTTCGCGGCCGTTTTAAAGGCGTCGTGGAAGTCCGCGACCTTCTTCTCGCCGCCGTCGCCCCTGACCGCTCCGCGCGATAAGGGGCAGTCGGCTTTAGACCGAAGGCCTCGGGCCTGCGGCCGCGCGCGCGCCTTTCCGTGGCCGTCCCCCAACGGCCACGGAATCGAACTCCCCCGGGAGTTCTCATCTCCTCTGGCAAAACGGCTGAATAAACCGTCT
>CALHGX010000021.1 GCA_938031185.1 uncultured bacterium
CTCGGAGAGGATAGTCGGAGTCTGAGCGCAGGGCGCTGCCCCCAACGTCCTCCGAGGCCGATCAAGCGCCGGGCAGGAAGACGCGGCGGAGCTCGGCGAGCGCGGCGCGCGGCATGGGGCGCGGGCGTCCGAGTGCGCGGGATCGGGAATTTTCAGCCCGCCCTCGGCCACGTAGTCGAAACGCACCGACCGGTATTGGTCGGGCGCGAAACCCAGTTGCAGGTGGATGCCCCGGCTGCCGGATGCCGGAACGCCGGGATCGCCCATGACCTCTCCGCGCGGTCCGTAGATATCCGGAAAAGCGGTCAACGAACTGAACACCAGTCGCGCCTGCCGGGGATCGGCCGTGAAGACGCGCAGGTTGCTGCCGCGGGCCGCGAACATACCCGAATAACCGGGCCGGTGTCCGGCGTGATCGGCGAAGCCGAGCAACACGAGGGCGTCGCGCGTCAGCGGACGATCCGGCGAGCCGGCCTGCAGTGTGCCGTTACGATAGACATTCAGGTGAAACTTGTAGAAATGCGTCGAATGAAAGAACGGCCCCATCCGGGCGCCGGATTGCAACTCCACCGTACCGCCGTCGAAGATTTCCATCAGGCCCTTGTCGCGGGCGGCGGTCCAACGGAAGGTGCCGTTGATGATCAGCCGCCCGCCGGTGACCAGCACCTCGTCGTTGACGCCGATATCGCCCAGCGCCTCGACCGAGGCGTCGCCCAGCTTGTTCACGACGAACTTGTGCGTGACGGCACTGCGGCTGTGGCCCTGGTTGTCCTGCGGCGTCGGGAACCGGCTCTCCTCGACTTTCAAATAGGTGTGCTTGTCGCCGGCGATCCCGAAGACCCAAAGCCGACCCGTGGGCAGGACGTGAATATTGACGTACACGGTCATCCAGGGACCGAGGATCGGCCCGTTCATGGAGGCGTCGTTCTCGATGGTTAGGTGGCGAACCTCGCAGTGGTTCTTCACGTTCAGCCGGCCACGAATGATCACGTCAGTGTCGCGGTCGGGCAGCCGGTCGGCGGGCGCGGCCGCCGAGCGTGCGCCAGTTGCCCAGATGCTCGAAATCGCCGTTTCCGGTCCAGACGAGCGCGCGTGCCGGCGGCCATTGTTGCGATTGCCAAGGCGCAGGCGCCCCGGCGCCGCGGGGCGCGTCGCCGAATGCGGGAAGCCCCGCGAGCGCTCCGCACAGGAGCGCCATTTGCGGGGCTGTCAACCGGACCAGAAATCGAAATGTTTTTTCATCATTGATCTCTCGCCGTAGCGTGCGCGGCCCGGAACCGCGCCCCTGAAGCCTGAATGGGAGGCTCTGCCTGCCACTCGGCGCGACAAGGACGCGGTATCTCGGCGCGCGCGACCCCGATGCATTGTAGCGTGACGGCAAGGGTTCTTGGCTTGCCGCCGCCGAACCCTTGCCCGTAACGCTCCGAACGCCAGGTTCAGTCAACCCCGCACCCGGTCCGGCGTAAAAAAAGAATGTGTCGCGCAACCGCTTTTTTTACACCCCACGCCTGCCGCGGCGAATCAAAACCGTCAGCACGCCCAGCACCAGCACGCCTGTCGAAGCCGGTTCGGGAATCACATCCACGACAATACTGGCGACGGCGCCGCTAAATGGCGTTCCCTCCCACACATACCTGAACCCGGGACTATTGTTCGTCGTGTTCAAGCCCATACGCAAGCTGGCGTCATCGTGGGACGAATCGCCATCAATACCCCTCATTACAAAGTGGTATGTCGTGCTGGGAGCGATGCCGATCGGAGACGCGAACAGGAATTCGACCCAACCCCGTTCGTTATCCACATTGTTCACGGGGGTCGCATATTGATTCGAGTTCGTCGGGTTGCCGGTGGCCGAATAAACCAGCGTCCCCGTTCCGACGGGCCCCTGCCATAACTCGATTTTCAACGTCTGGGCGCCATCAATACCAGAGCCGCGTCCGTCATACGTGCCGGGGATCAATATTCGCGAAATCGGGTTCACGCTCGCGGGCGTTGTGAACGCTTTTACCCAATTCGCATATTCAACGCCCGCCAAAATACTGCTATTTCGGTAAAACGGATAATGGCCGTTCTGATTTTGCCAGCTGTCATCTATCATACGCACATCCGCGCCGTTTGTGCCCGGCTTGACGGGAGTGCCGCTGGTCCCGGCGGGATTCAAAATAGCCACCGTGCTGCCGTCCGACAGCGTCAACGCCGCGTCCGCCCGATCCGAGACGGCCAACAGCAGTGGAACTGCCGCCAAGGCCGCCCATTTGCTTGTCTTCTTGTTCATGGCTCTCTCCTTCGGCTCGTCATCGCGAGCCCTTACACCCCTCTTCGGGGCCGTCCAACCGAGGGCCCGTCCCAACCGAGCCACCGTGGCGCGGTCTCGACCCCCGCGATGATCCAACATCCTTCATTGTCGTTCGCGCTGTTTCCTTTCACCGCCGCCCCCCAGCCGAACGACGACACCGAGCGAAGCTGATCCCGGTATTCCAATGCATCGAGATTCACATACCGAAGCCCGCCGTAGAGTGACTGGGCCAGCGTCGTCTTACCCGTCTGCCGCGCCCCTGTCAGCACCACCAATCGCCGTTCATCCGGCTTCGGCAATCTGTCCGAAAGAGTCCTGGCTATGAAGCAATCCGCCATACTTGTGAGAAATTATACAGTATTTTTGCAATAGTCAAGTTATACAAGCGATTTTGTTGTGTAGTTTTCAAAACTGTGCAATTTCGTGCGATCAAAATTGGGATTTTTCGGTGGGGCGGTTGGTGAACAGCAGGATGGGGAGTGTGTTGGGGGCGGGGGGTTGGGCCAAGACGGAGGTGTGGCCCGAGGGGTGGAAGCGGAGGATCAGCGCTGTGCGGGGCGGGACTTCGAGTCGGACGCGGCGAGGGCCGATGGGGATGCGGCCATCGTCGCCACTGCGTAGGGTTTTGCGGACGGCCCAGATATAGGACCACTTTTCCGCCGCCGCCCGAGCGGATATCTCTCCGGCACGCACCCCCTCCAAAATGTGCCGAATCAGCGGAGACGCCAGACGATGAGCCAACTGTGCTTTGTTTTTTTCATAGGCTGGGATTGTAGCCCATTGGGGACGCTGCCCCCAAACCCCCGGAGTTTATCGCGCGAACCGGTGATTGAGACACGCCCCGAAAAAAGAACCCCGCAGCAACCGAAATCGCCGCGGGGCGGGGCTGAGTTACTCAACCACCGGGGCGCGGGCCGCTCGGGTTGCGCTCCCGCAGAGCCCTATCCCGCCCGTGCCGCGACCACCCTCTCATGCGCTCTCCTCTTGTCAAGCCCCGCTCCGCAGAATCCCAATTTTGATCGCACACAAACTGTCACCTTTTGCTCGCACCACGACAGCCTTTTCAGCCATGGACTCGGTCGTTGTCCGCCTGCCGCATCTATCTCCCGCCCCACGCCTTTTGAAAAGACCTTGAATGCCGTGCGCCACGCAGCTATAGGAAAACCGTCGCTAAAGTAATAAGGACTGCATGTCAAATATGAGTTCAAAGACGCCAGCATCCCGCGCCAGCCAGCAGGAGACCGTTCTGGATGGCATCATCCCCCCCCTTTCAAGCGCTGATACTGATCGCCAGCGGCTCATCGAGAACTACCATGCGATAATTCGCGAACGCGCCATCCGGTATCCAGTGCCGTACCATTTTGTCCGCGAACTGGGCAAAGGACGGCAGGGCATCGTATTTCTGGCGATCCGGCAAGGAGGACGGGGATGTCTCACCCGTCACGCCGTGAAGCTGCACGACCCGGCCATCTATTCTTCAGCAGAACAGTATTGGACTGATATGGGCCGTCTCGCAGGCCAAGTCTCCAGGCTGCAGCCCATTCATAACGATCATCTCGTCACCCGCGAGTACTACGACGAATGCAACGGCGTGGGGTACCTTCAGATGGCGGCAATTGACGGCCTGGACCTTCAATTCCTGCTGGAGGGAACGCACTTGGCTATCGCGCGCAGTCAGTCAACCGATGACGAATGGAATCACTTCCTGTCGGTTCTGTTTCGAATCGAAGACGACCGGTTCATGCTGCAACCGGGATTGGCTGTGTACATTCTTCGCAAGGTCTTGCTCGGATTGTCCGGTGTGCATGAAGCCGGCTTCCTGCACGCTGACATCAAACCATCCAACATCATGATTGACCGCATGGGGTCGGTTAAACTGGTGGATTTTGGTCGCGCCGTCACCATCGGCGAACGCATCAGCATTCTCTTGGGAAGTCCTTTCTACATGGCCCCTGAAACCCACCGTCTGGAGATTGGGCAGATGTCAACCGACCTGTTCAGCACGGGTGTGGTCGGGCTGGAAATGCTCACCGGGCGTTATTTGCAGGACTGCTGCGATATGAACGACGAGCAGTTGCTCGATTTCAAAATGAAGCTGCTGGACGGCCTGGATCAGCGATTGCCCGCAGATGTGCGGGCGATTCCGTCCCTCGTCAAAGCACTGCGTCGATTCCTGCAACCAGATCCCGCAGCTCGTTACCAAAGCGCCAAAGACGCCGACGCCCCGCGCGAAGGCTTGAGCGCCGCCGCTCGCGCACTGCGCCTCGCCAGCATGGAAGCCGAGTATGACCGTGAGCTGCGTCTCTATCTTGAGAAAATCACCGATCCCGAGACGGGGCACGTGAATCCTCGTCTCCGGTAACGGTGCTTGCGTCTGCCGCCGAGTAGTAGACCTGATCGGCCACCGGCTGAGGTCGAATCCGTCCTTGGCGCACTGCTTCAGCCAGGAGCGCTTCCGCTTCCTTCTCTGGAAGCTCAAGGAACGAGGCCACATCCCGGACGGTACAGGGATGCCGCCGCATTAGGCGCTCGGCGTCATTCCACGAAGGGGCGCCTTCGCCCGCTTCTTCCGACAGCCGGTCAGCCTCACCGATTACTTCGGCAGCAGGTCGAAACCTGTTTGCCAATTCGGTCAGCCGCTCTTTTGCGACCGCTTGGGCTTCGGAAAACGCCGGCGGCCTGACAACCGTGTTGAGCTGCACCTTGTCTGGCGCAAGCTCCGTCACGAGCGCTGCTATGCGGTCCACCGCCTCAGGCCCGTCATTCAACCCGCCCACCAGCATCGTTTCCACCCACAATTCGCCGGAGTATTCGCACCGAAAGCGCCGCAGTCCATCCACCACCAATTCAAACCGAAGTTCCGAGTGCGGACGATTCACCGCCGCAAAGGATGCTTGATCCCAGGCACTCAAGGACACCTTGACCACCTCGGCTTTCGCAGCGTCCGAGCGCACCTCGGGAAGAAAAAATAGCGCCCCGTTGCTTAGCAAGGCCCGCCGAATCGCGGCGCGATCGCCGATGCCGTCCAATACGCGGCCGAAACCGACATGCAATGTGGGCTCGCCAGAACCGGCCAGTGTCACATAGTCGGCCCGGCCGCCACCCGCCAGCCAACCATCCAGTTCCGCCAAAACCGCTTCCACCGGCACATACTCCCGCCGCTCCAACGTCAGCGCCGTGGTTGTGCCCAGTTGACAGAACACACAGTCAAAAGCACAGGTTTTAAACGGCACAAGGTCAACGCCTAGCGACAGCCCCATTCGGCGGGACCGGACCGGACCAAACAAGTGGCGATATCCGCCCCCCGTCGGCGTCAGCCCGCTGAAATGGCTTCGACCGGGCATTCGCTCTCACAAAGACCGCAATCCACGCACTTCTCCGGGTCAATCACGTAGCGTTCCGGTCCTTCCGAAATGGCTTCCTGCGGGCAAACCCCCATGCAGCTACCGCAACGCGTACACTTGTCCGATATCACATAAGCCATGGCGTTCCTCCGTCGTCTGCGTTGATTATGCACGACAATAAAGGCGCAAGTCAATGCATCCTGCCGCCGGCCATCTGTCGCACAGTCCCAATGCGCCGCCAGGCCCATCGCAGCATATCCATGCACTCGGGAACGCGCAGCAGGAGCACCGTGAGACCGTAGGCCCACATACCCGCTCCAACCCCCGCCGCCACCGAGATCAACCGCCCTTTGAAATCAGACACCACCCAGGCCGAAGCCCATTCAACCGTCCAGGCTGCCGCCCAACCGCACGCACACGCCGCCATCAGCACAGAACCTAGAAAACGAATCCAACGGGTTGCGCCGCCCAGACAGACCAATCTTTTCAGACGCACCGCCAGTTGCACGCTGTTTAGGAGGGCCACGCAGGACGTCGTCATGGCCAGTCCCACATGGCCGAACCCAAGCCACTTGAAGAGAATCAGATTAAGCCCCAGATTGATGCCGATGCCGATCAAGCTGACGTTCAACGGTGTGCGGGGATGGTCCAGCGCATAGAAACACGGCGTCAAGACCTTCAGAACGGCGTAACCGCAAAGGCCGGCTGCGTAGCCACGCAGAGCCGCCGCTGTGCGTGCGGTGTCAAATGCCGTGAAAAGATGCCGCTGGTAGATGAGACCGATTAAGTCCGGCGCCAGCGCAAACAATCCGGCCGCCGCCGGCAAGGTCAAAAAGATGGCCAGACGAAGGGACTGCTCCACGTTCCAACCAATGGCCGGCAGATCGCCCCGCGCATGATGACGGGCCACCGCCGGCAAGGTCACGGTGGCGATCGCCACGCCAAAAACCCCGATAGGAAATTGCATCAAGCGAAACGCGCAATTAAGCCATGATCGAGCCCCGTTGATCTCCGAAGCAAACATCCCATTGACTACCACGTTGATCTGGACGGCCGCCCCCGCAATAACGCTCGGCCACATGAGGCGCCAAACCTGCCGGAGGCCGACATCGCGCACCGTCGGATCCCAACGGAAAAAATACCCCTGTCGCCTCAAAACAGGCCATTGTATGGCCAATTGGGCGAAACCGCCCAGCAAAACCCCCAAACACACCCCATACAAAGCCCTTTCACCAAAGAACGGCCTGCGCCAGTCCGCCTGCGGGTCGAAGGCATACGCCAGCGCCACGCCGGCCGCCACAGAGACCACATTGAACGCCGTGGACGCCGAAGCAGGAAGCCCGAAGATGAAGCGGGCGTTCAGAACACCCATTGCCACAGCCGCGAGAGAAACGAGTAAGATGAAAGGAAAAAGCAGCCTCGTTAGTCGAACGGCAAGATCAAACTTCCCCGGTACGTCGTGGAAACCGTAGTTCGTCACGTGAACAAGCCAAGGGCTGACCGCAATGCCGAGCAGGCAGATCGCGCCAAGGAACAGTGTCATCGTGCTCAGCAGTCGACTGGTCAACCGCCAAGCGGCCGCCACCCCCTCCCGTTCCTGCGTCTTGGCGAAAGTGGCGGTAAATGCGGTGGACAGAGCCCCTTCAGCGAACAGGTCTCTAAGAAGATTCGGGATCTGAAACGCAGCCAGAAAGGCATCCAAGTTGCGACCGGCGCCGAACAACCCCGCGAAGACCACTTCCCGAACCAGCCCCATCAGCCGGGAGCCTAAGACCGCCGCTCCCACCACCCCAGCGGCTTTTCGTCCCCCGCTCATGCGAAGATAGGCCTCTACCACTGCGAATACCCGGCTGCGAAAGAGAGCCGCCAAGGGATTTCCGCGCACCGAAGCCCTATGATCGGGCCACCTTCACTCGCAGGAAATCAGCCAGCCGTTGATCCACACTCTTGATGTGATTCTGAAACCAATCAATGAGCAACCCGCTGAATCGCATTCGAAGCCCACTGTCCTTCGCGTCAGCACGAATAGGTGTTTCGAATGAAGCCATCTGCTCCCGCATCCATGCATGTTGCGCCACATGGGGGTCAGCATCGGGATAGGCATGCTCTCTCATCAACTTCTGCTCAGTCCCGAAGTGATGCACAACGTAGCGGTTCAGAAACTCAAACATCTCCAGCATTCGTTCCGGGGCCACGGCATCGTCAAGATAAAGGGTCAACAACTTGTCCACGCGGCGGAAGTATTCCCGGTGTTGTATATCCATCACCCGCAAACCGGTTTCCAGCGTCTTGTCCCATCCCGTACTCATTCATTACCCCCGTCCGCAGCGCCAATTCCTGCCGCATCCCTTTGCCTAAGCTGTTCGCCCGCAAATGAACACTCTTAAGCTAGGCATTTCCTCGCCGAATTGCAAGCACCTCGGACGCCACGTCTCGGCATCCACGCTCCCGGCTGCTTTCGCCTGTAGCGCATCAGCATTTTCTGGACGCTTTGGAGGCGACATTCATGCGGCCGCCTCCAGCAGGGATTGACAAGCCTGAGAGGGCTCTTGAAACCACGACGTTCGAGCAGCCAGGTGCGATTGCAAAGCTCTTTGAAGGCCAGGAGCGCCTGGCGCAGTTCTTCGATCGTCGCAAAGAAAGCATCCCAGAGCAGGTTCTCTTTCAGGGTGCTGAT
This sequence comes from uncultured bacterium, assembly GCA_938031185.1. Lineage (GTDB taxonomy): Bacteria > Verrucomicrobiota > Kiritimatiellia > CAIKKV01 > CALHGX01 > CALHGX01. Next base: position 8,318 of record CALHGX010000021.1, read on the forward strand.
GAACCGCTCGGCACAGCCGTTGCCCTCTGGCTCCCACCAACCGAAAGCCGGAGAGCTTCTTGCCCCAAGAAAAAACAGTTCGTCCTTGAAGACATCCGAGAGGTATGCGTTGCCATGATCGGAAGCGTACTGACAAGTCCCCAGCCACCTCGGCCGTGTAGCCGCAAAAGCACTCCCGCAGGTCTTGGCGAATCGACTCCAAGGCTTCAAAACGATTTCCCGACGTCTCCGCGTGAATGCCGAAGCATTCGGCCTGCGGCCCCCTTTTCATCCACACCCCCGGTGCGCCAATCGAGAACTCGCGGCACGCTGAGAAGAGCGATCTGTGAACGGGAGACTCCTCAAGGTAAAAGGTCCCCGCGCGCCTTGGCGTCGGCAATTAGGGCTTGTGCCATGGTCCATAGGGCTTCTCCGCCTTCCCTAATGTGCCGGTTGCGTTCCACAACGCGATCAGCCGTCACGCCGTTCTTCCGCCATACCGCCCCGCGAGTCAGGTAGTTGAGCAGCAGCGGTTGCAGCCGGTCCAGTGCAGCCGCGTAACGGGCCTCGGCCGTGCGTCGCTCTTCAAATTCATTCCAGAGCGAGCGAAATTCCTCCGCCTGATCAACCGGCAGCAACCCAAATACCCGCTCCGCCGCCTGGCGTTCCCGCGCCAGTCGATCCGCCTGTCCCGCCTCATCGTAGCAATAGGTATCCCCCGCTTCAATCTCCACCAGGTCGTGGACCACCAGAAGGCGCAACACTCTCCCAACATCAATGATCCCGGGCCCGGCATGCTCCGCCAAAACCATGGCCATCACCGCCACATGCCAGCAATGCTCCGCTGCGTTTTCCCGCCGCGAACCGTCCTCCAATACCGTGTGACGCAACACCTGCTTCAACCGATCAATCGCCGCAATAAACTCCCATTGCCGGCGGCACCGTTCCTCCAACTTCAAGCGATGATAATCAGGCCCTGCAGCCCCCTCGCCCCGGCGCGTCTCAAGCCATTGCACCAGCCGCTCCGCCACTTCGATCTTCGGCAACAGAGGCCACCGCTCGCACGATCCGTCTTTTGCGAACACAACCACACGATTGGTATCCGCCTCAAACCCCGCATCGGGTTGGCTCACATCGTTGGCAATCACCAGATCCAACCCCTTCTGCTCCAGCTTGCGCCTGGCCTCTTCTTCCAGATGATCCGTCTCAGCCGCGAATCCAACGAACAAGCGGGAACCTTTGAGAAGTCTAACCGCCTGCAGGATGTCCTCTGTTGGTTCCAACTGAAGCCGATGCGGGACACTGCTCTTCTTGATCTTTCGCGATTCGCAAACCGCAGGCCGCCAGTCCGCCACGGCCGCCGTCATTACCAGCGCATCGCACCACGGCACCCATTGCCTGACCGCCGTTAGCATGTCTTGCGCTGAAACGACCGAAACCACCTCGCGAACCGGTGGCGCCACCAGAGCGACAGGCCCCGAGACCAGCACCACCTCATGCCCGCGCCGCGCCGCGACTGCCCCCACAGCGTACCCCATTTTCCCTGAAGAACGATTGCCCAGGAAGCGCACGGGATCCATGTGCTCGCGGGTCGGACCGGCTGTGACCAGCAATTTCATGGTTTTGCGCGAAGAACGCCTACCGGCGCAGCCGTGGCCATCTCCGCAAGGACAGTTCAGCAACCGCTGTGGTTTGGGCTGGAGCCGTCAAACACCCGAATCTTCTCACGCACGGCCGCTTCGGCTTCTTGGTAAATCTCCTGTATCATCGGATCGGAGAAGCGATAGGTGCGATCCTCCAGCGTTGTTTGCCCCAGACGATCGAATAACCGCTGCTGCGCAGACGCAATGTCCTTGCCGTAAATGTGAAACGAATCCGCGTGCCAGTTCATTCGCGCCAGCCGAACCGGCCGTGCGGCGCGTTCGGCAATGCCCGCAGCCACGACATCCCGATTGAACAAAATAAACCCGAACATGTTCATGAAGTTGGCGCCCCACGCGTCATTGCTTCGAAATCGAATATTGCAATTCAGCCACCACACCCCCTCCGCGTCCACCAGCACCCGATACCACAGTGACTGCAAGCAGGGGGGATCATAGCAGTCCAGGTCCATCCACGGCATCCAAGTGATCATCTGCGCCTGGCGGGTGTACGGCACTTTCGCCAGCTTCTCAATCACCTGTTCGATCTGGTTCACGTTGACCGGGCCCACATCCATGGAAACACCATCCCGCAGTTCACGCCACTGTCCATAGGTCGCCAAGCGGCCATGATAGGTGTATTCCCATCGCGTGTCCTTGGGGTCGTTCATATTCTTGACCCAGTGGTCTTTCGCCCCCTGCAGTTCCATCACATATTCGCGCAAATCCTCTATGCCGCCCGGAAATGCCTTATGAATCATCGGCTCCGCCAGCGGATCCTCCACAGTGATATTCATCGTCGCATCAAGGCTGGGCGGATCGCCCGGCCGATCATACTGCGTCTTGAAAGGAATGCCATGCGCATGCAGCGCACAAAGGGCCCGCTCGTATGCTTCGGCGAGCGATGCGCCTTGAACATGAAGAACCGGTATGCTTTCCATTCGTGCCTCTCCGTCCTCCAGCCGCTCGCCGGAAAACCCGTGGCACCCCCGGCAGGACTCGAACCTGCGACCGCCGGATTAGAAATCCGATGCTCTGTCCGTCTGAGCTACGGGGGTCCGCCGCTTCATCATAGAGGCCGGCCCGCTGCCTTCAAGCCCAAAGCCTCGTCAAACGCCCTGCCGTCTGCCGCGCGAGATTCGGTCAGTCCTTCTTCCACGGCGGCTGTTCCGGCAGCAGCGCTGTGAATTCAGCCACCAACGTCGTTTCGTACGCGCCCGCATAGGCCCCCTGAATGAACCGATCCAGCGCTTCGTCGTGCAAACGTTTCCAAGACGCCTCTTCATGCCCCGGGTTCACGGGAAAGAAACACGCGCCCACCGCTTGCGCCGCTTTGCGGTCACCTGGCGCATCCCCGATCATCAAAATCCGATGCGCCGGGTATCGACCATCACTCGCCAAACGCAAGTGTTCCGCCTTGGTTCCCAACTCCTGCCCCGCAATCACCCGCGGATAGGCATCCAGATCGTTCTCGCGCCACTCCCGAATCAAAGCTTCTTCCGGCGTTTGCGACACAACAATGATGTCCGCCAGATGACGCATTTTCTCCAAACTCTCCCTCACCCATCGAAACGGTGGAACCTTCGTCACCGTTCTTTCAATCGTCCGATTGACCGCCAGACTCCATTCCAACACGCGCTGGATCTCTTGGTCTCCCGTCCGCTCCACTTCCTCTCGCAACGTGGCGTTGCTCAAGGCCACGCCCGACTCGATATACCGCCGCAAGGCCGTCATGTCCGGAAGACGGACACCGGCCGCCGCCACTTCGGGGCGGGATCGCAGTAATTCCATGACGCGCAACAAGGCGGGGAAACGATTAATCCCGCGCCATACCGAGTAGAGATTCACAAACTCGGCCGCCTCTCGCACCTCCCGCTCTATGGCTTGCAACCCCCACGCTCGAATAATCTCCGGATGAAAACACTGCTTCTGCTTGATTTCCATGGTGGGGAAAACACACCCATCGGAGTCAATCCCGACCAGAAAACCCCGCCTCGGCTTCATGCCCTTCAAGTCGTCTATCGAAAACCCCGCCATAATGTGCCATCCTCCTCTTTCCTCACCAGACCCTCAAATCCCGCACCCGTCGGGCCTTGCCCGGCACGCGTTCCAGACTCCCTGGTTCCAACAGCGTCAAACGGACTCTCAAGCCCAAAACGGAATCCAACCTCCTCTGAAGGCGGTCTCGCAACGCCGCCATCTCCCCCATCCGATCCGAAAACAACCCGCCATCCGCCTCCACCCGCACTTCCAGTTGATCCATCGCTCCGTCGCGCGAAACCACCAGTTCATAGTGCGGGCGGATCTCCGAAAAAGCCAGCAAAACGGTCTCGACCTGCGATGGGAACACGTTCACACCGCGAATAATAAGCATGTCATCCGCGCGCCCTGTCACCTTCGCCATGCGCCGGGTGGTGCGGCCGCAGGGGCACGGCTCCGTCAATATACGGGAACGATCCCTGGTTCGATAGCGAATGACCGGCGAGGCCTGCCGTGTCAAGGTCGTGAAAACCAATTCACCCTCTGCCTCGTCAGGAAGGCTATCTCCCGTTTCCGGATCCACCACTTCACACAAAAAGTGATCCTCCGCAATGTGCATCCCGTCCTGCCGCAAACATTCCCCGCTTACGCCGGGGCCCATCACCTCGGAAAGTCCGTAGTTGTCAGTGGCCAGAAGCCCCAGCCGGGATTGGATCTGCTTCCGCATGATCTCCGACCAGAACTCTCCGCCGAAAAAGCCCAACCGCAGCCGCAAATCACTCTTTGTAATGCCTTGCCGTTCTAGCTCTTCGGCTAGGCAAAGCGCATAGCTGGGGGTGCAAACCAATGCGGTGACTCCTAGATCCCGCATCAAAGCAACCTGTCGCTCGCTGTTCCCGCTGGAAACCGGTATGACGGTGGCGCCCACCCGCTCCGCGCCCTGATGAAGGCCAAATCCTCCCGTGAAAAGGCCATACCCAAAAGCAATTTGGACGATGTCGTCGCAACTCAAACCGCCCGCCACCAAAATCCGGGCCACCGTTTGTGTCCATATTTCCAAGTCCGTTCTCGTGTAGCCCACCATGATCGGGCGGCCAGTAGTCCCGGTGGAAGCCTGCAGGCGCACCACATCGGCCAACGGCACGGTCATCGCTCCATATGGATACTGCCGCCGCAGGTCCTCCTTCTCCGTAAACGGCAGCCGGGCAAGGTCTTCCAGACCGCGAATGTCTTGCGGCCGCACGCCCACAGCGCGCATTTTTTCACCGTAATAATGCGAACCGTCATACAAACGTCGCAACTGCGTCTGCAGCCTTTCCAGTTGCAGGGTTCGCCTCTTTTCCGGCTCCAAGCGCTCCGCCGCCGGATCAAAAATGCGTGACGCAGAAGACGGCATGAGCTCGTTACTTGGTCAGAATATCCGCTTCCCCCAGCAGACGAATGCCGGCGCCGCGCAGGACGTCCATCGCCCGGGCGCTGTCGTTGAAACGAAATACAAGCACCGCTTTGTCCGCGGTCTTCTCCACAAAGGCATACATGTACTCGACGTTGATCTGGTGCGCCGCAAGCAGGCTCAACACCCCCGCCAAACCACCGGGGACATCAGGCACTTCCACGGCCACAACTTCCGTCATCCGCAGCGTAAATCCGTGCCGCCGCAACATCGCCTCGGCATCGGCGGGGCGATTCACGATGAGCCGCAAGATGCCAAAATCACTGGTGTCGGCCAGTGACAAGGCCCGAATATTGATGCCCGCATCGCCCAGCAAGCGGGCAATCATCTCCAACCGTCCCGCCCGGTTCTCAATGAACACGCTGATTTGCCTCACGGTCATGGCCCGCCCCTTTCGTTAGAGCACCCGCTTGTCTATCACACGTTTGGCTTTTCCCTGGCTGCGCTCGATGGATCTGGGCTCCACCAACGTCACCTTCGCCGTAAGTCCCAGAATGCTGAAAATCTCCGACGCCACCTTCTGGCGAAGAGCTTCCAATCCCCGCACTTCATCGGAAAAGACGCGTTCGTTCACTTCCACCTGGATTTCAAGTTCGTCCATGTTCTCGCGCCGATCCACCACAATCAGATAGTGCGGTTCCGTCCCTTCGATTTCGAGCAGCACACTTTCGATCTGCGACGGGAACACGTTGACCCCCCGAATGATCAGCATGTCGTCTGTCCGGCCCGATACCCGCTCCATGCGCACCAACGTCCGTCCGCAGGGACATGGTGCTCGCATCAGGCGCGTAATATCCCGCGTCCGATACCGAAGGAGGGGGAGCGCCTCCTTGGTCAGGCAAGTGAAAACGAGTTCGCCCCGCTCTCCGTCGGGTAGCGGCTGCCCGCTCTCCGGGTCAATCACCTCGGGATAGAAATGGTCTTCAAACACGTGCAACCCGCAGTGGGCGTCGCACTCGCTGGAAACACCCGGTCCAATGACCTCGCTCAATCCATAGATGTCAAACGCCTGGAGCCCAAGGCGCTCTTCGATCGCCTGCCGCATGCGGGCGGACCACGGCTCGGCGCCAAAAAGTCCCGCTCGCAGCTTCAACTTCCGCATGTCCACGCCCATGTCCGTCGCCACTTCGGCGATCTCCAGCGCGTAGGACGGCGTGCAGCAGAGCAACGTGGTCCCGAAATCCTGCATCAACATGATCTGCCGCTTCGTATTGCCCCCGGACATGGGAATCACTGTGGCGCCGAGCTTCTCTCCTCCATAATGCATCCCGAGGCCGCCCGTAAACAGCCCGTACCCATAGGCCACTTGCACGACGTCGTTGCGCGATCCCCCGGCGCACGCCAGCGTTCTCGCGCATGTGCGCGCCCAAAGATCAATATCCCGGCGTGTATACCCAACGACCGTGGGCTTGCCGGTGGTGCCCGAAGAGGCATGCAGCCGCACCACGCGACTCATCGGCACTGCAAACAACCCGAAGGGATATTCCTCGCGAAAATCCGTCTTCGTAGTGAATGGCAGGCGGGAGAGATCGCTCAGCGACCGAATGTCGTCCGGATGAATCCCGTGTTGCTCAAGCCGCCGGCGATAGAACGGAACGTGCTCATACACTCGCGCAACCACCGCCCGAAGACGGTCGCCTTGAAGCGCCGCGCGCTCGTCGCAACTCATAGTCTCCAGCTTGCGCTCAAAGCATCTGCTCGTCATGGCTCACCCCGCCTCCATTCCGCTGCTTGCCCAACCAAGGTTGACCATACCAGAGGGGAAGCGAAAGCGCCAGCCGCATGAGAACTTCACATGGCAGGCCGCCGCCGAAAGAGCCAGACAATGCTTCTGGAGAAGGCAGGCCTTCTCGATCTTTCAGTACCGGAAGAGCGCCGCCATCTGGTTCTGCAGGGCGAGACGCGCCCTAACAGATCAAGAAGGATCCTGCTGCATCTGCTCCGACGGGGCGAGCATGAGGGAAAAGCGCAGGAGGTATGCCTCTAGCGATCCAACCATCGCCACCGTCCCAAAGCGTTGTTTGACGGCAGAGCTTACGGTGACTTCGGCGGCTGCTCTGACGTTGAGGCGTCCGTCTTGGCCTTCTTCTTGCGATCAACTGGAGCCAGATTTACAAACTCCAGAAAGGCCGTTTCCGCTCCGTCGCCCCGCCGCTGTCCCACCTTGACTATGCGGGTGCAGCCTCCCCGCCGATCCGCATACAGCGGCCCCAATGTTCCGAACAGTTTGCTCACGCAGTCCTTCCGGCGCAAATAGGCCGCAGCCATGCGGCGCGACGCCAACGTGCCGCGTCGCGCCAAGCTGATCATTCGCTCCGCCACCGGTTGGACCGCTTTGGCTTTGCTCAACGTGGTCCGAATTCTCTGCTGCTCTATCAGTCCGCAAACCAAAGAGGCCAGCGTCGCCCGACGATGAGCGCTGGACCGACCCAACTTGGCGGTCTGTCTCTTGTGTCGCATATCCCTTTTCCCTGTTTTCGCAATCCCTAACCGGCTACGCGCTCTCCGACGATTCAACCCGGTTTTGCTTCAGCGCCTCCAATACCGAAGGCTCAAACTCCATGCCAAGCCCCAATCCCAACTCCTCCAGCTTGGCTTTGATCTCGTTGAGCGATTTCTTGCCGAAGTTGCGATACTTCAGCATTTCCGCCTCACTTTTCTGCGCCAGCTCCCCCACGGTGGTGATATTGGCGTTGTTCAGGCAATTGGCGGCCCGAACGCTCAACTCGATTTCGTTCACGCTCATACGGAGCACACGCAAGAGTTCCTCGCGTTTCTGATCCACTTCCTCTGCGGTCTCCTCAAACTCCACCACCTGTTTGCTGGAATCAACGAACACGTCGAGCTGGTGCCGCAAAATCGCGGCGGACATCACCAGCGCCTCGTCCGGCTTGACCCGGCCATCCGTCCATATCTCGATCAGCAGGCGTTCATAGTCCGTCCGCTGCCCCACGCGGGTGTTCTCCACCGTGAAATTCACCCGGGAAACAGGCGAGAAAATGGCGTCTATTGGGATGCGACCGATCGGCTGATCTTCGGTCTTGTTTCCTTCCGCCAGGCAAAAGCCTCGCCCCATGCGCACCTCGAGCTGGGCGTTCAGCGCACCGTCCTTGTCCAATGTCGCCAGCGGAAGGTCCGGATTCAGCACCTCAACGGTTCCGTCGGTCTGAATCTGACCGGCGCGCACCACTCCCGGCCCCTTCGCCTTGATCGTCAGAACGCGGGGTTCCCGCGTGTACATTTTCAGCAGCACTTGTTTCAGATTCAGAATGATATCCGTCACGTCCTCGACCACGCCCGGGATCGAACAGAACTCGTGAGGGGCCCCTTCAATCGTCACGGCTGAAATGGCCGCGCCCTCAAGCGAGGAAAGCAACACGCGCCGCAAGGAGTTCCCGATCGTCCGACCATATCCGACCTCCAGTGGTTCCGCGATGAATCTCGCGAAGGTGGGCGTGGCCGTGGATTCCTCCATGGTCAACCGCTTCGGCATCTCAAATCGGCTCAATCTGATTGGCATCGTTTCACCCTTCCCGTGGCGGCCCCATGTTCGACCGCTCCGACTATTCCACTACCTCGAATACAATTCCACGACCAGCTGTTCGTTCACAAAGGGACCGATGTCGTCCCGTGACGGCACACGTAGAACGGCGCCGGTCAACGTTTCACGGTCGAACTGCAGCCATTTCGCCTTGTCGCGTTGCTGCGACACCTCCAGCGCCAATCGGGCGAACTCCTGACTCTGTTTCCGCGTCCGAACGGCGACTTGGTCCCCTGGGCGAAGGAGCATGGACGGCACATCGGCTCGACGCAGGTTGACCGTCACATGCCCATGTCGCACAAACTGCCGCGCCTCCCGCCGTGATCGTGACAACCCCATGCGGTACACAACGTTATCCAGCCGCAGCTCCAGCATCTGGAGCAGCATCTCGCCCGTCACCCCGCGTTTCCGCAATGCGCGCTTGAACAAATTGCGAAATGGCCCTTCCTGCATCCAGTAAGCTCGGCGCAGCCGCTGTTTTTCCCGAAGCTGCAAACCATAGTCGGTCTTTTTGCCGGGACGCTTGCCGTGCATACCCGGCACACCACGCCCGGTTTCGACGGGGCATTTCGCCATGCGGCAACGATCCCCCTTGAGAAAAAGCTTCATGCCTTCCCGGCGGCACAACCTGCACGCTGGTCCTGTATATCTCCCCATCCCTCTCTCCTCCTGGCGATTCTGACAAGATGTGTTTAGACGCGCCGCCGTTTTCGCGGCCGACAGCCATCATGCGGCATCGGGGTCACATCACGAATCATGGTAATGGTCAGACCCGCGGCCTGCAGCGCGCGAATGGCGGATTCCCGCCCGGCACCAGGTCCTTGCACGCGAACTTCCACCTCCTGCATTCCTCGCGCCACAGCCTGGCGGGCCGCCTCCTGCGCCACCACGCTGGCCGCAAAGGCCGTGCTTCGCCGCGACCCCTTGAAGCCGGCGCGTCCGGCGGAACTCCAGCCCAATACCGCGCCTTTCGGGTCCGTAATCGTCACCATCGTGTTATTGAACGTGGCGCGGACATGGGCCACTCCATACGGCACCGCCCGCCCCCCTCGGGGGCGCGCACCACCTCCTCGCGCAGCGCGCTCCGCCCCTTCCACGGTTTCCGGCCGTCGCTCGCCGGCAGGTGCCTCCTGTTCGGCAGGCCCTCCCCCTGTCTGTTCCGCCTTGTCCTTCTCTTCCGCCATATCACTCGCCCTTCTGATTGGCCGCCGGCCTCATCAACTCGCCGGCGTATCCTTCTTCATCGCCGTCCGCACTTCCTTGCTGCGAACCGCCCCGACCGTCCGCCGTGGCCCCTTCCGGGTGCGGGCGTTGGTGCTGGTGCGCTGCCCTCGCACGGGCAACCCGCGCTTATGCCGCACACCGCGGTAGCTTCCAATGCTGATCAGTCGCCGAATGTTCTGCGCCACCTCGCGCCGCAGATCGCCCTCTACTCGATACCCGGTCTGCAACACGTTGATGATGCGAGCCAACTCCTCGTCGCTGAGATCATCGGCCCGCTTGCGTGGATCCACCTTGGCCTTGGAGGTCACTTCGCGCGCCACCGTCGGACCAATTCCGTAAATATAACGCAGGGCATATTCGATATGCTTCTTGCCGGGAATGTCCACCCCGAGAATTCTGGGCATACGCCACTCTCCTTATCCTTGCCGCTGCTTGTGGCGCGGATTCACACAGATAACCCGCACCACCCTCTTGCGGCGCACAATACGGCACCGCTCGCAAAACCGCTTGATGGAACTCCGCACCTTCACGCTGCTCCTCCGCTCACAACAAAAGCTGTGTATTCTGCCACGCCCTTCATCACTTGTCCATATCTATCCGCCCCGCCGTTCTCATTCCGCACGGGTGAGAATCTCGGGGCCATCCGCCAGTATGGCCACGGTATGCTCAAAATGCGCCGACGGCATACCGTCCTCTGTTTTCACTGTCCACCCATCGGCCTGCACCACCACCGCACCGCGCCCCATGTTCACCATCGGCTCAATGGCCAGCGTCATTCCCGGCCGCAACCTCGGCCCGCATCCCGGAGGACCAAAATTCGGAATCTGCGGATCCTCGTGCATCGAACGCCCAACGCCATGCCCCACGAATTCACGCACCACCGTGAAGCCCCCTTCTTCGACCGTCTGCTCGATTGCGTGCGATATGTCAGACAACCGCCCGCCAACCACCGCCTTTCGAATACCTTCCTCCAAGGCCCGCTGCGCCACCCGCACAAGGCGTATGCGTGCCGCCTCGGTCACGCCCACCATGAACGTTGCCGCTGTGTCGCCGACATACCCGTTCAGCACCACCCCCACATCAATGCTGACAATATCCCCTATCTCTATGCGCCGCACCCCAGGAATGCCATGCACCACCTCGTCATTGATCGAAATGCACACATGCCCCGGATAGCCCCGATAACCAAGAAACGCACTCCGCGCACCCGCCCGGGATATCCGACGCTCCGCCTCGGCATCCAGTTCCGCGGTGGTCATGCCGGGCGTCACCCGTGCGCCCAACTCGGCCAGCACCACCGCCGCCAAACGCCCGCTTTCCCGCATCCTGTCTATTTCTTCCGGCCGCTTGATGACAATCATGCCGCCGTCGCACCCATAATGCGGAGAATCTCCTCCACCGTATCTCCTCGCGGCCGGGAGGAGTCCACGCGGAAAAAAACACCCTGCTTCTCGTAGAAATCCATCAACTCGGCGGTTTGCTTTTCGAACACGTCCAAGCGGCGGCGGATGGTTTGTTCCTCATCATCTGGCCGCTGATAAAGACCTCCTCCGCACACATCGCATACCCCGGGCGTCTTGGGAGGAATGTTCACCACATGGTAATTGGCGCCGCACTGCCGGCAGATGCGACGCCCCGTCAGGCGCGAAATCAGCAAAGCTTCGGGTGCATCCAGAAAGAACACCCAATTTACGCGGCTTCCGCGAGCCGCTAAACATTCATTCAACAACTCGGCCTGACGAACTGTTCGAGGAAAACCATCAAACAGCACCAGCGTGCCGTGTTCGGTTGCGTCCAGGCGTTGGGCCACCATTTGGATGATGACGTCGTCCGGCACCAAAATCCCCTGCTTCATGAACGACTCCGCCCGGCACCCTACCGGACTGCCCTTCTTCACTTCCTCACGCAACATGTCGCCCGTCGACACATGGGTGCAGGCCGTGGATGTTTTGATCCCCTCCGCGATCGTACCCTTTCCGGCGCCCGGCGCGCCAAGCAAAATGGCTGTCTTGAAACTGTGTACCATTGCCGCCGATCCTTCAGCGCCGTCCCCGTAAACGGCCCTTCGTAAGAAAACCGTCATAGTGCCGCATCAACAAGTGCGACTCCACCTGGCGCATGGTGTCCAGCATCACGCCCACCACAATGAGCAGACTGGTGCCTCCGAAGAATGAGGCCACAATCCACGGCACGCTAAACTGCCTCGCCAGTACTGTCGGTATCACGGCTATGACGGTGAGAAAAACCGCACCTGCCAGCGTAATGCGGGTCATCGTGCTGTCCAGAAACTCGGCCGTCGGTTTCCCCGGTCTGATGCCTGGAACGTAACCGCCGTATTTTTTCAAATCATCGGCGATTTGGACCGGATTGAACTGTGTCGCCACCCAGAAATACGAGAAGAATAGAATCATCAAGCCGTACAGCGCCAGGTATAGCGACGTTTCCATCGTCATCGCATCCGCCAGCCGTTGGAAGAAGGGCGCCGGCAGACGCTTGAGCAGCATCGTCGGAAACATCAGGATGGATTGGGCAAAGATGATCGGCATCACACCCGAATAGTTGATGCGCAGCGGCATGTACGTCTGTTGCCCCCCGTACACCTTGCGCCCCACCACCCGTTTGGCGTACTGGATCGGTATCTTGCGCTGCCCCTGCGTCACGGCAATGGTTCCGGCCACCACCAGAAACAGCATCACCAGCAGGAACACCAGATGAAAAACGGAGAACTGCCGGCTGCCGTCCTCCGCGGCGCGAAACATGGCGGCCATGGTGAACACCGCACTCGGCAGCCGGCTTACAATGCCGACCGTGATGATCAACGAGATGCCGTTCCCGATCCCCCGCTCCGTGATCTGCTCGCCCAACCACATGATGAACATCGTGCCCGCAGTCATCGTCAGCACCGTCATCAGACGGAATCCGATGCCGGGATGCAGCACCAGCATGCGGTTGATCCCCAGCGCCTGGGGATGCTCCAGCGTAACAGCCATCACATAGCCCTGAATCACGCATAGACCGACGGTCAGATAGCGGGTGTACTGTGTGATCTTCTGCCGGCCCGCATCGCCCTCCCGCGCCAGGCGCTCGAGCGCTGGAATGACCGCCGTGAGCAGCTGCAGGATGATCGAGGCGCTAATATAGGGCATGATGCCCAGTGCCCCGACCGCGCAATTGCTCAGCGCGCCCCCGCTGAACATGTCAATCAACCCGAGAAAGCCACCTCCCACCCGACTTTCGATGTCCGCAATCACCTGCTTGAGCGCCACGGCATCCACGCCCGGCGCAGGAACATTCGCCACGATCCGGCAGATGAATATGAGCCCCATGGTGAACAGCACCCGGCCCCGCAGATCGGGGATTTTGAATGTGTTGGCGAATGCAGATAACATGGCGCCTAAATTCCTTGCCCGCTCACACCGCCCCGGTCGCCGCGGCGATTTCGCAAACCCCGCCGGCCGCTTCAATCTTTGCCTTGGCGCTCGCGCTAAACGCCGCGGCCTTCACCCGCAGCGGGTGGGCCAACGCTCCGTGCCCCAGCACCTTAACCGCCGCATCCCTTGCCCGAAGCAAACCGGCTTCACGCAACACCGCCACCGACACTTCGGCCCCCGCAGGAAACTTACCGAGATCGCCCACGTTGACCACCGCCATCGCCAGATGCCGCTCGTGATGAAACCCCCGCTTCGGCAGGCGGCGGGCCAGCCGCATTTGGCCTCCTTCAAAACCCGGTTTGTGTTTGTGACCCGACCGGGCGTACTGGCCTTTATGCCCCCGCCCACAAGTCTTGCCCTTCCCGGAGGACATCCCACGCCCCACCCTCATGCGGGCTTTCCGGGCCCCCGGCCGAGATTGCAGTTCTTGCAGATTCATGCTTCCGCCGCCCCTTCCGACTCGTCCGCCGCCGAAGGCTTCACCGCCTTCGGCTGAATGTTGCGGGTCGCCAGTATGTCTTCCTTCGATCGCAACTGCTGCAGCGCATCCAATGTGGCCTTGACCGCGTTCAACTTGTTGCTGCTGCCGAGGGACTTGGCCAACACATCGTGGATGCCCGACAGCTCCAACACCGCACGCACCCCGCTGCCAGCGATCACGCCCGTGCCCTGCGACGCCGGCTTGAGCAAAACCCGCCCGCCGTCACATTGCCCCGTCACCTCGTGCGGAATGGTCCGATCCTTCAGCGTCAGCTTGATCAGGGAACGCCGGGCGATTTCGCCGCCCTTGCGGATGGCATCGGCTACTTCGTTCGCCTTGCCGAATCCAAAACCAACCATGCCATGCCGGTCGCCGACGACCACCACGGCGCTGAAACTGAACCGCCGCCCGCCCTTCACCACCTTGGCGCAGCGGTTCACAAAAACCACCCGCTCTTCCAAATCCGAAACACCCTCCGCGGGTTTGGCCCGCGGCTCTGCTCGTCTTTCACTGCTCACAGCATGGCTCCTTGAGGCCCCTTACATCGCGATGCCGGCGGCCCGAACGGCCTCGGCCACAGCCTTCACGCGGCCATGGTATTTGAACCCGCCCCGGTCGAACACACACGCCGAAATACCTTTCTCCCGCGCCATCTCGCCCAGCCTGCGTCCCAAGGCCGTCGCCCCGTCCACATTCTTCTGCCCCGTTTCCGACCCGCTTGTGGAAAGCGCCACCAGCGTCAACCCGCCCTCATCGTTCACAAACTGGGCGTGAATGTGCCGATTCGAAACCATCACGCAGAGTCGGGGCCGCTCCGCCGTTCCCATTACCTTGCGTCTGATCCGCACATGGCGTCGTTCCCGACGCGCCTTCTTTTCTTCCCTTTTCATGCCTATGCCACCGTCTTACCGGCCTTGCGCCGCACATGCTCGCCCTTGTATCGCACACCCTTGCCCTTGTATGGCTCCGGCGGGTAGAAGGACCGTATACGGGCTGCCACATCGCCCACCAGCTGCTTGTCGGCCCCGCTGACCACAATCACGCCCTCGCGCAACTGCAGGCTGATGCCCGCAGGCGCCTCGTACTGAACCGGCGAAGCGAAGCCCAGCGAGAGCGAGAGCTTGCTGCCTTGCACCGCAGCGCGAAACCCCACCCCCTGCAACTCGAGCTCGCGGGAAAAACCCGCTGTGACGCCGGCCACCATACCCGCGGCCAGACTCCGGGCCAACCCGCAAAAAGCCCGGGCGCGATCCGAGGGCTCCTCCACGCTGAAATGAACGGCGCCATCCCGGAGCTCCGCCCTGACCCCCGGCGGCAGCCTCCTTGTCAATGCGCCTTTCGGCCCCCTGATGGTCAGGCCGGCGTCGTTCAAAACGACCTCCACTCCTGACGGTATGGGCACCGGTTTCCTTCCAATCCTCGACATGATGCTCTCGCTCCCCGCGCCCGCGCGCTTTCGTTCACCACACCTGACAAAGAACCTCTCCGCCTACCCGGCGGCGGCGTGCCTCACGATCCGTCATCACCCCGGCAGACGTGCTCACAATCGTCACACCCAGGCCGCCCAGCACACGAGGGAGTTTTGCGACTCCTGCATAGCGGCGGAAACCAGGACTGCTGACGCGCTTCAGCCCTTTCATTGCCGGTTCGCGATCGCCTCCGTATTTCAAATAAACCCGCAATGTCTTGCGGCCGCCCTCGCCCTCCACCACCACGTCCCGCACATACCCCTCCCGCGTCAAAATGCGCGCCACTTCAGCCTTCAACTGCGAATGCGGCACTTCGGCCACTTCATGGCCCGCAGCATAGGCATTGCGAATGCGGTTCAACATGTCCGCGATGGGATCCGTCACACTCATGATTGCCTCTCCGTCACCAACTGGCTTTCACCACGCCCGGTATCGCGCCCGTCAACGCCATCTCCCTGAAACAAATCCGGCACAGATGAAAACGGCGCATAAACGCGTGCCGCCGGCCGCATCGCTTGCACCGATGATACCCGCGTGTGCTGAATTTCGGCGGGCGATTGGCTTCCGCTATCTGCGATTTCTTGGCCACCTTAAGTTGTCCTCCTGCCCCTTCGTCAACGCGCACTCTTCGCCAACGGCAAACCGAGCCAGCTCAGCAACTCCCGCGCATCCTCATCGCGCCGCGCCGACGTCACCAGCGTCACGTTCATGCCTTGGGCCCGTTTGATCGAGTCGGGATCAATCTCCGGAAAAACCGTCTGCTCCTGCAGGCCAAACGAGTAGCTGCCTCGGCCGTCGAATCCCCCGGCCGGCAACCCACGGAAGTCGCGGATACGGGGCAATGCGGCATGAATCAGCCGCTCCAGAAAATCATACATCCGGTCACCACGTAGCGTCACCCGCGCACCCACCGGCATGCCCTTCCGCAGCTTGAAATTCGAGATACTCTTGCGCGAGCGCGTCACCACCGGTTTCTGCCCGGACAGGCGCGCCAGATCGTCCACCAGCGCCTTGATCGTATCTTTGTCCAACGAGGAGTTGAAGCCCATGTTGATGGCAATCTTCAACAGCTTCGGAACCTGCATTCGATTGGGCAGCCCCAGTTTCTCCTGCAGAGCCGCCACGCCTTCGGCTTTCCACTTGTTCTTCAATTCCGCCATAATCCGGTTCCTTACGCGTCAAACGCATGCCCGCAACGTTTGCATTGCCGCACTTTCTTCCCACCGTCCGTCACGCGCCGCGTGCGCACACCGCGTTTGCACTCCGGACAGTACAACATCAGATTCGATACGGCCATCGGTGCCTCTTTCCGCACCATTCCCCCTTTGGGGTTCTCCTGCGACTTCCGCAGATGCTTCGTCACAAGATTCAGGCCTTCCACGATGGCCCGGCCACGCGCGGGTTCGATGTGCAGCACTTTGCCCGTCTTGTCGGCGCCGGCGTCCCGGCCGCGAATGGGCGTCACAATGTCGTTTCGCCGGATGTTCATGCTTCGCTCCTCACACCACTTCCGGCGCCAGAGAAATGATCTTCATGTAGTTCTTTTCTCGCAATTCGCGGGCGACCGGACCGAAAATCCGCGTACCAAGGGGGTTGAGCTTCTCATCCACCAACACCGCCGCGTTCTCGTCGAAACGCAGCCAACTTCCGTCCGCGCGGCGAATCGGCTGGGCCGTCCGGACGATAATGGCAAAACACACCTGCCCCTTTTTCACCAATCCCGCCGGTTGCGCCTCCTTCACGGACACCCGTATCACGTCGCCGATGTGCGCGTACCGCTTCCGCTGGCCGAGAATGCGGAAGCAGCAAACCCGCCGCGCGCCGGTGTTGTCCGCCACCTCCAGATTCGTCATCTCTTGAATCATACCGCCTCACCCGCTCCCTGTGCCCTGGCCTTCTCCAGCACTTCCACCAACCTCCAGCGCTTCAGACGACTCAACGGCCTGGTTTCAACAATCCGAACCTTGTCCCCCACCGCCGCCTCGTCCTTTTCGTCATGGGCGTAGTACCGGCGGTGATAACGGACCTCCTTGCCGTACAACGGATGGCGCTCCTTGCGCTCCACACGCACCACAATGGTCTTGGCCATCGCGTCGCTCACGACGACTCCCACCCGCTCCTTGCGCATTCCGCGTGCTCGCGTATCGGTCATGCTTTCTCCCCGCCCGTCCGCTCTCTCATGATGGTCAAGGCCCGGGCAATATCGCGCCGCAACAGCCGGAGACGCGACGGCTGCTCCACCTGCCCGGCGGGCCTTCGTATTCTCAAGTGGTTCAGCTCCCGGCGCCAGTCCGCCTCCCGCTGCGCCAACTCTTCATTCGTTAGTTCGCGAAGTTTCGCCGCCTTCATGGCTTGCTCCGGGCGCCCGCCCGGCCTCCTTTACCACTGCCGTTTGACAAACATCGTTCGGATCGGCAGCTTGGCCGCCGCCAGACGCAAAGACTCCCTGGCCAGCGCTTCCGGAATGCCGCCCACTTCAAACAACATCATGCCCGGTCGCACCACGGTCACCCAGTACTCGGGCGCCCCCTTTCCTTTTCCCATTCTCGTTTCAAGGGGCTTCTTGCTCACCGGTTTGCTCGGAAACACCCGAACCCATACCTTTCCGCGTCGTTTCATGTGCCGGTTCATGGCCACGCGGCACGCTTCCATCTGCGTCGCCTTGATCCATCCTCGATCCAGCGCCTTCAGTCCATACTCCCCAAATGAAATATCCTTCCCGGACTGGGCCACACCTCGGAAGCTACCGCGCTGCACCTTGCGGTACTTCACGCGCTTAGGCATAAGCGGCATGGGGACGCCCTCCTCTCACGGCTTTCTCCGGCTCCTCTCGGGGCTTGCAAATCCACACCTTGACGCCGATCTTGCCGGCCGTGGTGCGCGCCTCTGTGAAGCCGTACTCAATGTTCTCGCGCAGCGTATGCAGCGGTATCTTGCCTTCCTTGTACCACTCCGTTCGCGCCAGCTCCGCTCCGCCCAGCCGGCCAGCCACCCGGATGCGCACCCCTTCAACGCCCAAATCCATGGCCATCTTGATCGCCCGTTTCATCGCCCGCCGGAATGAAACGCGTCGCTCCAATTGCAGCGCCACGCTCTCCGCCACCAACTGGGCGTTGGTGTCAGGATTCCGTATTTCCCGGATATCAAGGTAGACTTCCTTGCCGGTCATCTTTGCAATCTCTTCCCTGATCCGCTCCAGGTCCTGGCCTTTGCGGCCGATCACAATGCCCGGCCGCGCCGTGTGAATCGTCACGCGGACCCGGTTTGCATACCGCTCAATGATGATGTCGTCCACCGCCCCACCGGCCAGCCGCTTCTTCAGGAAGTCCCGGATGCGGATGTCTTCGTTCAGCAACTCGCCGAATGATTTCTTGTCGGCAAACCAGCGGGAACGCCACGCCCGCGTCACTGCGACCCGCATGCCGAATGGATTGACCTTCTGTCCCAAGGGAATGCTCCTTTCAACGCCTCATCCGCTACCCGTTGTCCTGCCCGTCCGTCAGCGTGATGTGAATATGGCTCGTGCGACGGCGAATACGGCTGACCATGCCGCGGGCTCGCGGCCAGTGCCGCCTCAACGCCGGCCCTTCACCCACGATCGCTTCCTTCACGATCAGATCCTCCGCCGAGGCGCTATCCGAACGGTTGGAGGCGTTCGCAATCGCCGAACGCAGGGTTTTCCCCATCAACACGGCCGCCTTGCGGCACGTCAAATCCGTGATCTTCAACGCGTCCGACACCGGCAACCCCTGTATCGCCCGCGCCAGATCTCGCGCCTTTCGCGGCGACAGCCGCGCATATCTCATGACCGCCTTGACTTCCATGGCTCCCCTTCACTCTGCCGGCGAGCCGGCCAGAACCAGCCGGTCGCCCGCCTCCGGCGCGCGCCGCGTTTCCTCCTCCAGCACGGCTCCCGAAACATTCGGTCTCACATCCACCAAGCGCACGCGACCAATCACCCGCCCCTCCCGCACCACCAAATACCGCGCTCCTCCACGCAAACCATCCGCCCATCCGCGACGCGTGATCAGCAAGCCCAAGGCGGGGTTCACCTCCGCCACCACCAAGTCGTCGCCTGACAACGCCATCTCCGGCAACCGTCCTTCCACAAGCCGGCGCTCGCACCGCGCCCGATACCAATCCGCTTCACACCGCGCTTCAACCAACGCATCCGTCAAATAGGCCACCCCGGCCGACCGCTCAGAATCCGCCGTAGGGCGCCCCTCACCCGAAGCCCCCAATACGTTCAAGCTCCAGAGCATCCACGCCGCCAACCCGCCCGTTGCCTGTTTCCGCCATCTCATCGTCCAGCACCTATTTCAGCGCCACCGCTTTGTCGGTATGCACGCCGTGTTTGCGGAACACCCGCGTCGGCGCAAATTCGCCCAATCGATGCCCGACCATGTGCTCGGTGATGTAAACCGGCATGTGTTGCTTGCCGTTGTGCACAGCCAGCGTGTGCCCGATGAACTCCGGCACAATCATGGACCGGCGCGACCACGTCTTGATCACCCGCTTGTCGCCCGCGCGCGCCAGTGTCTCCACTTTCTTCAACAGCTTCGGGTCCACATACGGACCCTTCTTGAGTGAACGACCCATGTTACTTTCTCCGACTCACAATAAACCGGTTCGACGGTTTGCGCCGACCGCGTGTCTTTCGACCCTTCGTCAGCTCGCCCCACGGCGTCACCGGATGTCCGCCTCCCGACGTGCGGCCCTCGCCACCACCCATGGGATGGTCCACCGGGTTCATGGCCACGCCGCGTACGGTGGGCCGAATACCCCGCCACCGTTTGCGTCCCGCCTTTCCCAGACTAACCGTTTCATGCTCGAGGTTGCCCACCTGCCCGATGGTTGCCATGCACGCCTCGCGAATGCGGCGGATTTCACCGGACGGAAGCTTGAGGTGCGCCCATCCGCCCTCCCGAGCCATGAGTTGGGCCACCTGCCCCGCGCTGCGCGCCATCTGCCCGCCGCCGCCCGGACGAAGCTCGATGTTGTGCACCGGCAGTCCTAACGGAATCCGCGCCAGCGGCAGCGCATTGCCCAGCGTCGGCTCAGCGTCCGGACCGGACATCACCCGCATGCCCACTGTCAGCCCCGCCGGTGCCAGCATGTATCTTTTCTCGCCATCCTTGTAGTGCAGCAGCGCAATCAGCGCGGACCGGTTCGGATCGTATTCGATAGCTGCGACTTTGGCCGGAATGCCCCATTTCTCGCGACGAAAGTCAATCACTCGCAGTTTCCGTTTGTGCCCGCCGCCTCGGTGCCGCACAGTGATACGTCCCGCGGAATTCCGCCCCGCCTTGCCGCCGGCGGGCTTCGTCAGGCGGCGCTCCGGCTTTTTCTTCGCGATTCCATTGCGGTCCAGCAACGCCGTGTAGCGCAGGGATGGCGTCACAGCACGATAGGTCTTCAGCGGCATCGGTATTTCCTCGTCAGGTAAGTTCGATCTTTTCGCCGGCTTTCAGCGTCACGACGGCTCGCTTCCAGTTCGACCGCCGCCCATAATGCGGGGTCCGTTCCCGCCGCATCTTGCCAAGCACGTTCATGGTGTTGACCTTGACCACCGTCACCTTGAACATCTGCTCCACGGCGCGCTTGATTTCTAGTTTGTTTGCCCGCGGGTCCACTTTGAACAGGTATTTGTTCTCGGCCGCCGCTAGGCGGGATCCCTTTTCGGTGACGTGCAGGGAACGAATCACGTTGTCTGTGTCTCTCATGCGGCCCCCTTCCGGGCTTCGCTCAGTCGCGCCTGCAGACGCTCCAGCGCCGCGCGCGTGATCAGCACCAGCGGATGACGAAGCAATTGATATGTATGAATCGAATCGGGCGTGCCCACGGCCACACCGGTCATGTTGCGCGTCGCCCGCCAGAGATTGCGGTCCTCCCGCTCCACGACAATCAGCGCTTTAGGCGCCGAAAGCGCCTTCAACATCTGCTGCACGAGGCGCGTCTTAGGTTCCCTCATTTCCAAGCCGGCCAGAACGCGAACCGCGCCCGCCTCCACCCGCATGGAAAACGCCCGGCGAAACGCGAGACGCTCGACTTTGCGCGGCAACTTCACCGAGTAGTCCCGCGGATGCGGACCGAAAGCCACGCCCCCGCCCCGCCACACCGGCGACTGGCGGTACCCTGATCGAGCGCGTCCCGTTCCCTTCTGACGCCATGGTTTACGGCCGCTTCCCGCCACTTCGCCCTTCCGCAGCGTAGACGCCGTCCCGGCGCGGCAGTTCGCTCGGTGAGCTACCACCGCCTCCTGCACCGCCTGCCCGCCCCGTCGAACCAGCAGCGCGTCGGGAAACTCCACTTCGCCCACCTCGGCCCCGCTTATGTCGTACACACGAAGACTGCTCATGATGCCCGCCCCGCCTTCTTGCGCGCCTTGCGGACCACCAGCACGCTGCCCGCAGGTCCCGGCACGGCGCCCTGCACCAGCAGGAGGTTCTCGGCCGGCCGGACTTGAACGACCTTCAGATTCTGTTGCGTCACCTTGACGTGCCCCATGTGTCCAGGCATCCGCTTGTTCTTGTGAATCCGCCCCGGAAAAGATCGACAACCGATCGAACCAATCCGCCGCTTGGAGTGACCACCATGGGTGACCGGGCCGCCAGCCATGCCATGTCGCCTCATCACTCCCTGAAATCCGCGCCCCTTGGTCATACCGGTCACATCCACGTGCGTCACCCCCTCAAAGAGGGCCACCGTCACCGGTTGATTCACTTCGTAGGCATCCCCCTCCTCCACGGCAAACTCATGGAGATGCCGGCACGCCTGAGCGCCAGCCTTCTTGAAGTGCCCCACTTGCGGACGCCGCGCCCGCCCCTGGTCCAACGGCTCATACCCCACCTGGAAGGCGTCGTATCCGTCCGTCGCCTTGGTCTTCCGCTGCACCACCACGCACGGCCCCACTTCCAGAACCGTCACGGGCACCTGGCGACCCTCCTCGCCAAAAACGCGGGCCATTCCGATTTTCTTTCCAATCAACCCTTGCATGACACAACCTAAATCCTGATCGTGATATCCACACCCGCCGGCATATTGAGCTTCTTGAGTTCATCCACCGTCTTGGCGGTCGGCTCGATAATGTCCAGCAACCTCTTGTGCGTTCGCACCTCGAACTGCTCCATGGACTTCTTGTCCGCATGCGGGCTGCGATTCACGCTGAACCGCTCAACGCGGGTCGGCATGGGTATCGGCCCCGCCACGCGGGCGCCGGTTCGCTTGGCCGTCTCGACAATGTCGGAGACCGACTGATCCAGCACCCGATAATCATAGGCTCTCAACCGGATTCGTATGCGTTGATTCTCCATCGCGCCTCTCACTGGTTTAGCAACTGGTGTTGAATCGCCTCCGGCACTATATCAAACCGGGTTGGCTCCATGGTGTAGCTGGCGCGCCCGCGGGTCAGCGAGCGAATCGCCGTAGAATAGCCGAAAATCTCCGCGAGGGGAACCAGCGCATGAATCACTTGCGCCGCATCCCGCGCCGCAATGTCCCGAATCTGGCCGCGCCGCCCGTTCAAGTCGCCGATCACGTCCCCGAGATGTTCCGCGGGCACCGTGATTTCCATGGCCATGATGGGTTCCAGCAGGACGGGTCCCGCCGCTCGCACCGCTTCCCGTAACGCCAGACAGGCCGCCGTCCTGAACGCCACATCAGTGGACTCCTGCTCGTGGAAAGCGCCTCCCACCACGCGCACCCGAACATCCGTCAGATTGTAATTGGCCAGCACCCCGGTGGTCAGACCATCGCGAATGCCTTCTTCTGTGGCCGGACGGAAAGCCGCGGGAATCCGCGTCGCCGGCACATCGAATTCAATCCGATTGCCCTCTCCGCGGGGCCCCGGCTCCACCTCGAGCACCACCTGCGCCATGTGCCGCTGGCCGCCGATCTCTCGCTCGAAGCGATGCTCGCCGCGCCCGTGACCCGTAATCGTTTCCCGGTAAGAGACCATCGGCTTGCCCGTGTTAGCCTCCACCTTCCACTCCCGCAACATTCGGTCCCGCAGGATCTCCAGGTGCAGTTCGCCCATACCGCTGATCAGCGTCTGCCCCGTTTCGGCATCTGTCGTGATCACGCACGTGGGGTCTTCCGCCGCCAAATCCTCCAGCGCGGCGTTCAGTTTTTCGCGATCCGCTTGGGACTTCGGTTCGATCGCCATCGCCATTACCGGCTCGGGAAAGCGAATGCGCTCCAGCTCGACCGGCTGGTGCTCTGCGCAGAATGTGTCGCCCGTGCTGCCCTGCTTCACCCCTACCACGCCGCCGATCTCTCCGGAATAAAGCGTTTCCACCTCCTCCCGCGCGTCGGCATGGAGCAGCACCAGGCGGCTGATCCGATCGCGCTTCCGCGTACGGGGGTTGTAGATGTTGTGCCCTTTGCGCAACTGGCCTGAATACACGCGAACCAGCGCCAGACGCCCAACGTATGGGTCGTTCACCAGCTTGAACACCAGCGCCGCGGTCGGGCCCGAATCGTCCGCCTCGCGCAAAACAATCGCATGCGTCTTGGGATGATGTCCCGCCACCGGGGGCAAATCGGCCGGGGAAGGCAGATAATCCACCACCGCATCCAGCAGCGGCTGAACCCCCTTGTTCCGCAACGCCGCGCCGGCCAGCACTGGCACCATGCGACCGCTCACAACGGCGCGCCGAATGCCGGCACGAATGGTTTCCGCCGGCAAATCGGGATGCTCCAGATACGCCTCCAGCACCGCTTCGTCCGCCTCGGCCAGTTTCTCAAGCATGCGCGCGCGCGCCGCCTCCGCCGCCGCCGCCATTTCCGGAGGCACCGGCCCCCGCTCGCACCGCGCGCCCAGCGTTCGTTCGTCGAACAAGACCCGCTCCATGGTCACCAGATCAATCACGCCACGGAAACTTTCCTCGCGGCCCCACGGGATTTGCACCGGCACCGCATTCGCACCCAGCCGATCCCGCATCTCGCCAACCACCGCTTCAAAGTCCGCGCCGATGCGGTCCATCTTGTTCACGAAAGCGATTCGCGGCACGCCATATCGGTTCGCCTGGCGCCAAACGGTTTCCGACTGCGGCTGCACCCGCCCCACCGCGCAAAACACGCCGATCGCGCCATCCAACACCCGCAGCGAGCGCTCCACCTCGACCGTGAAATCAACATGGCCCGGCGTATCAATCAGATTAATCTGACAGTCGCGCCAGAAACATGTTGTCGCGGCGCTCGTAATCGTGATCCCGCGTTCCTTTTCCTGTGGCATGAAGTCCATGACCGCCGTGCCTTCATGCACTTCGCCCATGCGATGCACCCGGCCCGCGTAGAACAGAATCCGCTCCGACACCGTCGTCTTGCCCGCATCAATGTGCGCAACAATGCCGATGTTGCGGACCTTGGCCAACGGCCGGCAGCGCTCCGGCGCTTCCCGCCTTCGCGTCTCGTCCGTCCGCCCGGTCTCTGATGATCTCTCCGCCACCGCCGTCATGATCCATGAACCCGGCGGCGCTTGCGCGCCGCCTTCGCCCGCTCAGCTCACCACCGATAATGGGCAAACGCCTTGTTGGCCTGCGCCATCTTGTGCGTATCGTCCCGCTTCTTGATCGCGTTGCCCTGCTCGGCATACGCGTCCATGATCTCCATCGCCAGCGCCCGCCCCATGGGCACACCGCGGCGCGCCCGGGCGTACTGCAGCAGCCACCGCATGGCCAGAGCCAACTGCCTTTCGCCGGCCACCTCCACCGGCACCTGATACGTCGCCCCACCCACCCGCCGGGACTTGACCTCCACGCGAGGCATGACGTTGTCGATCGCCCGCATGAGCACTTCCAACGGATCGGCGTTCATCTTCTCCCGCACGGCATCCAACGCGCTGTTCACAATGCCCACTGCCACGGACTTCTTGCCCCGCTGCATCAGGCGATTGGTCAGCCGCGCGACCAGCTCGCTATTGTATCGCGTATCCGGCATGACCGGCCGCGGCACGCTTCTGCGTCGTCTTCCCATATTGATCACCCGTCCTAGGCGCTTGCCTTCGGCCGCTTGGCGCCATACTTCGACCGCCCGCGATGCCGGCCCTCGACCCCAAGGCTGTCCAACGTCCCGCGCACAATGTGGTATCGCACACCGGGCAGATCCTTCACCCGTCCGCCGCGAACCAGCACCACGCTATGCTCCTGCAGGTTGTGCCCTTCTCCGGGAATGTACGCAGTCACTTCCTCGCCGTTCGTCAACCGCACCCGGGCCACCTTGCGCAATGCCGAATTCGGCTTCTTGGGTGTTTGCGTCTTGACCAAAAGACACACGCCTCGCCGCTGCGGACAGCCTTGCAGCGCAGGCGACTTGCTCTTCGCGCCCTGCGGCCGGCGGCCTTTTCTCACCAACTGACTAATCGTCGGCATCGCTTCCCCTTGAATTCTTCAACGCACTCAACGCAAAAAGGCGGGCATCATACCGGACGCCCGCCCGCTTGACAAGACTATCCAAGCAATTCCTGTATCTTCTTTTCCGCCGGCTTTTCTGCGGGCAGTTCTTCCTCCGGAATCGGCTCGGCCAGCGGCACCAATTTGATGTTGCGGAACATCGGAAAACCCGTGCCGCCTGGTATCAGCCGGCCCATGATCACATTCTCCTTGAACCCGTACAGCGCATCCACGCGGCCCAGCGTCGCCGCCTCCGTAAGCACGCGGGTCGTGTCCTGGAAGGAAGCCGCCGAGATGAAGCTCTCGGTCTCCAACGCGGACTTGGTGATGCCCAGCAAGGCGGGCAGCGCTTCCGCGGGCCGTTTGCCTTCGGCCACCGCTTGCGCGTTGACTTCCTGGAAACGCTGGCGTTCGACTTGTTCGCCCCAGAGGAACTCCGTGTCGCCCGGTTCGGTGATCCGGACTTTGCGCAACATCTGCCGCACGATGACCTCGATGTGCTTGTCGTTGATCTCCACGCCCTGCAACCGATAGACCTGCTGCACTTCGTTCACCAGGTATTCCTGCAGCTCCTGGGGCCCGCAGATTTCAAGAATTTCCTGTGGCACCACAGGGCCTTCGGTCAACTGCTGGCCTTTCTGCACGTAATCGCCCTTGATGACCACGATGTGCTTGCCCATCGGGATGAGATGCTGTTCCTCATCGCCGGTCACGGTGTCCCGAATGATCAGGCAGCGGCGGCCGCGCTGATTGGGGCCGAAGTCCACGACTCCGTCAATCTTCGCGATTTCCGCGGCGTCCTTCGGGCGACGGGCCTCAAACAGCTCGGCCACTCGTGGCAGGCCGCCGGTAATGTCCTTGGTCTTCGATTCCTTGCGCGGTGTCTTGGCCAGCACCGCGCCCGCCGCCACTTTCTGCCCATCCTTGACAAGGACGTGCGCGCCCACGGGAATGCTGTAGGCCGTGTGCTGAGCGCCGGCACCTGGATATTCCACCACAATCTGCGGATGCAGGTCCTCTTTGTGATCCAGCACCACGGTGGCCATCAGACCGGTGGACTGGTCCACCTCCTTCTTGACCGTCACGTTTTCCACGAATCCCTGGCAACGCACCACCCCCGCGCGTTCGGCCAGAATGGGGACGCTGTAGGGGTCCCACTCGATGAAGCTTAAGCCCTTCGTCACCGCGCCGCCATCCGCCACGGAAATGATGGCGCCGATGGCCAGGCTGTGCCGTTCCAGCTCCCGCCCCGCGTTGTCCATGATCACAATCGATCCGTTCTTATTCAACGCCACAAACCGGCCCTCGTCGTTGCGCACCACCCGCAGGTTCTCATACTTGACGGTGCCGTCATGCTTGGACACGACGTGGGGCTGCTTGAACACCGAACTCGCCGTGCCGCCGATGTGAAACGTCCGCATGGTCAACTGGGTGCCCGGCTCGCCGATGGACTGCGCGGCAATGATCCCGACGGCCGTTCCAATGTCCACCATCCGGCCGGTCGCCAGATCTCGGCCGTAGCAGCGCGCGCAGATGCCGCGCCGCGATTCGCAGGTCAGCACACTGCGGATCCGTACATGGTCCACATCCGCGTCGGCAATCTTGTCCACCGTCTGTTCGTCAAGCAGCGTGCCTGCCGGCGCCAGCAGCTCGCGGGTGATCGGATGCAATACGTCCGCCACCAGCGTTCGTCCGAGAATCCGATCGCGCAGCGACACCAGTTCTTCGTCCCCTTCGCCGATCGCCTTGACGGCAATCCCATTCAACGTATTGCAGTCCTGCTCCACCACGCGCACGTCCTGCGCCACATCCACCAGCTTGCGCGTCAGGTAGCCGGCATCCGCCGTCTTCAAGGCCGTATCCGCCAGACCCTTGCGCGCACCGTGCGTGCTGATGAAGTACTCCAGCACGCTCAAGCCCTCGCGAAAATTGGACACGATCGGCCGCTCGATGATCTCGCCGGACGGCTTGGCCATCAACCCCCGCATGCCGGCCAACTGCCGGATCTGCTGCCGACTGCCGCGGGCTTTGGAGTCCACCATCATGAAAATCGGGTTGATTTCGTTCTTGCCGGCGTTTTCCTCAATCGCCCGGTACATGGCGTTGGATATTTCGTCGGTGGCCTGCGTCCAAACGTCCACGATCTTGTTGTACCGTTCGCCATCGGTGATCACCCCGCGCCGATATTGCGCCTCCACTTCCGCCACCCGTCGCCGCGCCTTGGCGATGATGCCCTCCTTGTCGGCCGGAATAATCATGTCCTCCAAACCGATGGAAACGCCGGAAAGCGTCGCGTGTTCAAAGCCGATGTTTTTCAGCCGATCCAGCACCCGCACCGTGGCCTCGTGCCCGCTCAACCGGTAGCACTGCCAGATCAGCCGCCCCAGGAAGCCCTTGTCGCAACATCGGTTGATGAAGCCGAGACCCGCGGGCAGAATTTCGTTGAACAACACCCGGCCCACCGTGGTGGTGATCACCCGTGCCTCCCGGTCGCCAAACACGGTCTCATGCCCATAGTCCGGATTCCGCAACCGGATCCGGTCGTGAATCTTCAGCGCGCCTTCGTCATAAGCCAGACGAACCTCCGACGGCCCATTGAAGAGCGGCAGCGACTCCCGCGCCCGTCCCTCCGCCGCCTTGCGCCGTGCCTCGGTCAGCCGGTCCTTCTGGGATGCCGAAGTCAGGTAGTAAAGCCCCAGCGCAATGTCCTGGGTCGGGGTCATCACCGGGCGCCCGCTGGACGGCGAAAACACGTTGTTGGTCGAGAGCATCAGCAGCCGCGATTCCATTTGCGCTTCAATGGACAACGGCACGTGCACGGCCATCTGGTCGCCGTCGAAGTCCGCGTTATATGCCGTGCAGACCAGTGGATGAACCTGGATCGCCTCGCCCTCCACCAGCACCGGCTCGAACGACTGGATGCTGAGGCGGTGCAGCGTGGGGGCGCGATTCAGCAACACGGTCTTGTCGCGCGTGATTTCCTCCAAAATACCCCACACTTCGTCCGACTGACGGTCAATCAGTTTCTTCGCGCTGCGCACCGTGTGCGCCACCCCCAGTTCCTTCAGCCGCCGGATGATGAACGGTTCGAACAATACCAGCGCCATCTTCTTCGGCAGACCGCACTGATGAAGCTTAAGCTCCGGGCCAATCACGATTACCGAACGCCCCGAGTAGTCCACGCGTTTCCCCAACAGATTCTGCCGGAACCGCCCCCCCTTGCCCTTCAGCATATCGCTCAGGGACTTGAGCGGTCGGTTGCCCGCGCCGGTCACTGGGCGGCCGTGGCGTCCGTTGTCAATCACGGCATCCACCGCCTCCTGGAGCATGCGTTTCTCGTTGCGGATGATCACATCCGGCGTCTTGACCTGGAGGAGGTTTTTCAGCCGGTTGTTGCGGTTGATGACCCGGCGGTAAAGGTCGTTCAAATCCGAGGTCGCGAAACGCCCTCCCTCCAGTGGCACGAGCGGCCGAAGATCCGGCGGAATGACCGGCAGCACTTCCAGAATCATCCACTCCGGACGTGTGTGGCTCGCGCGGAAGCCCTCGATCACCTTCATCCGCTTGGCGATTTTCTTGCGGTTCTGCTTGCTGCGGGTATTCTCCATCTGTTGTTCGAGGTCCACCATCAGCCGGTCCAGATCCACGCGCCGCATGAGATCCCGAATCGCCTCGGCGCCGATCTTGGCTGTGAACGCTTCGCCGTACTTCTCTTCGGCCTCCCGGTATTCCATTTCGCTGAGCAGTTGCATTTCCTGCAGCGGCGTATCCCCGGGATCAATCACGATGTAGTCCTCGTAATAGAGCACCCGTTCCAGGTTGCGAGCCGTCAGATCGAGCACCAGCCCCATGCGGCTGGGTGTGCACTTGAAGAACCAGATATGCGAGACCGGCACCGCCAGATCAATGTGCCCCATGCGTTCCCGCCGCACACGGGACAGCGTGATTTCCACGCCGCAACGGTCGCAGATCACTCCTTTGTGCTTGATGCGCTTGTACTTTCCGCAACTGCACTCCCAGTCCCGCGTGGGACCGAAAATTCGCTCGCAGAACAGTCCGCCCTTTTCGGGCTTGTAGGTCCTGTAGTTGATCGTCTCCGGGTTCTTGACTTCCCCGTGGCTCCAGGAGCGGATGACCTCCGGCGAGGCCAACGTGATATGCACGCGATCAAACCCCGCCACATCGGACAACACGCCCCGTCGCTCATTGACTGCGCTTTGGTTCAACGTATGCCTCCCGGCTTCCATCCGCCCTGCTGCTTGCCGCTCCCGCCTATACCGCGGCCTTCTGCTCCGTCCGCACATCCAGGCCGATGGCCCGCAATTCGTTGATCAAGACATTGAAGGACTCCGGCCGATCCGCCTCGAGCACGTTTTCGCCCTTGACGATGGACTCGTAAATCCGTGTGCGTCCCGCCACGTCGTCGCTCTTCACGGTCAGCAGCTCCTGCAGCGCATAAGCAGCCCCATAGGCTTCCAGCGCCCAGACTTCCATTTCGCCCAGCCGCTGGCCACCATACTGCGCCTTGCCGCCGAGCGGTTGCTGCGTCACCAGCGAATAAGGGCCCACGGCGCGCGCATGAATCTTGTCGCTCACAAGGTGATGGAGCTTCAGCATGTAGATCTGCCCCACCACAACTTTCTGGTCGAACGGCTCGCCCGTCCGGCCGTCGAAGAGCGTGGTCTTGCCGTCCGGCGGCAAATGGGCCTTCTCCAGCAGCTCCTGAATCCGCTTCTCGGAGATGCCGTCAAACACCGGCGAGCTGGCGTGCAACCCGAGGGCCTTGCATGCCCAGCCAAGGTGCGTCTCGAGCACCTGGCCGACGTTCATACGCGACGGGACGCCCAGCGGATTGAGGACCACGTCCACCGGCGTGCCATCCGGCAGAAATGGCATGTCGCACGCCGGCAGGATTCGCGCCACTACGCCCTTGTTCCCATGGCGCCCTGCCATTTTGTCCCCAACCGCCAGCTTCTTTTTGCTCGCGATGTACACCCGCACCTGCTTGATGATGCCGGCATCCACGTCATCGCCGCTTTCCAGCCGCTCCATGGCCGCCGTCTGCTCCTGCTCCAGTTCCGCGAACTTCTGCTGGTACTCGCTGATGATCTCCTGAATCTTTATCTGAATAGGGCTGCTCTCGATCTCAATGTGATCGCAATCCGCCGCGAGCTTCCTCAGGAGCGTCTTGGTGATCTTGCGATTCGCCGGAATGATGACCTCGCCCGTCTCGACGTTGACCACATCCAGCGGGATTTTTTCGCCCAACAGGTGATTGCTCAACGCCTCGGTCAGTTGCTCCGTCAGTTCGGCGCGCTTTTGCTTCGCTTCTTCAACCACGTTCTTCGACTGACGACGACGCTCAGCCATGCTCATCTTTTCCTTGGACACGTCCTTGTGCGCCGTCACTTTCACGTCCATCACGATGCCGTACGTGCCGCTCGGTACCGTCAACGATGTGTCCCGTACATCCGCCGCCTTTTCGCCAAAAATCGCGCGCAACAACCGTTCCTCCGGCGCCAACTCGGTCTCACTCTTCGGCGTAATTTTCCCAACCAGGATATCCCCGGGTTTGACCTCCGCCCCCACGCGAATCACGCCATCCGGCCCAAGATCCTTGAGCGCTTCCTCGCTCACGTTGGGAATGTCACGGGTAATCTCCTCGGGCCCAAGCTTGGTATCCCGCGCGCCGACCTCAAATTCCTGGATATGCAGGGAGGTAAACGTATCATTCCAGACCAGCCGGTCGCTGATGAGGATGGCGTCCTCAAAATTGCAGCCGCACCACGGCATGAACGCCACCATGACGTTGCGGCCCAACGCCAGCTCGCCTTCGGCCGTCGCGGGCCCGTCCGCCAGCACGTCGCCGGCCTTCACCTTCTGACCAACGCGCACCAGCGGCTTCTGGTTCACACACGTACCCGAGTTGGAGCGCATGAATTTCCTCAGCCGATACTCGCGCCGCCCGTCCTTGCGGCCTTTCCGGGGTTCGGTCTCCTCCACAATGACGCGATCGGCGGAGACGTACGTCACCGTGCCCGCCTTCTCCGCCAGCGTCAGCACGCCCGAGTCGCGGGCAATGCGCGCTTCCAGCCCCGTCGCCACATAACTGCGCTCCGTGCGCAGCAGCGGCACCGCCTGACGCATCATGTTCGAGCCCATCAGCGCGCGGTTCGCGTCGTCGTGCTCCAGGAACGGAATCAAACCGGCCGCCACGCTGACCACCTGCTTGGGCGAGACGTCCATGTAGTCCACCCGTTCCTTGGGCACCTCCAGAAACTCACCGCGGAAGCGCACGGACACCGTGTCGCGCGCAAAACGGTTCTTCTCGTCCAGCGGCGTGTTGGCCTGCGCGATGACAAATCGTTCCTCCTTGTCGGCGCTAAGATACTCGACTTCGTCTGTCACGCAGCCGTTGACCACTTTGCGATACGGCGTTTCGATGAACCCGAATTCGTTCACCCGGGCATAAATGCCCATCGAGGAAATCAGACCGATGTTCGGGCCTTCCGGCGTCTCAATGGGACAAATGCGCCCATAGTGGCTGCTGTGCACGTCCCGCACTTCAAAACCCGCCCGTTCGCGGCTCAAGCCGCCGGGTCCCAAGGCACTCAACCGTCGTTTATGGGCCAGTTCCGACAGCGGATTGGTCTGATCCATGAACTGGCTGAGCTGGCTGCGCCCGAAGAAGTCCTTGACAACCGCCGAAAGGGTTTTCGGATTGATCAGCCGCTGCGGGGTCAGGGGACCAGAGGACGGATCGAACAACGTCATCCGCTCGCGCACCAGCCGCTCCGCGCGCGCCATGCCGACGCGACAAGCGTTCTCCAACAACTCGCCCACCGTGCGAATGCGGCGGCTGCCGAGATGGTCAATGTCATCCACCGTGCCTTCCCCTTTGCGAATCGCAATCAAGTACCGCATGCCGGCGATGAGGTCGCGCCCGTTCGGGTAGAGCGTGCGCACTTCTTCCCCTTTCGGCATCTCGGCCACCCACTCGGGCTTCGGCTCGCTCCGCGCCACCAGCGCCTCTATCAGCGCGTCCACTTCCTTGAGCTCCGCTTCTAGTTTTTGGCCGATCTTGTACCGCCCCACACGCCCCAGATCGTACCGACGCAGGTCAAAAAACAGCCGCTTGACCATCTGGCGTGCGTTGGAGACCGTGGCTGGATCGCCCGGCCGCAAACGGGTATAAATTTCTTTCAACGCCTCGTCGGTGGACCGCGTCGGATCCTCCCGGACGCTGCGCAAAAGGGTGCCGCCGTCCCACGACACATTGATCACCTCGACCGTCTTGAAGCCTGCCGCCCGCATCTGCGACAATACACTTTCCGTCACCACGTCGTACCGGCGGGCCAGCACGGTCTGAGAATCCACATCAATCACATCGTCCTGAAAAACCCGATGAGCCAGTGCGTCCGCCCCGATGGATCCGCTCAAACGAAGGGTTTCCCGGGAGTAGAACAATCCCAGCAGTTGCTCGTCGGTCCCATAGCCCAGCGCCCGCAGGAAGGTCGTCGCCAGGAACTTCCGGCGGCGGTGCCGGCGATCCAAGTATATCCACAGCAGATCCGAAGCGTCGAACTGCACCTCCACCCACGATCCGCGATCCGGAATGATCCGGAAAGAGTGCAACACGCTCCCGCTGGAATGGAGGGACTGCTCGAAGCACATGCCGGGCGAGCGATGCAATTGGCTGACCACCGTCCGTTCCGCCCCGTTGATGATGAAGGAGCCCGGCGGCGTCATGAGGGGGATTTCCCCCATGTACACGTCCTCTTCGCGAACTTCCTCGCCGTCCTTCAAACGAAACGTCACATGCAGCGGCGCCGCATAGGTCTGTCCTTCCCGCAGGCACTCATAGGGATCCATCTTCGGCTCCGCCACTTCGTACTTCACGAAGTCGAGCACATATTGGCCTTCGTAGCTCTCGATCGGGAAGACCTCCCGGAAGACGGCCTGCAGGCCGGCGTTTTTCCGGCTGCGCGGAGCCACCTCCAGTTGCAGGAAATCCCGGTAGGATGCCGTTTGGATCTCGATGAGATTGGGAGGCTCGATCACCTCGACCAGCTTGCCGAAATTCTTTCGCTCAGCCATGCCCACCCCTGTTGCGTGAACCGTTCCCAAGCCGAAGTCCCGCCGTCCCGCCACACCGGAAGAACAGCCCTGCGTTCTTACTGGATTTCAACCGTTGCGCCGGCCTTCTCCAGCACGCCCTTGATCTTCTCGGCCTCCTCCTTGGAAACGCCCTCCTTCACGGGCTTCGGGGCGCCCTCCACAAGATCTTTTGATTCCTTGAGCCCCAGACCGGTGATCGCGCGCACTTCCTTGATCACGCCAATCTTCTGGGCCCCCGCGGACTTCAGCACCACCGTGAATTCCGTCTTCTCCGCCGCCGCCGGAGCCGCGCCCGCCGCCGGAGCCGCGCCCGCCGCCGCCACCGCCACGGGGGCCGCCGCCGTCACGCCCAACCGCTCTTCAAGCGCCTTCACCAGCCGGGACAGTTCGAGCACACTGATGCCTTCGACCCAGTCCACGAACTCTTTCATTTTGCCTTCCAGCACAACCGTTTCCTTCGTTTCGTCCGCCATGGCCTCTTCTCCTTGCGCGCAGCCGCCTTACGCCGCGCTGTTCTTCTTCCCTTCCACCGCTTTCAGCACATACACCACGCTGGCCAGCTTCTGCTTCATCACGCCCGACAGCCGGCCCAAGGGCGCCGCCAAGGTCCCGAGCATCGTTGCCAGCAATACCGGCCGCGGCGGCAACGCCGCCAGCGCCGCCACATCTTGCCCCGACAGCAGTTGCGTTCCCATCACGCCGCTCTTAACCACCGGCAATCCCCGATGCTCGCCGCAAAAATGCTGCAGCGCCTTGGCGGTTTCCACCACGTCCCGCCCGCTGATCACCGCTGACGGCCCGCGCAAAGACGGCGTCAAGCCCGTCCACGACCGCTCTGCCGCCACGTGCCGGAACAACCGGTTCTTCACAACCAGCAGCCGCGCCCCCGTCTTCTCCAGCCGGCGACGCAATTCGTTGAACTGCTCGACCTTCAGCCCCCGATGGTCCGCCAAAAAGACGAAGGACGCCTCTCCGACCCGGGCGCGCATCTCGTTCACAATGGATTCTTTTTCCGCTCTCATGCCTATCCCTTGAAAACTATTCGCGCAAGGCCACAGCCAGCCCGACGCCCATCGTCGAACTGACCGTACAACGCCGAATGTACGCCCCTTTGGCCGCCGGCGGTCGCGCCGCCAGCACCGCCTGGATCACCACCTGCGCGTTGTCCACCAACTGCGTCAGATCGAACGACATCTTGCCGAACGGCACCTGCACGTTCCCGTTGCGATCCATCCGAAATTCCACACGCCCCGCTTTGCTCGCGCGAACCGCCGCCGCTGTGTCGTCCGTCACGGTGCCGGTCTTCGGATTCGGCATCAATCCCCGAGGGCCCAGCACCTTGCCGAGTTTCCGCACCTCTTTCATCGCGTCCGGCGTGGCAATCGCAACATCGAAATCCGTCCATCCGCCCCGCACCCGCTCGACCAGCTCGTCGCCGCCCACATGATCTGCGCCCGCCGCCCGCGCCGCGTCCGCCGCCGCCCCCGTGGCAAAAACCAGCACCCGAACCGTCTTTCCGGTTCCGTGAGGCAGGCTCACCGTGCCGCGCACCGACTGATCCGTCTTCTTGGGATCCAATCCCAAACGAAACGCCATCTCCGCGGTTTCGTCGAACCGCGCCACCCGGTTCTCCTTAAGAAACCGAATCGCATCGGCCAGTTCGTACACCTTGGCTTCGACCCGGGCTTTGACGGCCCGATACTTTTTTCCGTGCTTTGCCATGGCTATGCCACCACCTCGATGCCCATGCTTCGCGCAGTCCCCTCGATCATCCGCGCGGCGTGCGCCTCGTCTTGCGCGTTCAAATCGTTCATCTTCAGGCGGGCAATCTCTAGCACCTGCTGCCGCGTCACCCGCCCCACCTTGTCCCGATTCGGTTGACCCGACCCTTTCGCCAAACCCGCCGCCCGCTTCAGCAGCGAAGACGCCGGAGGGCTTTTCGTGATGAACGTGAACGATCGGTCCTGATAGACCGTGATGACCACCGGCACCACCAGCCCTGCCTGCGCCTGCGTCGCCGCATTGAACGCCTTGCAGAACTCCATGATGTTCACTCCGTGCTGCCCGAGCGCCGGTCCCACCGGCGGCGCCGGATTGGCCTGCCCCGCCGGTATTTGCAACTTAATCTTGCCTGTGACTTTCTTCGCCATTGTCAACCCGCTTTCGCCCGCTCCGTCATCCCGGCGCGGGATGCGAACGCTTTCCGGCTCCTATTATGTCCGCTCCACCTGCCAGAACTCCAGCTCCACCGGCGCCGAACGCCCGAAAATCGCCACCGAAACCTTGAGCCGCCCCCGGCTTGCGTCCACCTCTTCGACTACGCCCGTGAAGTTCATGAATGGGCCGTCGTTGATTTTCACCGTCTCGCCGACTGCGTATACCACCTTCGGCTTGACCTTCTCCTTTTTCTCCTCCACCTGGTAGAGAAGAACCTCCACTTCCTCCGGCCGCAGCGGTGCCGGCTTTTCTCCCCCGATGAATCCGATGACGCCGGGCGTCTCGCGAATGAAGTACCACACTTTCTCGCTCAACCGCCGATGCTCATCGTACAGGCTCATTCGCACCAGCACATAGC
Source organism: uncultured bacterium (assembly GCA_938031185.1). GTDB lineage: Bacteria > Verrucomicrobiota > Kiritimatiellia > CAIKKV01 > CALHGX01 > CALHGX01. The sequence continues at coordinate 44,600 of CALHGX010000021.1, forward strand.
CGGGAAAGAACTTCCGCGTCGTCGTGGTCTTGACGCCTTTCTTGACCTCCGAGACCTTCTCCGTGGGGATCAACACCTCCTCAATCTCGTCCCGTAGCCCCTCCGGGTCCCGCCGCCGTTCAATGCTGTCCTTGACCTTTGCCTCCTGCCCAGTCAGCGTATGCAGCACAAACCATTGCTTCTCGCTCATGATGAAGCCACCGGATGCTCCTGCCTCCTACCGCGCCAGCAACTTGACGAACGCCACCAGCACCGAATCACTCAATCCGACGAACACGCTGAAAAACACCACCGAGAGAATCACCATCATGGTGGACTCCAGCAGCTCGCCCCGGCTCGGCCAGGAGGACTTGCGCAATTCGCCATGCACATCGGCCAGGAATGTCCTCGCCCGGCCCAACTGCTCCAGCAGTTTCTTCATGCGCGTCTTCCCCGCTCCCGCCTCAAACATCCCCCTGGAATTGGCAGGCCAGGAGGGACTTGAACCCCCAACAGCCGGTTTTGGAGACCGGTACTCTGCCAGTTGAGCTACTGGCCTGCAACCACTCGCTTCGCTAACGCGTTTCCCTGTGCAGCGTGTGTTTGCGCTCGAACCGGCAGTACTTCTTGATTTCCAGCCGGTCAGGCGTCAAACGCTTGTTCTTCGTTGTCGTGTAGTTGCGACGTTTGCACTCCGTGCAGGCCAGCGTCACCAAGTCCCTCGGCATGCGAATCCCCTCTCTCTCGCCGGCGCGCCAACACGCCCGTCCGCTACTCGATCACTTCGCTGACCGTCCCCGCGCCAACCGTGCGCCCGCCCTCGCGAATCGCGAAACGCATGGTTTTTTCCATGGCCACCGGCGCGATCAGATGAACTTCCATGGACACATTGTCGCCCGGCATCACCATTTCCACACCCTCAGGAAGCTGGATGTCGCCCGTCACATCGGTCGTGCGGAAGTAGAACTGCGGCCGATACCCCTTGAAAAACGGTGTGTGTCGTCCGCCTTCCTCCTTGCTCAGCACATACACCTCGCACTTGAACTTGGTGTGCGGCGTAATCGAGCCCGGCTTGGCCAGCACCTGCCCACGCTCCACGTCTTCCTTCTTCGTCCCGCGAAGCAGCACGCCGATATTGTCGCCCGCCCGCCCCTCATCCAGAAGCTTGCGGAACATCTCCACGCCCGTCGCGACGGTCTTCTGCGTCGGCCGCAAGCCCACGATTTCGACCTCGTCACCCACTTTCACGATGCCGCGCTCCACACGCCCCGTCACCACCGTCCCCCGGCCCTCGATAGAAAACACATCCTCGATGGGCATCAGGAAGGCCTGGTCAATGACGCGCACGGGTTCAGGAATGTAGCTGTCGAGAGCATCCATCAGCTCGCCAATGCACTTGGTCGCCGGGTCGTCCGCCGAACTCGCCTGAACCGCCGCCAGCGAGTTGCCCCGCACGATCGGCACTTCATCGCCCGGAAAATCATACTTGCTCAGCAATTCCCGAATCTCCAGCTCGACGAGATCCAGCAGCTCCGGATCGTCCACGAGATCCACCTTGTTCAGAAAGACGACAATCGCCGGCACTCCCACTTGGCGAGCCAGAAGAATGTGCTCGCGCGTTTGCGGCATGGGCCCGTCCGCAGCGCTCACCACCAGGATGGCACCGTCCATCTGCGCCGCGCCCGTGATCATGTTCTTGACGTAGTCGGCATGCCCCGGGCAGTCGACGTGCGCATAATGCCGCTTCTCGCTGCTGTACTCCACATGCGAAGTGGCAATCGTCAAAATCTTGGTCGGATCGCGGCGCCCCTGCGACTCGGAGGCCTTCGCCACCTCATCGTACGAAATGTAGTTCGACAACCCCTTTAGCGATTGCACTTTGGTGATGGCCGCGGTCAATGTCGTTTTGCCGTGATCCACATGCCCGATGGTCCCCACGTTCACGTGCGGCTTGGTTCGAACAAATGCTTCCTTTGCCATGATGCTGCTCCTCTTACGTTCCTTCTGCCTCTCCCGGACTCCCCGCTGGAGCCCATGAGCGGGATTGAACCGCTGACCTCGTCCTTACCAAGGACGTGCTCTGCCAACTGAGCTACATGGGCCTCGCCGTCCTCATCCAACAAGACAGTAAAAGACAACCCCCTCTCTCTTGGAACCACACCCCAAGAAGTCGAGAGCTGCCTGCTCGCTATGTCGGAAACGCGCGCCCCATCCTCTGTGGCAGCGACAAAGCGGCGACTATACCATGCTTGTTTCTGGCGTCAATGACCTTTTTTTGTTTTTTTTGGCGCGCCCCCGGCAACGGCATGTTCCCTTCCGGCGGGCGCCCCGCCTGCTCGCGTTCCGTGGTTGGTGGAGGATATGGGAGTCGAACCCACGACCTCTTGAATGCCATTCAAGCGCTCTACCAACTGAGCTAATCCCCCGCCGGTCAAGAAACAAAAATCAGGGCCGCAATGTGGACAAACCACCGCCCCTTGTCAACACCGTTCGTCACGAATGTCGTCCTCTCGCACGAATAGCCTCTGGTCCGATCTCCGCAACCGCTTTTTTCGCGGCAACTATTCATCGTAATATGATCGCTTCGTTCTCCCCTTTCTTGCGTTTGCGCATGCCCCTTCGTGCTCCGAAATGGCTTGCTCCGCTCGGCCGTTGCTTCATAGTCTTTATCGCAAATGGCAACCACCGTAACACACGAGCAGCAACATCCCGCGCGTTCCCTTTCCCGGCACACCGTCGTTTCGGTCATCGTGCCCTGTTACAATGAAGCGCCCGTGCTGAACGGACTTCGTGAACGGCTGCAGGCGGCCATGAACGCATGGGGAACGGACTTTGAGGTGATTCTGGTGGACGACGGATCGCAGGACGCGACTTGGGACATGATCCGTCAATTTCACCGCCAGGATCCCCGCTGGCACGGGATTCGTCTCTCGCGCAATTACGGACATCAAACGGCCTTGTGGGCCGGACTGGAAGCCGCCCGCGGGGATGTTGTGGCCGTGCTGGATGCGGATTTGCAAGACCCTCCGGAAGCGCTTGGCGATTTCCTTTGGCGCTGGCAGCAAGGCTACGACGTCGTGTACGCGATCCGACACAACCGCAAAGAGAATCCGCTTCTGCGCGCTGCATACCATATATTCTACCGTGTTCTGGCCTTTCTCGCGGAAATAGACATTCCGCTCGACGCCGGCGATTTCTGCGTCATGGATCGCCGGGTGGTGGAAGCCATGCGCCTGACCCGAGAACAGGAACCCTTCATCCGTGGATTGCGCGCGTGGGTCGGGTTCCGTCAAGTGGGGTGCCCCTATGTGCGAGCGGCGCGCGTCGCCGGCGCGAGCAAGTACACGCTCAGAAAATTAGTCCGCCTGGCCACCAGCGGTGTCTTCAGTTTCTCCGTCCGCCCGCTCCGCCTGGCGGTCTGGCTTGGCTTTGCCGTGTCGCTGCTGTCCGCTGTAGGCGTCATCTTCTACTTCGTTCAGCGCCTTTTTCCCGAGGCCTTTGCGCGGGCAGGGTTCCCTCTTGTTCCCGGCTTTGCCACCATCATCATCGCCTTGCTCTTTCTCGGCGGCACACAATTGATTTGCCTCGGCATCTTGGGCGAGTACGTGGGCCGCATATTCGAAAACGTCAAAGGCCGTCCGCGTTTCATTGCCAGCGAAACAACCGATGCAGAGGCGAGCCCATGATCATCGGTGTGGTGCAGGCAACTATCAGCATACCGCACGCGCTCTCGTTAAAAGAGAAGCGCTCCGTCTTGAGAAGCCTCAAGGATCGAGCCGTGGGGCGAATGAATGTGAGCGTGGCCGAAGTGGGCCGCCAGGACATGTGGAAGATGGCCGATCTGGCTTTCGTCACAGTGGCCGCCGAGTCTGAAACAGTCCAGCAGCGCATCTCGGAAATCAGCCGGTTCCTGCGGTCGGATCCGGGGGTTGTCCTCGTGAACCTTCAAACCGAACTGCTCTGATCCCGCCGCCCCCCGCATGTGCTTCCGCAGCCGGAGCGTTCGGCGCGGGAACAAACCGCGCAACCGCCGATCGCAAATCCATCACTTCATCTGCGTCGGCCGGCCGCCAGCGGCGCGTCCGCACCCGCTGGGCGACAGCGTCAGGACGCATCTCGAAACTGGTCACATGTCGGCCGTCGCGACTGAAAATGTGGATTCGGCCCTGCGGCCCGCACACGGCAAACGCCTTGCTCTTCTCATCATGAAAAATGCTTCCGGCGCCGGCCTGTCTTGCGTCTTCCAGCGCCGCGTGTATCGGACGCTGTGCCTGCCGCCGGTCTTGGGCATGACGGGTGCGGCGCCGCGACTGCCGCGCGCCGCGTTCGATGTACTCCACCAAACGCCTCATGACGGCCGGCACCCGCTTCATTTCATCCGCCGCGCTCGGGGCCGCGCCGCCTGGCCCCATGCCCATGCGGCGCTCAATTTCCTCCAGCTCCCGCTCGGCCAAATCCCGGGCGCGATGCACCCATGAAGCCGCTTCGCTGACCAGCCACTCACGCAAGGCCACCTCATCGGCCAATCCCGCCAGTAGATTCAGTTTGAGCGCAAAACGCCCCTGGGCATTGCGCGTTTCGACCACTTGGAATGTCAGGGCCATGCGCCGGTCGGCGCTCGGCGGCGCTCCGCCCCGCGGCCGCAGGAAATACCCCGCCACCACCTGCCCCAGAATCGAGTAGGTGCGCGAGGCGCGTCCAAAGGAATAAAGCTGGCGCGTCCGGAGCGTTCGTCCATACTCCATCAGCGCGAGCACGCGCGGCGGTTCTTCAAACAACTGCTCTACCCGACTGTCCCGCGCCCGCAAAAATGCCTGCCCCAGATCGTGCCACTCCGCCGCCCCGTTTTCTGCGTATCCGGCGAATACCGACAGCAAGGTGGGCGGCCGACTGTGCTCGCAAGCGCTGGAGTCGCACCGGAAACAGTACACTCGTCCGGCACGATATATACCCCATCCCGCTTGCGCCTCCTCCAGTTGAACGCCCGCCTGCTCCGTCAGGGGTGGTTCAAACCGCAGCACCCACTGTTCGCCCGGACGGCACTTGGCACGGAATGTGAACTCTATCTCCTCCGCACGGGGCAGGACGGCTCCGAAGCGATCCATGTGAAGGTCTCGCAGCGCCGTGCGCAAGGCATCAGCGGCTGCTCGTTCCCGACGCTCAAAGCGACCGGGACGGCTGGCCCGAACCTTCGGCGGAGGGAATGCGCCCCCCATGGAATCGGGTGTGTCGCTCATGGCCCGAAATTCGATGTTCGGGTGAAGACCTTCGTTGCCCGGAGGCCAGAACCGTTAGCGGCTTCCACTCCAGATCGTTGTTTCCCGGTCGAATTCCGACATCATCTCCGGCTAGGCGATTCGGGAATGAAAAGCTTCTGGCCCACCCGAATCATGCCGCTGGCCGGCAAGTTGTTGGCCTTGATGATGGCATCCATGCCGACCTTGTATGCACGGGCGATTTCCGACAGCGTTTCGCCCGACTTGACCACATGCTCGTATCCGGTTTGGGTGCTCCCACTGGCACGGCTGCCCCCGCCGCCACCGGAGCCCGCCAGAATGCCCGCCATCTTGCGGCTCAACTCATCCACGATGGCGCGCCGATCCTGTTCCCGCGCCGCATGGACTGCCACAATCTGGCGCTGCAACTCCTCCAACTGAGCCCTCAGGGCGGGGTTCTCCTGCCGCGCAGCCAATCGAGCGGCTTCAACGTCGGCATGCAGCCGTTGTTGTTCCATCTGAATGGCGGTCACCCGCTCCTGCAATTGGTCCACCCGTTCTTCCAAGACCGACAGGTCCGTGTGCAGCCGATCCACATCCGATGCCGGCATGAGCGCCACACAGCCCGACGAAACGGCCAGTCCCATGGCGGCGAAAGTCGTCCTAACAACCAACCCTCGCCAAACGCGCCTGGAAGCCAACAGCAAAGCTCTGACATTCATGGCCTGGCGTCTAACAAACCCTGGCGGGCGAGACAAGCGCAAAGAACGGCCGCCTGCCGCCCCCAAGCTCCTCCCGCCTTGCTCTTGACCCTTCGCGCGTTGCTTTGGTATTTTCAGCATGAACAACAGCTCGTCGCAATGGAACAGGGCATGAGCGCAGAGCCACGAACGTTCAGGGCGGATTTCGCGAAAGACCAACGTTTCCGCCGCGCCAGGCAGTCAGGCTTCACTCTTGTGGAGATTCTTTTGGTGGTGGCCATACTCGGCATTCTGGCCAGCGTGGTGGTGGTGAGCACACGCAACCGGGTTCCACGGGCCCAGGTGGCGGCTTGCCGGATGAGCATCCAGGGCATCCTCACGGCCGTGGACACCTATGAGGTGGACAACGGCAAACTGCCGTCTTCGCTGCAGGCGCTGATCGCACAAACGACCGAGATGAACTGGAACGGCCCCTATGTGCAAAGCGGCCGGCTTCCAAAGGATCCTTGGGGCAACGACTTCCAGTACACCATCAAGCCGGACGGAATAGAGATTCGATCCGCCGGCCCCGACGGGCAGTTTGGAACCGCGGATGATATCACCAACTGAAGCGCCGCGTCGGGCCTTCACCTTGTTGGAGGTGCTGTTGGTGGTGGCCCTTATCGGCGTGATGACCCTTGTGTCCTTGCCGCAGATGATTCGCTCGATCCGGGGCAATCGTCTGCGCGCCGCCACGCGCACGCTCGTTATGGCGGGCCGGTATGCCCGCAGCATGGCGCTCTTGCGGCAAGAGGAAATGGCGCTGATCTTCGATCTCGATCAGGCCGTGCTTCGCGTGGAATCGCGCGGCCGGCCGGCGCTGCAGCGATCCCCTGAAGACGGCGACATCGTCAGCGCCAACGACACCCCGCGCCCCGGCACAAACGCGCCTCCGCCGACCCCCGTCAATTTGCGGCGATCACTGGATGCGGTCCGAATCGCCTCGGTTCGCGTGCAGGAGGAATCGGAGCACAGAGAAGGAATTTTCGTTGTGCCTTACGAAACAAATGGACGGTGCGCGCCGTACGAGGTGCGCCTGGAAGACGACCACGGCGGCCGCATGGTGATTCGGGTGGATGCGCTGTCTTCGCCACAAACGGAGCGCGAAACTTGAGGCGGGTCGGCGGCAAGGGGCTTTGTGGCGAGGGGCCGGCTGTGGACGCGTTTCATCCCCGCCGGGCGGTTGTCCGGCCAGCAGACGCCTGAAACATCAGATGAACAGACAGCGAGAGACGCAGGAAGCTTTCACGCTCGTGGAGGTACTCCTGGCCGTGGTCCTGCTGGGGATCGGCTCGGTCGTGATCATGACGGCAGCAAGCCGCTGCCTTGCCGTCGCGCGCGCCTCGCGGAATTACTATCAGGCACGGCATGTGCTGGATTTAGGCGAACTCGAATATCCCGTCTTTCTTTTCGACGAACGCGGAAAGGAGAAGGTGGAGAACGTGCCGCTCGATCCGGTGCCCTATCCCGGCGGGTTTTTCTTCTCCCGAACCGCCGAGCCGAGCGAACGCTTCGAAGGATTACATGTGGTGCGCACGCGGGTGACGTGGCAGGCGGGCGGCCGCGAACGGATCGAAGAAGTGGTCGGCTATCTTTACTACACGAACGCGTTATGATTCCAGGTTACGATGCCCGCCGCGCGGCCGCTTTCACGCTGGTGGAGATGTTGGTGGCGATTGCCATTCTCGCCATGCTGACGGTGGTGACGCACATGGTGTTTTCCACGGTAACCCGCGCCTGGCAGCGGGGGGTGGTCCTTACGGACCGGTTGCAGCACGGCGACTTCGTGGCAGAGCAGCTCGTGGACGCGCTGCGAGCCGCGCGCTGGCGATCCGACAAGGACGGCTTCTGGTTGGAGGAGGCCGGCGATGCGCCCGAAGCGAGCGACGTCATCAGTTGGGTCAAGACCGGTGCGGCGCTGGTGGGCGAAGAATCCGATCTGGCCAAGACCGTCCATCGCATCCGCTTCTTCGTGGGACCACACGGTGACGCCGGCCGGCCGGCCGCCTTGTTCACCGCCTGGGGCGACGAGTATCTGCACGGAGACGATTTCGATCCCGAGGAGCTGACGCCCGTCGCGCTCTCGGACAAGGTCGTGGGCTTCAACTGCCGCGTGGCCACCAACGCCGTGCCCAACGAAGGGGTGCAATGGCTTGACGAATGGAAAGGGCGCCTTCCCGACGGCCAGGACCTCACCAATCGCCTTCCGATCTATGTCGAGCTGACGCTTTATCTTGAACCACCGGCGCCAGGCGAGCCGCCGGTGGAAATGAAGCGCTGCGTGGAAATCACGGTCGCCCGCCGCCAATGGAAGGCCCGGTGAACATCAACACTCCGTTCCGTAAAGCGAATCATCGGGGCGAACGAACGCCGGATCCGCGGGGCGGCGCGGGACTGGTCGTGGTGTTGTGGGTGCTGGCCTTGATGGCGATACTGGTCAGCGCCTTTGCCTTCGACATGCATCTCGAAAGCCGCATCCTTTCCTACTATCGCAAGCGGCTGCAGGCGGAGTATCTGGCGCAAGCAGGAATTGAACGCATTCGTTTCCTGTTGTTCAAGAGCCTGGAGATCAGCGGCAAGCCGGGCGACAAGGATGCGGACAAGGACTGGTATGCCGATGCCAAACGACTCAAACAGGGGTTCGCAATTCACGGCCTGACCGACGAGCTGGGCGGCGGCACGGTGACGATTGACATCGTCCCAGAACCGGCCCGGCGCAACGTGAACGCGCTCACCGATGAGGACTGGGAGCGCATATTCAAGGTCGGCGGCGTGCCAGAGCCCTTGTGGCCCGTCCTGATTGACAGCTTCAACGACTGGCGGGACGGCGACGACGAGCCGCGCATGGACGGCGCCGAAACGGAGGACTACTACGCCCGTCTCGATCCGCCGCGCAAGGCGCGCGGTCATGGACGGCCCGGTGAAACGGAGGCCCTGGACACGCTGGAGGAATTGCTGCTCATCCGCGGTTTTACCCGCCAAATCCTGTACGGAGGGCCCTCGTCCGACAAGGCCGATGAAGCCGTGCTCATGAGCGGCATCGCCGACTTGCTGACGGTCACGCCCGAAGCCGGAACCAATGTAGACGTGAACACGGCCTCTAAGCGCGTCCTGCTGACGCTTCCCGGCGTGGACGACGTGATCGCCGATGCCATCATTGCCGCCAGAGAAGGGTTGACGGAGGGCGCCCGAAGAGATGAAGATGCACAGTTTACGAGCTGGGAGGACTTTGTACGGCGAGTGCCGGCCGTCGCGCGCATGGATGCGGAGGACCGAAATGCGCTGCAGCGGCTGGTGACGATGTCGCGCGCGCGCATTCTGCGCCTTGAATCGGCGGGGCGCGTGGGCGGCGTGGAGCGACGTCTCTCGCAGGTGGCACAATTCGAGTAAGGCGCCCTCTGAGCGCATGGGCAGCACAAGGAGCAACCGCCAATGGCGGCAGGCATGGTAACAGGGCTGGTCGTGAGGGCGTCCGCCATCGAGTGGACGGTCCTTCGGTTGGAAGCAGGTCGCTGGACACCCGTGAAGTCCGGGACGTATCCCCTTCCCGCTCCCTCTGAAGGACAGGACGTATTTCACGACCAAGCGAACCTGGCACTCATCGAGCAGGCATTGCACGCTGGTCTGCCCCGGCTGCCCAAGCCGGTGCGCATGGCGCTGCCGGCATCCCGCGCCCTCCTTCGCGTTCTGCAACTGCCTCACGGAACGCCAGAGGAGCTGCACGGCATGGTGCGGCTGCAGGTGGAGAAGTTCGCACCCTTCCCTCTTGACTCATTGTTGGTTTCCCATGAAGTCCTTGCCACCAGCCCTGACGGGTGTTTGGTTCTCGCCGCCGCGGCGCCCGCCGCCCTTGTGGAGCGATGGGCCGGCTGCTTGCGCAACGCGGGAACGCCTATTCAAGCGGTGGACTTGGATGTTACCGCATGGTGGCGGCTCGTGAAAGACGCAGGACTTCTCCCCGCCGAAGGCCGCCAGGCGATCACAGTGGTGGACGGAGCGCACAGCCACCTCATGTTCGTGCGGCAAGGCATTCCCTTGGTGTTGCGCTCGCTTGAAATCGCCGAAACGCCGGACGCAGCCGACGAACTCGCCCGCGAGTGGTCCTACACCATCGCTGCCATCGGCGCCGATCCGGACGAAGTCCCTCCGCACGCAACGGTTTTCCATCGCGGCGATGAACCGGCCGCGTTGGCGTCACGTCTCGAGGAAGCTTTGGGATTGACGGTCGAATGCCGGGCGTTGGATCCCGCGCCAGCCCTCAGCGAGAGCGTGGCGCGGCGTCAGGCGGACCGCGAAACGCCGCCCCTCGATTTGGCCCCATTAGCGTGGCGGGACGCAAGCCGCCGTCGCGCGGCCAAAGCGCGGATAATCGCCGCCACCGTCGTGCTGCTCTCCCTTTGGCTGGCCGCCATCGCCCTGATTTTCGGCGGAGCGCAATTCCAGCAACACCGCCTCATGTCCATGGAGGACACGCTGGCCGCCCTGAAGAAGCCTGCCGACCAGGTTCGCGCCACACAAGCGCGCGTCCTGGCTCTCGAGCAGTATTTGAACCGGCAATACTCCGCCCTGGAAGCACTGAGGGAGGTCAGTGACCTGCTGCCACCCGGGATAGATTTGCGCTCCTTTGTGTATCGTAAGGGCAAGACGGTCGAAATGGCCGGAGAGGCCTCCGCCGTCACGCTGGTCTTCGATTTCAAGAAGGAAATGGACGAATCCGAGTTTTTCCGCGGTGTAGATCTACCACGCACCCAGCGGACCTCCGGCGGACGAGAAAGTTTTCGCATGACCGCCAAGCTGCCGGGAGGGACCGAATGACTATGTCCCGTCGCGAAGCTTTTCTGCTCTGGCTGACGGCCATGATGGTGCTGTTCGGCGCGACGTACCTGCTGGCGCAGCCGCGGCTGCAGACGTGGCGGAAAGCACGGGAGGAGCAGCAGGCGCTGAAGCGGCGCATCGCCATGGAACAACGGCTCTTACAGCAGGCTCCGGAATGGACGCAGCGGCTACAGTCCCTTCGCGCCCGACTGCCGGCGCACCCGCGCGACAAGGATGTGACCGCGGATTTGCTCATCAACCTGGAACGCCTGGCGGCACAACGGCAACTGGTTTTGGCAAGCCGGGACGTGGAAAAAGAAGTGCAACAGGGGGACCTGTACGAACTGGCGGTGAACTGCCGCTGGGAGGGTTCGCTCGAATCGCTGGTGTATTTCCTCTTTGACCTGCAGCAGGATCCTGCTATGTTGGACATCAGTCAACTGTCGGTTGCGCCGAGCGAAAAAGGCCTCCTCAAGGGCAGTTTCACGGTGTACTGTTCCTATTCAAGAGGCGGGCCGGATGCGCCGGGAGCAACTCCGGAATCCCTGCCGTCAAGCAGATGAGTTTGCAAAACATGGCGCCTTCAAACATTCGATCGAGTCGCGCAGCCGTGTGGTTCACGCTGCTCGTGGTCGCGACAGCCCCGGCCCAAGGTCCCGGCCCCTTCACCCTTCCCGGATCCATCCCGGCCGCCGGACCGGGAATGCCGGGCGGAAGCGCAGAAGTCGAATCAGAAACCGGGCAACAGAAACTGATTTCGCTCAAGTTCAGCGCCGCGCCGCTCGCCCAGGTGCTGCAGTTCTATAGCGAGCTGACCGGACGCACCCTTCTGGAGGCGCCCAGCGTCAATGCCACCATCAACCTGCGCAGCCACACCAAATTGACGGTGGAAGAGAGCCTGCAGGCCATCAAGACGGTGCTGGCCATGAACAATGTGGGGCTCGTCCATGTGGGCGAGAAGTTCGTCAAAGTGGTGCCCATCGCCTCCGTGCTGCAAGAAGGGCTGGCCATCCAGACCAATGCATGGGCTCGCCGCACACGACCTGACACCGACGATCTCGTCAGCGAGATCATTTCGTTGCGCTACATAGACACGGCCGACGCCCAAAAGGCCATTGCAGGGCTTCAGCACGGTTATGGCAAGATACAACCCCTCGAGCGCATCAACAGCCTGCTGGTGGCGGACAGCGCGGCCAACATCAACCGCATGCAGATCATCTTGGAACAGATTGATCAACCCCTCGAACTTAAGGAAAAACTCCACGTTCTTCCCATCCGCCACACCAAGGCCTCCGACGTGAAGGCCAAGATCGAAGAGATCATCGCGGAGGCAAAAGACAAGGAACGCGCGCCGACCGTTCGCCGTCCCCGCGAGAGCGGGGCACCCGGCGTGGAAGCCGCGCCACCGCCGATTCCCGGCATCATCCGCGCCCCTCGGCCCGTCGTGGCGCGCCCGGAAACGACGCCGGAAACGTCGGCGGCAGAGCCTGAAGACGGCCGACTCATTCGGGGCAATGTCCGCATGGTGGCGGACGACCGCACGGGCATCCTCATCGTCATCACCCGCCCCGAAAACCTCCCCTTTTTCGAGGATATGGTGGCCGCGCTGGATGTGCCCACCGCGCCAGACGTCATTGTCCGCGTGCTCCGCCTCGAATACGCCGATAGCGAGGACGTCGCCGGCATGCTCAACAATCTGATCGGCGCGGCTTCATCGAAGGACGCCGCGCCTCGAAAAGCCGCAACGCCGGGCGCTGCCGGCGAGTCGCCTCCACGCGGCGCCGAACTGGAGCAGTTTCTCCAGCAGCAACGGGAAGCCGGCGCGCCGCGCGAAACAAAGACCAAAGTCGGACAGTTGTCCGCCGATAACATCAAAATCCTTCCCGACAAGCGCTCCAACGCGCTCATCATCATGGCCAGCAAAGGCGACATGGCCACCCTCGAGGAAATCATCCGCGACATGGACATCATGCTCTCGCAGGTGCTGATCGAAGCGGTCATCCTGCAGGTCAATCTCGGCGACACCATGGAGCGCGGCGTGGATTTGATTCAACGTTCCCTCATTGCGTACGACCGCAAGGGCTCGCGGCGCGATCCCGTATTTGCCTTCGCGGGCAGCACCGGAGACAGCGCGTCGCCCAACCCGACGGACGCTACATCCTTCCGCGGCGCGTTCCTTCCCGAAGGCGGGCTCACCTACTATTTCACCCATTTCGGCCTCAACATTGACGCCGTGCTGCGCTGGGCGGCCACGGACTCGAAAACCCGCGTTCTTTCCTCGCCAGTGGTCCTCACCACGGACAACAAGGAGGCCAAGATTGACGTGTCGAAGGAAATCTATTTCTACAAAGGCCAGACCCCCACCAGCGTGGGCGGCACGATCGCGTATGTGCCCAACGTCGAGTCGCGCAAGGTGGGCATCAATCTCACGGTCACGCCGCGCATCAACAAGAAAAAATTCGTCGTGATGGAAATCAAACAGAAAATCGAAGAACAGGCCGATTCCCAGCCGATCCAGGGGCAGGGCGACTGGCCCACCATCTCCTCGCGCGAATTCACGGCCTCCGTGGCGGTGCGCACGGGCGAAACCATCGTGCTCGGCGGTCTCGTCAAGAACAGCGCCGTGGACACCAACAAGCGCGTGCCGATTCTCGGCGACATTCCGTTGCTCGGCATTCCGTTCCGCGCCTCCAGCCGTCAGAAGGGGCGAGAGGAAGTCGTCGTTTTCATCACGCCTTACGTGCTGGACACGCCCGAGGACATCGCGCAGGAATCCCAGCGGCGCAAGGACGCCATCGACGCCAAGAACATGTGGACTCAGGGTTGGTCGGACAGCCGTTTGGCCGACCCTCCCGTCAAGAAGGGCCCGTTGCGCCGCTGGTGGCAGCGGCTGGCGCCATGACGCAGGATATGGCCGATCCCCGTTCAAGGAGACCTAGGAACATGAAACACATCGCTTCGCTTCCCCGCACGGGGCTTGTGGTTTTGAGCGCCGCCCTCTGCTGGACCACCGGCTGCAGCTCCCTGCGCGTTGTTCAAGGAAGCCCTAATCCACCTCCCTGGCTGACCGAGCCTTCCGCCGCGGCCGATTACCAGGCCGACCGCTTTGTCTACGCCAGCGGCATGGCCACCTACTGCCTGACGCTCGAAGAGGGCATACAGGACGCGCGACATGACGCCATTCGAAAGCTGGTCGAGCGCATCGGCGTGGCGGCGGACAACGTCTATCGGACGGACCGGATGAAGCAGGAAACCCGCTCGCAAAGCGGCATGCCGAACATGCCGCAAATGCTGCTCAACTCCCGGCGTGCGGTGAAGGACATCTCGGGGCGCGTGAACGACAAAGCCACCACCGCGCCCCAGGCGTTCCACGTCTCGCGCAGTCGTGTGCACGGCATCGAGGAGCAGGCGCTCCAATACACTGTCTGGCGCTACCGCCCGAGCCTCCTCGCTCGCTGGCTGGACGGCGACACGGCCATCCGATTTTATGATGTGTACGTGCTGCTGCGTTGCCCTGTGGAGGAGTTTAACGCCGCCATCGAACTGGACCGACGGCTCGAAAGCCTCCCCGAGACCCTGCAGATCAAAAAGGACTGATCATTCGAAATCGGCGTTGACAATCCGCCGGCCATGAAGTACTAAATCGCCCTTTTGTTTATCGGGAGAAGTGTTGGCGCATGAAAACGTTCATTCCCAAGGAGCAAGAGATCACCCGTGCCTGGCATCTGGTGGACGCGGCCGGGCGGCCGGCGGGGCGGCTCGCCGTCGAGGTGGCCAACCTGCTTCGAGGGCGCGGAAAACCGATGTACACCCCGCACGTGGATACAGGTGATTTCGTGGTCGTGATCAACGCGGCGCGCGTTCGGTTCACCGGAAGCAAGGAAGAGCAGAAGCTCTACTGGCGGTACACCGGCTTTCGCGGCGGACGCAAAACCATGACGGCGGCCGAAGTGAGGGCCAAGAGGCCGCAGCACATCGTCGAGCACGCCGTCAAGGGCATGCTCCCGCGCAACCATTTGAGCCGGACGATGCTGAAGCGCCTGAAGGTGTATGCGGGCAGCGAACACCCGCACACGGCGCAGAAGCCCGTCGCGGCGGGCAAGGCTTAATCGGGAGGAGCAAGCATCGTGGTCGAAACCAAAACGGAATACGCGGCAACAGGGCGGCGCAAGACCGCCGTGGCACGCGTCGCGTTGATGTCAGGCACCGGAAAGTGGGTCGTCAATCGCCAGCCGGCGGAACTCTATTTCTCCACCGAGGCCATTCGCAACTACATCCAGCAGCCAATGAAGCTCACCGACACCCTCGCCAAGTTCGATCTGCGCGCCAAGGTTTCGGGCGGTGGGCCCGTCGGTCAGGCCGGCGCCTTGCGTCACGCCATTGCCCGCGCGCTCATCCAGGCGGACCCCTCGTTGCGCGAAGTGCTGAAAGACAGCGGTTGCCTCACGCGCGACTCGCGAATGAAGGAACGCAAGAAGTACGGCCAGCCCGGCGCTCGCAAGCGATTCCAGTTCTCGAAGCGCTAGGCGTTCCGCTCCACCGCGATGGATACGGTATTACGCCGCGTTCCGTGGCCCCCGCAGACGGCATTCGCCGACCGGGGCGCCTGCTTGTTTCATCCTGCTCCGGCACGGATGGCATGCCTACGGCCATGAAGACCGCTTTCGCCATCGAAGCGGGAAGCACCACCGCGCCCCTCGGATTTCGCGCGGCGGCATTTCGCGCCGGCATCAAGGAGAGCCGGACACGCGACGATTTGGCGCTACTGGTCTCGGACGTATCCGCCGCCGCGGCGGGCGTCTTCACCACCAACCGGGTGCAAGCCGCGCCGGTGCGCTATTGTCGGCGCCTCCTCGTTCGTCAAACCCATGTCCGCGCCGTCTTGATCAATGCGGGCAACGCGAACGCATGCACGGGCCCCCAAGGCGACCGCGATGCCGCGAAGATGGCCCGGGCCGCCAGCCGCTCGCTGCGCCTGCCCCATAATGAAGTCCTCGTTTGTTCCACCGGCACCATTGGCATCCCCCTGCCGATGCCGCGCATCGAAGCCGCCATGCCCGCCTTGGTCGCCCGTCTTTCACGAGACGGCACCGCCGCCGCCAACGCGATCCTGACCACGGACAAGGTGGCTAAAACGGGTGCAGTGCGGCTGACCGCGGACGGGAAAGACATCGTGATAGGGGGCATGGCAAAGGGCTCCGGCATGATTGCGCCCAATATGGCCACCATGCTGGCGTTCATCACAACCGATGCCGCAGCGCGCCCTGCAGCGTTGCGGCGGGCCTTGCGCCGCGCCACACAGCTTTCATTCAACCGCATCACGGTGGATGGCGACGAAAGCACCAACGACACCGTGCTCCTGCTGGCCAACGGCATGGCGGGAAATCGCCCGTTGGACGAACGCCATCCCGATTGGCCCCGCTTTCAGGCCGCGCTCAACGCCCTGACGCTCGATCTGGCCAAGAAAATTGTCCGGGACGGAGAAGGCGCCACCAAATTCGTCACCGTCCGAGTCTGTGGCGCGGCGTCGCCTGTTGATGCGCAGCGCGCGGCCCGGGCCGTTGCGCAATCCCTCTTGGTCAAGACCTCTTGGTTCGGCGGAGACCCGAACTGGGGTCGCCTCATGGCGGCACTGGGCTATTCGGGCGCCCGTATAGCCGAGGAGCGGATTGAAATTCGGTTTGACGGACAAGCGGCGGTTCGCCGGGGCCGCGCCCTTGGCGCCGCAACGGCGGAAGAACTCGCGGCGGTGCTGCGCCGTCCGGAATTTGTCGTCGAAATCCGCCTTGGCCTCGGCTCGGCGGCTTGCGAACTGTACACTTGCGACTGCAGCGAGGAATACGTTCGGATCAACGCCGAATACATGACCTGAAGCGCCATCATGAAACACCTTGTGGAAAAGGCCGACGTGCTGATTGAGGCCCTGCCCTATATTCAGCGCTTTCGCGGAGCCCGCGTGGTGGTGAAATTCGGCGGCAGCGCGATGGAACAGCCGGACCGTTACGAAGGCATTCTGACAGACATTGTCTTCATGGAATGCGTGGGAATGCAGCCCGTGCTGGTCCATGGCGGCGGCAAGGCCATCACGCGAGCCATGGCAGAAGCGGGACTGACCGCCCGTTTCGTGCAGGGCCTTCGCGTGACGGATGACGCCTCGATGCGCGTGGTCAAGGAGGTCATCACCCACCGGGTCAATCGTGGAATCGTCGAGACCATCCAACGACTGGGCGGGCAGGCGGAACGGGTGGACGGAGAATCGGTTTTCCAAGTAGACCGCCGCACCGGCAAGGATCCCGTCACCGGCGCAAAACTGGATTGGGGCCTGGTCGGCGAAATTCGCTCCGTGCGCGCCGATCCCCTTCTGGAATGCCTGTCGCGCGACGTCATCCCCGTGGTGACGCCGCTCGGAACCGGCCCCGACGGGCAGGTCTACAATCTGAACGCGGACGATGCGGCCGCGGCCACAGCCCTCGCGCTGCAAGCGCGCAAACTCGTGTTTCTTTCGGATGTGCCCGGCCTCCTGCGTAACCGGCAGGACGAATCGTCTTTGCTGTCCACGCTTCGCATCCGCGAGGTGGAACAACTCATTCAGGACGGCGTGATTGACGGTGGCATGCTGCCCAAGATTCGCGGTTGCGCGGACGCGCTGGCCGGCGGCGTGCAGAAGATTCACATCGTGGATGGCCGGCTGCCGCATTCGCTTTTGCTCGAGATTTTCACCAACCAGGGAGTAGGAACGGAGATCACGGAATGACCATTACGGCTGACATCGCCCAGAAGTATCGCCAACACATTATGCCCACTTACGCTTATAGCGGCCTCGTACTGACACGCGGAAAAGGGGCCCGCGTCTGGGACGCGGATGGCAAGGTTTATCTCGATTTTCAGACAGGGATCGCCGTCGTCGGATTGGGCCACTGCCACCCGGAGGTGACGCGAGCCGTCCAGGAGCAGGCAGCGCGGCTTGTCCACGTTTCCAATCTGCACTACAACGAAAATCAGGCGCTGCTTGCCGAAAAACTGGCTGGCCTCTTTTCCGGCGGCAAGTGCTTCTTCTGCAACTCCGGCGCCGAGGCGAACGAAGCCATGATCAAACTGGCCCGGCTGCGCGGCCAGGGGCAAGGCCGTTTCGAAATCATTTCGCTCACTCAGTCCTTCCACGGCCGCACGCTCGCGGCGCTCGCGGCCACGGGCCAAACAAAGTATCAGACCGGTTTTGAGCCGATGCCCGAAGGCTTCCGGCACGCCACATTCAACGATCTGGAATCGGTGCGCGCCGCGGTAACGGACAAGACCTCCGCCATTCTCGTGGAAGCCGTGCAGGGCGAAGGCGGCGTGGTGCCCGGACAGCAGGATTTCCTGCGCGGCCTGCGGGCGCTCTGCGACGAACGGGATCTGCTCCTGCTCTGCGACGAGGTGCAATGCGGCATGGGCCGCACAGGGCGCTGGTTCGGCTTTGAACATGCCGACATCCGGCCCGATGCCTTCTCCCTCGCCAAAGCGCTCGGCAACGGCTATCCGATCGGCGCCGTTGTGGCGGGGCCCCGCGCGGCCGATGTGTTCCAGCCCGGCAAGCACGCCAGCACCTTTGGCGGGTCGCCGCTCGCCTGCGCGGCGGCACTCGCTGTGCTGCGGGTCATCGAGGCGGAAGGCCTCGTGGCGCGCGCGGCTGAGATTGGCGCCCGTTTTCAGGAACGCCTGCGCAGCATGGTTGGCCGTTATGAGCATGTGCGCGAAGTGCGCGGCCTCGGGCTTATGGTCGGGCTCGTGCTCGATCAGCCCGCTCGGCCGTTGACCGACCGCCTGGCCGAAATGGGGCTTCTGGCCATCCCGACCGCCGAGTCGGTCATTCGCTTTCTGCCCCCCTTGACCGTGAAAGACGGGGAATTGGACGAGGCGCTGGACATCATCGAAGACGCGGTGGCCGAACATCACGGCGCGCCGCGCGAGGAGGCAACGCCATGACCTTGGACGATCTGCGAGAACAACACGTCGGCTTGTGCGTTTCCGGCGGCCTTGATAGCCGCACCATTACGCGGAAGCTGGTGGACCTCGGCATACGGGTCACCTGTTTCACCGCCGACCTCGGTCAACCCGACGAGGAAGACATTCAGAATATTCGCGCCAAGATGGCCCCGTGCGGCGCGGAAACGGTGATCGTGGATCTGCGCCGTGAGATGGCCGAGGCCTGTTTTGAAGTGCTGCAAGCCCAGGCGATGTATGACGGGGGCTACTGGAACTCCACCGGTATCGCTCGCGCAGTGACGGTTCGAGGCCTGCTTCCGGAAATGCGACGCCGGGGCTGCACGGTGCTGGGACACGGCGCCACGGGTCGCGGCAACGACCAGATGCGGTTTGAGCGCTACACCAATGTGCTGGCCCCCGACATGAAAGTTTATGCCCCATGGCGTGACCCAGCCCTGCTGAAAGAGTTCCCGGGCCGCAAACAGATGGCGGAGTTTCTTTCCGCCCGGGGCATTCCCGCCCCCACGGGCGGACAAAAACGCTACTCGACAGACGCCAATCTGGCCGGCCTCTCGCACGAAGCGGAAGACCTTGAGAGCCTAGAGACCCCTTGCACCATTGTGAAGCCCACGATGGGGGTTTGGCCTCAGGACGCGCCGGATCGCGTCGAGGCGTGCACGGTGCGTTTCGAGTCCGGCCGTCCGGTGGCAATCAACGGCCGTGCATTGCCACCGGTGGAGCTTATGCGGGAAGTCAACCGCATCGGCGGGCGTAACGGCATCGGCATGAAACACGCGCTCGAGAACCGCATCGTCGGCACCAAGAGCCGCGGCGTGTACGAAGCGCCGGGAATGGAACTGCTCGGGGTGGCTCTTCAGTTCGTTTACCAGGCCACAATGGATCGGCGTGCCGCGGCGCTTTTCAGCCGCCTTTCCCGCTTGGTGGCAGACCAGATTTATGACGGACGTTATTTTGACCCCGCCACACAGGCCGCGCGCGCGGCCATCGGCGTCTTGGCAGCTCATGCCACGGGTACGGTCCGCGTGGGTTTGTATCGGGGCAACATCCAGTTCATAAGCCTCACGGACTGTCCGGCTTCGCTCTACCGCGAAGAGGACTCTTCCATGGAGGCGTCCGCTGGCTTGAACCCGGTCAGCTCGCAAGGTTTTGCCGAAATCCAGAGTGTCGAAGCGCGGGCGTTGGCGCGGGCGGGACAAATCCGGGCCTGACCGGCTGCCCATCGCTCAGGCCGTTGTCCGATGAACAATAAACGGAACGATTCGTCCCCCCGACGCCCCGCTGCTTTGACCATTGCCGGCTCGGACAGCGGCGGCGGCGCAGGCATCCAGGCGGATCTGCAGACCATGGCAGCCTTCAACGTGTTCGGCGTCTGCGCCATCACCTGCCTCACGGCTCAAAATCCACGGGAAGTCACGACCGTCTTCCCCATCCCGCCCGACACAGTCGCCGAGCAGATTAACGCAGTCTGCCGCGCATTTCCCCTCGCCGCCGCCAAGACCGGCATGCTGTATTCCGTCCCCATTATCGAGGCCGTGGCGCAAGCCGTCCGCGAGTGGCGCATCGCCCCGTTGGTCGCCGATCCGGTCATGGTGGCGACGTCGGGCGCTCGTCTGCTGCAAGAAGACGCCGTGGCCGCTCTCCGTGAGACCCTGCTCCCCCTGGCCCGCGTCATCACGCCAAACATTCCGGAAGCGGAGATGTTGAGCAGCCTGCCGATTCGAACAAGTCAGCAACAGAAGGAGGCTGCGGCTCGCATCGGGCGTGCTTTCGGGTGCGCCTGCGTGGTTAAAGGAGGACACGCAGAAGGAGATATGGTCGAGGATGTCCTCTGGGAGGATGGGCGTTGGACGGTATTCCCGGCCCGGCGCGTGGCCGCTCGCGAAACTCATGGCACGGGGTGCACCTTTTCCGCGGCCATCGCCGCTGCGCTTGCGCAGGGTCGAGTGCTGACCGAAGCTGTGGCGATGGCGCAGGAGCATGTGCGTCTGGCATTGGTCCATGCCACGGCGGTTGGTCCGCATCATCCGTTACGCTTTTATCCTCCGAAACCATGAACCTGCCTCTGCGCCGCCCCCTTGTGGGTTTGGCTATCGCGGTCGCGGCCGGTGTCGCCTTTGGCCTGCGCAGTGGCTTCTCCAGCAGTTTCGGTTGGGCGGCCATTCTCGCGGCCATGGTGCCAGCGCTGTCCTGGCTTGCGGCCAAGCAACGCCAACCCCCGGCCCAAGCACTGAACGCCCTGACCTATGCTCTTGTTTTTCTTGCCGCATGGGCCCATGCCGGCCAATGTCGCGTCCAAGCGACCCTGGCAGCCTTAGCTCGCACACCCGCGCGTTTCGTCCGAATCACGGGCATTGTGGCGGACGATCCTGCGGCCGAAGGAACGATCCCGATCCGGCACAACTTTCGCCTGCGAGTCGAAACCTCCACGGCAATCCCCCGTATTGTCCGCGTCCAGTGGACCGGGGCCCATGACGCGCGCCGGCCGGCATACGGGGAGCGCTGGACCGTCACGGGCCGATGGGTTCCACCAGGTCACGGCCGGCGCGAGGGCTTGCTCCTCGCCACGCCACGGGGCATGCGTTTTCACTCCGCCGGCCATGGCCATCCGATTGTAAAGGCCCTCCTTCGCGCCCGGCGCGGCGCAGCCCTAATCCTCTCGCGAGGACTGGCCAGTCATCCGGAACAATCGGGCATGATTCAAGCGCTTCTACTCGGTTATCGCCATGGAATGTCCCGGGAATTGATCCGCCAGTTCGCCGCCACGGGCACTCTCCATATCTTCGCAATCTCGGGCGCGCACGTGGTCATTGTCGCCGGTTTGATCAACGCCGGACTGGCCGCCGCCGGCCTTTCGCGGCACCGATGGTTTCTCGCTCTCGGCCCGCTGCTGATCCTCTATACGGTGGCCACCGGCTTGCAACCCAGCGCCATCCGCGCCACGTTGATGGCCTTGACTTTCTGGGCCGCCCCGTTGATGCGGCGGCGGCCGGACGCCTTCACCGCAGTAGCCTTCGCCGCGGTGGTTATGCTGGCCGTTTCACCCGAGGAATTGGGGCGAGTCGGGTTCCTGATGTCCTTCGGTGTCACACTTGGCCTCCTGCTGCTTTTTCCAAGCCTCGAATACCGGCTGCCCGGCCATGCGGCCGATGCCCAAACAGCCGGGGTGCCGGAACCTGTAGCCTGGCGGCTAACTCGCTTCGGATGGCGCATGGTGCGGGCGCTGGCCATCGCATCTCTTGCGGCATGGCTGGTTTCAGCCCCCCTCACGGCGTATTTCTTCGGTCTATTCTCGCCGATCGCTCTCGTTGGGAATCTCTTCGTCATTCCCATGGCCTCGCTAATGATTCTGGCAGGATTGCTTTCCTTGGCCGGATCGGTCATTTCTCCGATCCTGTCCGAGACTTTCAACCATGCCAATCTCGCCCTCGCCACTGTCTTGCGAGAGTCAATCCGTCTCCTGGACGGAATTCCCGGTGGACATTGGGAGGTTCCTCCGCCATCGCCATGGCTGATCGCGGCGTGGTATGTTGTGTTGCTTGTGGCCGTGGCACAGTTTGCGGTGGACAGGGAGACCACGGCGAAAATAGAGTATGGGGAGCCCATCATGTGATCGGTTCCGTAACGAACGAGCACGCAGGAATGTAGCGGAATGAACCGGACGGTTTTCTTGTTTCTCTTCGCGGTTTTTGGCGTCCTCCTGTCTGGCGCCGGTGGCTGCCGCCATGTCGCTCCGGCACCAGCGCCGTCGGAAGCTTTTACAAATCAACCACCACCAGAGGAATCAGCGCAACAGGTTCCGCCAGCCGCCAGCGCCGAGGACGAAGAAGAGGTCTATCGCCAACTGCGCCTGCTCAGTCGCGTCATGCTTGTGATACGCCGCGACTACGTGGACGAGGCCAAAACTGGTTACAAGGATCTCATCCACCAAGCGCTGGCCGGCATGCTCCAGGCCCTTGATCCCCACAGCCAGTTTCTCGAGCCCGAGGCTTATCAAGGCATTCGGGATGAAACCCAGGGCGAATTCGGCGGCGTGGGCATCGTCATCGGCGTCCGGGACGGCGTGCTGACGGTTATTGCCCCCGTGGAGGACACCCCGGCCTTTCGGGCCGGCATCCACGCCGGCGACAAAATCATCGAGATTGACGGGCAGAAGACCGAAGCCTTCTCCGTCCAGGACGCTGTCAAACGGCTCCGGGGCGAGAAAGGCACAAGCGTGCGCGTCCGCATCCTGCGGGACCGCGAGACGCTCGAATTCACGCTCGTTCGGGATACTATCAAACTGACGAGCGTAAAAGGCGCCCGCATGCTGGAGGACGGCATCGGATACCTGCGGATCACGCAGTTCAGCGAGCCGACCGCCGACGAGCTGGATGAGGCGCTAAAGAAGCTTAGCGGCCAAGGCCTTCGCGCGCTTGTGATCGACCTGCGAAACAATCCCGGCGGCCTGCTTTCGTCCGCGTTGGCCGTGAGCGAGCGGTTTCTTCAGAAAGGCGACGTCATTGTCGCCACTCGCGGACGGGGACTGAAGGACCGGCAGGGGCCCGTGCGTGCGCGCCGGCGCGGAACGTACGCGGAGCTGCCGCTGGCTGTGCTGATCAACCGCGGGACGGCCAGCGCCGCGGAAATTCTCGCCGGCGCCCTGCAAGATCACCGCCGGGGTATTCTCGCGGGCGAAACCTCGTTCGGGAAGGGGTCCGTTCAAAGCGTGATTCCGATGGACGATGGCACAGCACTGCGCCTGACCACGGCGATGTACTACACGCCCGGCGGACGGCTCATACACGAAAAAGGGCTTGAACCAGACATTGCGGCGCCCCTGACCACGGCCGAGTGGCAAAAAGTCCTCATGCGGCGTGCGCAGGAGGAAACACCTGATCCCACCCGAAAGGAACCGCCGGAGGCGGAGGGCGCAGAAGCCGTGGATGTTCCGCTAGAGCGGGCGGTGGACGCGCTGAAGGGCATTCTAATCTACCGCCAAGGGCGATCCGCACCGACCGGCGAGACGCGGTGAACATTCTCGGCATTGAAACCTCCTGCGACGAAACTGCCGCCGCGATCGTGCGCAACGGGCGCGGCGTCTTGTCCAATGTGGTCTTCAGCCAAGTGCCGCACCACCGAGAATTCGGCGGGGTTGTTCCGGAGGTGGCCAGCCGCCTACACGTTGAACACCTTCCCGGTGTGGTCGAAGATGCGCTGCGGCAGGCCGAACTGCCATGGGATGCGGTGGACGCCATTGCCGTCACGCGCGGGCCCGGCCTTGCGACATCCCTGCTGGTCGGCCTTTCTGCGGCCAAGGCCCTCGCTCTGCGGCTGAAACGCTCGTTGATCCCCGTCAATCACATTGAGGCCCATGTGCACTCTGTGTTTCTCGGTGAGAATGCGCCCGAACCGCCGGAGGTCATGCCGCTGCTGGCGCTAATCGTGTCCGGCGGCCATACCTCCCTCCTTCGAGTGGAACAGCCCCGGCGGTACCGATTGATCAGCCGCACCGTGGACGATGCCGCCGGCGAGGCATTTGACAAGGGATCGAGCCTCCTGGGCCTGGGCTATCCCGGCGGCCCGGCGATCGAGCGGGCCGCCCGGACCGCCAATGGCCCTTGGATACGTTTCCCCCTCGGGGCCCAAAAACATCCTCATCAACGGCTGGCCGGCTTGGATCATCGTTTGTGCTTCAGCTTCAGCGGCCTCAAAACCGCCCTGCTCCACCACCTCAAATCGCATCCGAATCCCAATCCTTTCGAAATCGCCACTCTGGCCGCGAGCTACCAGGAAACCATAGTCAACAGTCTGCTTCGTCGCGTAAAAGCAGCATTGCCCGGCCACCGCGCCCTCGCGATTGTCGGCGGCGTGTCACTCAACGGCCGGTTGCGAGAGCAGGCCCGCGTGCTCGCGGATCAAAGCGGCGTTCGCCTGCTTCTGCCCGCTCCCGCCTTTTGCACGGACAACGCGGCCATGGTGGCTGGTGTGGCTTATGGTTTGCCCATGATCCCGCCGGACGATCCCGCCTCGCTCGGGCTGGACGTCGAGCCTGGTCTCCTCATCGGAACGGGTTGACCTCGCACAGCTTGCTCGGCCGTTGGCCTGCGACGCGTTCCCTTGCCGGAATGTTCCGCGGCATGCGGTTGACCCTGCCCACTGATTTTGTTATTTTGCGTGCGTTTCGAATGCACCCGTGGTGAAACTGGCATACACGCTAGATTCAGGTTCTAGTGCCGCAAGGCGTGGAGGTTCAAATCCTCTCGGGTGCACCACAAATCAATTCCCCCGGGCTTGCCGCGCCAACCCCAGCGGCGGTTGACATTCGCCGCATGCTGTGCCACCCTGCCGCGCATGCGCGACCGGCCGAAAACCATCATTTTTCTCGGCGACGGCATGGCCGATGAGCCACTGGCCGAACTGGACGGACAAACTCCGCTGCAATATGCCCACACCCCCGCCATGGACGCCATCGCTTGCGAAGGCCGATCCGGAACGCTTTTAACCCTGCCGGATGGTTTCCCCACCAGCAGTGAAGTGGCCAACATGTCCGTGCTGGGCTGCGACCTTGCCTCCGAATACTGTGGTCGCGGCCCACTCGAGGCAGCCGGCCGAGGCATTCCGCTTGGGCCACAAGACAAGGCCTTCCGGTTGAATCTCGTGACCGTACGCGACGGAGTGCTACACGATTTCTCCGCGGGACACATTCCCCCGCCCGAGGCGGCTGACCTCATTGCCGCCTTAAACGAGCATTTTGGGGAGCCGTTCATCCGCTTTCACCCCGGAGTGAGTTATCGCAACATTCTGATTTTGTCCGGTCCACACTATTCGCACCGTGTCGCCACCGACAAGCCGGACGATAATCATGGGGAACGACTGAATCGCCACTGGCCTCGGGCACTCGCGCCGGAGGCGGAGGGCACCGCCCGTTTGCTGCGGCGCCTCATGGAAGAAGCGCCGGCCCTGCTGGAATCGCATCCAGTCAACCGACATCGCGCGGCACGTGGTCTTCCGCCCGCCAACGGCGTTTGGCCTTGGAGCGGCGGCGTGGCCGGCGCTTTGCGCCCGTTGCGGGAAAAGCACGGCGTGCAGGGCGCGGTGATTTCCGCCGTCGACGTCATCATGGGGCTGGGCCGCTGTCTCGGCATGGACCCGATTGTCGTTCCTGGCGCCACCGGTTACTTGGACACGAATTTCGAGGGCAAGGCCGATGCGGCCGTGCAAACGCTTCGCGATCACGATTTCGTCTATCTGCACCTTGAGGCCATTGACGAGGTATCGCACGAGCAGAACCTGCAAAAGAAGATCGAAGCCATCGAAGCGTTCGACCGGCGCATCATTGCGCCCGTGCTGGCGGCCGTCAGCCCCGCCGTGAACGTCGCTGTGCTGCCCGATCATCCGGTGCCCATCCGGCTGGGGAAGCATACCCGCGTGCCGGTGCCCGTCTCGGTGCGAATGGCCGGCCAAACGCCGGACGAAGTGACACGATTCAGCGAAACGGACTGCCCACGCGGCGCGCTTGGCGCAATGCGCGGCGACGGTCTGATGCGTCTCTTGTTCGGACCGGCCGCGGCGCGCTAGTTCACCAGCGTGTCCGATTCGATCTGTCCATCGCGAAGCCGGCAAATCCGTCTGCATCGGCGCGCGACTTCCTCGTTGTGCGTAACGAGCAGCAGCGTACGGCCGCAGGCCCGACTCAGATCAAAAAGGCAACCCAGCACCTGTTCCCCTGTCCTTGAATCCAGGTTGCCCGTGGGCTCATCCGCAAGCAGAAGTTCCGGTTCGTTGATAAGCGCGCGCGCCAGAGCCACCCGCTGCTGCTCTCCGCCCGAGAGTTCCGCCGGCGTGTGACGCAGCCGCGCGGCCAAGCCCACCGCCGCCAGCAACTCTTCGGCTCTTCGCCGGGAGGCGGCCTGCGTCCGGCCCGCCCAATCCACGGCCATGGCCGGCAACATCACATTCTCCAGGACGTCCAGCTCGGGCAACAGATGATAAGACTGGAAGACGAACCCCACCAGCCGCGCCCGGATCGCGGCGCGCTCCTTGGCCGGTAACGAGTACAGATTCCGCCCCAGCAGCCGCACCGTGCCGCCCGTGGGCTGATCCAACCCCCCAAGCGCGTGCAACAGGGTGCTCTTCCCCGCGCCACTGGGCCCCGTGATGGCCACCACCTCGCCCCGCGCCACGGAAAACGAGACCCCGCGCAGCACCTCCAGCAGGCCGGCTTTCATTCGATAGATCTTCCTCAGGCCCTTCGCCTCAAGAAAAGACTCTCGCGCCCCGCTGGTTTCATTCATGACGCAGC
>CALHGX010000022.1 GCA_938031185.1 uncultured bacterium
CTGGACATCATCCGCCAACGCGCCCCCAAGATCGACCCTGCCATCGCTTCCTGGCAGCCCCTTGACCTCGGACAAGTCCTGCGCCAGTATATTCCCAACTACCACCCCAACAGGGGTCACGATCTACCTGTCCATCCCTCATCCCCACCTTCGCATCAAACGCCGCAGCGACGCCCCCCCCAACCTCGATAAGGCCGTCATCACCACAGTGCGGTTGATCAAAGAAGACGATTTCCCCACCCGTGTTACCGCCGACCACTTACAAATCCGGACCAGCGCAGAGAACCGGCAATACAAACGCGCCGACGTGAAGTTCAAGTTCGCCGAGACCGAGGAGAAAGCTCGCCAGGACGTGCGAGACCATGCCGGCACCCTGGTCACTCCCGCGGGCGCACCGGTACGTGTCCTTACGCTGTCCGGGCTCAATCTGACCGATAAGTTCATCCTGATCACCACTGATTTCACGGATGGTCCGTCTGACTTCATCAACGCCGGGACTGCGATGGTCGAAGTGCTGGATAGTCAGGGGCGTCTTTTGCCTGTCTCGGCGGCCGACGGCGGGACGGTTTGGTGCACGGACTTGATGGATTTCCGAAACGCGGGGCTCTCTTTTGACTGGGCCTGGGACGCCGCTCTCACCACGCTCGACTGTTCCAACGCCAATGGCCGCCAAGGATTGATCGCCTTTACTCTCGGCCGCAACGAATACCTGAACGGGGCCCTATGCGAAACCGAGCCGGAAGTGCAGGCCTTCTGGCTGCGGTGTCTGGAAGAGATGATCGAGGCCGGTGCGGACGGTGTGGATTTCCGTGAGGCGATCCTGCGCCAGTGCGGCAATGTCAAAGGGGAAGCCCTTCTCGAGAAAATCGCCAAAGTGCGGGGCAACGCCTACACCGAGTTCCTACGCGTCTCCAAGCGGCGCCTGACCGCCGCCGGCCGAAAGATGCGCTACAACATCCAAATTGACTGGTTCCGGCCTGACCGCCCCCACCACCGAGCCTGCGCCTATCCGGCCCACATGGAATGGCAGTGGCAACGGTGGATTGCGGAAGGACTCATGGATGAAACCATCCTGCGCAGCTACTCGATCGTGTATCACGGCGAACCGATCGAAACGATGCTCAACGATCCCGTCACGAAGGAAGTGAACGCCGCCTGTGCGGCCAAAGGTATTGCCATCACGTTGAACCGCTACCTCAGCGCCACGAAACCGGAAAAGGTGCCTGCAGAAGCGGCCGCCGTGCGATCCGATGGGCGCTTTAGCGGATTCATTTTCTACGAAACCTACGACTTTATCCGGTTCGATCCGACGGGCGAGGCGACCTTGGCTCCCAAATATTCAGCCCTCGCCGACGCAGTAGCGAAGTAGGCAGACCAGTCGGTTCCTGACCGCGGGGTTTTGCATTCGCCAGGGCGGCGCCCCGCCCTTCGCCGCCGCATCTCTCCGAAGCCCGGGTGACGGCGCACCCCACCTATTCCCCCTCCTCGGCCTCCCGCCCGATCTCTGCGCTCGTCGTCTGCTGTAGCCGGCCGCGGTGAGGCCGGCTCCCCTGCCCGAACGTTCTTCAACGGACTGCCAGACATTCGGCCGCAACGAACTGCCGCCCCTCAGCCCCGTTCTTCTCCCCCTCGGCGTCACGCGGTCTCTTCTTCCCCCTCAATACTCCAACACCACGGCTTCATGACACTGCACCTTTGGCGCCACAACGGAAATCTTTCCATCACCGCCAATTGTCAGACGCAACCGCTTGCCATCCGTCACCGTCCGGGCCCGGCGTATCTTCTCCGGGACCACGATCTGCACCGGAACGTCATACAATGGCACCAGGTCCTCGATCACCTGACACCGCCCGCGCGGCATCGGCGGCCCGTACAGCAAATGCACCACATACCGGTTGCGCTCCGGCTGCTTCACAAAGCTCACTCGCCCGCCGCTGGGCATCGCGACCACGCAGTTCGGCCGCCGATACACCCGCCGCAGCGCATTCACAAAAAACTGCCGATGCACCCGTGCCCCGTGCGCGTGATACATCTCCCCCAGCGCATGCGGGAGGTATATCACCCGCCCTTTCTGCACAGCGGCCGGATGCGCGGCATTTTCCAGCCGATACGGCGTGTTTTGGTGCCCGCAATAGTGCTCCCATGTCCGGCTGAAATAGGGTTCCCGTATGGCGGCCAGCGCCTTCCCGTCGGTCACCCGCACTCGCGGCGCTGCCGTGTAGCACAAGAACGGCCCCTCCGGCAAATCCCTTGCCAATTCCCGTCCTGCCACGATGTAGTCTATGTCGTACTCCGCCGGGCCTACATATTCCGCGCCCACATCCACCAAAAAACGCTTCCCCTCCGCATCCATACCGCCGCGGCCCAGCACCAACAGCGCGCCGCCGCCCCGCACATACGCACGCAACGCCTCCGCCGCACCCTCGTCCAATCGCGCCTCATCGGCCAGCACAATGGCATCAAACACCGACAGATCTCGCCCCGCCTCGGCTATGCGAAAATCCATCTGCGATTCGAGCAGCATGCTGGCGACGCCTTGATCATGGTTCGCCACCGGTCCCGACAGCCACAGCCCAAGGTTGGCCATCGGCTTGGCATCCAACCCGAACTCCTCAATCTTCTCCACGTACCTGTACGCCTCGCCGATGGCCTTGTACGTGGCCATCTCCATCCGCCCACATGGATGCAGTTGATCCCCAAAATTGCACCGCGCCCCAAACGCGATCATCGCCGCCGCCTCGTAACGCATGGCATCGGGATGCTTGAACCCACCAAACTCGCCCCAGCTTGTGTGAAACTTCCCGCTCATCGCAGTGTATTTCTTGGGCCGCTCGGAGAAATACCGCGATCGAATGGGGAAACGATCGTATCCGCCCCACGTCGTGGGCAAATCTTCAAGGTCGTGGTGTGTGGACAATTCATGCCATTCTTTGCCGTACAATGCACCGCCGCCCGTGCCTGTGCCGCCATTGTAAAAAATGCTGGCGTTCGGCCACTTGGCCAGAATGATGGCATTCAGTTCACGCATCATGTGCTGCCATTTGCGGATCGAATAGACCGTCGCGTCCTTCTCATCCTGCGGATTCAGCCCGGCTCTCCTCATCCCCTCGACACAACGAGGGCACCGGCAGGCATGGTAGCAACAAATGTCGTACCAAAAACCGTCCACCTCAAACAGGCCGCAAATCTCCGCCGTCTGCGCCTTTATCAATTCAAGATAGTCGCCCGAAGGACACATGTTCGACCAAAAGAACGTCGGTATGGGATCAGAAGGCTTCGCGGTCGGTGGCATAACGCCAAATGGCTGCCCGTCCACCTGAAGATGACGCCATTCCGGATGCGCCAGCGCGTCTTGCACCGACCAGCCCACGCTATAGTAGATCGGACAATTAACGCCGATCTCGTGGCACGCCTCTATCTGTTCGCCCAGCAGATTGCGCTTCAGAGCGGGATGATGGCGTCCGATCTTCGTCGGATAATAGCTCCATCCGTGATGGCATTTGGCGAAAATGTTGATTGAGTTGATTCGCCCCGCCTTGAGCGCCTTTTGCCATTCCTTCTTGTCAAAAAGCGCCCCCACATCGGGCATGTGTTCCGTGGTGTGAAAATCCAAATGCACCTGCCGGGAGGGCACAATGACACCACCTGCCGGTTTCGCTGACATTTTCTTCTTCATGCTTATGCTGCCTTTCGCCATCATCCGCTACCGTTTCCCTTTCCGTTTTCCAGGCAACGGGCACATACTATCCACATCCAATCGCAAAATGTCAAAATAGATCACCTGCCTTTGCGGTCTTCATCGGCGTTCATCGGCGGCTTCTTCGTTTCAACCCACATTTTGCGTTTGAGCAGACCGATGGTGTTTTCACCCCGTGATGCTTGGGTGAAGCGAGGTTGTTCTCGTCTTCGATCGAGCGCCGAGCGGTCATTTCACGGTCTGCGCCCTCCTGCGATTACGCCTCGGCGCTCGCCGGCGGGGCAACCGTATTGCCGTTGCAGAGCCGCGGATCGAGGCGGCGAATGCGCTGCAACCGGTAGCGGATTTCGGCCCGCAGGCTACGGTCCTGCACGCCGAGTCGCAGGGGCGGCCGGCGGCCGCCGCTGCCGTAGACCGCGGGGATCGCGAGCGGTTTCAGGCGCAGGGTTTTCCGCCGCGCCGCGCCCTCTTCGGCGGTCTTCAGGACCCAGCGGTTCGGATGATGGACCCGGTTGTAGCAGACCATGCCGATCGGCAGCATGGCCGCCTCCGTGCCCCGGCACATGCGCCGGCACCCGTTCCCGAAACCGAATCCGCTCCGCAAACGTCGCCACCACCGCGCACGCCCCGCCCCACGCCGTGAGCTGCTTGTGGGCGAAGGTAATCTGCGCTTGCCCCGCCTAATCCGCTCACGTACCGTCTTTGCCGTGCTTCACTTTGTCGCGCTTCTTCACTGCCGTGCGGATAACAAACCAAGTCATAATACCCATCAGGATGGTTGACAGCCCAACAGGGAAACTCGACGCCGTTCACCGTGTCCGTGCCGGACGTGCTGCAAAGCACGGCAAGCCGCAGGCCGATTAAAGTATGGGCGTCAGTTGGTCGGGAGGTACAATTTCGTCCAGGAAACGCAGCTCGTCTAACTCGCCCTGGAACGACGGATTTCCCTCGAACGCGCCTAGCCGGAGCGTATCCCATGGATTGTGGCCACCACTGCGCATCGAGGCGTCGAGGCGGCCGTCCAGGTAGATGTTGGTCAAACGCTCCTCGGGATTCTCGGCGGCGCTGTCCACGGTGATGGTGACGCGGGTCCATCGGCCGGGATCGAGCGCGGCGCTGCGCAGCTCAAAA
>CALHGX010000023.1 GCA_938031185.1 uncultured bacterium
GGGCCGGGGCAGATCAGCCCGTCGGGCGTCGTGTGGGTGGCATACGGCGAAGGGACGAATTTTGTCATCAGCGCGACGAACCGTCAGCGGATTTTCGATATCCGGACCAACGGCGTGAGCCTTGGCTGGAGCTTCTCGTTCGACAGCGTGTGGACGAATTTCACATGGGCCAACGTTACCTCCAATGGCATGATCGAGGCGTGGTTCACCAACTGGCACACGCTGGCGGTCGCGTCGGCGCACGGCGGAGCCTGGGCGCCAGTGGGCGTGCATACAGGCGATGCGGGGTCGGTGTGGACGCTGGCGGTGACCAATTCGCCGATGTTGTTTGGCGGCACGCAGTATGTCTGCATCGGGTGGGCGGCATCGGGCAGCGTGCCGACCAACACCGTGCCGGGGCCGGGGGCGACGAACACCGGATCGTTCGCGCTTACCGAAGATTCGGGGATCGTGTGGCAATGGGCCACGAATTACCATCTCGGCCTGACGGCGCTGGGCAGCGGCACGCTGGCGCCGATGAGCGGCTGGCAGGCGGCCGGCTCCGTGGTGGCGGTGACGGCCACCCCGTCCCTCTACTGGCACTTCGGCGCGTGGAGCGGCGATACCAACGGCTGCGCGATCGCCGGGCCGGTTCTGGATGCCGCTATGACGCAGGCCCGATATTTGACGGCCCAGTTCCTGCCCAACTTGGTGACCAACGCGCCGACACCGGTGCCGGAGTGGTGGCTGGCGGCCTATGGATTGACCAATCCGAGCTTCGCGGCGCAGAACACGAACGACTTTGACGATGATCTGCATTTCTCGTGGGAGGAGTACATTACGGGGACCGATCCGACCAATCCGCACAGCGTGTTGAAGATCGTCTTGCAGGAGACCCGCGGAGGTACGAGCACGGTGCGGTGGTTGAGCGCCACGGGGGCTGTGACGACGCCGTATGTGGTCCAGTGGTCCACGAATTTGCTGTCGGCGGGGTGGATGACGGCCACGAGCAATGTGCCGCGCGATCCGCCCACCAACACCTTCATTTGGGTGGCGCCGGTGACCGGTCCGCCGGTCTTCTATCGCGTCGTCGTGACGAACTGAGCCGGCTTTTCCCTTTGAGTTGCGGCGGCGGCAGAGTATTCTTTTTGCGTTCAGGCTGGTGAGCAGCCGGAACGCCGGAGGATAGAACACCATGAGCCCACGCGAAGAAACGGTTTCTTTTGACAAGCTGGCCTGTTCCAAGCGGACGTTTGTGCCGACGGCGCGCGCGTTGCCGGGGCCTGTGCCGACCATTGCCATTACACCGGTGGCGGATGGGCGCACCGGCGCGTATGAAGCCAACCTGCAAGGCACCTGGCGGATGGCCGAGCGTGTGTACCGGCTGCTGACGGAGAACGTCCGGCTGCCGGACGGCACGCCGATCCGTGTGGTGGTGGCGCCCGAAATCGTCTACGGCCCGCGCACCGGCGCGCTGGCGCAGGAGTATTATGCCCGCGAAGGCGTCAGCGCCAACATCTGGGTCAGCCGGTCCTGGGCGTACAGCGACGAGCTGATGAGCGCCTGCATGGGTATCGGCAGTACCGAGTGGCCGCAGGCCGCTTATGGGCTGAATCAGACCGACCGTCCGGGGGCGGTCTGGCTCAAGGCGTTCACCGCGGCGATGGACGAGAAAAAGCGTCCCGTTTTCTGTGTGTACAATCCCGACTTGGAGGACGAAAAGGGGCCTCTTGCCCCGTTCGTGGCGGAACGCCTCCTACGGTTTGCGCGCTGCGCGGCTGCCGTTGCGGAAATGCGCGGCAAGAATTATCTGTCTCTCGGCAGCGTGTCCATGGGCATCATCGGTTCCGATGTCCGGCGCAACCTCCTCCACCACTATTTCGGGATGGGCGCCGTATCCGTGGACATGGTGGCCATACAGGGCCGCATGGCGCGCGGGTACTACGATCACGAGGAGCTCGAAAAGGCCTTTGCGTTCATGAAGGAGAACTTCCGCTTCGATTTCGGCGAAGGCGTTCGGCCTCTGCCGCCGGATGACCTGCTGCGGGAATGCCTGAAAATGACGCTGATCACGCGGGACCTGATGATCGGCAACCCCCGACTAGCCGACGAACGGGTGGGCCGGAAGCAGGGGTTTCGGGCCGACGTGGAATTCGCGCAGGGCTGCCATGCCATTGCCGCCGGGACGCAGGGGCAACGGGCCTGGACGGACCTTTACCCGAATTTCGACATGACGGAATCGCTTCTTTGCAGTTCCTTCGATTGGAACGGCCCGCGGGCGCCGATGGTCGTGGCCACGGAAAACGACTGCAAGAACGGAATGGGGATGTTGGCGGCGACGCTACTGACCGGCATGCCGCAGATGTTTGCCGACATCCGTACCAACTGGACCCCGGCGAGCATTCGCAAGGCCACGGGGCGGGACGTCAGCAAGCTGGTGCCCGGCGGGCTGATTGACAAGCGCAATTCCGGCGCGGCGGCGCTGGAATACAGCGTGGATGTTTTCAAGCTGGTGGGCGGGGGGGACCGCACCATTCAGGCAGTGGCGGCCTTGTTGCGGGAACGGAGCGATCTTCGCGAGAAGTTGATCAGAGCGGCGATGCGCAACACCATCTATACGGCTGCCACGTTGGAATATTTTCCCGGGGACGGCCTGTCGAGCCACTTCCGCACGCCGGGCGGAATTCCGATGACGGCCTATCGGTACAACGTGATCGGCGACGAAATCACTTGTTCCGTGGTGGAAGGGGACACCGTGGAATTGCCCCGCGAGGTTGCCGATCACATCAGCGAGGTGACGGACAAGACCTGGCCTGAAACATACTGGGCGCCGCGGAACATGACGTCGTTCGAGTACATGTCGCGCATCGGACCGAATCATGACGCGAACTCCTTTGGACTGATCGGCGCGGACCTCCTGACGTTCAACGCCATGCTTCGCATCCCGGTCGACATGCACAATGTGCCGCCCGAGCAGGTGTTCCGCCCGACCTTGTGGGATCGGTATGGCGGGGACGATTTCCGAGTCTGCAAGGCGTTGGGGCCGTTGTACGTCTGAACGAAACGCCTCACCTGGCCGCCGGCGGAGCCGTTTCGTGCGGTTGCTGCCGGCGTCTTCTTTCCCAGAGGCGCGTGGTCCAAATGGAGATTTCGTAGAGGACGATCAACGGCGTGGCGAGCATGACCTGCGTGGCGGGATCGGTCGTGGGCGTGATGATCATCGCCAATGCCAGCGCCAGGACGACCGCATGGCGGCGTTTGCCGCGCAGTTGGTCTGACCGGACCAGGCCCAGCCGTCCCAGCGCCATCAGCACCGCCGGCAGCTCGAACGTCAATCCGAAGGCCAGGAGGAGCCGCAGGACGAACGCAATGTAGTCGGTCACGCGCCAGAACTCGACCGGAATGCCCATCCATTCGTTGAACCAGAGCATGATGCGAAGGGCCGCGGGCAGGGCATAGAAGTAGCCCAGCAGGATGCCGCCAACGAAGAGCAGGGACGCGAACACCAGCCCGCTGCCCAACGCCCGGCGCTCCGCCGGCTTCAGCGCCGGGCCGAGATAACCGGCGAGAATGGCGAGCATGAGGGGAGTGCTGAGAAACAAGCCCCCCCACAGTGCGGTTTGCATGGCCAATGCCACGCCGCCGGTGACTTCCAGCGTCCGAAGGAAACGATCCGGATCCGCCACCACCGATCGCAGGGGGTGCTTCAAGACGTTCAACAGGCGCGGAGCCAGTGCGCCGGCAAACGCCATCCCGGCGGCCAGTACCGCGAGGCACTTGAGCAGAACGCCGCGCAGGTCTTCCAAGTGATCCAGGAAGGGTTTGACGGGGCCGCCGTTTGGTTCAGCCAGCATGGTCATACGGGTCGCCCTTTACTTGCGGCGGCTCTTCCGTTGGCGGTGCCTCGCGGCATGCGCCGGCCGTCGGCCGCGTGCGATCCGGATCATGAGAGGGCAACGGCGTATTCGTTTCATCCGGGGGGGGCGAAAGCAGCTCGTCTCGTATGGATCGGGCCGCGCGTTGCCATTCCTCGATGGTCTTGCCGAGGGAGCGCGCGATGCCCGGGAGGCGTTTGCTTCCGAAGAGCAGCAGGGCCGCGGCCAGGACCAACAGCAATTCACCGCCGCCGATGCCCGGCCCGAAAAAACCGATACCGCTCATGGATGCCGGCTCAAGCATCCGCTTCTCCTCCAAAAAGGAAGAAGCCCCGGACCGTGCCGGGGCTCCCACCACTTCTTGCAGCGCGCAGACGGGGATTACTCGCCCATCAACACGAATTCCACGCGGCGGTTCACGCGCCAGGCCTCTTCATTGTGGCCGGGATCTTTCGGGCGTTCTTCACCGAAGCTCTTCGTCTGAATGCGGCCGGCATCCACGCCCATGTTCATGAGGACGGCCCGAACCGCCAGCGCGCGTCGCTCGCCAAGGGCCATGTTGTACTCGTTGCTGCCCCGTTCGTCGCAATGCCCTTCAAGCACAACCGTCACACGGCCATTGGCCTTCATGAACTGCGCCACGGCCTCCACCTTGCCGATTTCCGAATCGTTTACGCGGGCGCTGTCGAAGTCAAACAACACGTTCGCGAATTGTTCGCCGAGCGGCGCGCCCAGCATTCCTTCGCGTCCCGGCAGCCCGATTTCGCCTGGCAGACCAGTGTCGGTAATCATATCGCCTGGTCCGAGCCCCGATCCCGCGCCCCGCTTGCCGGGCCGGCGGCATCCGGTCGCCATCGTGGCCGCCAATCCCGCCACCAATGCCAAGCAAACCCATTGCTTCACCCGCATCGCGCACCTTCCTTCCTGATGGTTCCGCACGCCTATTCCGCCGACCAAGCCGGCGAAAACCAATCTCCCGAATTAGGGGTCAACGATACCGGCGCATCGCCCAGTGTGTCAAGCACCCAAATTTGGGAACGATGACCAGCAGTGCGGGCGCAGACCACGTGGCGGCCGTTGGGCGCCCAGGAAGGATCTTCATAGTCCGCGTCGGCCGGGCTTACGACCCGTTCCTCTCCGGTGTCCGGATGCGCGATGCACACCACGTAGCGTCCGGCGCGGCGGCTGGTGAAGGCGATCCATCCGTTCGGCCCCCAATCCGGCGCGACGTTTTCCCGGCCGCGGCTGGTCAGCAGGCGGGTGTTTCCGGCTCGATCGGTGATGTACAACTGCGGCGCGCCGACGCCGGCGCGATCGGAGACATAGACAATGCGCGAGCCATCCGGCGACCACGAGGAGCTGGCTTCCGCGGCTCGAGGCGTCGAGGTCAGTCGCGTCAGCTTTCTGGATCGCAGGTCCAGGATGTAAAGTTCGGGATTGCCGTCACGGGAGAGCGCAAGGGAGACTTCCTGCCCGTCGGGCGAAAAGCCGCCCGCCAGATTCATGCCGGGGAAATTGGCGATGCATTGGCGCTGCCTGGTTCCGAGGTCAATGACGTAGGCGTCGGGGAACCCGCTGCGATAGGAGGTGTAGAGGATACGGCGTCCCTGCCGGCTCCAGGCGGGCGCCAGGCTGATCGAGCGATCATGGGTGATCTGGCGCAGATTGGCGCCGTCCGCATCCATCAGGAAAAGCTCCTTGTTGGCCCCCACTCGCCCGACGAGAACGATCTGTGTGCCCGCGATGCCCGGCACGCCTTTGAGCGCCTTGACGAGATCGTCGGCGACCCGATGGGCCAGTCGCCGCGCCTCGGCCGCGTTTTCTTGATAGGATCGGTCAAGGCGGACCGTGCCGCCGGCCGCGTCCCGCGCCTGGCAGCGCACGGCGATCTGGCCGCCGCGCTCTTCGTAGTTTCCCGTGACTGCGTAGGCGCCGGGAGCGGATAGGGAAAACCATCCGGAGCGCCTGAGATCGTTTTCCAGCGTGGCGCGGAACACGCCGGCGGCGCCGGCGCGTTCGCCCGTGAAGCCTGACAAGTCCAGGGCCGTCTTGCCTGCGCCGGACTTGATGACGCGGAGATCCTGCGCAGAAGCCGTTGCCGCCAGCAAACCGATCAGCGCGAAGTGATGCCATGTGTTTCTCTTCATGATGGAGAGGGCCCTTTCCAAGGATGTTTTCATGGGACTATTGATCCGTCAGTTCAAATGAGACAACCAGACGGCGGTTGCTAATCAGAAAATCAGCCGGGATGCCGGAGACCCTCCGCACGGCGCGAACAGCCCGGACTACGGACTCATCCATGGGGGTTGAGCCCGAAGGCGCGACGATGCGGTGGCCGGTGATCGTGCCGTCCGGGTTGAACGTCAGTTCCATGCGGGTGGTCAGTCCGTACGCGCCCGAGCTCGGCTGATCCCAAGCGGCATAGAGCGCCTGACGGATCATCTCCCGATAAAGCTGGTCCGGCGTCATGGCCGCGCCGTGCTCCGCGAAGGTCTGACTCGTGTTCAGCAGGCGGCGCAGGTCGGCGTCGGAGAGGCTGGAGCGCTCGCCCGGTTTTGCGCCACGTTCGAGAAGGCGACGTATTTCTTCCGCCGTCAGCTTGGGTTGGGCCGGTTTTTGCTGGATCGGGCGCGTGACGCGTTTCTGGCTGACCTCGATCTTGCGCGGAGGTCCAGGCGGTTTTGGTGGCGGCGGTTTGGGCCGCGGGGTTTTCTGCTCGGGCGGTTTTGGCGGAGCAATGTCTTCCGGATCAGGCGGCGGTTCGGTCGGTGGCGCTGGACGCAGCGCCGCCGTACCCGATTCGGCGGCCGGCGTGGCGACGATCAGCTCGATGGGGATGGCGGCGGCTGCTGGACGGGACTTGGTGCAGCCGTGCAGGAACATGGAGACAACAAGGACGAGAATGAGCCCGGCATGTGTGCCGGCCACCACGGCCAGGTTGACAAGAAAGCGCGCGCGATGAGGGGTCATGATCCCTGTTTTCCGCCGGGCGCCGTCACCAACGCCAGGCGCGCCAGCTTGGCTTCATGCAGCACCTGCAGCACGCGAACCACCTGGCCGTAGGGCACGCCTTCGTCGGCGCGGATGAGAATGACGGTATTGGGCGCGGCCTGCCCGAGGCGCATCATTTCGGCCCGGACCTGCTCGATGTCGCTGGCTCGTTCGTCCAGAAACACGCGCCCTTGGCGATCCACGGTGATCACCCGCTTGTGTTCGGCGGGCAGCTCGGCCGCCTGGCCTCGCGGCAGGCGGACGGGAATGCCGGTCTGAATCATGGGAAAGGTAATGACGAAAGTGATGAGCAGCAGAAACGTAAGGTCAATCAGCGGCGTCATGTTGATCTCGCCGATTGGTCGTTGCAAACGGGCGGAAGACTTGTGCGCCATCGGGAATCACCGCTCCTTTGGGGGCTGCAGAAAGTAGCGCTCCATGTCGTGGGTGAACTCCTCGC
Source organism: uncultured bacterium (assembly GCA_938031185.1). GTDB lineage: Bacteria > Verrucomicrobiota > Kiritimatiellia > CAIKKV01 > CALHGX01 > CALHGX01. The sequence goes on from CALHGX010000023.1 coordinate 7,306, forward strand.
TGAAATTGTCCATTTCCATGCACAGTCGGCGGATCTGGTTGGTGAGCAGATTATATCCGATGAGGGAGGGCAGGGCGACGATCAGACCGACGACCGTCGTGAGCAAGGCGCCGGAAATGCCGGGCGCCACCTCGCTTAGCATGACGGTGCCGCTGGCGGCCATGGCTCGAAAGGAATCCATCACGCCCCAAACGGTGCCGAGCAGGCCGAGAAAAGGCGCGCCCGTCACGGCGGTCGCGAGCAGCCCCATGTCTTCTTCGAGAAAGAACCCCTGATCCATGGCGCTGCGTTCGGCGAGTTTGCGGACGGTATTGATTTCAAAGGGGCCCACCTGCAAACGAGGCGCCCCGCTTGGGTGGTTCAGCGTCAACTCCAATGCGGTTGTCTTCTCACCGGCTTCCGAAAGAACGCCTCCGCTGGCCTGGGCGTATATCACGGCGAGAGGCCCCCCATATTTCCGACTCTGGATGCGCAACGCGAGCGGATTTTCCTCGCGGCGATAGGCGGCGAGGAAACGCCGGTTTTCGGCGGCCGCGCGCCGGAACTCGCGGGTCTTCGTGATCATGATGGACCAGGCAAAAATCGAGCCGCCCAGCAGCAGCAGCACGATGGCCTTTCCGAAAAGGTCCGCGGTGGAAAAGGCGTAGATCACGGTGGATGCGATGCTGGCCAGCGGGCAGCCAGCAAGAAAGAACATCGGCATCAAAAAAACCTCCCAAACACCCTTGGCTCTCTTGTTTGCGGACAAGATGCCCGGCCCCAGGGCCGGCCTGTTCCGCGGAGGCGCGGTTCGCCCGCCGCACAATCTAGTCCTGTCATTTTCCGAAAACAAGGCGTTCGTTTTTTGAGCCTGGCGGGGTACGGCCGCGCAAAGCGGCGTGGAATGCGCCGGTGGCAGAAAAGGCGAAGCCTCGCGACAGCGGACGCCCCATTGAAAAAAGATAAAAATTATTGACGGTGGTGGGGCAAAGTGTTGAATTGTGTCAGGATGTGGAGTGGAAAGGGTCTCCCGTGGGGAACAAGGGGAACAAAAGAGATGAGGGGGTGAACGAGCGGCCGGCGGCGTTGGGCATTTTTGTCGGCACGTTCTTTCATGCCCTTGATCCGAAAAGGCGGCTCACCATCCCGTCCGAGTGGCGGGAGCAGTCCGGCGAGTCGGAGAGCTTCTACGTTCTTCCCGGGGTGGATCAACCCTGCCTAGTTGTCTTTCCGGCCCGCGTGATTGCCGGGCGGCTGGAGCGCATCCGTCATCATTCAATCGCCGATGCGCAGGCGCGACAGTTCGCCCGCGTGCTGGGCTCGCGTTCGCAGCTTGTGCCTTGGGACAGCCAGGGACGCATCCGGGTGAAAGACGAGCTGCTGGCGCTCGCGGGCATCGAGACGCAGGTGGCCCTGATCGGAGCGTTTGAGGGATTTGAACTTTGGCATCCGGGACGTTGGCGTGAGTCGGGTTCGATGGATGGCGGCAGCCTGGGCGAGGCGGCTCGATACGTCGGTTTCTAAAAGGCCGTTCCGGTCCATGGGCCGGACGGAGAGCGGGAAGGAGTGCGGTATGCAGGCGTCGGTTATCACGCAGTTCATGCAGCTTAACGGGGCGATTGTTGGCAAGGCGGATCGCTCGCGCTGGTTTCGGCTGCCGCGCCGTGAAGTCGTGACGGTGGGCAGCATGCTCGGCAGCCGATTGATTGGCCGGGGCGGGCTGCGAATCGTCAGCACCGCCTTGAGCGAGGAAGCGCTTCGGCGTCAGGCCCGGCGTCATGCACAAGCCGGTTCTTCTTGAGGGGGTCATGGCGCGGCTGAAGGTTCGGCCGGGCGGACGGTATGTGGACGCCACGGCCGGCGGCGGCGGCCATGCGCGAGCCATCGCCGAGCGGATGGGCCCGGCCGGTCGTCTGCTGGCGTTGGATCAGGACGAAACGGCCTTGGCTCGAGCCAGAGCGCGGCTCGAGGGAACGCCCGGAACGTGCGTGTTCGCGCGGGCGAATTTCGCGGAACTGGAGGAGGTTGGTCTCGAAAACGGCTTTGTCGAGGTGGACGGCGTGCTGATGGATTTGGGGGTTTCGTCCGATCAGCTTGACGAGGCGGAACGGGGGTTCAGTTTTCTGCGCGACGGCCCTTTGGACATGCGGATGGATCGGCGGCGGCGCCGAACGGCGGCGGACCTGGTGAACACGCTGGAGGAGTCGGAATTGAGGGACCTGCTGCGAGCGGGCGGAGAAGAGCGGGAGGCGGGCCGCATCGCGCGCGCCATCGTGCGGGCTCGTCCGCTAGCGCGCACGCTGGAGCTGGCGGAAGTGGTCCGCCGCGCGAAGCGAACGGAGCGGGGCAGACGGATTGATCCGGCCACGAAGACATTTCAGGCGCTGCGCATGGCGGTCAACGAAGAGTTGGCGGCGTTGGAGCGCGGACTGGAGGGAGCGCTGCGGCTCTTGCGGCCCGGCGGACGACTGCTGGTCATTTCGTTCCACAGCCTGGAGGACCGCCTCGTGAAGCGGTGTTTTCTCGCGCATGCGGGGCGATGGGAGGCCTTGGAAGCCGGCGGGCGGCGATGGGTGGCCGCCGAGCCGGAAGTGATTTTGGTGGACAGGAAACCGGTGACGCCTTCGCCGGAAGAGGTGCGGGAGAATCCTCGTGCGCGATCGGCCCGAATGAGGACGGCGCAGCGGAAGGAAGGAGCGAGTCATGCGTAGGAATCGCAAGAAGCGAACAGATGGATTCATCTTTCCGGCCCCGTTGGCGGTGGCCATAGCCGCCTTGTCGGCGTTCGGCGTTTCTTTCGGGTGCCTGCGGGCCCGGACGGACGCATTGGGGCGGGAGATCAAGCAGTTGGAGGCGCGCCGGAACACCGCGCGGGAGATGGCGCTCAAAGAGGAAAATCGCTGGGCGCAGGCGCGGTCGCCGGCCGGGATTGAGGAAGCGCTGAACCGCCACGGCCTGACGATGACCTGGCCGGCCGCCGAGCAGGTGGTTCGGTTGGCGGATGACAGCGGACGTGAAACGCCGGCGCGGCCGCGGTACGCGGCTTCCCGGTTGTCGCGCTCGGAGCGGATGCGAGTGGAATGACCAGGGCCACGCATGGAGCGGCGCGCATCTTGTTTGTGGCCGGGCTGGTGTTGCTGGCCATCAGCGGGCTGACGTACCGCCTGACATCCTTGCATCTGGAGGGTTCGCTCGACCGCGCACGAGCGGAGCGGCGCCGGCTCTACCGCGGCGTCCTGCCGGCCAGCCGGGGGCGGGTGTTTGATTCGAGCGCCGAGACGAACACCCTGGCGATGAACATCCGTGTGGCAGACCTGTGCGCCGATCCCGCCGTGCTCGTTGCGTCCAATCTGGTTGAAGAAACGGCGGATCGTTTCGCGCGCGAGCTCCATCTGGATGCGGCGGCGTTGCGGCAGCGTCTGGGGCGCCCTGACCGCCGGTTCGAGTACGTGGCCCGCCGGCTGCCGAAGGAGACCGCGGAGTCGGTGCTGGCGCTGCGCCTGCCGGGGGTGTTCAAACAGGACGCCTGGGTTCGCAGCTACCCGATGGGCTCGATGATGGCCCACGTGCTGGGCTTCGTGAACGATGAAGAGATGGGGGCGGCCGGCATCGAGCAGCGATGCGACGCCTACCTCCGGGGGCGCCCGGGATTGCTCGAAAGCCGGTTGGATGGCCAGCGCCGCGAGATGGTGGTGCGGCGCGTTCGCCAGATTCCGGCGGAGGAAGGCGCGGACGTCTACCTCACGCTGGACCAGCATGTGCAATACATCCTGGAAAAGGCGCTTGACCAGGCGCTGGAGCAGCATCGGGCGCGCGCCGCGTGGGGGATCGTGCAGCGCGTGGCCACGGGCGAAATATTGGCGATGGCCAGCCGGCCGGCGTACGATCCCAACGACTTCCGCCGCAGCGAGGATGCTCAGCGGCTGAACCGCGCGATCGGCCAAGTGTACGAGCCGGGTTCCACGTTCAAGGTGGCAGTCATCGCGGCGGCGCTGAACGAAGGCTTGGTGCGACCGGAAACGGAATTCGACTGCGAAAACGGCCGCTGGCTTCACGAGAACCGGATTCTGCGCGACTATCATCCCTATGCCCGGCTGAATGTGGCGGACATCATCAAGAAGTCCAGCAACATCGGCGCGGCGAAGATCGCATTGATGCTCGGGGATCAGCGCTTGGACGCTTACTTGCGCGCCTTCGGCGTCGGCCGCCGCCTCGGCATTGATCTGCCGGGCGAAGAGGCCGGCATCCTGCATCCGGTGGCGCAGTGGTCGCGCATTACCTCCAGCCGCGTGGCGATCGGGCAAGGGGTTTGCGTCACGGCGCTACAGATGCTCGGCGTGATGTGCGCCATCGCCAACGGGGGCACGCTCATGCGCCCGTATGTAGTGCGCCAGATCGTCGGACCCGACGGCGCGGTGCTGCATCGCCAGGAACCGCAGCCGCTGGGGCGGCCGATTCGGCCGGAGACGGCCGACCTGATGCGCGAACTGCTGGCTCGCGTGACGGAGGAAGGGGGCACGGGACGCCGCGCTGCGTTGCGGGGCTATCGCGTGGCCGGCAAGACCGGCACCGCCCAGAAGGTGCAGGCCGGAGGCTATTCGGAAAGCGACTACATCGCTTCCTTTGTGGGGTTCCTGCCCGTGGAGGCGCCGCAGATCGGCATGATCATCGTGGTAGACGAGCCGCAGCCGCTGCACACCGGCGGCGTCGTGGCTGCGCCGGTCTTTGGGATGGTGGCGGAACAGTTGACGCGTTATCTGGACATTCCGCCGGCGGCCTATGCCGTGGCGGCACGATGAACGGGGAACGGCGGGGTTCTGCGGCACAATGAAACTGTCCGACATTCTAAACGAGGTGGACACTCTGGAGACGCGAGGGCCGCTGGATCGGGAGGTTCAGGGGCTGGCCTACGACTCGAGGGCGGTGCGGCGGGGGTTTCTTTTCGTCGCCTTGCGCGGCGAACATGACGACGGTATCCGCTTTGCCGACGAAGCGCTGGCGGCCGGCGCCGTTGCGATAATCTCGGAACATCGAGAGTTTCAGCGGCGGGAAGTGACGCACGCCGTCGTGGCGGATGCCCGCCGCGCCCTGTTTCAGGCGGCCGGCGCGTTTCATGGGCATCCATCCCGCCGCCTGAAGGTGGTCGGCATCACGGGCACGAACGGCAAGACAACGACGGCGTTCATGCTCCGCGACATCCTGGCGGCTGCTCACCACAGCCCGGGCCTGATCGGAACCGTGCAATACGAGGTCGGCCAGCGCATCATTCCGGCCGGACGCACTACGCCGGAGGCGCCGGACATTGAGGCGCTGCTTCATCAGATGAAGCAGGCCGGTTGCCGTGCGGCCGTCATGGAGGTTTCGTCGCACTCGCTGGCGCAGCAGCGGGTGAGCGGCCTTTCGTTCGATGCGGCGGTGTTCACCAATCTCACACGTGATCATCTGGACTATCACGGCACCATGGAGCGCTATTTCGAGGCCAAGTGCCTGTTGTTTGACCAACTGGCGGCCGGGGAGAAGAAAGCGACGGCCGTGCTGCCCGCAGACGATCCCTGGGGGCGTCAGTTGCTGGAGCGGTGCGTGGCGCGGGGCCTGGCGGTCGTGACCTACGGTTTTTCGGCTGAAGCGCAGGTGCGCGGGGAAGGATTGGCCGCGGATGGCACGGGCATACGGCTTCACGCGCAGACGCCCTGGGGCGTCACGGACCTGCGGCTGGCCTTGCCGGGGCGGTTCAACGCGGCCAATGCGCTGGCGGCTCTGGCGGCCGGCGGGGCGCTGGGCGTGGGGCCGGCCGTCGCCGCCGAGGCGTTGAGAGGATTACTACTCGTGCCCGGCCGGCTGGAGGCGGTTCCGACGGGGCGGGATTTTCAGGTGTATGTGGATTACGCGCACACAGATGACGCGCTAGCCAATGTGCTTGGCACACTAAGGGAGTTCACGGCGCGCCGTCTGATTGTGGTTTTCGGCTGCGGCGGCAACCGCGACCGCGCCAAACGCCCCTTGATGGGCGCGGTGGCGGCGCGTCTTGCCGACCATACGATTTTGACGTCGGACAATCCGCGCAAGGAGCCGCCAGGGCGGATCATCGAGGAAATCCGAGCTGGCATGCCGCCCGATGCGTCCTGCGACATTTGCGAGGACCGGGCCGCCGCCATTCGCCTGGCTCTCGAGACGGCGCGGGCCGGCGATGTGGTCCTCATTGCCGGCAAAGGGCATGAGCGCACGCAGGAGTTCGCCAGCACCATTGTGCCGTTCGATGATCGCCAGGCGGTGCGGCAGGCCTTGCAAGGCATGGAGGCTAAATGAGGGATGGCGGTTTTGATCCCGTCGAACTGGCCCGCTGGTGCGGCGGAGTCTGGCGGCCGGCCGCACCGGCGTTCGTGTCCGCCATCGGCCACGACACGCGCGCCCTAGCTCCGGGATCGCTTTACGTGGCGCTGCGCGGCGGACGGCATGATGGGCACGCATTTGTGGCGGAAGCATTCCGTCTCGGCGCGGCGGGCGCCCTCGTGGAGGACGCGGCCGCCGCGAGCTTGGCGCAGCATGGACCGGTGCTGGCGGTGCCGGACACCTTGACGGCGCTGCGCGCGCTGGCCGCGGGGCATCGCCGGCGGCTGCGGGCCGTGATCATCGGCGTTTCGGGTAGTGTGGGTAAGACCACCGTCAAGGAGCTGATTGCTCATCTGCTGGCCGCCGCCATGCCGGTGGCGTGCACGCAGGGAAACTGGAACAACGAAATCGGCCTTCCGTTGAGCCTGCTTGCCATGCCGGTGACGGCGCGCGCCGGTGTGTTCGAGATGGGCATCAGCCACCCGGGAGAAATGCGGCCGCTGTGCGAGACGCTGCAGCCCGATTGGGGCGTGCTCACGCACGTCGGCCCGGCGCATCTGGAATTTTTTCCCTCCATGGAGGCTATCGCGCGGGAGAAGGCGGTGCTGTTGAGCGGCCTGCCGGCGGCGGGGGCGGCCTTCCTGTGTCGGGATCAGGAGTGGTTCGAACTGCTACGGTCGCTGGCGTCGGCGCCAGTGGTGACGGTGTCCGCCGAAGATGCCGCCGATTTCCGCTGTGTCTTGTGGCGGGCGGCGGAAGGACGGATGCGGGTGCGCGAAGCCGCCGGTGGGGCGGAGACGGAGCTTCCGGTCCCGTTGCCGGGTCGCCATCAGATTTCCAACACCCTGCTGGCGGTGGCCGTGGCCAGGCGGATGGGGGTGGACTGGTCCGCCATCAAGGAGGCGCTGGCCCACTACACGGGCCCGGCGATGCGTTGGGAAGTGACGCGCGTCGGCGGCGTGACCTTGATCAACGACGCCTACAACGCCAATCCGTTGAGCATGCGGGCCGCGCTCGAAACGTTCGCCTCGGTGCGCGATGCGGCGCGAAAATGGCTCGTCCTGGGCGACATGCTGGAGCTGGGCTCCGCCGAGCGCAAGGAGCACGAACGCGTGGGGCGTTCTGTCGGCGCGGGAGATTGGGCCGGCCTCATTGCGGTGGGATCGCGGAGCCGTTGGCTGGCGGACGAAGCGGAACGGACCGCCGAAGGCCGTTTCAAAGTGATCCGGCGCGCGAACGGCCGCGAGGCCGCCGAACAATTGGCCGCCATCATCGCGCCGGGCGATGCCGTGCTGTTCAAGGCGTCTCGTGGCGCGCGGTTGGAAGAGGCGGTGGCCCGGCTTCGGGAGTTGCTGGCGACGAAGAAGGAGTGAGGAACGCATGCTCTACTATCTGCATTTGCTGAACGAATGGCTGTCCTGGCTGCGCGTCTTTCGCTACATCACGGTGCGAGCGCTGGCCGGAGCGGTGACGGCTTTTGTCTTGAGCATGTGGCTTGGCCCGCGCGTCATTCGCACGCTGCACCGCCTCCGCATCGGGCAGCCCGAGCGCACGGATGCGGAGGCGCCCGGCCTGGGAACGATGCATGGCCACAAGGCCGGCACACCGACGATGGGCGGGCTGCTGATCATCGGCGCGGTGGTCGTCAGTGCGCTGTTGTGGACGCCGCCCACAAACGCCCACGTGGGATTGACGCTCCTGACCATGTTGTTCATGGGCGCGGTGGGCTTGATGGACGATTGGCGCAAGGTGCGGCAACGCCACAGCCGCGGGCTCAGCGCGCGGGCCAAGTTGTTGCTGCAAACCGGCTGGGCGCTGGCCGTGGCCGCCGTGCTGCTCGGGCATGCGGACACCGGCGTCCTCACCCGGCAGTTGATGGTGCCGTTCTTGAAGGCGCCGCTGATCCCGGACATGGGCGTGTGGCTAGCGGCGGCGTTCGTCGCGCTGATTCTGGTCGGTTCCTCCAACGCCGTGAACCTGACCGACGGACTGGACGGCTTGGCGATCGGCTGCACGGGCTCCGTCGCGCTGGCCTATCTGGCGATGGCCTACGTGGCGGGGCATGCTAAATTTGCGGAGTATCTGATGGTGCCGCACGTGGCGGGGGGCGGCGAGCTGGCGGTCTTTTGCGGTTGCCTGCTGGGCGCGAGTCTCGGTTTCCTGTGGTACAACTGCCATCCGGCGCAGGTCTTCATGGGGGACACGGGCAGTCTGGCCATCGGAGGAAGCATTGCCATGGTAGCCGTTTTGATCAAACAAGAACTGGTGCTGATCATCGTCGGCGGCGTGTTCGTCATGGAGGCGGTCAGCGTGATTCTGCAGGTGGTGAATTTCAAGCTGCGCGGGCGCCGGATTTTCGCGATGGCGCCGATCCACCATCATTTCCGGCTGCGGCGATGGAGCGAAACGCAGGTGACGGTGCGCTTCTGGATTCTTTCCATTCTGTTCGCCTTGCTTGGTCTGGCGACGCTGAAGATACGGTGACGAATGCGCGGAACGGATCAGCGATGGAGATCGGCTTTGGTGCTGGGCTGCGGGGCCAGCGGTGAAGCGGCGGCGCGTTTGCTGCTGAGGGAAGGCGTGGCCGTGACGGTGACGGATGCCGCCCGGGGGGACGAGGTGGAGCGCCGGGCCACGGCGATGCGCGCGATCGGCGCGGAGGTGTTGACGGGGGCTACGGAGGTTCCGGCGGGGCGGTTCGATGCGGCGGTGCTCAGTCCCGGCATTGCGAGCGCATCGCCGTGGGTGCGTTCGTTGCGGTCCCGGGGTGTGCCGGTGGTCGCGGAACTGGAGCTGGGGTGGAGCCGCCTGCGGTCGCGCGTGCTGGCGATCACCGGCACCAACGGCAAGAGCACGATGACCGCCTTGTGCCGGGATGCGCTGTGCGCGGCGGGGTTTTCGGCCGAAGCTGCCGGCAACTTCGGGTGGCCGGTTTGCGCGCTGGCGACCGCCGACGCGCATCCGGACTGGACGGTGCTCGAGGTCAGTTCGTTCCAACTGGAGGCGGTGGAGCGCTTCCGCCCGGACGTGGGGGTGCTTCTCAATGTGCAGCCGAACCATCTTGATCGGCACGGCGACATGGCCACATACATGGACATGAAGGCGCGAATCTTCACTCGCATGACGGCGGACGATACGGCCGTTCATGGCGATGATTTGCCGCCGGACATGCTGCGCCGTTTGAGCGGACCATGGCGGCGCCGGACGTTCGGGCGACGCGCGTCTTCCGACGCGGCCCTCGAAGACGGACGGGTTCGGATTGGCGACCAGTCGCTTGATTTGACCGGTACGGCGTTTGATAACGAGGTGTTGGGCCTGACGGCGGCCGCGGCCGCCGCCGCCCTGCAAAGTTGCGGCGTCGGCATGGATGCGCTCCGCCGGGCCATGATCGCCTTTCAACGGCTGCCGCACCGGATGCAACCGGCGGGCGAACGCCGCGGCGTGCGCTTCGTGAACGACTCCAAGGCCACCAATCTGGCGGCCCTGGCGGCCGGGGTGCGGATGGCCGGCGGTCCGGTGCGTCTGATCGCTGGCGGATTGCTCAAGGAGTGGGATTTGGAGGCTGTCAAAAAACTCCTAGTCAACCGTGTGGTGGGCGTCTATATTATCGGAGCCGATGCCGCCAAATTGGAAGAAGCATGGGGCGATGTATTGTCTTGCTCCGTGTGCGGCAATCTGGAAACGGCCGTGCGAGCGGCTTGGAAGGAGGCCAGATCGGGGGACGTGATACTGCTTTCGCCTGGCTGCGCGAGTTTCGATCAGTTCAAGAATTTTGAGGAGCGAGGGGATCTGTTCGTTCGTGTGGTGGAATCGTTGGAGGAGCCGTTGTGAAAAAAACGCAGGTTGTTGGAATGATTGCCGTGTTGCATGTGGTTGTGATCGGTCTCATGGTCATGCAGGGGTGCCGGACGACACCGCCGCCGACCCCTCCGCCGGAAGCGGCGCCCATGCCGCCCGCCGAGCTGCCGGAGACCCAGGTGCGCGCCGTCCCCGTGCGGCCCCCGGCCCCGATCGAATGGCCGCAGGCCGTCGCGGAACCTAAGATCTACGTGGTCAAGACGGGCGACAGCTTGGGATTGATCGCGAAGCGGTTCAACGTGACGGTGCGCGACATCGTCGAGATGAACAAGCTGACCAATCCGAACAAGATTCACGTGGGTCAGAAGCTTCAATTGCCGGGCTACGTTGACTTGAATGCGCCGGAACCGGCGCGGCCCGCGCGCAAGAAGCCAGCGCCCGCGGCGGCGAAGCCGAAGGAGCCCGTGGTGGCGGGGGGCGGGGAGTACATCGTCAAGTCCGGCGACAGTCTCTCCAAGATTGCGCATCAGCAGGGCACAACCGTGAGGGCGCTCAAGGAACTGAACAAGCTCACGAGCGACCGAATTCGCGTCGGCCAGAAGCTGGCGCTGCCGCGCGCGGCAGGTGCGTCGGCGGTGGCGGCGCCCCGGCCGGCGGTGCCTGCGCCCGCGGGGGTGGCGGCGGCCGCTCCGGTGCCCGCGGACGCGGTGCCGATCGAAACGCCTGAAAGTGCGGAGGTCCTGCACATTGTGGAGCCGAACCAAGACTTGAATGGGATTGCGATGATGTACGGCGTGCGCGTCGAGGAGATCATGAAGCTCAACGGGCTGACCAGCGCGGAAGTGACGCCGGGGCAGACCCTCAAGATTCCGCCGGTGTCCGAGATGTAATGCGCAAGACCCCGAGCATTCTGGTCGGGATCGTGCTGGTGTTGCTGGCGCTGGGCATTGTGATATTGGCCAGCGCCAGTAGTGTGAAGGGGGACAGCGCGAGGTATCGCGACGCGCAGTACTTCCTCAAGCGCCAACTGCTTTGGCTGGCGGTGGCGCTGGCAGCTGGGTTCGCGGCGTTTCGCATAGACTACCGGTATTGGCAGCGCTATTGGGTGCCGATTGGTCTGCTCGCTCTTCTCCTGTTGGCGGCCGTCCTGGTGCCGGGCATCGGCGTCAAGAAAGGCGGCAGCTATCGGTGGCTCTACGTGGGGCCGATCGGATTTCAGCCGTCTGAATTCGGCAAGTTTGCCACTGTGATTTGTCTCTCCGCCTGGGCCGCCCGGGTGGGGCGGCGCATGACATCGTTCGGCGACGGGCTGGTGAAGCCGCTGCTGGCGCTGGGCGTGTGCCTCGCCCTCGTACTGAAAGAGCCCGACTACGGCACGACGTTTCTCATCGCGGCGGTAGGCGTGGCGATGCTCTATGCCGGGGGGAGCCGGTGGGGGTATCTGCTGGTGGCCGGCATACTGGGCACGGCGGTTTTCACGCTGGCGGTGCTGCGCGATCCGGTTCGGACGGGCCGTATTCTGGCCTTTTTGATGCCGGACAAGTATCCGGACGTGTACTATCAGATCGGACAGTCGAAAGATGCTTTTGTGCTTGGCGGGCTGCGCGGTGTCGGTCTTGGGGAAAGCATTCAGAAGCATTACTATCTGCCGGAGGCGCATACGGATTTCATTTTGGCGATCATTGGGGAGGAACTTGGGTTGCCCGCGACAGGGCTGGTGGCGCTATTGTTTGCCGGCCTCCTTGTCTGCGGGCTGATGATCAGCCTGGCCGCTCCGGATTTGTTCGGACGGCTGGTCGCGTTTGGCATCACGTTGACGATTGTCCTGCAGGCGGCCATCAACATCGGCGTGGTGACGGGATCCCTCCCCACCAAGGGGCTGCCGCTGCCCTTCATCAGCTATGGAGGAACCAGCCTTGTCATGTCGCTTGTTCAGATCGGCGTGCTGTTGAACGTGGCCCGGCGCGCGGCGTGGTCTTCCGATGATCGGGAACGGCAGGCGGTGCGGGATCGGACGCAGTGGCTGTGAGGTGCGGTTGGGCTGCGATGCAAGGCGCCATGCCTGAAGCGGCTTTACCGTTGTCTCGATTGTCGAGTGCGGTATACTGGAGGCTTGAAGGGAGGATCAATTCCATGAAGAACAAAAGTGCATGGCGGCGGGCGAGTAGCGCGACGGCGGCGGTTGTATGCGGGCTGGCCTTGTGCGGGTGTTCGGCGTTCCGGGCCAAGGTGACGCCGATGGACGTGGACAAAGGCCGACCGCTGACGGCGGATTACGACTATGCGGATTTGCGCTGGCTGGGCCGCACGGTGGGCCAGGAGATGATAAAGAGCGATTTTCTGCGCAAGGCGGAAACGCCGCCGATCATGGTCGTGATGGGGATTCAGAATCGAACCGAGCAACATATTGACACAAAGGCCATCACAGACACGATTCGCACGGAAGTGATTCAATCCGGCCGCGCGCAGTTCGTCAACGAAGCGCGCCGCGACGCGCTGCTCAAGGAGCAGGGGTATCAACTGGCCCATTGTCCGCCGGAAGCGCGCGTCACGGCGGGCCGTCAACTCGGTGCGCGCTACATGCTGACTGGCTCGCTGGTGGAAATCAGCAAGGAGTCGCCCCGCGAGGTGCGGCTTTCGAAGCGGCAGGACGTGTATTACCAACTGACGGCGGAGGTCACCGATTTGGAGAGCGGACTGATCGCGTGGACCACCCAGCTTGAACGCCTGCGCAGCGCCCGCAGACCGCTTATCGGCTGGTAGCCATCTTCCGAGGGGCGCCGGCATGAGCATTTGCTCGCGAGACGCCCGGCGCAGTGCCGGCGCGTGGGTTCTAGCCGCCGCCCTTCTTTGCGCCGGCTGTCGCGGGCCTTCCCTGAACGCGGCCCGATGGAATTTCTATGCGGGCCGCTTGGAGCGTGCGGAAAGCGATCTGAGCAGCTCCGGCACGGGCGGGCGCGACGCGGTGTTGCACTACATGGAGCGGGGGATGATTCGTCATGCCCGTGGGGATTACGAAGGAAGCGTCAGGGATTGGCTCGCGGCGGTGCAACTTCAGGAGCGGCTGGAAACGCACAGTGCTAGCAAGGCGGCGGCCAGCATGGTCGTTAACGACACCTTGCTCGATTTTCGCGGGTATCCCTTTGAACGGGTGCTGCTGCACACTTTCTTGGCGCAGAACTTCATGATGATGGAGCGCTGGGACGAGGCGGCGGTGGAGGGCCGCAACATCGTGCGGCGGTTGGGGCGGATGGATGGGTTTCCCGATGACCCCTTCAGCCGTTATGTGGCAGGCTTTTCGTTCGAGATGATCGGCGACGGGGAGAACGCGGCGGTGCAGTACCGTCTGGTTTCGCAGTTGCTCAAGACGATTTGCGTGGAGGCGGATACCGGGCGTTTGGCGCAGCCGGACCCAATGACGACGGCCGGCGGGGAGGGGCGGCCTTCGCATGAGCTGGTCTGTTTTTTTGGGCTGGGACGGATGTTGTCCGGTTCGGCGTGGGAGGAACCGCCGCGGGTGGAAATCCACACGCGCGGCGCGCGGCTTGGCGCAGGGTGGGTATTGGCCCATACCACGCGGCTGATGGCGGAGAGCGAATCGCGGATGGCGGCCCGGCGCTTTTCCAAGACCGTGGCGCGCATCGCCGTCAAGGAGTCCATCGCCTCGGCGCTGGAGCGGGAGAACGAAGCGGTGGGCGCGTTGGCGCGCTTGATCCTTTTCTCCATGGAAACACCGGATTTGCGTTGCTGGGAAACGCTGCCCAAGTGGATGGGCGTCGCCCGGGTGCCGTGCCCCGCCGACCTGACATCCTTCGAGTTGCGGGTGAGCAATGGCCGAACGATTACCGTTTCGTCGCGCATCGCGCGCCGGGATCGGACGTTCGTCGCGGTTTGCCGGGACTATGCGACCAGACCCTGATCGCCTCGAAGGCGTCAGAAGACCAGTGAGATGACCCACAGCAGCAGAATCACGGCGCAGATGAGCATGGCGATTGCCTTGTTGCGTTGAATGCGCCGTTCCTGATGCAGATGATGAACGCCCTGGATGCCGCCGGCGGAAAAATAGCTTGCGAAGCGGCGGTCTTTGTGAGGCGCAAGGCGATGGTCCGCGCCGGGATTGAGTTCCTCTTCGCGCGCCGCAGGCGGCGCGGCGTCAAACAGTTCGCCTTGCGCGGTCTGGCTCCGCGCCGGGACGGCGGGCGCGTTTCGCGCGGGTGAGCTGGCGGCCGGGCCGGGAAACGAACGCGCTGATCGCCGGCCGGCGCGCTCCACATGCCGCTTTTCGGCTTGCAGTCGTTCCAGTTCACGCTCGACGGCCGCCAGCCGCTCGGCCAGCGCGGACGGTTTGGCTCGAGAGGGGGCCATCGGTTTCGCTCAAACGCCCTTGCTCGTCAGTGCCAACCAGATGGCAGCCACGAGGATGATCACGACTATCGCCGGCAAGGAAAAGGCAAGGCCGATCTTGAGCCAGGTGCCAAAGCCGGTGGGTGTCGCCGCTGCCGTCTCGCGCGCGCCGGCGGGTTGACGATAGGGCGGTTCAACGGGCAGCGGAGCGCCTCCAGCGGCTTCCACGGCCGCCAGGGCCTTGACGAATTCCTTGCGAACCGTGTCAATCAGCACCACGGCCTTGTTCAATTCCTCGCGAAAGTTCTCGTCCGTCCACGACGCGTCATTGATGCCTTCCAATTCCTGCAACATCTGAGCGAAACGGTGTCGCGTGCCGGAGTAGATTTCCGTCAGGCGGGCGGACCGGTCCTCCAGTTTTTCCAGCGTGACCAGGCTTTCGTTGATCCGGTCCACCATTTCCTTGCGACCGCGATCGTACTCATCTTGTTTCTGCAGCATTTCCTCGAGCGCCTGCTTCTCGCGCTCCAAGTCCGTTTGCCGCCGCTGCAGCCGGTCTAACTCCTGCTTCACCCCGGCCACGCTGGCGCCGGTTTCTTCGCGGCGACGCGCCATGCGGGCGAGGTTGAGGTCCGAAACGGGGCGCGCCGGCAGTTCGTCCGGGCGCGGGCCGACGATGTCGGTTCCCTGGCCGACGGACGACGACCGGATGGCGCCACGCCGTTGCCTCAAGTCATCATCGAAAAAATCGGTGCTCATGGTCCACCTCCCCGCGGCTGCCGCCGGCTCTCTCGCGCTTGCGCCCACTCTCGAGTTTACTGTTCCGACACCGCGCCTGCGGCGCGCCAGTCTCTCTCAGGGCCGGAAAATGTCTTCGATTGTCTGTTTATGTTCAATGATTTTCTCCGTCTGACGATCGCTTTGGCGGATCGTCTTCAGGCCTTGTTGCAGCAGGGCCGCGGCCAGGGCGGTGATCGCGAGCGAGACGGCCATCATGATCAGAATTGTCAGATATTTCGACCGCTGAATGAGGCACTGCAGCGGAATGACGAGCAGAAGAAAAACCGCCAGTGCCGCGGCCGAAGCCAGATGCCGCTCGGCCAGGGGCCAGGGGACGTGGGGCAACGCATAAAGCCGCACGGCCGTCGCCGCGGCCAGCATCATTCCTCCGCCGATGAGCAACACGGCCAGGTTCGACCAGACGTGGGCATTGTCGTTGCCGACGGCTTTGCCGACGATGCGCATGGCCACCAGCATGGCCACCAGGGCGCCGCCGCCCAGGAGCATGGTCTCGAGTGCGGTCGGCGGGGCGCCCGCCAGGGCGTTGATCACGTCCAAGGCTTCCTGTCGCCACTGATTCACGACGGTCCTTCCCGTGGTGTTACGCGATGGCTCTGACCTTACCAGCAAGCGTGGCTCGGCGGCAAGCGCAAATGCCGAAGCGTGCGGCTCGATGAACGGTGCGCTAGCCGCCAAAGCAGGCGCAAGGTGCTCTGATTCGGGTTGATTCCTCTATCGGGGAGCGATAAGAACAGAACGTCGGTACGGCATGGCAAGGAGGGCGCGCGATGAGACAATTCCCGAAAGGACGATGGGTGGCGGCGGCGGCATGCATTTGGTGCGCATGGGCGGTGGCGGCATTTGGGCGGGATTCGGCGGCGGCGCCGGCGGTGCCGCCGGGCTTTGAACGGCCGCTTGTGATTGATCGGAAGCTCGAAAGGGACGTCCAGGCGTTGGAAAAGAAAGTGGCCGCGCTGGAGGCGCAGGTGGCCGCGCTGGAAAAGCGGCTGCAAGCGTTGGAAGGCAAGCCGCGCCCCTGAACCGTTTCGGATTCGTTGACTGATGAAGAAGCAGAATCTTCGAGCGCACGTGGTGCAAATGGAAGTCCGTCCGGGCCGGCCGGCCGAAAACGCGCGGCGTATGGTGGATTTTGTGGATCGGGCCCGGCGCGCAGGGGCGGATGTTGTCGTGTTTCCCGAAATGGCCGTTCCTGGCTATCTAATTGGCGACGAATGGGAGCGTCATGCCTTCCTGCGGGAATGCGAACGGTGGGGACACCAGGTGCGCGAACACGCTCACGGCGTGACGGCGATTTTTGGCAATGTCGGCGTGGATTGGCAGCGGAAGAACGAAGACGGCCGGGTGCGAAAGTACAACGCCCTTTTTGTGGCCGAAAACGGCCGCTTTGTTGCTCCGTCCGGTTCCCGGTATGATTTCGTCATAAAAACGCTGCTGCCGAACTACCGTGAATTCGACGAGAGTCGGCATTTCTTCGATCTTCGGAAGCTGGCCTTGGAGGAGGGCTGCGACGTTCGAGATCTAATCCGGCCTGTTTGGGCCGGAGGGGTCACGCTGGGCTGCGCGCTTTGCGAGGATGCGTGGGATCCGGACTATTCCGTTTCGCCCCTGCGCATTCTCGCGGCGGCGGGCGTGGAGGTCTTCGTGAACGCCAGTTGTTCGCCCTACACCCTGAACAAGAACGACAAACGCATCCGTCTGCTCTCGGCGACGGCGCGAACATTGGGGCGTCCGTTAATTTACGTGAACAACACGGGCATACAGGACAATGGTAAGACCGTTTTCACGTTCGATGGGGCCAGTTGCGTGTATGACGGACACGGGGGGCGGCTGGACGGGCCGCCGGCGTTTGAAGAGGGCGTGCTGGATGTGGTCGTGCCTCTGGACGGGTCGCGGTTCGGCGCAGGAACGCGACCGGCGGAGGATGGGACCGAAATGATTTACCGAGCGCTGGCCTATGGAACAAAGAAATTCATGGCCGCAGTGGGGGTAGAGCGGGTGACGGTGGGCGCATCGGGCGGCATTGATTCGTCCGTGGTGGCGGCGCTCTACGCCAGCATCCTGCCGCCGGAGTCCCTTCTGCTGCTGAACATGCCCAGCCGTTTCAATTCCGGCACAACGATTGCCGTGGCGCGGGAACTGGCGGAGAACCTCGACTGCTATTACGCCGAGGCGCCCATTGAAGACAGCGTTCGCATGACCGTCGGGCAGTTGGACGGCCTTCAGGTGCGTCGCCCTCGAAGCGGAGGCGCCCGGCGCTTGAGCCTATCCGGTCTTCAGCGGGAAAACATTCAGGCGCGCGATCGCTCGGCTCGGGTACTGGCCGCGGCCGCCGCCGCATTCGGCGGGGTGTTCACCTGCAACGGGAACAAGGCGGAGATGACGGCGGGATATGCTACCCTTTATGGCGACCTGGCCGGGTATCTGGCGAACATCGCCGATCTGTGGAAGGGGGAGGTGTACCAACTGGGCCGCCACCTAAACGAAAAAGTGTTCGGGCGAGTCGTGGTTCCAGAGGGTGCATTTCGGGTGACTCCTTCGGCGGAACTAAGTGCGGAGCAGGCGGTGGATGAAGGCAAGGGCGATCCGCTGATCTATCCGTATCATGATCGGCTGTTCTGCTCTTGGGTGGAGTGGTGGGATCGCGTCACGCCGGAGGAAATACTGGATTGGTATGCGGAGGGCGTCCTGGCGGAACGGATTGGCTATGAGGGACGCATTGAAGCGCTGTTTCCGACGCCGCGCGAGTTCATCGCGGATTTGGAACGCTGGTGGGGACAGTACCAGGGGCTTGGGGTGGCGAAGCGCATTCAAGCGCCCCCGGTGTTGGCGGTGAAGCGGCGGGCCTTTGGCTTTGACCATCGAGAGGCGCAGTTGGGGGCGCGGTACACGAGCCGCTACTTGGAAATCAAACAACGCCTTCTGGAAGGGACGGCCTGACTGCGGGCGGGGTTCAGCCGAATCGCCCGCTGCCCGTCAACTGGAGGATGGCTCCAGCGCGCGTCGCACGGCGACCAGCAGTTGCTCGTCGGAAAAGGGCTTTTGCAGGAAACGCCATGACCCGACGGGGACCTGCTTGCGCGCATAGTCGCGCGAAAAGCCGCTGGTGAGCAGCACTGGCGTGTCCGGCTTGATGTTCTGCAGCGCCTCGAAAAGCGCCCGACCATGCAGATCGGGCATGACGAGGTCCTGCACCACAAGGCTTGTGGCGTCTGCATGGCGGCGGAAAACGCGGAGACAATCCTCGCCGGAGGTCGCCGTGTGGACGCGAAAACCCGCTCCTTCCAGCGCGGCGCGCGCCTGCTTCAGTGCGGCGGCGTCGTCATCCGCCACGACCACGGTATCTCCGCCTTGAGCCGGATGGGCGCTGGCGCCGCCCACTGCTTCAGTGCTCGGCAGGTAGATGGTGAAGGTGGCGCCATGGCCGGGACGGCTGGAGACGCGGATCCAGCCGCCACAACGTTGGACGGCGGTATGTACGACGGATAGTCCAAGCCCGAGGTGGCCCCCAGCCCCTTTTGTGGTGAAGAAAGGTTCGAAAATTCTGTCGAGAGCTTCGGGCGGGATGCCGGGGCCGGTGTCGCGTATCCGCAAGATGGCATACCGCCCGCGCCGGGCGTTGGGGTTGAGCCGTTGATCTGGCTTGAGAGAGGCCTGTTCTCGCGCGTCAATCGAGACACGGCCACCGCGGGGCATGGCCTCCGCTGCGTTGAGGAGCATGTCCACCATCACGTCCACCAGTTGAGCCGGATCAGCTAACACCGTGGGCAGAGCCTTGAGATTTCGGACACGAACAACGATATTCTTTTGGCGCAGTTGCTCCTCCAGAAGCCCCAGCGCGCTTTGAATGGCGGTTCCAAGCGGCACACGCTGGATGTTGATATCCTTCTCGATGTCGCTGGCGCGGGCTACGCTGAGGATGCGTTTGGTCAACGTGGAGGCGTGCCGGACGGCTTCCAGGATGCGACGGGCGTCGGCGGCGGGACGGGTGTTTGGCGCGAGGTACTCCAGCATGGAGGAAGCGTGGCCCGCCATGAGCGTGAGCAGATTGTTGAACTCATGTGCGATGTTGCTGGCCAGCTTGCCGATGGCCTCCATCTTCTGCCGCGCCATCATGTGCGATTCGTGCCGACGGTACGCGCTGAGATCGCGAAAGGCAATGACCACGCCCATCAACATGCCGGTGCGGTCGTTGATGGGCGACACCGTGCAGTTAATGGGACGATGTGTGCCGTCCGCGGAAATCAGTGTGCGATCGCCGTTGTCCGGATGGGCTGATTCTTCGGTCGCTTTGCCGTCAGAGTGTGCTTCGACTTCGACGGTGCGGAAAACGGTTTGCAGCGGGCGGCCGATCGCCTCCTCACGCCGCCAACCGGTAAGGTGCTCGGCCACCGGATTCATGAAAGCCACCCGATTGTTCACGTCCGCCGCGATGACGGCATCGCCGATGCCGGTGAGCGTGGCCTCGAGCCAGCGAGTGCGCTCCTCGAGCTGGCGTTCCATGCGGGCGCGATAGAGCGCCATGTCCAGCGCCACCGCCAATTCGCGTTCCACAAACGGCTTGATCAAGTATCCGAAGGGCGCGGTGAGCTTGGCCGACGAAAGGGTTTGTTCATCGGCGTAGGCGGTGAGGTAGACGATGGGGATCTCCAGTTCCGAATAGATTCGGCGGCCGGCTTCCAAACCGCTGGTACCGCCGGGCAGGCGCACGTCCATCAGCACCAGATCTGGCCGTTTGCGGCGGGCCAACGTCAGCGCGTCCTCTCCGGTGGCCGCCTGGCCGACGACCTCATAGCCCAGGCGGCGGAGGGTCTGGGCAAGGTCGCGGGCCACAATGGCTTCGTCCTCCACAACGAGCAACCGCGCTTTTTTCCCGGCCATGTTGTCTCCCTGATCGGCGACGAATTGACGAGAAGTAGTCTTGCACGGCAAGGCGGCAGATGGCAAGCGCGAGGAACAGGAGGAGAGAAAAAAGAGATCGTTGGACCACGGACCATGGAAGGACACTGTGATTGAGGAACAGGGAATTAGGCCGGAACGGGACACGCGGAACCGACGCCAGATCTCGGGGAAAACGTGAACGAAAGCAGCAGGCGATCAGATGGTTCTCGTAAATGAGAACGCGGCGTGATGAGTTGACAAGCCTTTGCTGGACAAAAGAACTGGTGAGATCGCTACAGCCGCAGGATAACAAGAAAGCGGTCGTCTCAGGTGTGGGGAATTTGTATTTTCGGTGTCAAATGGCCCGAAAGATGCTTTAGCGCAGGGAGGAGGGTCAGATAATGCTCGCCTTGTATGATACCGCATTGAGTTTTTTGATTGTGTTGATTTTTTCGGTCTGGGTTTGGCGGCTGAAGCGCGGGATGAACCGGGCGCCGGAATCGGCGCCGTCTGCCGAAGCTCCCCCGGCAGAGCCTTCTCCAAACCATGTCACGCTTGTGGCCCGTCCTCATGCGGTGGCGGCGACACATTCGCCGGTGACGAAGCGAGCCGCTTCAGCAACGGCTGCGTCGCGGACAGTGCGCGAAGGTGGCGTTCCCACGTGGACGATTGACTAAAGGTCCGGGCGGCCTCACCAACTTGTGTGGCGGACTGCGGAAGAGGGAATCCATCCGGTGAGGCGTTCGCCGGCTGCGCGGGTCCAAATTCCTTCGGGTTCAGATAGTCGCACGACTTCGCCTTCCTCAAAGGCGCCAGTGGCAAGCGCGCGATCGCTGGGAGCGATGCGAACGGGAATGTTTTCGGTGAGGATAACCGCCTCGCATTTGTTAGGGAGGCGGATTGCCGGCTGAAAGACGGCTCCGGCGATCAGTGCGGCTGCGCATGTCGCCATTGCGGTCGTGAGCCACCGGGCGGAGCGTTTCCGTGCCAGCCGAATCGTCAGGAGTATTGCCGTGAGCCCATACAGGGCGATCAGGACGGTTCGTTGCTCTGAGGGGCTGACTATTCGCCACAGCGGGATTGCGGCGTTACTGTTGGGAGACAGGCGGCGGAGCATGGCTCGCGTGGCTGTGTTCCGGGGACTCAAGAGCAGGGCGCGTCGGTAGTTCAATACGGCCTCGCCCTTTCGTCCCGCTTTCCAACAGGCCGCGCCCAGGTTGTGGAACAGCTCCGGCGCGTAGCGGCCATCGGCAAGAATCCGGGCATACAAGTCAACGGCCTCCGAGAAGCGACCTTCCTTGAAGCGCTCGCTCGCGAGACGAAACTGATCGCTTGCGGCTTTGTCGGCCGCGGCCGGTGCCGGTTTGCGCACGACCATGAGGCCTTCAGTGACCAGCCAGACGGTCAGCAGCAGAACCGCAACGACTTGGAGGGCAACACCGGTCTTTCGGTTTCTGGGCCGCCACAGGCGCACGGCGGCCATGAGCAGGACTGCCAGTGCGGGTAGCCCTCGAACAGGGCGAACAAGCGAATGGGGTGAGGGCGCATGCTTCTGGCGCCAGACAGCGGGGGCGGGCTTGATGAGCGTGGTGTCCTCCTGCGCCTCGGATGATGAAACGGCACGCGGGGGCCGGCGAACAGTCGGGGCGGCAGGCGGCTCTGGGGATACGGCCAAATGGAACGGTCCGAGTTGCGCTTGGCGGAAGGCCTCTTCGGCTGGATCAAAGTAGGAAATGGAAGCGGTGGGAATCAGGACGGAATTTGTGGTCAGAGGAACCAGCGTCTGTCGGAAAACACGCTTGTCGGCGCGTGATTGGCTGGAGTCGAGTTCAGGATCATACGCCTTGAAGAGCGGCCCCGGGTCGAAGCGCGGCGGGGCCATGGCTTCCATGTCGCCGTCGCCGGAGACGGTTATCGTGATGGTCACGAGATCGCCCGGCGTGGGGTTGGTTGGCGCGACGGCGCAGGCAAAAGCGAAGCGGCCCACCAGTCCGGAATAGTCCAGCGGACGGCCTTCCGTTGGAATCGGACGCACCACGAGATCGAGAGGCGTGACGGGGATCGAGACGGGCTGTTCTTCCCGAAGGGTCATGAAGAACGTTCGCGAGAGAGCGATGACGGAGGCGCGTAGGACGGGGGCGCATCGGATCGTGCCGGCTTTTGGCGCGCGGGCCAGGCATCGAAAGCGGCGCATCTCATAGGATTTGCCTCCGATCGAGACGGGGGCGGCGGCAAGCTCCTCGAAGGGCTGAATCAGCAGTTCTTCGGGGGCAGGAAAGCCACCGACCTGGAAGGCCGAGGAAAGGTTGATCTCAGGGGCTGAATAAATCTCGAGATACAGCGTCACCTGTTGGCGCTCGAACGGCGAAGGGGGCTCGGCCTTGATTCGGGCGAAGAGCGTGTCCGGCGTTTGGGCGGTCACGACTCCTGCGCACAGGACGGCCGCGAGCAGCGAAAGACCGATGAGCGTTTCCTTTTCGGTTTGCATATTCGGCGCCATTGCGGGCGGGTGCGCCACATGTCCTTGCAGCGTGGAATATAACAGAGATCGGTTCATGCGTCACGAGGGGCGGTATCGGCTCGGTGAAGCCGGGGGCGGCTTCGCGTCAACCCGACGCGGGCGTTCGCGCGACGTATGGAGAGGGAGGCGACGTCAAGCCGAAGGCCCGGAGGGAAAGCGAAAGCCTGTGCCGCTCAGCCCCTATGAAGGTCCTGCTTTTTCCATTGAACCGCGGGGGGCAGGCTGATACTTGTTATCGGAGCGCCTTGGCGGGGTTGGCCGCAAGGCCGAGGGAGCCATTTACATGAGCAAGACATCCAAGTCCGAAGAACCCCAGGCCGCCGCCCTGAATGCCGTTTTGGCCCAGATTCAGAAGGAGTTCGGCGAAGGCGCCATCATGCGGCTTGGTGAGGCTGAAGTGCACAAGCCGGTGCCGGCGGTGTCCACCGGCGCGTTCACGCTGGACCTGGCGCTGGGCGTGGGCGGGCTGCCGCGCGGACGTGTGGTGGAGCTGTTCGGCCCGGAATCCTCGGGAAAAACGACCGTGGCCTTGCATGTGATTGCCAGCGCGCAGAAGAACGGTGGGCTGGCGGCGTTCATTGATGCGGAACACGCGCTGGATCCGGCGTATGCGCGGAAAATCGGCGTGAACCTGGACGAGCTGCTGGTGTCTCAGCCTTCCTCGGGCGAAGAAGCGTTGACGATTTGCGAGACGCTGATCCGGAGCAACGCGCTGGATGTGATCGTGGTGGACTCGGTGGCCGCGCTGGCGCCGAAAGCGGAAATTGACGGTGAAATGGGCGACGCGCACGTGGGGCTTCAAGCGCGGTTGATGTCGCAGGCGCTGCGGAAGCTTACGGCGGCCATCTCGTCTTCCAAGACGCTGTGCATTTTCACCAACCAGATTCGCGAGAAGATTGGCGTGATGTTCGGCAATCCGGAAACGACCCCAGGCGGGCGCGCCTTGAAGTTCTATGCGTCCGTGCGATTGGACATCCGGAAGATCAACACGCTCAAGGACGCCTCCGGGCGAGTGATCGGCTGCCGGACGCGCGTCAAGGTGGTCAAGAACAAGGTGGCGGCGCCGTTCACCGAGGCGGAGTTCGACATTCTTTTTGCCCGGGGAATCAACTGGAGCGGGTCGGTGGTGGATGCGGCGGTGGACCACGGCCTCATAGAGAAGCGGGGGTCATGGCTTTCCTTCGAAGGCACGCAGATCGGTCAGGGGCGCGACGCGGCGGCCGAGCAACTGGCGAAGGACCCCGAGCTCGAGAAGCGGCTGATCGAGAAGGTGCTCGAAAAGGCGCGGCTGCCGCACGGCGGCTGATGGCTACCGCGGCCAGCGCGCTTCGACTGTGATGGCGATGCCGCCGCGGGGATTGAAGACGCCGCGCACCTCGATGCGCCGCGGCCGAATCGCCTTCACGACATCCTCCAGAATTCGGTTGATCGCCTCTTCGTGAAACGTGGGATGGTTGCGGAAGGCGAAGAGGTACAGTTTGAGCGCCTTGCTCTCCAGACACTTGCGGTTCGGCACGTACTCGATGACGATATGGCCGAAATCCGGCTGGCTTGTGATCGGACAGCGGGAGGTGAACTCCGGGCAATCGAAGCGCACCACGTAGGGGCGCTTCGGGAAAGGGTTCGGGAACGCCTCAAGGCGGGCTTCATCCGGCGACTGCGGATAGGACGTGTCATTCTTTTTCAGCAAGGTCAGGCCCGCGAACCGATCGCTGCGTTTTTTCTTCATGGGGTTATTTCTCCGTCATACTCCAGACACCGTCCCAGGCCGCGGGTGGATGCGCCAGCAGTTCGCGGCAGCGGGCTGCGAAGGCCGCGGAGGGCGGATCCGAAGCAGCGCCGTTCTCGAACCAGCGCAGCGCCTCATCGAAGCGTCCCGCGTAGTAGGCGGCGAGCCCCTGTGCGTAGCGGTCTAATTTCTCGCGATCGGCGGCCTGCTCCGGCGAAAGCGGCTCGAACACGCGCACGGGTTCCTTGCGCCCCACCACGCGGATCAGTCCTATTTCGCGGGTGGGGATCGCCTCCCCCGTTTGACGCCGCGTGAACTCCGAAATCAAAATCGAAGTGCCGAAGATTTTGTTGATGCCCTCCAGCCGCGAGGCGAGGTTGCCCGCGTCGCCCAGGAACGTGTAGTTGAAGCGCTGGCGGGAGCCCATGTTGCCGACGACGACGGGACCGGTATTGATGCCGATGCGCGCGTAGAGGTCGCGGCCGACTCGTTCGCGAAAGACCGGGCGCAGCTCGGCGAGGCGGCGCTGGCAGGCGAGCGCGGCGCGCACGGCCCGGATGGCGTGGTCCTCCTGCGCGAGCGGGGCGTTCCAGAAGGCGATTACGGCATCGCCTTCATACTTGTCCACCGTGCCGCCTTCCGCATAGATGATCTCGGTCATGGCCGTGAGGTAGTCGTTGAGCAGCGCGGTCAAGGTTTCCGGATCGAGCGCCTCCGACAACCCCGTGAACCCCTGAACGTCAGAAAAATAGATCGAAAGCGTGCGCTGTTCGCCTCCGAGCCGGAGCCGCTCGGGATTGCGCACCAGCTCCTCGATGACGACGGGGCTGAGGTACTGGCGGAACGCGCCCTTGATGAAGCGCTTCTGGCGGCCCTCGGTGGCGTAGTTGACGACCAGCGCGCAGAGCATGGCCGGCAACGCCGCGGCCAGGGCGGGCACGACGGGCAGCCACAGGCCGGCCGCATAGTACCACAGGCCCGCCAGGGGCGGCAGAGACAGAAAGAGGAGGAACCATGCGACGGTCCATGCGGCCGAAGCAGCGGCTCGAAGGGCCATGCCGGCCAGAATGGCCAGGGCCAGGACGAAAACAGCACGCCAAAGCAGCGGCGTTTCCCGGATGAAATCCCCCGAGAGCAGGTTGTCGAGAAAGGTGGCGTGGATTTCCACACCAGGATACACCGCCGCCACCGGCGAGGACTTCAGGTCAAAGAGCCCCGGCGCCGTGAAGCCGACAAAAACGTACTTGTTTCGGAACTGATCGAGCGGCACCAGCGAATCCCCGCCTTCGCGAAGGCGTAGTTCCGACTCGATCACGGACGCAATGCTCACGGTGGCATGGGTTTGGGAAGGCCCCCGAAAACGCAGGATGGCGAAGCCGTTTCGGTCAAGAGGAACGGCTTTCTGGCTGGCGGCGAAGATGCGGCGCGCTTCGATGCGAATTCGAGGCGCGGAATTTGCGGCAGCCCATGCGCCCATTCCCAAGGAAGGCAATGGGCGGCCATCGAAGAGCACGAGCGGTCGCAGCCGCCGATAGATGCCGTCGGAATCCGGGTTGCCGAAAACGGTGGCGAGCATGCGCGCGCGGGAAACGATCGGCGGGGTGGGAAAAGTGGCGCGGGGCACGGAGAATATGGCGGCAACGGCGTTGGACGCGACGCTCAACTCAATGGCGGGTTCCGGCGCTTCGGAAGGCCACCGGGTTGCGTCACCCGAGGTCTGGCCGGCGAAGACGGCGATGGTGGAACCCGGCGTCGTGGCGAGGGCGGCGGCGAACGCTTCGTCGTCCTCCACACCGTAGACAGACGGCTCGGAGTAGATGACGTCAAAGACGACCGCACGGGCGCCGGCGCGCCGGCAGAAGTCGGTCACCGCGCCGTAGACTTCGCGGGGCCAGGGCCAGGACCAGCCCCGCCGGGCACCCCAGTCGAGACTGTTCTGATCGAGAAAAACGAGCTGAATCTCTCCGGTGGCTTTGCCGGGCTTGCAGAGGAGGGAGGCGCGCCAGTCCCACGTGCGGGCCTCCCAACGTTCCAGCCAGCCGTTGCGTTCGACGATCAGCGAAATGGCGGCGGCGAGCAGCCCGATCAGGGCGCCTTGAAGCAGGCGGCCGGCGATGGCGCGGGTGGGCGTCTTTTCTGGCGGGTGAGGCCCCATCAGATGCTCTTCGCGAACTCTGCGAAACGTTCCCGTCGCTGCGCGGGCGCCGGGGGATTCGCGGCGCCAGTGATTTGACGGCGCGCCTCGGCGGCTCGGGCCGAGGGGTCGGGGTGTGTCCGGGCGAATCCCGGTCCGCCCGGTTTCTGGCGGCGGGCCATTTCGTTCAGCATGGCGGTGAGGCCGTTGGGATCGTAGCCGGCGCGGCGCAGAATGGCGATGGCGGTGGCGTCCGCCTGCCGCTCGAAGGAGCGGGAGTAACCGCTGTTGACGAGGGTGGCGGTGATGTCCTGGACGGCGCCTTCAAAGGTCTTGGTCAATTCGGCCAGTTCCTGGCCGCCGAGGTTCTTGGCGGATTCCGAGGCCAGCACCATGAGGGCGGAGGTGAGACGGCTGCGGCGGATGGCCTGCAGGCCATGGCGATGCTGGACGTGCGCGATTTCGTGGGCGAGGACGGCGGCCACGGCGTCTTCGTCGGGGCAACAGCGCAGCAGGCCGCGGGAAACCAGGATGAAACCGCCCGGAGCCGCAAAGGCATTGATTTCGTCCGTGTCGAGAATCAGGAAGCGGTAGCCGCCGAAGGTTTCCGGCCGGTCGGAGAACAGCGCCAGCGCCTGGCCCAGGACATTCACGTAGTCGTTGGCCTTTTCATGGGCATACGGCTGGTACATGTTCAGAATGGTGGCGGCGACGGTGCGGCCGATGTAGTACTCCTGCTCCGGCGTGATGGACTCGAAGGTGCGGCCCACCGCTTCGGTGGAGCGCTTGATGGAGCCGGCCTGCTCTTCGGTGATGACGCCGGTGGCCGCCGCGACCGAGGCGCCGACCTCGGACACTTCACGCAGGGCGCGGCATCCGGCGGCGGTCAAGGCCGCCAGGCCGATCAGGAAGAGGCGGCGGGCATTCGTGTTCATGGATGTCCTCCCGTCGCGAGGCCGCCTTCGGCCAGAAATGCGGCCAGCCGGGCGGGCGGAACCGCCTGGCGTTCCATTCGATCCACCCAGGAAAAATCCACGTTTCGATTGGCGGCGCGGAACTGTTTTTCCACGTCCGCGTTGAAGCCCTTGCCGGCGAGAGCCAGCTCGCCGCTTGATGCGGCCTGCGCGGGGGTTTCCCCGGGCCGAAGCGTCACCACGCTGCGGGTGAGGGCCGAGTTGTGCACCCACCCGGTCAGCCGACCGTCTTCGGTCCGCACCCGGACCCAGCTTCCGCTTCGTTCGTCCACCGCGACCCGCTGTCCGTAAGCGAGCGCGCCGGCGACCGTGGCGAGGAAGGAGGGTGTTGTGCGAACGTCCGCCGACCGGACCTGGACGCTTAAGGTTTCCGCGGCGAACGCGCCGCGCGCCGCGACGAGCATGACGACCGCAGTGGTGAGGGCCAATCGCGCGAGCCGGATCATAGGCGCTTTTCCTCCTGCCTTTTGGGGGCATGTTAGCAGACGGCGGAACGCAGTTCAACCGTTTGCCGTGCCGCCGTCGGGCGCTATGCCTTCGCGCCGCCACACGTCGAGCATCAGTTCATAGCGCTGGAGGCGCATGCCGGTGTAGATGCAGTTGCTCGTCGAAAAAATGTAGCCGCCGCCGGGCATGCCGTGGCGGAGCGCGTAGCGGGCGGAGGCGATGACCTCCTCGTCCGTGCCGGTGTCGAGCATTCCGCAGCTCACATTTCCCATCAGGCACACCTCGTTCCCATACTGGCGCTTGACCTCGGCGATATCCACGCCGCCCTGGGGGTCGAGGGAGTGGAGCACATGCGGGCGGGCCTGGATGAGCTGGTCGAGAATGGGCATGATGTTGCCGTCCGTGTGCTTGATCGTGTAGAAGCCCATATCGCGCAGGGCGCGAATGGTGGCGGCGAGGTAGGGCGTGACGAATTCCGAGAAGAGCGAAGGGCTGAGGAACGGACCGTTGTTGAAGCAGTAGTCCGAGCACATGCCGAAGCCGTCCACGCCGCCATGGCGGTGCACCATTTCCGCCACGCGCAGAGCGTCATCCACCGCGGCCTGGGCTTCCGCCTTGAGCTGCTCCGGCTCGTCGGCGATGCGCCACGAGAACTTCTCCATGCTGTTTCCACCGGGAATCGCAAAGGTGGGGTCGAGATAGAGCATGAGGAAATAGCGATCGCCGGTCTTTTCCCGGATCAGGTCCACGAGCCGCAAGCCTTCTTCGGTGCTGGTGGGGGGCGCGGGATGGACGAAGATGGCGCTGTGTTCGAACCGCTCGGCGGTCGCGATGTAGATGTCCGCCATGTCGCGGCGGTGCAGTTCCCGCTCCTTTTCCTCCATCTGCTGCCATTGGTGGTAGGAGCGGTGATGGGGATGCACCTTGCCCAGCGCCTCCATGGTCAGGTAGAACACCAGCTCGAAGTGGGGCACGCGGCCCGGGATGGGGCGGTGTTCAATAGCGCGGATGATGGTTTCGCGAGGCGTGAGTTTTTCAGCGGACGCCATGGTGTTCATAGCAGGGAAAGCTCCTCCGACAGGTCCTTGGCGCATACAATCTTATCGTCCCCGGGCGCGTAGAAATCGCGAAGTCGCGCCACGATTTCGTAGGCTGCGTCGCGGTAGAAACCGCGCGTGGATTGATATCGCGGCTGGCTCGAGGTTTCAATGATGGCCATGCGGCCGCCTTTGAGTCGGATCTGGCTTTCGGCGAATTCGAGCAAGGCCTTGCCGAGGCCACGGCGTTGGTGGGATGGCGCCACCACGATCCAGTAGATGTCGTAGCTGCCCAGCGTGCACGGGATGGGGCCGAAACAAATCCATCCGACCGGTTGCGCCTGATCCTCCACGACGAAAGACTGATAGTGCCCGAGTTCGCCCTCTTGGGCAGCTTGTTCGAGGACCTCGGCGGCCACTTCGACCTCGTCGTCCCGGAAAAAGCCGGTATGGCGGACGAGCGAAAGGACGGCGTCGAGGTCTCCGGCCCGCATCCGGCGAATGTTCGCCTCGCCCCGAGCCGTTTTCGGCTTGGCCGTCCGGCCGGATCCCGCCGCCGGTCGAGGCCGTCGGTGGTGGGCGTTTTCCACCAGGGCGGCCACGAAATCCTCGAATGGAATACCGGCGGCGTGAAGCGCCCCAACGAATCCGGTGTCCGGCGCAATGTCGGGATTGGGATTTACTTCCAAGATGAAAAGGCGGCCTTCCGAATCGGCCCGAAAATCCACCCGGGCGTAGTCCTGGCAATCCAGCGTGCTCCAGGCGGCCAGCGCATGACGGCGGAGTTGTTCCGCCAGGGCCTGATCCAAGGGCGCTGGAACGACCCGCCGGGTGTGCTGGTATTCGAAAGAGTCTGGAAGCCATTTGGCGGCGTAGTCTACGATGCGGGGGCGGTCGCGGCCGAAATCGTCGAACACCACTTCCGAGGGCGGCAAGATCTCCACCTCGCGTCCGCGCTGATACAGGGCGACGTTCAGTTCCCGTTCGCCGACAAAAGACTCGATGAGCGCCGGTTGACGAAAATTGGCATGCACGCGCGCCACAGCCCGCCGAAGTTGTTCGAGATCTTCCGGCACAACGGACTGGGCGTCAATGCCCTCGCTGGCGTCGGTTTGAAGAGGCTTGACGATCCAGGGCGACGGGGGGAGCCGCCCCGTGTCCCACCCGTCGGACACGGGCGCCAGCACGCCCGGGGGCACCGGCAGCCCCGCTTCCCGCAGGACCGCCTTGGCGCGCCACTTGTCGTTAGCCAGCGACTGGCAGGCGCTGGTGTTGCCGGTGCAGGATTTGCCGAAGGCCATGCAGATAGCAGGCACGTAGGCCGCGTCGGCGGGGCGATTCGGAAAGCTTTCGACCAGATTGAAGAGAATACGCTCGGGCGTGGCCGCCAACAGGGGCGGCAGTTCGCAGAGATCGGACAACGCGGCTACGCGGTGGGATGCGCCGAGCCGGTCGAGGGCCGCGGTCACCGCCTTGACCTCCTCCAGCACGCCCACCTCGCTCTCGATGCCGTGGCCCGAGGCGGCGGCGCGCGGCGCGTTGTGAATAATCAGGACCGGTGGAAGTTTTCCGTGCATCAGCGTACACGCGACAACGCGCCTTCAAGAATCGTGCGGATGAGGTCTGAATAGGTTACCCCCTCCTGCGCGGCGATCAGGGGCAGATCGGAATGGTCCGGGTGCAGGCCGGGCAGAGGATTGACCTCCATAAACGCCGGCAAACCGTGCCGGTCGAGCCGGATGTCGACCCGGCCGGCGTCGCGGCACTCCAGGACGCGATAGCTTTCCAGCGCGAGCCGTTCCACGGCGCCGATCAACTCGTCCCGGTGCGGCCGCACATAGCGAACCAGTTGCTCGCAATGCTCCTTGACGTGGTAGGAATAGATGTCCGTCTGGGCGTGTTCGAGGATTTCCACTTCCATCACGCCGAGCACCCGCGCCGACGGCCCTTCACCGACCAGGCCGACGGTGAACTCACGGCCGGGCAGGTATTCCTCGATCAGGACCGGTTGCCGAAACCGGTCGATGAGCGCCCGGCAGGCGGGGACAAGATCCTCGGGCTGTTCCACTCGGGATGTGTGGTCAATGCCCTTGCCGGTGCCTTCGGCGAGGGGTTTGACGAAAAGCGGAAACTCCAGGCTGATATTGTTCAAGTGGGCCGGGTCTCGCGCCACATGGAATCGGGGCGTGTGCAGTCCTGCCGACTGCACGAGCCGTTTGGCAACGGACTTGTCCAACGTGACGGCGCAGACCAAAGGGTCAGAGAAAGTATAGGCGATGCCGTACGCATCCAGGAGACAGGGCACTTGGGATTCGCGACCTCGGCCGGCCACGCCCTCCGCGATATTGAAGACGGCATCCCACCGGTCTCCTTTTACGAGCCGGGCGCAGAGGTTTTTCACGTGTCCGATCCGATCGGTTCGACAGCCGAGGGTTCGAATGGTTTGTTCCAGCGCGTTGATTGTGGCGTCCGAATCGAATTCCGCGACGGCCTCGGGGGAGAAACCCATGGCGAGATACTCGCTTCGCAGGTCATAAGTCAGGCCGATCAACGCGTTCATGGCCGGTTATGAGACCACACGCATCCGCGCGTTGTCAAGGCGCGCGCCGGAGGGGACCGGTTTGGACGGTGTGTGGCATAGGGCGCAGCGCGGCGGATCGTTGCCGGACGGCCGGAGGCGATTAGAATCCGGCGAATTCGGTTTGGCGCGGGTCTCCGGGAGAATATTCGCGATGGCCATTTCGCTGGCGTACCGTTACGGCCGGGGCGATGGCCGAGAGGCGTCCCGAGGCGAGCCCCCACACGCCCGTCGCGGCCCTCTTTGGAAATGCGCGTCGGGCGGTTTCCGGGACGATCGGCTCGGGATAGTTCACCAACAAGCCCTCGTAGTTCCTCAATACCGTGTGCGTGGGACTGGACGAGACGATGTAGTTCGGGAGCAGGGGAATCTTGCCGCCGCCGTGCGGCGCGTCCACGACGAACTGCGGGATGGCCAAGCCGCTCAGACGCCCGCGGAGGTACTCCATGATTTCGATGCCGCGGCTCAACGGGGTGCGGAAATGCTCGATGCCGCGGACGAGATCGCATTGGAAGAGGTAGTAGGGACGCACTCGCATGCGAACCAACGCGCGGCAGAGCTCTTCCATGATGAGGGGCGAATCGTTCACTCCGCGCAGGAGCACGGATTGGTTTCCGAGGGGGATGCCCGCGTCCGCCAGCCGCGTGCAGGCGGCGGCCGATTCGGCCGTCACTTCCTGTGGATGATTGAAATGGGTGTTGATCCAAAGGGGGTGATACTTGCGGAGCATGCGCGTGAGTTCTTCGGTGATGCGCTGGGGCAGGACCACCGGGGCGCGGGTGCCCAAGCGGATGATTTGCACGCTCGGCACGGCGCGCAGAGCCGCCAGGATGCGCTCCAGCAGAGAGGTGGACATGGTGAGCGGATCGCCGCCGGAAACCACCACGTCCGTGATTTCCGGGTGCGCGGCGAGGTATTGGGCGACCTCGCGCAAACGGGCCACGGAAAGAGAAGTCTCCCGGGTGCCGGCCACCCGCTTGCGGGTGCAATGGCGGCAATACATGGCGCACATGGTGGTGGAAATGAGCAGTGCGCGGTCCCGGTAGCGATGCACGAGGCCGGGCACGGGCATGTCCGCCTCCTCTTCCAGCGGATCGGGCGTGAGGAAGCTCGGATCGCAAAGTTCCTGCGCCTGCGGGACGCTCATGCGGAAGATGGGGTCCTGATAGCCCGGGACGCGAATCAGCGAAGCATAGTAGGGCGTGATCGCCAGGGGATAGCGTTCCACCACTTTCTCGATCGCGCGATGACCCCGCAAGGGGGGAAACTGCTCCGTCAGTTGCGCAAAGGACCGGATGCGGTTTCTTATCTGCCAGCGCCAGTCATCCCAGCGGGCATTTGCGCGAACGGGCGCCGGCGGCGTCTCGCTCGTCAATGCGGATGGAAGCGGAGGTTCGTCGGCGGGGGACTGTATTGACGCGGCGGCTTCCTGGCGATCCATGGAGGCATCCTTTCTGCGTGGTGAGGGGTTTGTTATATTCCTGCGGGAGTTTTTCAAGCAACCGGCGCATGGGGCGCACGCGACGGACATTCTTTGAGCGCTGTTCATCGGCTATTCCAGCCAAGAGGCCACGCCATCAAGCAGCAGGCGGGGCACATCGTCCGCCAGCGCGGACAGCTCCTCCTTGTTCATCCCCAGCATGGCCAACCCCAGCATGCCCAGGGGCAGGCCGACGGCGGCGCACGCCAGACGGCGGAGATGGCCGGCATCCGCGTCGGCCTTGGCACGTTCGCTCAACATTTTTTCGATCGCGGCCAAGTGGGTGAGAAAGGGTTGTTCCATGGTGGGTGCCGTTCCACGGCGAAGGCGGCTCATCACCCGCGCCTGAAAGAGGATGGCCACCTCGTCGGGATGAGCGTGAAAGAAAGCGGCATGAGTCCGGGTGATGTGGTGGAAAGCGTCTCGGAGCGTGGCGGCCTCGGACCATCCAGGGCGCAGCGTTGCCTTCAACTGTTCGAATACCCCCTCGACCAAGGTTATCAGCAGCGCGTACTTGTCCTCAAAATGGCGGTAGAACGTCCCTTTGCCAATGTCTGCCCGTTCCGTAATATCCTCGATGGTGGCCGCATCCACTCCTACTTCGGCGAAAACGGCCAAGGCGGATTCCAAAAGCCTTCGCCGAGTATTTCCGGCTCTCCGGGCTGTACGCCCTTTTTGGGTATTTGCTGGCTGATCAATCATATACTTCAGCGAATGATCTGTCGCTGGCGACCATACAGTCGCTTGCGGCTAAAAGGTCGTGACATATTGGGTCATGCCATCCATGAACAACAATATATGGACATTAGTGTGCGATTCATTTGCGAACAAAATAGTCATAAGCGACCAAACGGTCAATACAGAATTTTAATCTTTTTCAAACACGGTATGGAGACCGGCGACGATTCTCTCCGATGAGAAAAAATAACGCTTCATCAGGTCCGCAAACTGCTGTAATAAGTCACTAGTCTGATGGATGTGGCGCGCGTTGGTTCGACTCGTGCCGGCGGGGAGGCACCGATGAAGGATGATCGGATGAGTGACAAGAGCGATTCGGAGAGCCAGGTGTGGAATGCGATTGCCGTTTTTGAACAGATACTGCAGACACTGCCGAATGATCGTGTTTCGTTGGAAGCCCTCTCGCATGCCTATGAGCAAGTTGGGGATGCGGCCAAGGCACGGGAGTATTTCCTGCGGCTGGCCGGCATTGTGTTGGAGGAAAAGGACTTGGATGCCGCACGGCAGCTATCCGAAAACCTCCGCCGATATGATGACGGCGACCCGGCTGTTTCGGAAATGCAGCGCCGCATTCGAGAAAGCTTGCGGCAGACGCCGTCCCCTGTCGCGCCAGGGCCGGAGACATCCGCCCGACAGGGCAAGGCACAGGAGCGGGCCGGCGTTACGGAGGATCTCAAACGACAAAAGGCCAATATTGCCGCGGAATTGAGTTTTGCCTGGGCCCTCTACCAGGCGGGCGAACTGACGCAGGAGGAGTACGCGACAGTGGCGCAGGATCTCACGGAGGTTTCGATGGCGCCCGGCGGCGTGACGATTTCCACGCTGCACGCGCTTCAGGACCGTAACTCCGCCAGTCTGGAGCGGGCCATTTGTTTCGCGGCTCGGGAACGCGGCACACCGGTGTTGCCGCTGCAGTTTTTTGAGGTGCAGGAGAAGACCGCGCAACTATTGCCGCTGGAGTACATGATCCGCAACGGCGTCATGGTGTTCGATCTGATTGGGAATGAGGCGCTGGTGGCGATCATGAATCCCTTCAACACGTCGTTGATGGAGGAAGTGGAAGCCAGGCTGCGCCGGAAATGCCACTTTTATCTGGCCCTGCCGGCGGATTTTGACGCCGTGATCGGCCAGATCAAGAGCAAGGTGGAAGGCGCCGCTCCTTCAGTGAGCGGATGACGCGCCGCCTATTGCGAGGAACCGCCCACGCGGAGCATACGCCGCTCGCCTTTGTAGGACAGCACCGCGCCGGCGGCCGAGACGGACTCAAGCCGGACGCCGTCAATTTCTTCACCGACCACGACCAGTACACCGTTCAAACGGGCGGCGCCGCGTCCGGATGCGCCGCCGATGACCCCCGTGAGCTGCAAAAACGGCCAGACCACCGTTTCGCGCGGGGGCGGGGCGGGTGCGCGCGGCGAAACGGCGCGCTGTGGAGCAGCGGGGCTGGCGGCGGTCGGCGGCGAGGGCGTTTCAGAAGGCTTCTCACTGTCGCCGGCTGCTGCATCGGCGGGCGGTGGCGCAGAAGCCGGAGCCGGCAGCGGAACGGCAGGGGGCGCCTCGGATGCGGGCGGGGGCCGCATCACCAAAGCCATGCCGCTGGCGACGATGCGGGAGAGAAAGTTTTCTTCCGCCGAAGCCGCGGGCGACGCTCCGCCGGTCGCCGGCGGCCAGGACAGCCATCCCATTCGGTTCAGCAGAAGCGCGCCCAAGGTGGCCAGTAACACGAAAAACAGGATCGTAAAGATGACCCGTTTCGCAGAGCCTCTTGGAGCGGCCGGCTCAGGGGCGGCCGTCGGTGCCGCTGCGGGAAGCGGCGGCGGCTCCGGAGGGGGCTTGTTTTTCAATCCCCATTGGCTCCGGTTCTTCTTGAGCGTCTCATCTATCAAGCTCATGGACGGTTCCTGCCCTGCCCCTGAAGATCGGCGTCACCGTCCGCATCGTGATGGTGCGATTCCCGGTCGCACACATGGCGATTCTCCGCGGCGGCCAGAAAGCGCAGGATTTGTTCCGCGGATTCCGGCGGCTGTTCGCCGGTCCGCAGCATTTGCGCGCGGCGTAGCAGTCCTTCGCGGTTTGGAAAATCCCGGGCCACCGTTTCGTAGGCCTCCGCGGCACTGACGAGACGGCCGGCCGCCTCCTCCAGGTAGCCAAGATACGTCAGAATCTCGGCGCGATCGAGAGCGTGTTGTTCGGGGTCGTCGAGAGGCTGATCGGCCCATTGCGCCAACGCCGTTTTGAGGTGGTCGCGCGCGCCGGCCCATTCTCCGTGTCGAATGCACAGGCGGCCCAGCTCCATGCGCAGGCGGTAGTCCCGCGGGTTTTTTCGCAGCGCGGAGCGAAGCAATTCCTCGGCCGCGTCTCGGCGTCCGATGGCGCGGTCCAACCAGTAGGCGGCGACCAGGTGGGCCTCCACGTTGCGCGGGTCCGTGGCCGTGGCCATGCGCAACCAGGGCATGATCTCGGCGATGCGGTTGTCGGCGATATGCGCATGGGCTTCGGGAATGAGGCGCTCGCGCCAGCGACGGAAGAGGGTATCGGCCGCCACCGGCGGCGTGTGCGGCACGCCGCCGTGGAAATAGGCGTCGGCTTGTTCGTAGAAATGCGCTCCGACGGCGCGGCGGCTTTCGCCCAGCAGCCGTTCCGCGAGGTCTGCCGGCTGTTCGGAAGGGACCAGCAGGGCGCGCTCTTTGAGTTGCGCGGCGGTGATGGCGATGCCGCACAGCAGCAGCGCCATGACGAGCCAGGGATTGCGGAATGTCCAACCATGTTCTTGGTCTTGTTTCATGTCGCAGTCGGCTTCGCCGAGGACGGCAGCGGGCCGCCCGCGCCGGCGAGCGCCCCCCCATGCGTCATTGCCATTCGCTGCGCGGGAAACGCTTGTTTCGGTACGCCAGCCAGGCCGCCATCAGCAGAACCGCGGTGAACAGGGCTCCGTAGAACAGCGTGAGCGCCACGGTGTCCCAAGGGGCAGGTCCCCAGTCGTGAACCAGGCGCCGGCGCAGGTCAAACAGTTCCAGATGCGGCATGAGGTAGTAGAGGGCGTGCAGCAGCAATCCGGTTGCGCGGCCCATGTCCGGCAGCAGCATGGGAACCTGGGGCACCACAAAGAAAGCCGCGCCGCTCAAAACGAAGGCGCCGGCGCAGGCGGCGTCGCCGTGCCACCGGGTGGAAAGCGCCAGCGCCAGGGCGGTGAGCACGGCCAACAGCGCCAGGTGGAGCAGCAGCGCCTGCAGCAGCGTGACGGGATCGAAATGGCCTCCTCGCGCCCATACCACCGCCAGCGTCAACACGTAGAATGCCGCCAGGGCGAGCGAGGCGGCCAGCCAGGCGCCGAGCCACTTGCCGATCATGAGTTCCGCCCTCGATACCGGTTTGGCGAGGAGCGCGAAAATGGTGCCTCGCGATTCCTCCGTGGGCAGTTGGCGCGCCCCGAGCACGACGGCCAGGATCCAGCCAAAAAGCCACGCGCCCAGAAGGCCCACGTCCGCCACATAGCGGACCAGACCGGACAAACCGAACACGTTCAGGGAGACGAGCGCCAGCAGCAGTCCTCCGAGGAGGATCAGCAGCACGTAGACGTCCTTGCGCCGAATGGCCTCGAGCCACACCATGTGGGCGATGGTTCGAATGCGCATGTTCTACATCTCCCCGCGCGGTTGGGACAC
The DNA here is from genome assembly GCA_938031185.1 of uncultured bacterium. Lineage (GTDB taxonomy): Bacteria > Verrucomicrobiota > Kiritimatiellia > CAIKKV01 > CALHGX01 > CALHGX01. The sequence continues at coordinate 44,739 of CALHGX010000023.1, forward strand.
GACCCGGACAAAGAATTTCTCGAGACTTTCTCCCGCGGGCACGAGCTGACGGGCGGGCCCCTGCGCCGCCAGACGGCCGCCCGCCATGATGGCCAGGTGATCGCAGACGAGCTCAACCTCCGACAGCTCATGCGACGAGAAAAAAACGGTCTTGCCCGCCTCGCGCAGACGAAGAATCAGCCGTCGAATGTCGAGCCGCGCAATGGGGTCGAGCCCGGCGGTCGGCTCGTCCAAAATGAGCAGGTCCGGATCGTTGATCAACGCCTGAGCCAAGCAGACGCGCTGGCGCATGCCGCGCGAGTAGGTGGCGATGGGCCGGTCGGCCGCCGCCGTGAGGGCGAGTTCCTCGATCAGGCGGTCGGCACGGTCGCGAAGGATCCGACCGGACAGACGAAACAGGCGGCCGGTCATACGCAGCAGTTCGCGGCCGGACAGGAAGCGATAAGTGTCCGGGTTTTCCGGCAGATAGCCGATGCGCTCGCGAGCGATGGCGCGGCGGACATCTTCTCCGAAGAGGCTGGCGCGGCCCGCCGTGGGCGAAAGGAAACCGAGCAGGACATGCATCGTGGTGGTCTTGCCGGCGCCGTTCGGGCCAAGGAATCCGAAAACACGGCCCTCCGGCACGTCCAGGTCCAGGTCGCGAACCGCATGAACAACGGATCCGCGGGCGGCAAAGGAAACGGACAGGCCGCGGATTTCAATGGCGTTCACGATCGGCATTATGCAAAAGCCGGGCCAAACCTGTCAATGGCCGGCCGCGCCCTGGCTTGGTGTTGCGCCACTGGTGGCCGTTATCGGACGGACCAATTCGGCGCAGGCCTTGGCGCGCAGCGCCATGCGGGTCGGATGCAGCTCGTCCTCGGGCGTCAGCAGGGGCGGAGCACCGGTGGCGATGCTGTGGAGGATGGCGCCGAAGAAATCCATGGGTTTGTCGTTTAGCGGCAGCGGGCCTTCATCCCGGTCGTTGAGAACGAGACGGGTGCGGCTGGCGCCGTCCACGGCTTCGACGAAGCCGTGCCGGCCGAAAATGCGCAGCGCCTCGTTGCCCCAGTGTCCGAAGGCGCGGGGATTGAGGTAGTTGATGACGGCCGCGCCCACCGCGCCGTTTTCCAGCGCGAGCAGCACGGAGGCCGCGGTGCGCAAGGCGCCGGGGCGGGGGTTGGCGAGCTGCGTTTCCAAGGCGGAGACCGTACGGATGCGAACGCCCGTGACATGCTCGACAAAGCGGAAGGCATGGACGCCGACCTGCAGGAGGAGGCCGCCATCCAAGTCTTCGTCCTGCGGGCGGCCCTCGTGCATGGGATAGGACTTTTGGGCAAAGACCTGCACGATCTCGCCCAGCACCCCTTGGCGGATCAGATGGCGCATGGCGAGGAAAGGTTGTTCGAAGGCCGTGCCGGCCATCTCGTGGAAGTGCCGGCCGGTTTCGCGGGCGGCGGCCAGAATGGCGTCGAGGTCGGCTTCGTTGAGGGCGCAGGGCTTTTCGGCGTAGACATGCTTGCCGGCGCGCAGGCATCGTATGGCGTCGCGGGCCTGGTCGCAACGGCGGGGGGAGCAAAGCGAAACCAGGTCCACGTTCGGATCGGCCAACAGTTGTTCGAGCGAGGAATAGACGACGGCGGTCTCCGCGCCCGGGGTGTCCGGCGCAAGACGTGCCTTGTCGAATGCGGCCAAGGCGGTCAAGCGGATTTGGGGATAGCGGGGTAACAGGGAATGGATCTGATGCCCGTTTTCGCCGTAAAGTCCAACGCGAATGATTTTCATCTCTTCACTCCTAGCCCAAGCGATTCGGGCGTACTCTATGACAGGGCGGCCGCGTTGCCCATAGCTTTGTGCGGGCGTTCGGCGCTTGGCATGGCGCGCCCTTTTGCGCTACCGTATCGGCGCCGCTCGACATCAGGCAGAAGGCGGCTGTTCGAAATCAGGAGGTATCGCGTGAACGAAGCGTTGTTTGTTCTGCCCGCGAAGGGCGTGGAAACCCGGTGGGCGACGGCGGAGAACATGGCGGCCGCCAAAGGGCAGGCGGCCCGGACGAATGCGGGGCGCAAGGGTTATCCGTTTTTTCCCCTCGACGCGGGCGAACAACGCGCGATTGCGGAAGTCAAGGGCATGAGCGGCATGGTGCGGTGGCTCTACTTCACGACGCTGGATCGCAGTCCGCTCATGTTGCGCGGCCTGCGGTTGGACATCTATTGGGACGGGGCCGCGCGGCCGGCCGTCAGTGCGCCGCTGGGCGATTTGTTCGGGCTGGGACTGGGGCTGTGCGTGCCGTTTCAGTCGGCGCTAAACGGCAGCGCGGAAGGCAAGAGTTTCCACTTGAACATTCCCATGCCTTTTCGAAAGGGCATGAAGGCTGTTGTGACAAACGAGACGGACCGGCGGCAAGGGTGTTTTGCTTACGCGGTGGAGATGACGATCGGGGATGAGCTGCCGCCGGATGCCGGGTATTTTCACGCGCACTGGCGGCGGGAGAATCTGACGGAGTATCAGCGGGACTATGAAGTGTTGCCGCGCGTGGCGGGGCGCGGGCGTTTCCTCGGCGCCGTGTACGGCGTGCGGGTGAATCAGGAGGATTATCTGAAGCTCTGGTGGGGGGAAGGCGAGCCGAAAATCTATCTCGACGGCGATACCGCCTGGCCTACCATCGCCGGATCAGGCATGGAGGATTATTTCGGATCGGCTTGGGATTTTGCCGGGCCGTACGCCCAGCTTTACCATGGGTTGCCGGTGTGCGACATGGACCGGATGCGATTCTCCATGTACCGCTATCACGTGCCCGATCCGGTGTATTTCCAGAAGGATTGCCGGATGACCATTCAGCAGATGGGAAGCTGGGGGCCGACCACGCGGTTGCTCCTGCATGATCACGGCAAGCCGGTTTATCGCGCCGGCGAAGGACTGGTGGAGGAGCGGTTGAACATCGTGGATCCTGCCCGACGCTACGGTCTTTTCGAACGGCGCGACGACTGGTCGAGTTGCGCGTATTTCTACCTGGATCGGCCCGAGAACGATCTGCCGCCTCTCGCGCCGCTGGAGCAGCGTATCGCCGATTTGAACTGACCGCGGAATGCGCGGCGGTTTCCTTCGACTGCGGCGCAGGAGCGGATCGAGGTCAGGATAGAGGCGGCGGGGGCGCAACGCTTTCGCGTTCGATGAGCCCCACCGGCGGAACCAATACGGTTCATCGCGCCATATCGGTTGCGGCGGTTCGATCGGGTCCGTTCAGGCGCTGCAGCAGGAGGGCGCAAGCTTGCCGGCCCGCTTCGCTGCGGTCTTCCCGCACCATGGTGAGCGGCGGCATACAGCAGTCGCCCACATACACCTGAATCTGATCGGGCTGTCCATCGCGTGTCTGCCCGAGATGATAATCGCCGATTCCGACGATGCTCAAGTCGGCGGGCACACGCAGTCCGAGCTTGGCGGCCTCCTGCCAGGCGGCGACGGCCACATAGTCCGGCGCCGCCAGGACAGCGGTGGGGCGCAGGCGTTCCTGGAGCAGCGCCCGAATGGCGGCGCGGGTGGACGGCGTGCCCGCGTAGTCGGTGGCCACCACGCGCCGGTTCTCCGGTCCGAGGCCGGCCGCTTCCATGGCGCGCCGATAGCCGGCGACGCACTCGACTCCGGTGTGATGTGCCGGACAGGCCAGCACGGCAATGCGCCGATGGCCGGCTTTGCGCAGGGTTTCAACCGCGAGCAGGGCGGCGAGGCCGGTGTCGCACAGCACACTGAAGGCGATGCCCTCCGTTGGACTGAACAGTGCCACCATCGGAACGTCTCGTTGCTGGTACAGGTTGAGCATTTCTGGAGACGGCTTCTTCTCGACGCTCGCGATCAGCAGCCCTTCCACCCGCCGTTCCAGGCATATGTCCAGCGCTTCCGCCTGCCGGGCGGCCACATTGGCGCCGAAGTGCAGAATTTCAAAGCCGTGTGCGGCCGCGTGGTCATGGGCGCTTTGCACCGCCTCCACATGGTGGGGCGTTAACGGCGTGATGGCGCCGAGAAGAAAAGTGCGGCCGGTGGACAGCTCCCGCGCGGCCGCATGGGGATGATAGCCGCAGGCGGCCGCGGCTTCCAATATTCGTTGTCGGGTGACTTGGCTGACACGCTTGGTGTTGGGGAAACGCAGCGCAATGGACACGGCCGCCACGGAGACGTCCGCGCGGGCGGCCACATTCGCCAGAGACGGCCGGCTGATCGTTGAGGCGATTTTCTTTCTACCCATGGAGAGCCGAGTTTAGGACAGAATGGCTGCGGCATCAACCCAAGTTGTCAACTGCATTGCCGGCCGGCGGTGGGAAGAGGGGCTTGGGGATTTCTTACCAGACGGTCAGGTCGAGCACGAACGATTTGCCGTCGTCGTAGACCGCGGCGGCTCGACGCCGGAGGGTTTCCATGCCGTTTGTTCCGGCCGCGGCCCGAGCCTGCCGAATCCACCTCTCATACGGCAGGTAGTAGTCAATATCCTGGTCCTCGTAGATGTCGGTCTTGACGATGAGATGCGTGACATTCCATCGCTCCCGCAAGGCGCGCCAGGGGGCGACGTTGGTGGCGAAGTAGGCTTCAAAAAGCGCCCGTGTGCGGCGGCGGGTTTCGTGCACATAGTTTCGGTGGTAGGCGAGAGATGATTCCTTGCTCACCAGCACCCGACGGGCTGTCATGTAGGGAAGGGTATTGATGACGCGGCTGTCGGGCCAGCCAGCTATCAAGGCGTCCGGCGGCAGGGTGGCGATGAACTCCAGCAGTCGACGATCCGCCCGATGGAGTCGGATGGACAAGTTGCGCCCGGCGCTTGGCATGCCGCCGAAAAGGGCCAGCACGGCGACGAGAAGAAGGGGGCCGCCCAAACGGCCGGTCCAGCCGCCCAGACCCGGATGGCGCCTTTCGAGAAGTGCGCCGAGTCGGCGGGACAGGAGCATAAGACTGAGCGGACCCAGCAGAATCCAGAGCAGTTGCGCGGGATAGCGGAACAGGCGATCGGGAAGATGCAAGAGCGGAAAGCCGAAATAGGCCACAAAGTGGCCGATCAACGTCGCCGGCACGAAGGCCCACAGGCGGCGCAGAGCGGGAAGGGATCGCCACCCGAGCGCCACGCCCGCGGCGGCCAAAAGGGTCCATGCCGCCGCAAAGCCACTGCCTGCGAGCGGCGGGACCACTTGGGCGTGGACGCGGGGCAAGAAAGGATTGTGCTTGTTGACGAACGCGGTCTCGACCGATTCGCGCCATTCGTTCCGAAGGCTTTCCATCCATGTGTCATCCATTCCGGGTGATCCGCGGCCTCGCTTTCCGGCCTCCGGATAGACCATCCAGTCCGCCGTTCCAAGGGGCGGGCCGTAAGGGCGCGTTGCCGCCAGGGTTGGCCAGTGGAGCAGCACGAGCAGCGCGGCCATGCCGGCAAGGAGCAGCAGGCGCTTGACGAAGGACGCGGGCGGCGCCTTTTTGCCGGATGCGCCGAAAAGCCACATAAGGCTCCAGGAAAGGAAAATGGTTACGGCCACAGGCGGATAAACCGCCATCGCTGCGGCCGAGAGGAGCGCCATGACGCCGTAATGTCCTTCCATGCACGCGGACATGGCGAAAGCCAGCAAGGGATAGCGAAGGCGCGAGGGAAGCCGCCTTCAATTCTATTGAGAAAGACGGGTGAAGACAGGGCCAGCGCCAGTGACGCTGCCGCGGCGACGGGTCTGCCCAGCCGTCGTCCGCATCGGTACACACCGATCAGGAAAAGCGCAAAGCACGCGGCGGCGAGAATCCGCGCGAAGGGCCGCGGATCGGCTACTCGCGACGCGGCGGTCATGAGAAATCGGTAGCCGATCGGATGACAGGCCCTCAGGTATTGCTCGGGATCGCCATGGCGCGCGCCGGCCGTCGAAGGAGGTATCCGATAAGGGGCGATGTGCTGGCAGACATCGTCGGGGAAGGATGATCCGCCAAACACCTCGCGGTAATACGGAACCAAGGCGGGCATGAAAAGCGCGACGATCAGGAAAGGCCGCCACCGCGCGAACACGCGCAACGGTCGAACGAGCGGCCGGGGCGTGCAGGCGAGCGGGGCAGCGATCGTCGGTTCATCCGGGATCATGACTTGCTGTTTAAGGGGCCATTCAAGTGCAAGTGTCGTCGCAAGAACGGGAGACCGCCGAGGGCGGGCAGAAGGTAGCGCGTGGTGCAGAGCCATCCGAGGGCGGCAGCGGCTTCGCGCGGCATATACGGCGCGTAGAAGAGCAACAGGGCCGTGTCGCGCGTGCCAACGCCGGCGAGCGTCAAAGGCAACAATCCGGCGAAGATGGCCAGCGCGCTCAGCCCCATGCTGTCCGCATAGGGCACGTTCTGCCCCAGGGCGCGGATGAACATCCATATCTGTGCCAGATGCAGGAACCAGATGAAAAGGGAAACGGCCACGACGCCGAAGAGCATGGCGCGGCGCGACCAGAAGGCGCGATGCATCTCGAGCCACGACCGGTGGATGGATTCCACACGACGCCGCCAGCAGCCTGAAAAGGGGCGCGCGATCTGCCGGAACAAGAACTCGGCCGTGCGCGCGTGGCCCAGCAACAACCAGCCGGCGGCCAGCGCGACCGTGACGGCCGCTGTCAGCAGCCAGAACGAGGCGTTGTTTTTCGGCTGCATCAGCAACCCGACCGCGCACCACGCGAGCAGGGAGAGGGTGTCCAGCGTCTTCTCGAACACGACCAGCGGCAGCGCGAGAGCCGATTGCCGGGCATCGCGATCGCGGATGAAGGCCGCCTTGATCAGGTCGCCCATCTTGGATGGCAGAAGCAAATTGAGCACGCTGGCGGCCAGCGTCAACGAGACCGCTTCGCCCAATCCCATTCGAACGGAAGCGGGCGCCAGCCATGTCAGCCGCCAGCCGGTCAGGAGTGTGAGGGGGATGACCATACCGAGGCCGAGCAGCAACCAGCCCTTGTCGCAGCGGGCCAGGGTGTCCAGCATGCGGGGCGTGTCCAACCGCGAATACAGCAGCGCCAGCAGTCCGAGGCTGACAAACAAGGCGAGCAGCTTTCGCATGGCAGGTGCTCCGGCTAGGGCGGTCCGGCGGCGGATTCCCCGGTCCAAATCGCCGCGAGTTTTTCTGTGCCGACTACACGATAGTCGCGCCAATGGAAGACCACCGCCGCCGGCGGCGGATTGGCGAGGGCCAGTTCTTCCTTGCGGCGGCCGTTCAGCAGTTCGCGGAGGGTGGCATCGAACGGTTTGAAAAGTTGCGCATTGCGGACGAACTTCTTGCCGTAACGATCGTCGTGTAGCAGCAGGTGGGTGATGCCTTCGGCCCGGCAGAACGCCAGAACTTCGTTTCGGTTGGTGGCGTAGAGCGCCCGGAGCGTGCGTTCCGTCAGGGCTTTGTTTCGTTTCCAGGACTCGTCCAGCCAAGGGAGAAGCTGTTCGGCGCCCGGTGTTATGGAAAGCGCCGTCCAGAACGGCACGCTTTCGGTATCGAAGGGGTGCCCGGCTATCCGGCTGTCGGCCGGGAGCGTTCTCAAGAACTCCCACAAGGGCCATTCCCGGCGCCCATTGAGACGCATGCCGGCATCGCGCTGAATACCGTCCCCGCCCCAGAACAGCAAGGCGGCCATGAAAGCCGTTGCGGCCAGGTTGCGGTGCGTGGCGCGCCGGGCGCGATGCCGATCTCTCGGCCAAAGCAGCCCGATGGAGGAAATCGCCAAGGCCAAGGGGAACATGGTCATGCCGTATTGCAGATATCGTTCGGGTATGTAGAGCAGACGGAACGCGAAGCGGCGCGCCAAGCCGTACAGGATCGGGGAGGCTAACAGGATGGAAAAGGCGGCGGTGGGCGAGGGACTTCGGCGCCAGAGGGGCAGCAGGCCCGCCGCGACGATCCATGCGAAGGGGCCCCACTGGCGCAGGCGCCGCGGCCATCGCGGCGGATGAAAATACGTGCTGTCGCTGTTGGGATTGAAGGCGGTGGCCAGGTAAATCCGCATGGTTTTCCAGGGCGGGGCGAAGGGCACCTTCTCGGTGCGGCCGCCATGTTGAAACGCGGGATCGGCCAGTGTTTCCCGAACGGTGGGCAAGCGGCCGCGCCGGGGTTTGAGAAAAGCGTTGTCCACGGACACCACCGCATAACAGCAAAGCGCGAGAACCGCGAAACGCAGCAGGCTCCGCCGGAAGGCAGGTGAACGGAAACGGACGCCCTGCCACAGGCGAAACAGGCCTTCGGCGCCAAGCAGGAGGGCCATGATGGTCGGGTATGTTGCGGACGCCAGGAGCAGCGAGGCGCCACGGGCGATGGGACGGCGCGACAGCGCACCGGCGAGCCACAGCGCCATCAGGGGATAGCCGAATGCCCGTTGCAGGCCGCCCGCCATGTTTTCGACGATGTTATCCGTTCGCAGCATCAGAAACCCCAGAAGGATGGCCGCCGCCAGCCCTGCCCGGCGCGAACGGGCCAGGATCCACATGGAGATGGCCACGATCAGATAGGCGAGGGCCTTGACCAGCTTGGCGGCGGCAAACAAGCCGCACCAAGGCACAAAAAGGCGGTACAACGCGCGAATGCCTATGGTGGAAAATGCCAGCATGTCGAGGGCGAGCGGATCCTCCGCGAGGCGGGGCGGGTTGGCGTAACGGTGGAAGGGGAACAGGTGAATTCGGGCATCCGTGCACTGAATCAGGGGATCGAAGAGCGAACGGTGGTTGGCGTGCACCCAGCATCCGGCATGGATGAAAAAAAGCGCCCAAAGCAGGACGATGCTGATGACATGCCAGCGCCTCCAACGCGCGTGGGCCGGCGCGCTCCCGCTTGGCGGGACGGGTTGCGGATCGTTTTTCGGCGCGTTGGTCATGACGATGGATTGGATGGGAGGGTTCCTCGCTACAGCCCTTGGGCGGACAGGCTGCGAAGCAAGGTCCAGTAGAGCAGATGATTCGCCGCGAGACTTTGCAGACCCGAGACCGCGTCATCCAGCACGATGCCCCAGCCGCCGGGCAGGCGCTGCATCTGACGCGCCGGCGGAAGTTTCAGGACGTCAAAGAAGCGGTGAAAAAAGAAGGCGGCGAGAAGCGTCCAGGGCGTGATCGGCACTCCGATCATCGTGAGCGGGAAGGTAAGGTATTCGTCCGCGACGATGCGGCGGTCATCCTTGCGGCCGAAATGCCGTTCGGCCATGCCGCAGATGGGAATGGCCGGCAGGATCATGGCGACGGCCAGAAGGGCGTGACCGAGGACGCCGGTTTTGGCGGCGGCCCAGGCGAGCGGCAGGCCGGGCAAGGTGCCCACCGTGCCGGGCATCCATCGGGAGCGGCCGGCCCCAAACCCCGTGGCGATCGCCAGCCACAGGCGCTGCAAAGCGGAAAGAAACGTGGATTGCATGGCCTTCAGCATAGCGGCTTGCGGCGTCGGCGCAACGGAAAAGGCGTGCGGCGGGGGATCGTTCTTGCGGGGGCGGTTTACGGTGTGCGATAGTGGAAGGGATATTACCGCGGATGGTGCGGCATGCAGGAGGCGATTCGTCGGGTCTGGATACCCCTGCCTCGCGTGGCGGGGATTGACATGAGCGTCACGAATGACGTGGCGCTGCTGTGGGTTGCGGCGGCGCTGACCTTCGTGGTGTTGTTGCCGGTGTGCCGACGGCGCACCCTCGTGGCGCGGGGGTTCTATCAGAATCTGGTCGAGGGTTTGATCGAACTGGTGGAACGGGAAATCGTGGCCGACAGCGTGGGACGTCGGGGGCGCTTCTGGGCGTCCTTCCTGCTGACGCTGTTCTTTTTCATCTTGTTCAGCAATCTGCTGGGCCTGGTTCCGTTGCCGCAGGTGTTCGAATCCGTCACGGCGGACATCAACGTCGCGGCGGCCCTGGCGCTGATGGTGTTTGGCGTGACCGTTTTCCTCAGCATCCGGCGGCGCGGGCTGCTCGGTTTTGCCCGCTCGTTCCTGCCGGCGGGCGTGCCCTGGTGGCTGGGATTTCTCGTGGTGCCGATCGAGATCATCAGTTGGGTGGCGCGGCCCATTTCGCTGGCCGTGCGATTGTTCGCCAACATGATGGCCGGTCATGCGCTGTTGTTTGTTTTTATCGGGTTGGCGATGGGCTCGGTGGCCCTGCTTAAGCCGCTGCCGCTGGCGGGGGCGATTTTCATGGACGTATTCGAGCTGTTCGTCTGTTTTATACAGGCGTTCATCTTCACGATGTTGGCGGGCATTTACATCCGCGAGGCGATGGAAGAGACCTGAAACAAGGCGGGAGGGCACGGCATGACGGCGCAAGGTTGGGCTTGGTTGAGCGCTGGGCTGGCGATCGGGTTGGCGGCCCTGGGAACCGGCATCGGCATCGGGTTCCTGGCGGGGAAGAGCGTGGAGGCGGTGGCGCGCCAGCCGGAGCAGCGCGGCACCATCCAGCGGCTGATGATTCTCGGCATTGCGTTCATTGAAGCGCTCTGTCTCTACGGCCTGGTGGTGGCCATCCTTTTGATCGGGAAGTAAGAGAGGAAAGACAGTGAACTTGACGATCGATCCCGGCCTGGTGGTCTGGACGTTGATCACCTTTGCGGGGTTGCTCCTGGTGCTGTCCCGGGTGGCCTTCAAACCCCTGCAGAAGATTTTGTCCGAACGGGAGCGGCTGATCGAAGAGTCGTTGCGCAAGGCGGCTGAAGCCGCGGAGGAGGTGGAGCGGATTCGCCGGCGGAACGAAGAGGCGATGGGGGCGGCTCGTGCGGAAGCGGCCCGCATTTTGGAAGAAAGCCGCCATCTGGCTGCCGAAGCGAGGCAGGAAAGCCTGCGGGAAGCCCGGCGCGAAGCGGAGGCCATCCTGGCGGAGGCGCGCAATGAGATGGATCGGGAAATCCGCCGGGGGCTGGACGAACTGAAGCAGACGGTGGCGAATTTGTCGGTGCGGGTGGCGCAGGAAGTGATCCGCGAAGAGATGAATCCCGAACGCCATGAGGCGTTGGTGAAGGATTTTGTGGAGCGATTGAAACGGGCCTCATGACGGCGGAAAGCCAAAGAGCCGCGCACTACGCTGCCGCCCTGGCCGCGCTGGGACGGGCGGCCGAACTGGACGGCCGGCTGGATCGGGACGTGGCCGAAACGCTTGACCTGCTGGCGGGCCATGCCATGCTGGATGCAGCGGAATCGGATGCGCGGATAGCCCCGGAAGGGCGCCGCGCCATCCTGCGCGAATTGCTGGGCGAGACGGCGCACCCTATCTGGCTGGGCTTTCTGGAAACGCTGGCCTCCGCGGGGGACTGGCACCTGCTGCGGGATATCGCGGCGGCGTATTTCGAGGAGCGGGGCCGCCTGTCAGGCGGTTTGGCCGGCGAGATCGCCTCGGCCTATCCGCTGGATGAGAACTCAGTGCGGGCGCTGGAAGAGGCGGTGCGGTTTCGCCTGGGACGGCCGGTGCGACTGCATGTGCGGATCAGGCCGGAGTTGGTGGGCGGCGTGGCCGTTCGGGTCGGAGACTGGTTGATAGACGGAACGGTGTTGGCGGGGCTGAAGCGAATGCGGGAGGCGTTGACGGCATGATACGGCGCGTGTGGTATGTGGTGGGGCTGGCCGGCTTGGGGGCGATGGCGGCGGCTTTGATGAAGGCGCCGGTGGCAGCGGAGGCGCCGTCCGGGCCCACCAAGGGCATTCTGGCGCCGGACCGCAAGGAACAGGAGGCGGCGAGATTGTTCGCGCAGCGGTTTCCCCGGGGCCACTTGCGGCGGTTGGAGCTGGATGTTTCGGTCGCCACCAACGCCATTGAAATTTATCTATCCACGCTGGATTTCGACCGCAGCTACTTCCTCGCCTCGGATGTCCAGTCGTTTCGGGCGCGCGCACCGCAGGCGGCGGAGGCCCTCCGGGCCGGCGAACTGCAACTGGCGTTCGACATATTTGAAGTGTTCCGCGCCCGCGTTCGCGACCGCGTTGCCTATGTGGATCGCCTGCTGGCGGAGGGGTTCGATGTGGATCGCGACGAAAGTTATTTATGGAAACGCCGCGACGCGCCGTGGCCGGAGGGGCCGGCGGAATGGAACGAGCTGTGGCGCAAGAAGATAAAGAACGAGTACGTGGCTCGGCTGGTCGCTCGCAAGCTGGCCGAGGAAACGCAGGCCGACAAAGCGGGGGGCGTCACCAACGGCGTGGCTGAGGAGAGCTTGGCGCCCGAGGCGTTCATTCGCAAGCGTTATGAACAGTACCTCACGATTCTGGAAGACTACGATGCGGAATCCGTTGTCCAGCGCTACTTGAGCGCCTTCGCGCAGGTGTACGACCCGCACTCGGACTACATGACCCGCGATGGAACGGAGGATTTCGACATCGGCATGAAGCTGTCGCTCATGGGCATCGGCGCGCTGCTCAGTGCGGAAGACGGCATGGCCAAGGTGGAGCGGATCATACCCGGCGGGCCGGCCGATCGGGACGGCCGGCTCAAGGCCGGGGATCGCATCGTTGCGGTCGCGGAAGGCGACGGTCCGCCGGTCAGCATTCTGCATTGGCCCCTGCATAAGGCGGTGCAGGCGATTCGCGGGGCGAAAGGCACACGGGTGGTTCTGACCGTCGTTCCGGCGTCGGACATTTCGGGCGCCATCACAGTGAAGATTGACCTGATTCGAGACGAGGTGCAGTTGGAGGAGCAGGCGGCCAAAGGGCGGATCGAGGAGATCGAAGCGGCACCGGGGCGGACCAACCGGCTGGGGGTCGTTTCGTTGCCGGCCTTTTACGTGGACATCCGCAACCGGATCAACGAGCCGAAGGGCGAGTTTCGCAGTTCGTCGCGCGATGTCGCGCGGCTCCTGACGGAACTGCAGGCGCAGGGCGCCGAGGGCATGGTGCTCGACTTGCGCAACAACGGCGGAGGTTCGCTCACCGAAGCGGTGGAGATGACGGGGCTCTTTTTCGAATCGGGGCCGGTGGTGCAGGTCAAGGAACGCCGGGGCATTCAGGTGCTGGGCGATGCCGATCCAGCCGTGGTGTATGGCGGGCCGCTGGTGGTGCTGGTGAACCGCCAGAGCGCGTCGGCGTCGGAAATTCTGGCGGGTGCGTTGCAGGACTACGGCCGGGCCGTGATCGTGGGGGACGCCAAGACCCACGGCAAGGGGACGGTGCAATCGTTGGTGGCGTTGGACGACAAGCGCCCCGAGATGGGTTCCATCAAAGTCACCACGGCCAGTTTCCACCGCATCGCCGGGGGCTCGACGCAGTTGCGGGGCGTGACCCCGGACATCGTTGTCTCCTCCTTGCTCGATGCGCTGGAGATCGGCGAGGAGTACCTGCCTCATGCCATGGCTTGGACGGTGGTGGGGCGGGCGTTGTATCGTCCGACGGCGCAGGTCACGCAGTGGATTCCGGAATTGCGGGAGCGGTCGCTGGCTCGCCGGCGCGCCGATCCTCGTTTTGTGGCGCACGAGGAAATGGTGCAACGCCTGGCGGAGCGGCATCGTTCGCGCGAGATGTCGCTGCGTCTGGCGGACCGCCTTGAGCTGGCCCGGATCGAACGACGGCTGGGGGCGGCGGAGGAGCACGAAACCGGGGAGGAACCCGGCCCGCCCGAACGGAGCAAGGACCTGGCGATGGAAGAGGCGCTGCGCATATTGTGCGACCTGATTGATTTGAGCCAAGGAAGGAGTTCCACGAATGGAAATTCCGTTTTGGAAGATGCACGGGGCCGGTAACGACTTTGTGCTGGTGGATGACCGTGACGGGCAGTTTCCCGCGGCCGACGCGAAATGGATTGCGGCCGTGGCGGCGCGGCGGACCGGCGTCGGCTGCGAAGGCGTGATCCTCATTCAACCCTCCGGCTCGGCGGATTTTCGCATGAGGTTCTTCAATCCCGACGGCGCGGAGGCGGACATGTGCGGCAATGGGGCGCGCTGCGTGGCCCGTTTGGCGCACGAGATCGGCGTGGCGGGAGCCGAGATGACGATCGAAACTGCCGCAGGGGCGCTGCGGGCACGGGTGAGAGGCGAGCGCGTCAAGTTATGGATGACCACGCCCCGCGACTGGCGGATGAACCGGCGGCTCACGGTGAACGGACGGGACTTTGTTTATCACTATGTGAACAGCGGCGTGCCGCATGTTGTGATCGAGGTGGAGGATTTGGCGAGTGCGGATGTGGCCGGGCTCGGACGCGCTATTCGGCGTCACGAGGATTTCCGTCCGGCGGGCACCAATGTGAACTTCATTCACGTGACCGGCGCCGGCGCATTGCGCATCCGCACCTATGAGCGGGGGGTGGAAGCAGAGACGCTCGCCTGCGGCACGGGAATGGTGGCAGCCGGGCTGATCGCCGGGCGGCTGGGACGGACGAGGCCGCCGGTCGCCGTCACCTGTGCCAGCGGCGATGTGCTGACGGTGGATTATCGTTTAAGAGAGGATGGGGCCGAGGACGTGACGCTCGAGGGGCCGGCCGAGCATGTTTTCCGTGGCGTTTTGCCGTATCCCCCATCCCGGAGCCAGTAGCTGGGGGTCGTGCCGCAGCCGCGCGGAAACGGGCCAACGAATGCGTATTGCCACGTTTAATGTCAATTCCATCCGGTCGCGGCTGGATACCGTGCTGGACTGGTTGGCGAAGAATCGTCCGGATGTGCTCTGCCTGCAGGAAACCAAAACGCCGGACGCGGACTTTCCGGCCGTTGCCATTCGGTCGGCTCGGTATCATGTGTTGTTTCGCGGGGAGCCGAAGTATAACGGCGTGGCGATTGTATCCCGGGTTCAGCCGGATGAGAAAGGATTCGGTCTGGACGGCGGGACGCGCGCTGACGAGACACGCTTGGCGTGGGCGCGGTTTGGCGATGTGTGGGTCGTCAATACATATGTTCCCCAGGGCCGTGACATCGAGCATGAGATGTACGCCTACAAGCTGGAATGGTTCAAGCGCTTGAGGCTTTTCTTTGAAAAGCATCTTCGTCCCGACTGGCTGGTGGCGTGGGTGGGGGACCTCAACATAGCGCCGGAGGCCAAGGATATTCATAATGCCGAGAAACAGGCCCATCATGTTTGTTTCCATCATGAGGCTCGGAAGGCGTTCGAACGAACGAAGGCGTGGGGTTTTGAGGATGTTTTTCGGCGGCACCACCCGGAGGGTGGACAGTACAGCTATTTCGACTACCGACAGAAAGAAGCGGTGGAAAGAGGCTTGGGGTGGCGGGTGGACCACATTCTGGCCACGAAGCCGCTGGCCGAGCGTTCGACGGACGCGTTCATTGATTTGGCGCCGCGGCGGGCGGAACGCCCGTCCGATCACGCGCCGGTGATCGCGGACTTCCGGCTCCCGTCCAGCCAATAGTTCCGGGTTGATCCCGCGAGAGCCAGGTTCCTTGTTGAAGAGACCCTGCCCCGGGCTCTGAATACGGACGGAGGGGCGTGAGAAAAGGCCTCCTTGGTCAGCGCGGGCTGTGGAACGGCATCGGTTCGCAGAGCGCCCGCAGGTTGGCGGGCGGCGTGCCGGGTGGAATCTCGCAGCCGGCGTTGACAAGGTAGGGGTCGCCGGCGGCCGCATAGGCCGAAGCCAGCGCGGCGCGGATGCCTTCCGGGGTTCCGAAGCGGATGACAGCGGCCGGATCGAGATTGCCGGCCAGGACTACCTGCGGACCGACGGCCTGACGGGCCACGGTCAAATCCACCATGTGATCCACATCCAGAATGTCCACGTTCAGGGTGGCGATGCCGGGCAGCAGGTGGGTGATATTGCCGCAGATATGGAGCCGCGCCAGCCCGCCGGCCTTGTGGATGGCATCCACCAGTTGTTTTTCGCGCGGCAGGATCAAGCTTTCATAGAGTTCACTGGAAACCTGGCTCGCGATGGCGTCGCCGATGCCGATCGTGTCCGCGCCCGCGGCCAACTGCGCCAGGGAGAAGTCCACGGCCGTTTGCAGGCAGCGATCCATGAGGGCTGCGGCGAACGGCTCATCGTCGATCAGATCCAAGAGGAAGGTTGTGACCCCCCGCAGGTCGGCCGCTTCGGCCGCTGGTCCTTCCACCCACCCGAGGATGGAATAGTCTGCCGCGTGTTTCTGGAAGAGGCGAATCGCCTCGATGCGGTCCCGCATCCGTTCGGCCGTGAGGGGATGGGGGCGGGGCAGGCTCGAGAGGTCTTTGGAGTCCTCCAGGGGGAGGCGCAGGCATCGGGGAACGCCGTCGCGCACGAATTCGATTTGGGCGCCGAACCCCTGCGTTTCGCGATACGGATCGGAAATGGCGCTGACCTGGTCCATGCCGAAGTCACGGGCGCAGCGCAGGTTGGACTCCACGAGCACGCGGTGGTCGGAGGCAAAGGCGCCGTAGTTGGAGCCGATGTATTCCGCGGCGAACTGCATCAGGATGGGGACGCGCGGCAGATGATCTGCGGGGCGGCCCCCGAGCACCGCCATGTATCGTTCCCGCCCTGTCATGAGATGGATCATTATGTCCCGATCGGCGGACGTCAATTCGTAAAGGCGCCGGCCGAAGCGTGTGTTCGTTTGTACGCAGGGGTTGACAACTGTAGGCGCGCGTCATAGCATTGGCACGCATGAAGGACACCAAAAGCCGACCCGCCGCGCATGCCATCGGTTCGCCGACGGTCATTCTCTCCAAGCATGGCGTGCCGCACGCGCTGCTGCTGCAGAAGTACAAACTGCTCATTGTCAACGGCCCCGATCAGGGCAAGGAAGCGGTGATAGACAAGGAGGTTTTCACCATCGGCGCGGGCCGGCAAAACGACCTGGTGTTGCAGGATGCGGCGGTTTCGCGGGCGCATTGCGAGATACAGGTGCAGGCGGAAGGATTCCTTTTGCGGGATTTGAACAGCACCAACGGCACGTTGATTCACGGGGTTCGGATTTGCGAGGCGTATCTGGAGCACGGCACCGAGTTTCAGGCCGGCGGCACGAAGGTGGTGTTTTGTCCGCTGCAGGAGGCCACGGAGCATCTGCTGAGCGCGCGGGAATCGTTCGGGCGTCTGCTGGGGCGCAGCGTGGCGATGAAGCGCGTGTTCCACCTGGCGGAGCGCTTCGCGCCCACGGACACGCCGATTTTGATCGAAGGGGAGACGGGCACCGGCAAGGAGCTGCTGGCGGAAGCGATTCACGCGCACAGCCGCCGGAGCGAACGGCCATTTTCGGTGGTGGATTGCGGCACGCTGGCGAAGGGGCTGGTGGAAAGCGAGCTGTTCGGGCACGTGCGCGGGGCCTTTACGGGCGCCGTGAGCGATCGGGTGGGCGCGTTTCAGCATGCGGGCGGCGGCACGGTTTTTTTGGACGAGGTGGCGGAGCTGGCGCTCGAACTTCAACCGAAGCTGCTGCGAGTGCTGGAGAAGAAGGAAGTGCGCCGGGTGGGCGCGAACGAATTGAAGCCGGTGGATGTGCGCGTGCTGGCCGCGACGAACAAGCGCCTGGAAGGCGAAATCAACGCCGGCCGTTTTCGCGAGGACCTTTTTTACCGTTTGTCCGTCGTGAAGATCGAGATGCCGCCTCTGCGCAAGCGCAAGGAGGACCTCCCGCTGTTGACGCGTCATTTTCTCGAGGAGCTGGGCGGACCGGATGCGGTGGCGCGGGTGGCGGATTTCGATCGGACCATGGAGCTTTTCCGGCGGCACGACTGGCCGGGGAACGTCCGCGAGTTGAAGAACTTGATCGAGATGGCTTTTCATGGCAGCCGGGATCGGATTGATTTCTCTTCGTTTCTTTATCTGGGCGGTTTGCGGGAACGACGGGGGACGGAGGAACCGGTGTTCGATCTTGGGCGTCCGTTCAAGGAGGCCAAAGGGGATCTCGTGGAGCGTTTCGAGAAGGAATATGTTCAAGGGTTGCTCGAGCGAAACAGGTGGAACGTGTCGCAAGCGGCCCGCGAAGCGCGGATCGAGCGAGCCTATTTGCAGCGCCTCATCAAGAAACACCGTTTGAGCCCATAATCCGGGCGAGCCGCCGCCTGCCGGCAGGGGGCTCAGTAGTCGTGGCGGGCAAGGCTGCGCCGCCCCAACCAGAGGGGCGTCACGGTGAAGATGGCCGTGAGCAGCGCGAGCCATCCCGTGGCGGCGGCGACGGCCATCCGCATCGCCTCCAGGTCGAGCCTTCCGCGGAAATAACCGTGCAGCGCCCCGCCGTAGGGGACGATGCCGAGCACCAGGAAGAGCAGGCTCAACGCGAGGTTGAGCGTTCCGCCGAATCCTGAAACAATGGCCATCGGGTTGGACTGCCGCGGATCAAGAAACACTGCGCCCAATCCCGTGGACAAGCCGGACACCGCCAGCGAAACGGCCGCGGCCAGCCCGAAAGCCATCAGCCGGATCGCCGGATCCACCTGCAACATGCGGGTGGAAACCAGCATCAGCGTCATGCTGACGGAGAGCGTGGCGGCCAGCGCCAAGGCGAACTTGGTCATCAGGATGCGGCTCGGACGAGTGGGCGCGAGCCCCAGGAGCCAGAATGCCTGCCCTTCGAGACTGAGCTGCGGGTACACGAAACGGGCGGACAGCGAGCAGAGGACGGACGCGACGCTGAACACGTTGAGAAACGCGATCACGTTGCGCCACTCCTCGGGCAGCGTGTGGTAACGAAAGGCCCGCAGGCTGGCGAAATACAGGGCGAGCAGACCAAAAAAGATCAGCGCCTGCGACCATTGGACGGGATCGCGGAAGAACGTTCGGATGTCCTTCAAGGCGATGGCGCGGGCATCGCCGGGCAGGAAGCGCAAGAGCCGCTCCAAGCCTGGGAACAATACCATGCGGCGGCGAATTCTTGCGCCGGCGGCGCCCGAGGCCAACTGGAGCGCCGGATAGAAGCACGCGCCGCCGACGTGACGGACCAAGTGGACGGCCAGCAGCGTGTTGGACGCCAGGACGCACCAGAACATGAGACCGCGGCCCCATTGTCCACGGGTGAGGGCCAGCACGCCTTCGGAGGTCCACCAGCTCGGCAGCAGCGGCCAGGAGGCGGCCCGGAGGCCGGGGATCGATCGGGACAGGACGAACGCGGCTTGATCGGCGGAAGGATCCGGCCGCCCCGGCGGCAGGCGCGTGAGGTAGGCGACCAAGGCGGCCAGCATCAACCCTGCGGCGCCGAGCCATCGTCCGCGAGGCGTCCACCGGACGAGGAGCAGAACAGCCAAGGCGCCGACCGCGGAGCACCACAGGAGAAAAGGAATCGAGAAACACAGCGTCCAGAACGGAAACGAAACCCCCATTCGCTCGTGCCATCCATAGGCGGCGGCGAAAGGTAAGACCATGAAGAAAAAAGCCCAGGAGCCGAGCGCCGAGGACTGCAGGAGCTTGTAGCCGACGAGGGCGTCCATCCGGAACGGTTTCACCAGCAGATAGGAGTTCTCGCGGGCGCGGAAATACACCGCGTAGGCCGTCAGAATGCCCGAGACGACGAGCATCAAGCCCATGCCGAGGTAGAAGAGCGAGAACAGGCGGCGGGTAATCATGAATCCGGCGCCGCCGAGCGTGGCGAGAAAGCGAAATCCGCGCAAGAAAAGCAAGAAGAGCCCCGCCTCCATGCCCGCGAAAAACGTGAGGATGAAGGAGACCTTGAACAGGGATTCCCGGCGCAGCCGGCGCCGGACGTTCAGGAGACTGCGTAGATCCTTTCGCAGGAGCGTCCAAACGTCAAACACCGAGGTTCTCCTCAAGCCATGTACTCGTCTTCCGAATGCCGCGTCAGGCGGAGAAAGACATCTTCCAGTCGCCGGTCGACGCCCGGGGTCAGCAGTTCCTCCATCCGGCCGAGCGCGATCAACTGTCCTTGGGAGATGATGCCGATGCGGTCGGCCACTTCCTCGGCCAGCGCCAGGATGTGGGTTGTGAGGAAGATCGTCATGCCGCCGCGCACCTTGTCCCGCAGCAGGTCCTTGATCATGCGGATGGTGTGCGGATCAATGCCCACGAGGGGCTCGTCAATGAACAGGGCGCGCGGATCGTGCATGAAGGTGGCCACGTAGCTGAGCCGCTGCCGGAAGCCGTGGGACAGGTCTCCGATCAACGCCTCGCGGTACGGACCGAGGCCAAAGCGCTCGAAATCGTCGTCGAGGGCGTGGCGCACACGGTTGGGCGGAGTGTCGTAGAGGTCGGCGACGAAAAGGATGAACTCGACGGGCGTCAATCGCTCGTAGAGGAAGGGCGTGTCGGGGATGTAGCCGATGTGGCGTTTGGCGGCGACGGGGTCGGCCAGAAGGTCCGTGCCCGCGATACGGATGACGCCTTCGTCCGGCCGCATGAGTCCGGTCAGCATCTTGATGGTGGTGGTCTTGCCGGCGCCGTTGGGACCGAGGAAGCAGAAAAGCTCCCCGGCATTGATGCGCAGCGAGAGGCGATTCACCGCTCGCAGGGCGCCGAACCGTTTGGACAGGTTCTCGATTTCAATCATCAGAGGCATCCTCCAGAGGCTCGATGCGCAAACGGCCGATGAGGCCGACGATTTTCATCTGTTCCGCGAAGTCGCCCTCGGCCAGCGCCACGTGGGTGGCGTCGGCGCCCAGCTGGCCCAGCGTGGGATCCATTTCAATCCATCGGCCCGCAAACACGGCCGGCCACGCATGGTAATGGAAGGCGCCTTCGTGGTAAACGATGCCCACGAGGGGCTTTGCGGGGACGCCGGCCGCGCGGGCCAGCGCCACGAAGAGATAGGTGTGTTCATTGCAGTCGCCCCTCATGACGCGCAAGACGTCGAGCGCGGACGGCACGCTGACGGTGGGTTCCTTGACCACGTTGCGATGGACCCAGTCGTGAAGGGCGCGGGCGCGGGCGGCCGGTGTCAGCGCGGCTGGCGCGATGGTTTTGGCGAGGCGAACAATTTCCGGCGCGTCGGATTGAAGGAATGGCGCGGGATTCAGATAGGGCGCCGGATCGGGAAGGGAGGCGGTATCGCCCTCGCTTGGCGGATCGTCTCGCCGTAGCCGGAGGATGGCGACGTCCCCTTCGCGACGTTCCATTCGCTGCCGCGACGTGGTGGGGAGCGGATATTCCGGCGGCAGTCCGCGCAATCGCAAGCGCAGCGCCGGTCGGTCGCGAGGCTGCGCGATCGGTGTGGCGGATGGCGCCGCGACCGAGGCGAGCCAGTTTTCCGCGGCGCGCGCGCCCGCCTCGGCCGCGCGGATGGCCTCGATCGCATCGCAGGCTTCCATGCGCCAACCGAAGGGCGTTTCCTGGCGCAGGAGTCGTCCGTCATCGGAAATCCAAGAGATCGTTTCCATGCCCTCGAGGGTGGCGGACATGACGGTGGCGGGGATGGGGCGGCCCTGGAAGAGCAGCTCGTCTCGGCGCAAGGAGCGGATGGTCACTTCCATGGGCGTCATGGAAAGAGGGTGAAGGGTTTTCAGGCGCGTTTGCTGGCCGGGGTTGAGGCGCAATACCGTTACGTCAACGAGGGGCGAATGGAGCATGACGTCGTCCGGGATGGCGATTTCGGCGGTCTGGGATGGACCGGCGCCACGGGTGACAACGCGAAAGACATGGCCCCGGTGGCGGCGGCCATCCACGGAGAGCGCGTAATCTCCGGAAGACAGGCTGAAGGAGAAGCGCTGCAACTGGTAGAGCGAGTCGAGCGCGGCGCGCGCCGTCAGGCTTACGCGCCGGTTTTCCCCCATGACGGGAAGGTGGAGCAACGTGTGGTTGTGCAGGACATATTGGCTGAGGGGATTTTCTTCGTCGGATTCGATGCGCGTGTAGGTGTAACCGGCGGGCCGGTCATTGATCAAAATCTTCATCCAGTTATCCATCAGGAGCAATCCTTCGCGGAAGAGGCTGCGGTAGCCCGGGGCCGCACGGGTCCGGAGGCCGGGATAGGCCTCAAACGCGATCAGCCAGGCCATCGAAAGAACCCAGCAACACACGATGAGCGCGGTGGTCAGGCCCCGGGGTATTGTTTTTCGGTTGAGCATCCGCCGTGCAGCGTAGCATGAATTGGGCCAGAAACGCACGTGCCGGGTGCGAATGCGTTTGCGAAGCGG
>CALHGX010000024.1 GCA_938031185.1 uncultured bacterium
TCCCGCTCCGCAGCAGCAACTCCACGGCATTCCTCTTGAACTCCGCATCATACGGCTTCTTGTACGGACCAGGCATGGAATCCTCCTCCTACCCCCATCTTACGCTTCGCTGCCCGAGTCCGTCAAAACGGGGCAACCCCATACGGCCCCACGCTCGCGCAAGACCAGGACAACGACCTTGATACAGCGTCCCGGTTATGGCCTACTCATCACCCATGACGGAGGTTCGCACGAGGGTAAGGAGTCTCCGCCAGTTTTGAATTTTCGGGTTTTCGGCCACGACGGACCACGGGGCCGGGAACCCGAAAATTCAAAACTGGCGGAGGGGGAGGGATTCGAACCCCCGGTCCCTTGCGGGACTCCGGTTTTCAAGACCGGCGCGTTAAACCGCTCTGCCACCCCTCCGGCATAATCGGCGCCAGTATATCCGCGCCCTGCCCCAGCCGCAAACAAATGGTTGACGTTTTGCTCCACCCCGCCCTATCATTTCCGGCCATTCGAAGCCCTTTGGACGAAAGGACACCAGAACATGATCGTCTCGACACAAGCGCTTTTCAAACACGCCTATGGCCGCTACGCGGTGGGCGCCTACAACATCAACAACGCCGAACAAACCATGGGGCTTTTCCGTGGCTGCATGGAAAGCCGCGCGCCGTTCATCATCCAGATTTCGAAGGGGGCTCGCGCCTATACCGACAAGCGCATGCTCGAAGCCATGATTCGCGCCGCCGCCGAGATTTTCCCTGACGCGATTTTCGCCGTCCATCTTGATCACGGCGATGAGGCCACATGCATGGACTGCATCGCCAGCGGTTTCTATACCTCGGTCATGATTGACGCCAGCCACGAGCCCTTCGAGCAGAATATCGCCATCACAAGGCGCGTCGTGGAGGCCGCTCATGCCAAGGGCATCGCGGTCGAGGCGGAACTCGGTCAACTGGGCGGTGTGGAGGAGCACGTCTCGGTCAGCGAAGACAAGGCGCATCTGACCGACCCCGCCCAAGTGGAAGAGTTCGTGAAGAAGACCCAGTGCGACAGCCTTGCCTGCGCCATCGGCACCAGCCATGGGGCCTATAAGTTCTCCGGCAGCCAATCCATCCACTTCGAGGTGCTCGAGGCCATTCAGAAGCGCCTGCCCGGTTTCCCGCTGGTGATGCACGGATCGAGCTCCGTGCCGCAGGACGAGGTGGCCCGCATCAACGCCGCCGGCGGCGCGCTGAAAGGGGCCAAGGGTGTTGACGAAACGCAATTCAAGCGTGCCGCCCAATTGGGCGTAACGAAAGTGAACATTGACACCGACGGCCGCCTGGTGTGGTGCCGCGTCCACCGGGAGCACTTCAAGGAGCACCCGGAGAATTTCGATCTCCGTCCGCCGGGCAAGGTCTTCATGGCGGAATACGCCAAATACATCGCCCACAAAAACGAGGTGCTTGGCAGCGCCGGACGGCTGGACGAAGTGCGCGCCGCCCTGTCGCGCCGTTAGGATTTGATGTTCGGCGGCAAAAGCCGCCTGCCATGAAATCTTCTGTCAGCCGCCGGGCGCTTGAACACTGCGCTTCCGGAAGTTCAACGCCCATCGCCGTTCTGACTAAGCCTCCCCGTCACCTCGTCGAACGGCCGCTTAAGGCGGGCCGTGTTGCCGATCCACACCGCCAAAGGCCTGGCCCATCATGAAGCCCACCCCGCTGAACGTGATCACGATAGGCCGAATACCCGCAACGGTGCGCGAACGGGCCCAGGCATTTGGGTTCGACGACGACTGCCTTCAGTTCGCCATCGCCAGCGACCTCGCCCTGGACGGCCGCGCCACCGAAACATGGGTGCTGGTTTCGTCCACACATGTGGTGGTGATCGGCACTGGCGAAAACGGGGAGACCGTGGGACCTTTCGAACTTCGAACCGCGACCAAAGTGCGCGCATTTCATGCGGTCGGCAGCGCCTTCCTTCAGTTGCAAATCGACGGCCTCTACGTGGATGTGGCCCGCTATTCCAATTCCCTGCGTGAACCGTTTGGGCGGGCCATCGGCGAGCTGAAGTGTCTCATCGAAGGCGCCCCGGCACGACCCGAGGTGCTATCGCGCCCCAGCGAAACCCTCTGTACACGCTGCGGCCTGCCGCTGCCGTCCGGGGGCGGCGGCTGCCCGCGATGCCTGAGGAAGCAGGGCATCTTCGCTCGCACCCTCGGCCTGATGCGCCCCTATTGGTTGAGCATCATCCTGCTGCTCCTCGTCATGCTGGGTGGCGTCGGCCTCGATCTAATCCCGCCCATGCTTCAGCGCATGCTGGTGGACCGTGTGCTGGCCCCCCCGGCAGACGCTGCGCTCATGGCGCACGCCGAGAGCATCCGGCTGCTGATATGGATTCTGCTAGGACTTGTGGCGGCTTCCGCGGGGCGAATGCTGCTCAACATCTTCATCGGCCGCACCAGCAGCATCATCGGCACGCGCATCACAAAGGAATTGCGCGAGAGGCTGCAGCGCAAGCTCGTGAGCCTGAATGTCGAGTACTACAACCGACACTCGGTAGGCAGCCTGATGAGCCGGGTGCTATATGACGTGGACTACTTCCAAGGTTTCGTCACCCAGGTTGCGCAAGGGTTCCTGCTGAATCTCATGCTCGTGCTGGGTATCGGGGCCATGCTCTTCTGGATGAACTGGCGCCTCGCCCTGCTGGCACTGCTGCCCATCCCGTTTGTCGTCGCGGGCACGACGTTCTTCTGGCGACACATCTATCCGCGCTACTACCGCGTCTGGGACAGCCAGTCGAAACTCTCCCAGCTTCTTTCCGGCCTGCTCTCCGGCATCCGTCTGGTGAAAGCCTTCGGGCAGGAGGCGCGCGAGGAACGCCGATTCAGCCAAGCCGCCGGCTATCTGCAGCAGAGCCGTCGAGGCCTGGAAACCAGCGTAGCCACGTTCAACCCGATTATGGGATTTGTCTTCGGTCTCGGCGGTTTGATCATCTGGTACGCCGGCGGCCGCTTGGTGCTGGGCGAAATGCGCCTGCTGGGCGAACCCATCACCCTCGGCACCCTCATGGCGTTCTTCGCCTACATGGGCATGTTCTACGGACCCGTTTCGGCGCTCAGCATGTTCTCCAACTGGGCCACGGGCTTTTTGTCCGCCGGCCAGCGGGTGTTCGAGGTGATGGACGCCACCGCCTCGATCAGCGACCCTCCGAACCCCACGCGACGGGCCGCCGTCGAGGGGCGTATCGAGTTCCGCCAAGTCGTCTTCGGCTACGACCCCTATAATCCAGTGTTGAAGGGCGTCTCGTTCGTCATCGAACCCGGCCAGTTCATCGGCATCGTTGGAAAGAGCGGGAGCGGCAAGACCACCCTGGTCAATCTGCTCTGCCGTTTCTATGACCCACAGGAAGGGAAGGTGCTCCTCGACGGCGTGAACCTGCGCGACCTGCGGAAGGAGGACCTGCGGCGTCATATTGGTCTCGTGCTGCAAGAGCCCTTCCTGTTCCGCGCCACCATCGCCGAGAACATCGCCTACGGCCGTCCGGATGCCGAACCCGCGGCCATCCTCAACGCCGCCAAGGCCGCCAACGCCCACGATTTCATTGCACGCCGGCCGGCGGGCTACGACACGAAACTGGGCGAGCAGGGTGCGGGGCTCTCAGGGGGGGAACGCCAGCGCATCAGCATCGCCCGTGCGCTACTATGCGATCCTCGCGTCCTGATTCTGGATGAGGCCACCTCGTCCGTGGACACCGAGTCCGAGCAGGAGATCCAGAAAGCCCTGGCTACCGTCTGCCGCGGGCGCACCACGATCGCGATTGCCCACCGCCTTTCGACCCTCAAGAACGCCGATCGCATTTTCGTCCTCGATGAAGGACGTGTAGCCGAATCCGGAACGCACGAGGAGTTGCTCGCGCTACAGGGGCTCTACCACCGGCTGGTGCGAATTCAAACGGAACTGACGCGGATCGAATCCTGACATGAATGAGCAACCCTCTCCTTTCTCTCTCGAAAACACTCTCGCGTCCGTCGGCGTGCGCCGCCTGACGCCCGAAAATACCACGATATTCGAGGGCACTTTTTCGCTGCTCCATTGCGCCGTGCGCGGCGACAATCTATACCGCGGCGTCTTCGCCGTGTTGCTGTTTCCGGTGACCTATCCGAATCGTTTCATTTCGTTGCGCTACACCGGCGAAAAGGACAAAGAGCATGAGATCGGCATCATCGAAGACCTGGCTACCTTCCCCGAAGAGGCACAGCATCTGATCCGGCGCAACCTCGCCCGCCACTACAAGGAATACCTCATCACCCGCATTCACCGGATCCGCCAAGAGTACGGGCTCCTATTCTTTGAAGTCGAGGCCGATGGGCACCCCGCGTCGTTTGTCATGCCGTGGCGCTATGACCGCGCAGAAGAATACGGGCAGAGCGGAAAAGTCTTGCTCGACGCTTTCGACAACCGATATATCATCCGCGACGTGAATGCCCTGTCCGCAACCGAACGCCGCATGTTCACAAGTTTCATCTACTGGTAACGGAGGTTCCCGCATGAAGACAAATCGTTTCCCGATCGGGCCCGCCCTGCGATGGACTCTTCTGGCCGCTCTCCTTTGGTCGGTCTCCCGCGTCCGCGCCGCCGAGCCGCCCGTGCTGCTCGTCCGCGTGGCGGACCTCAAACGCGAGGTCACCTACGTCTTGATGACGCCCGCTGAATTCAAGGAACTGGAGAAGGAAACGGCCCTCCGAACCCGCCTGTTCTCAAGAGCTATGGAACTGGCGCAAAAAGAATGGCGGGCCGATGCCTCGCTGTCGAAACTCCCCTTTCCCGCGGGCCGTCTGTCTCCGCCCGTCGCGCAGGTCATGGAACGCCCCGCGACGCGGGAGCAGGCTGAACGGCGGCTACGATCGCTGGAGGAACGAGAGGCAGACCGTCGCGAACAGGATGCGAAGAAAGCCGAAACCGCGAAAGAGAAGGAACGCGAACGCCATGTGCAGCGGGCGTTTGAGATGGTTCAGGACAAACTCAACGAACTGATCGCCAGGGAAAAGAAGCGCCTGACGCCCGACATCCCCATGCCGCGCCCGGATGCGGAAACGAATGCCACCCCGCACTCGCCGGACAAGCAAGAAACCGGCGCCGCTCTCGATCAGGCCCTTTGACGGCTCCCGCCCCGATTACCCGCCGCCAACCAGACTCAGGAACTCGGCGCGCGTCGCCTCGTTGTTGTGAAAACTTCCGAGCACCGACGAGGTCTTCATCACCGAGTTCTGTTTTTCCACGCCGCGCATGATCATGCACAGATGGCGACACTCCATCACCACCCCCACCCCTTCCGGCCGGACGGCTCGCATGATTTCCTCGGCAATCTGGGAGGTCAACCGCTCCTGAATCTGCAACCGGCGCGCCAGGCAGTCCACAATGCGCGCCAGCTTGCTCACCCCCAGCACCTTGTCCCGAGGAATGTAGGCAATATGGCATTCGCCGAAGAATGGCAGCATGTGATGTTCGCACAGGCTGTACACCTCGATGTTCTTCAGCAGGATCATGTTGTTGGCTTCGGCTTGGAACACCGCGCCGTTGATGATCGTTTCCGGATTCGTGCGATAACCGGACGTGAGGAATTCGTAAGCCCGCGCCACGCGTTCCGGTGTCCGGCGCAACCCCTCCCGGTCGGGATCCTCCCCTAGTTCGCGAAGCAATTCCGTCACCAACGCCCTCACGCGTTCCACATTCATCCCCGCCTCCTGTCTCTGTCGCTCACCGCCCACTCCCAAGAAATCCGTGCAAATGCGTGCTTCGCGTTGTCACGCGCCCGCCTTTCGTGCATAGTCGAACGCAGCTCCGTCGCCGTCAAGACCGGACTCGCTTGCGGAGCGGGAGGACTCATGGCCATCACGCTGCGCTTTCTCGGCGCGGCCCGCAACGTCACGGGCTCGCGGTATTTGCTCGACACCGGCGTCAGCCGCCTGCTGATAGACAGCGGCCTATACCAGGAACGCGATCTGGTCGGGCGCAACTGGGCGTCCTTTCCCGTCGAGCCCTCCAGTCTCAACGCCGTGCTGCTCACGCATGCGCACTTGGATCATTGCGGCTATCTGCCATGCCTCGTCCGCGCAGGATTCTCGGGCCCCGTCTTTTGCACGCCGCCCACCGCCGCCATCGCGCGCATCGTGTTGCGGGACGCCGCGCGCCTGCAGGAAGAAGACGCGCTGTTCAAGCGCCGCCGCCATGAGCGCGAGGGCCGCACCGGTCCCTTTCCCGTGCAGCCGCTCTACACGGCGGATGACGCGGAAGCCTGTTTCCCGCTTCTGACGCCGACGCCGTACGGGCAACCGGTCGCGGTGGGCGACGGCGTGGAGGCCGTCTTCCTGGAGGCCGGCCATATTCTGGGCTCCGCAGCAATCCGCCTGGAGGCGCGAACGAACGGCGGCCGGCGCTCGATCGTGTTTTCGGGCGACATCGGTCGCTGGGACCGCCCCTTCCTGCGGGATCCGGAACCTTGTCCCCCCGCCGATTTCGTGGTCATGGAGTCCACCTATGCCCTCCGGCGCCACGACAAGACGGACCGCATCGCGGAGCAACTGGCGGCCGTCATACGCTCCACCCGCGAGCGGGGCGGCAACATCGTGATCCCTTCCTTCGCGATCGAACGAGCCCAAGAGGTGCTCTACTACCTCAATGAGTTGCTCCGGGAAGATCGGGTGCCGCATCTCATGGTGTTCCTTGACAGTCCCATGGCCGGCAGCGTCATCCGCGTGTTCGAGGAATACCGCGACACGCTCGATGAGGAAGCGCAACGGATGCTGCGTGACGCCGCTTCGCCTTTCCGCTTCCCTGGCCTGAAAATCGTGGAATCCGTTGACGACTCCAAGGCCATCAACCATATCAGGGGCACCGTGGTCATCCTCGCCGGCTCCGGCATGTGCACCGGGGGACGCATCAAACATCATCTGTCACAGAACATCGGCTCAAAAAAGAACACCATCCTCTTCGTGGGCTACCAGGCTCGTGGCACCCTTGGACGGCTGATCGTGGACGGCGCGCCACGCGTGCGAATTCTGGGGCAGTTGAGGCCGGTGCGAGCCCGCATCGAGCAGATTTACGGCTTTTCGGGGCACGGGGACCAGGATGACCTTTTTCGTTGGGCCGCTGCGCTGACACAACGCCCGCCGCAAAGGCTTTTTGTGACGCACGGGGAGCCGGAAATGGCTGACGGAATGGCAACACTCATGCGCGAGCGGCTCCATGGAACCGAAGTCACGGCGCCGGCTTACGGCGAGCAGGTTGAACTCATCTGACCGCTTGGTTGCGTTTT
The DNA here is from genome assembly GCA_938031185.1 of uncultured bacterium. Lineage (GTDB taxonomy): Bacteria > Verrucomicrobiota > Kiritimatiellia > CAIKKV01 > CALHGX01 > CALHGX01. The sequence goes on from CALHGX010000024.1 coordinate 7,282, forward strand.
TTCTTGAGTCCGCGCCTTTCATCCGCGTATGAAGTCCCGCTGCGGCAAATGCCCGCGGCAAGGCATACAACGACGGCATAGCAAGGTGACGCGCGCGTTCAACAAGGTGGCGGTTCTCAAAGGCGGTCCCTCCGCTGAACGGGAAATCTCCCTGCGCTCTGGAGCCGCCGTGGCTCGCGGTCTCCGGGAAGCCCACTACGAGGTCGTCGAAGTGGATGTGACCACCTGTTCGTTAAACATTCCGGCCGGTGTGGACGGCGTTTTCATCGCCCTGCATGGCGAGTTCGGCGAAGATGGTCAGGTTCAGGATATTCTCAACCGCATGGGCATTCCCTATACCGGGTCGGGAGTGGAGGCCAGCCGGGCCGCGTTCGACAAGCGGGAAAGCAAGCGGCGATTTGAAGCGGCCGGCGTTCCGACCGCTCCGTGGGAAGTCCTGGCCGAAACGCAACCCCGACGTCTTCCGCTGCCGGTAGTGGTCAAACCGCCACGTCAAGGCTCCACAATCGGCATCAGCCGGGTATTCCGCGAGGAGGAGTGGGCCGCGGCACTGGCGGCAGCCCGGGTTTACGACCGGGAAACGCTGGTGGAAGCGTATGTTCCGGGCCGGGAATTAACGGTGGGCGTCTTGGACGGTGAGGCATTGCCGGTCATCGAAATTGTGCCGCCGAACGACTGGTACGACTTCGGCGCCAAGTATCAATCGGCCGAGACACTTTACCTCGTCCCGGCGCCGCTCCCGGGAAAAACAGCCGCCGCTTGTCGGGATGCGGCGCTGGCGGCTTTTCACGCGCTGGGATGCCGGGGATTGGGCCGGGTGGACTTTAGGCTGACGGCAGACGGAAAACCCGTTACGCTGGAACTCAACAGCATTCCTGGTTTCACGGAAACCAGTCTTCTGCCGAAAGCCGCCAAGGCGGCCGGCATCGGTTTCTCGGAGTTGTGCGATCGGATCATGCGCGGCGCCGCGACGGACTAAGCGTCAGGGGGCGGAGATGTGGTGGCGACGGTCAAAGGAGGGAAGCGAAAGATGGGCAGGCGCCGAGCAACGATCTCGGTCGAATCTGCGCATCGGCGCTTCAGCCCGCAGGCGCTGGCTGCCACGGGCAGCTTGGTGCGCAGGACTGGCTTTGCTGGCCGCATTCCTTTCGTGGTGGCTTGTCCGTGAAGCCGGCGCGATGTGGTTCTGGCGCAATCCGCGCTTCCTTATCCGTTCACTGGACATTCGCGTCGCCGGCCGCACCATAACCGATCGGCATGTGCGCGAGTACATGGGGTTGTCCGAGGGCACCAACCTTTTTTCCTTCAACATGCGGCGCGCGCATGATGAGTTCTGCGCGCGAACCCCCGTGGTTCGCTCCGTCGTGATGGAACGGCGTCTGCCGGACACGCTGTCCATTGAAGTGCGTGAGCGCACCGTTATGGCCCGCATCGGCCGAAGTCCGGCGTGGGGCGTGGACCGCGAGGGATGGCTTTTCCCGCTACGCGCCATCCCCCGCGACCTGCCGGTGCTCACGGGTCTGCCCGAGGGCCGCCTGAAGGCTGGCGTTCGTTTGGAGCCGCGGGTCACGAGCGCACTCGACATCATAGAGACGTGCAATCGAACGCGTTTGGGCGACGACATCCGCATTGCGAGCATTGACGTTCGATCTCCGGAATTCCTGGAGTTGAGCCTGGCTGGCGGAGAAAGAGTCCGTCTGGCTTGGACCGGAATGGAGCAACCGGCCACGCCGGAAAGCCTGGCCGCACTGGAGCGAAAGCTGCAGGTCCTGGCGCAGGCGCTGCGTGCTGCCGAATTGCGAGGACGGCGCATCGCCAACCTGGATTTGACGTTCACGGATCAGTACATTCCCGCACAGGAGTATTAGCGAAGGGGCTGACGCAAAAGAAGGGCTGACGCTTATGGTTTTTTCGTTTCTTCTTGGGCCGACCGGGCTACCCCCGGTAGTCGCGCTCGAGATCGGCACCTCGAAGACCGTCGCCTTGGTCGGCGAAGTGCGCGAAGACGGTCATCTGGTCATCACCGGCCTCGGCGAACATGCGTCGGTCGGGGTCCGCAAGGGGGAGGTGGTGGATTTCGACCAAGCGCTCGTTTGCGTCCGCGCGGCACTCGCTGCTGCCGAGGAAACCGGCCAAGTGGCCATTCATCAGGTGCACTTGGCGCTCTCGGGTAATCACATTCAGACGCTGGTGAACCGCGGCACTTTTCCGATCCTGCACGCGGCCGCCGGCATTACGCCGGAAGATGTTCAACAAGTCACCGCGGTGGCCCGGGCAGTCAATTTGCCCCCAGATCGCCAGGTGCTGCATTCCATTGGGCAAACCTTTTATGTGGATGGGGAACGCGTTGCCCGCCCGGAGGATTTCGAAGGCGCCAAGCTGGCCCTCGACATGCTCATTCTGCACACCAAACGGGGGCAGGTCCGCAACGCCGTGAAGCTCGTTCAGAGCCTGCCCGTGGAAGTGGCCGACGTCGCGTTCAGCGGCCTGTGTTCCGCGCTCGCCGTCTTGACGCCCGAGCAGAAGGAGGGCGGCGTCATTGTGGTGGACATGGGCGCCGGCGTGACGGATTACGTGGCGTATGCTGCAGGCATGTTTGCGGCCGCCGGCGCTATCGGGCTCGGCGGCGACCATCTGACCAACGACCTCGCCTTGGCTTTCCGAATTCCACGCGCCCAGGCTGAACGACTCAAACGGGAGTATGGCTGCTCACCGTCAGATGCTGGGCACGGGGGCCGCGTGAATCTGCCGCCGGAAGTGGGATATCCTGCCCGCTCGATCAACCTGCGCTCGCTGCATGTGGTGCTGCAGCTTCGCTTGAAAGAGATTTTTCAGATTGTGCGCTCTCGCATCGAGGAAGCCGGTCTGCTGCGGCAAATCGGTGCGGGCATCGTGCTAACGGGCGGCGGCGCCGGCATAAAGGGGGCCCGCGAACTGGCGGAAGAAGTGTTTGGCGCCCCCTGCGTTGTGGGCCGTCCCATCGGCTTTAGCGGACTAGCCTCGGTGACGGACGGTCCCCAATATGCGACCGCCGCGGGGTTGCTGCGGTACGCGGTCAAGACCGAAGCCGATTCGAAACGCAAGACAGGCGGCGGCTTGGTGCGCCGCTTGTTCGGCAACTGACACTGCGGCAAGAGGATAATCGCATGACATCGAAGGAGACAGGAGGCGCGCTGGCACCCGATCGCATCGCCGCCGTGGGAGTCGGCGGCGGCGGAACGCACGCGTTGGAAGCCATGTGCGAGGCCTGGCGCAATGGTCCGCGCGTCATCGCCATCAACACGGACGCGAAGGACCTGCAGGCCGTGCGGGTGCCAGACAAGCTCCAGATCGGCGCGGCCATCACGCGGGGTCTTGGCTGCGGTGGCGACGCTAAGACCGGTCGAATGGCCGCCGAGAGCAGCGCCCGGGATTTGATGGATCGGTTGAAAAACCTGGACCTCGTGTTCGTGGTGGTCGGCCTCGGCGGTGGAACCGGCACAGGCGCCGCCCCCGTCGTCGCCCGTCTCGCGCATGAGACCGGCGCGCTGGTGATCGCCATCGCCACGCTGCCTTTCGCCTTCGAGGGCGAGGGACGTGCGCAGGTCGCTCGCGAGGGCGTGCAACTACTGCGCGACGAAGCCGACGCCGTCATCCTTGCCCCCAACGAGCGGCTCTTCAAGTTATGGCCGCCAGGCACGCCGGCCGCGCAGGCGTTCCGGGAGGCGGACGTGATGCTCGGCATGGGCGTGTCGGCCATCTGGAAGCTGCTTGTGCGGCGCGGCGTGGTGCACATTGACTTCGCCACGCTGCGTTCGGTGGTGCGCGCCAGCGGCGGCACCAGCGTTTTCGCCTACGGTGAAGCGCGCGGGCCGGAGCGGGCCGCCCAAGCGACGCGCATGGCCATCGAGAGCCCCCTACTGGACGGCGGCGTGGTGCTCCGACACGCCCAATCCCTGCTGGTCAGCATCGTCGGCGGGCCGGACCTCACGCTGGGCGAAGTCGAAACGGTCATGGAAGGCGTCCGGAACGCCTCCAGAAAAGACGCCCACGTTTTCATGGGAGCCGCCTTGGATCCGCAGTGGGGTGACACGCTGTCCGTCACGCTGATCTCCTCGGAGCGATGGTCGCCGGAGGAAACCGCCCCGGCCGAGGCCGAGGGACCGGACGAATCCATTTCCGCGCTCGCGGGGCGCAAGAAACGGGTCAAGCCGACGCAGGCGCAACTGGGATTCGAGCCGGTCTCCAAGGGGTTGTTCAAAGACGTTGAGCCGACCTATTTGAAAGGGGAAGACCTCGATGTTCCCACGTACATCCGTCACGGTGTGACCATCGAGCGATAAGAAGACAACAACATGAAAATATTCCTCCGGCAGTTCCTCGGGCGGAATCACGGGCCGCTGGCGCAGTTCATCAAGTACGGCATCGCGGGCGTCATCGCCACGATCGTGCACATCGTCTTCTTCTACGCGATGGGGGCCTTTGTACTGGCCGCATTGGAACCAGGCGATCCCCTCGTGCGATGGTTGGGGCTGCGGGCTTCCGACGTGACAGACGCGGTTCGCGCCCGCCATTCCATCATCAACAACGTGGCAGCGTTCATGGTGTCAAACCTGACGGCCTACCTGCTGAACATCGGCTGGGTTTTCGAATCCGGGCGCCACCATCGCGCGCTCGAAGTGTTGTTTTTCTATGCGGTTTCGGCCGTGAGCATCCTCGTCGGCAGCGCTCTGATGGGCCACCTGATCCACGCGTATGGCGTATCCACAACGATGGCGTTCGGCGCCAATGTCGCGGCTTCGCTGCTGATCAACTACGTGCTGCGCAAGCACGTGATCTTCAAGCGGTGAAGGCGCCGGCCGCAGCTCAAAGGTAGTCTTTCTCCGAAGGTTCCGGCACAGCCTCCAGAAGACGCTCGACCAGCCGCGCAGGCGTAATGCCCTCCGAGTCGGCCGCGAAGTTCAGGTACAGCCGATGCCGCAAGACCGGCAACGCAGCCCGCCGGATGTCCGCGCAACTGACGTGAATCCGTCCTTCGAGCACCGCCCGGGCCTTGGCGGCGAGGATCAGGAACTGCCCCGCACGGGGCCCCGAACCCGTGCTCACATACTGACGGATGAAGTCAGGCACGTTCGGATTGGCCGGCCGCGTGGAGCGAACAAGACGCGCGGCGTACTTGACGACATGCTCCGAAACAGGAATCTTCCGAACCACTTCCTGCAATTGCAGCACCTCTTCCTTTCCGAGCACTTTCTCGGGCTTTGCGCCGCCGGCCATCGTCGTCGAAGCCAAAATGGCTTCCTCTTCATGCTCAAGAGGATAGTCCACCCAGATATTAAACATGAACCGGTCCATCTGCGCCTCCGGCAACGGATACGTGCCTTCCTGTTCGATAGGATTCTGCGTGGCAAGCACTAAGAACGGCTGATCCAGCGGATAAGTCACGTTGCCCACCGTCACACGCCGTTCCTGCATGGCTTCCAGCAGCGCCGCCTGCGTCTTGGGCGGCGTGCGGTTGATTTCGTCCGCCAGCAGCAGGTTGCAGAAAATGGGGCCCCGAATGAAACGAAACGCCTTCTCCTGCGTCTCGCGGTTCGTTTCCAGCACCTCGGTGCCAGTGATGTCAGTCGGCATCAGGTCCGGCGTGAACTGGACCCGCTTAAATTCGAGGTCCAGCACGCGAGCCACGGTGGACACCATCAGGGTTTTTGCCATGCCCGGCATGCCGACCAGCAGCCCGTGCCCGTTGGCGATCAGCACCATGAGCATCTGGTCAAGCACCTCCTGCTGCCCGACGATAACCTTAGCCACTTCCTCGCGAATCCGGCGGGTGCGTTGGCTCATTTCCTCCACCAGCGCCACTTCCTCCGCAGCCGCCACCTGAGCGGAGGCCGGCCGTTTCGCCTTCGTCGCGCCGCCGTCACCGTCATGAAACACAATGACTTCGGTCCCGACTTGGATAACATCGCCGTCGCGGAGCGTCACGCTCGTGATGAGGTCGCCGTTCACCGCCGTGCCGTTGGAGCTGCCGAGATCGGTCAACGTCCACCGACCCTGTTCCCATCGCAACTGGGCATGCCGCGACGAAACCTGGTCGTTGGGAATGAGAATGTCGCATCCTTTTTGCCGCCCGATGGTCAAATCGCCGGGCGTCAGTTCGAGCATGCGTCCGATGAAGGTGCCTTTTTCAAACGCCAGATGGGCCATGAAACGCCTGTCCTTTCCTAGCGCAGCCGGATTGCGCCCAAGTCCTTGATGCTATCCACAACGCGAATGCCGCTCAACTGCGAATTGTAGTAGTGGCGGATCAGCCCCGTCGTCATGCCCGGCGCCACTTCTTGCCGCACGAACTCCCGTGTGCGCAAAAGCTGCCATCCGGGGCCCACGTCCTCCAGCATCGCCAGCCGAATCGTACGAACCTGAATGTCATGCCAGACTCTGGCGGCCTGATCCGTGATCGGCCGTGTGCGCACCCACTGCACCAAGGCCCGCGCCGAACCGGCCGTTCCAGTGACTCCCGCCAGCCGATGCAAGGCGCGCAAATCGAAGAAAGGCTCGGACACGGTCAGGCGTTCACGGATGCTTCGCTCATCCTTTTCCGTAAGGTTGCTTTCGTCGCGGCATAACGTCAGTCCCTCATGGAATTCAGCCTCCAGGAGAATCAACAGGTCATACCGAGCCGAAGGCAACCCGCGGAACTCGAATTCGCGCCCGGACCGGATTTCCGCCTTGTATACCGCGCGGGGGTTATCCGTCGGCATCGCAAACACCCCCAACACCGGCCCGACCGCGCCTTCCACATTCCCTCGGATGCCGCCGCCGGCGGACGGGTCCGGTTCAGTGTAAAGGAAGCTCGACTGAAGTGTGCCTGTATGGGGGGCTCGCTCCACGCCCCAAGCCGCGAACACAGCGGCAAGGCCGACGATGCCACACAAAAATTTGCACGCAGATGATTTCATGTGACTATTCAGAGGTAGCGTCGGGCTCGATCCGCTGCGGGCAGCGTTGGAAACCGGCGAATGACCTCCCGCGCCACTTCTTCCAGCTCCTGCCGCCGGTCCAGATTCCGCAGGCATTCCAGTTCCATCACCATCGCTTCAGGCAATTCGCTGGAAATCTCCACGCCTTTCCGATAGAGCTTCAGCACGTCCGCTGCCCTTCCATACGCGCCAATCGCCATGTAGAAATCCGCTTCCGCCAGCGGATAGTCTCCGCCCAGCTTGCTCAACGGCCGTTCCGTTTCCCACTGCCGGAACACCCTGCGCGCTTCCAGGTAACGACCCTGCTTCACCAGATTCTGCGCCGTCGAGCGGAACGCCGCCTCCCGGACCGCCCCCCCCTTCCACGCCTCGTTGACCGCGGGCAGCCCGGAGGCTGCCGCCGCGCGCGCTTGGAAGCGCTGCGCTTTCCGCCATTCCTCGAAGCGATCCTGCGCCTGCGCATAGAGCGCGCGAGCCGCTTCCCGATTCCCCACATGCCGCTCCACGTCGCCGCGCCGCACCAGCGCCCGAATGCCTTGCATCGGGCCGCTGGCACGCGCCAAGAGCTCCGCTGCCGCTCGCGCGGCGGCATTGGTGTCCGGCGCATCCACCAAATAGTGCTCCACTCGCGCCAGCGTCCACTCGAAACGCCGATCACGGTCCCTCTCCTCGGACTCCAACCGATCAACCCATGCCGGCACATTACCCGGCTCGGCCAGTCGCAACGCCTCGTAGAAATAATCCTCCAATTCCCACCGCCATTCCGCTGGCTGTCCAAGCAGATCCGGACGCGATCGTTCGAATAGCTCCTTCAGAAGTCCCATGCCCTTGTAGGGGTCCTGCACGGCCACTGCCGTCGCCCACAAGTCGGGCGACCAATCGGCGCAGGGACGGTGCGGCGGCGGCACCGCTCGGCAACGCGCCAGCAAGGCCTCCCGGTAGTCGGCGCGATCCGACGGCGCGTTAACAGATGCAGCCTTCGGCGTTGTGGCCACGACCAGCGAGCCCGCGGCCACGGCCAGGTCCACCGCGCCTCGTCCCACACGCAGCACCACTTCCTGGGGCCCCTCCGTCGCAGAAATCCACATTAGTTCCTGGCCCGTGGCCCGAGCCACTCCCCCGCCCCATTGCCAGCGGTACTCGACATCCGCAGGATGCCGTTCGGTCAACCAGGCCCGGAGCCGAAATAGATACACGGGATTCTCGTGAACCCACAGATACGACACACACTCCGCGCGGAAGGCAGCGAAAGGGCGTCCATCGCGTGTTTCCACCCCAATTACCCGCGCCTGTCCCGAATGCAGGAAATGCTCCGCTGGAATCGTTTCCGGCAACGGATTCGTTGAGCCGGGCAACCGCCAGCATAGGTTTGCTTCCTGCAGGCCGGTTTTGTCAAACCAAGCATATTCAACGCGATACACGCCGGCCGTCAGCGTTGCCATGCTGCCGAACTGCCCTTTGCCGCCCGCCTGACGGGTGTGTAATCCCGGCCAACTGGCAACGACCTTTCCATTGAGGCGGGCTTCAGACCCTTCATCTGAAACCGTGCAGAAATAGATGCGTCCAGAGACAGGCACACGAAGCCAACCGGAATACCATGCGGAGAAATCATCGTCAGGGCCCCATGGATTCTCCATATGACCCACCTGCTTCACCAATCCCATCGCCGCCCGCTCACCCGGGGGATCGGAACGGCCAATTCGACCCGCCACATCCAATCCAGCCCCGCCCATTTGCGTGAAGAGCAACAAACTCGGCATGAATCGGCTTTTAGTTGCCGCACCCCCGGCTTGCGAACCGGGTTCAACATACAAGCGCACTTTGGCCCCGTTCGGCAGAGGCTCAAAAACAACGCCAAGTCCCTCCCGCCGATTGTGCCAGATTACCTCCGCGGTCAACGGCCGGCCGTCGCCAGTTTGGGCAAATACCCGCGCGTGAGGCGGCAACTGCCCCCCGTCCGGCAAGAACGCCACCACACCGGCCGCCGCTTCCGATGGCTGCTCGTATACTTCGACGTCGAAGCGAACAGTGGCGCGGCCCGCAGGCCAGTCGTCCGCCGCCGCGAAACGGCCTGCGATGGCTGCAAGCCCCACCGCGAAGAAAAGGCACACCTTCATGGCGCCTCCTCGCTCAATGCCTTGAAATACTTCGATACCAGTTCGCGGTATTCCGGCGGAGCCTCTTCGGCGGCGGATGCCGTCTGCTCGTCGCCCAAGTCCGTCCGGCCGGCGCCGCCAGACCAATCGGTCAGGTAGGCGCCGGTCCACTGCGACCGTGTTTGGACTAGCGCCGCAGCGGCCCGACGCTGAAACTCCCGGACCTGCGAAATCGGCAGCCCCTTGGCCGCCGCTTCCTCCGCCAGCCGCAGATTACGCACCGCCTCGTCCAGCGCGCCCGTCTGTACCCGCATCAATGAAGCCTTGCCATAAACGGCCTCCGTATCGCGCCGCAACATGGCTTCGAGGGTTTCCACCGAGCCCTGCCCCCCCATGGCATCACGCCGGGGCCCGGTGGTTCCGGACATCCCCTTGTCGTCGCCATATCCCGATTGCTTTCCGCCGCCCGTCGCGACCGCCTTGGAATGATCTTCCTCCTGCACCTGACCGCTTTGCGAGCCGTCCTGCGTGCGCCGGCGCTCGATATTCGGATCGCCCTCGTTGATCTTCCCAGAGCCGGCGACGGTTTCGCCGTTAGCCATGCCCTGCCGCCCGATGTTCGAACGGCCGTCCTGCTCCTTGTGTTCAGGCGCTTCATTGCCCGATTTACCCTTGGCCGAATAATTGTTCCACTCCCCTTCCATCGTGCCCCAACCGGCCGGCAGATCAGCGCTCCCCTGATTGGAAGCGGAATCATCCGCCTGCTCTTTCTGTTCCTCATTCTGCTTCAACAGGTCGCTGATGACGTCTTCCATCTCGGTCAGAAGCGGCACCACCGTTATGTTGGGAATTTCCTCAATATCAAAGGCCTCCATGTTTCTCTTGACGGCATCCGGTGCGGGGGCGAGCCACATTTCGCTGTCATCAAGCCGCTTGGCCGGGGTTCTGAGCAGCTCCAGAATCTCGTCTTCCTTTTGCAGCCCCAGCTCTGTGATGGCGCCCTCTTCGGAGCCCTCAATCTGCTTCATCTCTTCGTACACCTGATAGCAGTCCTGCACGAGATCGTTTCCGATCGGCGCCTCTGGAAACACCTGCAGATCCGTGGCGACCTGCAGCAGCGCATCCTGCAAACCCAGTTTCAGCTGAGCGATCTCTTCCTCCAGCTCGTCCGTTTCTTTGTCGGACCGGTCCTTCTGCTCCAGCGCGTTGCGAATCGCCTCGACGACGTCCGACTGCAGTTCGATCATCTTGGCGAAGCGGTCTTTCACCTCGCGAAACGTTTCCAGCATGTCGGCCGCCTCTTTTTCCGCCTGGGCGGCGCGCCACGCATTCAATATGCCCTGTGCCGCCCGCAACCCGTTCAAGGCCTGTTCCTGCAGCGGCGCCGCCTGGCGGCTGGCCCGTTTCTCGATTTCCTCCGCCGCTGCGGTCATCACCGCAGCCACGCGGCCCGTTTCGCACAGGGTCGCCGCCAGTTCGGCCGCTTGCGCGAATGGCGGGTCGTTGGCACGATTCGCCTCCGCCTCCTTGCGGGCGGCCCGCACAAACAAGGTGGTGTCTTCCGACAGCCGATCCTGCCGCTGCGGCAGAGCCTTGGGCGGCTCCGCGCCATCCGGCAAGGCGCGCGTTTCCTTCCACACCGCATGCTGACCCGCGATCAGAGCATCCAGCATGGCCAGCAATCCCGACACTTCGGCGTGCTGCTGTACGCGCTCTGCCGCCTCGCCGGCATAAGTCAACTGTCGCAAGATGGATTCCTGCAGTGCGATGGCCCGCCCTCCAAGCGATGTCCGCTCACCAACGTCCGCTTCCGCCGCCCGCCGCAGCACCTGAACAACGTCCGCCATGGCGCCTTCGTGGAGCGCACGCAACAGACCGGCCAATGCGCCAAGCGCCTGCCGGCCCTGCAACAACTCGCCGCCCATCCGCCGGATTTGCTCCTGAACGTCGGCGGCCTTCGTCCATTGATCAGGCCGGGATTTTTCGATCGCCGCCTGAAGGCCCTTCGTGTCCGCCAGATTGCGGCGTTGCATTTCAATCAGGCGGGCCAGCGATGAAGCGGCATCCGCTGCCTGAGCTCGTTGCGCGGCCGCGCGCTCGTCTGACGCCGCCGTCACGAAGCCCACCGCGGCTGACCGCGAGATGTTCGGCGGCCCGGGCTCGCGGGTATCTTCAGCCACCACCCGATACCAGTTCGTCACGCCAAAATCGAAATCGGCCATTGCGGCCGTCCAGTTGCTGGCCCACGCCGCCGCGCCCGAATCGAAGGTCCAGGCCTGCACTACCGCCCCGGCGGATGCGCCGCTGCCCTCGGCGGGAATCCTTTCCACCAGGACGCGGGCGAGACCGTAGTCGTCGCTCGCCTCCCACTCCAAGCGCGGCTGGCCCCCCGCCGGCAACGCCACGACGCCAACCGGCGCGACAATCCGAACGGTCGGAGGCCGATCCGGCTCCCGTTGCAGGCGGATTTCCGTCCGGGTTTCCCGGCTGTGCCGGTCCAGCGCCGAAATTTGGAGGGTTCCACCCACCGGCGGGGCTAGTCGCGCGCGCCAGACCGGCCCATCCGCCTCAAACCGCACCGCCGGTTCTCTTCCGTCCGTCACCTGCGCCGACTCGAGCGGCAGAACCGCTTCTATCTCCAATTCGACGGTTGAGCCGTCCGGGACGGAAGGCAATTCCTTCAGGCCGTCAAAAACCCGTTCCGTCAACCAGGTGTAGGCCGGTGGTTTCACCCTCACCCGCGCCGCCGTCAGGGCCAGCGGAGGCAGCGCCTCGAGCCGATAGCGCTCGGAACGGGCATCACCTACCCGAAAACGATATCTGAGATCGCTTGTCACCCGCGGCATCTCATAGGCAAACAATTCCTCGCCCCTTCCTTCAAGGCGCCCAAGATCCAAAGTGGCGCTCCGGTCGTTTTCTGGCCACAAATCCAGAAAAACCCGCTGACCTCGCAACCCGTGCGCACGACACTCCATCCGCACCGGGTGCCCCTGCTCCACCGCTGCATGGCCGGGGGAAACAGCGACTAGCCGGGCCAGCGTGACAGGCGCCCTCTTCGAAAACGGATTGATCACGCGCGCCAGACTGTTGGTCCATGTGGCGCCAGCCCACGCCCACGGCGCGATCAACAACAACACCGCCAGCGCCGCCGCGAGCGCGGCCTTCGTGTCCTCCCGCCAGCTTCTCAGGGCGTCCACGCGAACGGCGCTCCAGCCCGGCACACCGCGCGCCAGATACACCCGCTCAAACGGCGAGGGCGCCGGGCGTAGGCCGAAAAGCACGAAGTTGATCAGCCCGTTGTCAAGCGCCGGGAAAGCGCGCTCGACCCGCGCCGCCACCGCAGGCGGCGGAAGCAGACGGCGCCATTTGCGCCCGCTGTCCCACAACGCGACACCCGCCGTCGCCAACAGCAGCGCAGCCGCAGCCATGCGGCCCGGCTGCTCGAAACGCAGCACGAGGTCCCCCAGCCCCAGCGCCCACAGCAGCCCCAGCCAGCCCCCCGTCCACCATGCGGCGCGCCGGGCGGCCTCCCATCGAACGAGCCGTCGTCCGATGTGCTGCAACTGCTTGATCAATTCCTCAAAGGGCACGGCGCGCTCCGGTCAATTGATCGTCTCCAAACGCACATCATCCACATATAGCGTGCCGGCGTCGCGGCCGATGGCCACGATATGCACCACCAGGAAACGCACTTCCTTGAGGAACTTCTGGGCCATCGGGGTCAACTGGGCGGACGGAAAGACATCTTCTCCTTTTCGCCAATCCGCGCCGCGTGGCACCCCGCCAAGCTCGCCTTCCTTTTTTGCACCGAAGTAGAGCTGGCTGAAGCGGTAAACCTTGCGCAGTTCATGCAGCGCGGGTTTCTCGTGCGGTTTGATGCCAGGTTTCCATTTGTATCCCTCGATCAGAATGCGGCAATCAGGCCCCTCGGAGCGGGCCCACGCCGAAAAACGGTAGCGCTTGGTGGGATCGAAAGGAATTGGATCGCTGTCCACCTTGGATCCCTGGCCGGGGAAGTCGGCCATCATGGCAAACGTGCCGGAAAGAGTCAGGACGCCTTTGCGCCCGGCATGGGACTCCAACACTTTGATAAAGGTGTGATTTTCAAAATACAGGCTTTCGCCCGGCAGATCGTACTTGAACTTCCACCCCTTCAGGGGATCGTCCGGATCGTCAAAACTTCCGTTGACGATCAGATTCTGCGAAAAAGCCGCTGCGGTCCACGTCAGACACGCGCCGACGATCAGTGCCACGCCGTATTTTCCCGGTCTGATGTTCACGCGCAGGGCCTCCCTCGGTTGTTTCGCCGCTCGCGGGAAAGGACCCGCCTTCCGCTCACGGCAGATTCTGTTTTCGACGTGCCAGCCATTCAAGGCTGGCCAGTCCCACCAGGGTAACAAAAACGGCCCAAAGATTCCATCTCGTTGCGAACACGGACCGCTCCTCTTCCCGGGTCTCGGCCTTGAGCCCGACCAGCGCCGCCCGCAGCTCGCCCGCTTCGCAGAACCGCCCGCCGGAAGACCTCGACAGTATCCTCAATATCTCCACGTTCGCCGGACGCGGGTTGGACTCCGGCGTGTACGCCTTGACAAAGAAGGCATAGGGCGCCGATTCGACCGTCGTCGCTTCCGCGGCGACGCGCGCTACGGCCTGATGCAATCCGGGCTCCTGCGGCACATACTCCGCTCCATAGCCCGCAAACGCGGCCCCGGACTCCGTGACGACGTCGCGCGCGATCATGGTCAGCGGAATACGGCGTCCGCCCGGCGTTTCGATCTCGCAGATCACGGCCGCGCCGTCCGGCAAGGGGTCTCGGCCCGTGGAACGGGCGCTCAATCGGATGCGCTCGCCGAGAAACAGTTGATCCGTATCCGCGAAGAGGTCCATCGCATGGCCGACGGTTTCCTGTTCGGCCGGCAGCAACCATTCGAGCATCTGATTCCAAAAGAGCGGATAAGCTTTTTCCGTGCCAGCGTCCATCTGCCAGCGCCAGAGGGAATCAGTGAGAACGGAGACCACCCTGCCCTGCCCATACCGCTGCACGGTCACCAACGGCTCGTCCACGCCTGCAGCCGATCGCGCCGTCAAAAGGACGCTGGCTCCACCGGCAGGCCGGCCGCCGGGAAACACGGAAAGAACCGGTGGAATGCGGTCCCACGCGTCACGAGCCGAAGCGAACGCCGCATGGCTGCGGCCCTCCTCGGTCAAGGCGAGTGAAAACCGGCTTTCTTCCGCAGGACGGGTCCAATCCCTTGTCACGGGCAGCAGGCTTCGCAGCGGCGTGGCTGCAAAACCGCCTTCGCCCCACGCCCTCGAGCCGCCCAGCAAGATCAGGCTGCCGCCGTTTTCCACGAAACGGCGCAGCTCTTCCGCCCGGGATTCGGTCATGGTCTCGGCATCCAGGTCGCCCACGATGATGATCTTGAAACGCGCTAGCTGCTCCGCCGTCAATTCCAAGGTCATCTCCTCGCGCTCTCCGATGACCATGAACCGGCCGCCGGGCCCGCGAATGAAACTCAACGCCGAGATGTTGGGGTTCGCTTTCAGCGCCCGGGTGAGATACTTCGATTCCCAACGCGGCACATCTTCGAGATACAGCAGGCGGTTGCGCGCATCCACCACCTGCACAGAGACCACGATCGCGTTGTCATTCGTCCGCGTCTCGCCGGTCAGCGGCAGCGCCCGCACCAAATACTCGAACTGCCCCACGGCCGGGTGTTCCAGCGGAAAGGACACTTCCCTCGATCCGCCTTCGGGCGGCACTTGCGTTGGCCGTTCATCCAGCAGCCGCCCATCCTTGAACAGTTGCACCTGGATGAGCTGTCCGCCCGTGCCTTGCCCCGACACCACCGCGTTGAGGCGGGTGTCCCAGCCCACCACGACGCGGCGTGGGGTGTTGACCGATTCCACGCGCAGATCCGGCTCGACCTCCCATCCGTCGGCCGGCTCCAGCCGCACCGTGAAGATCGGGCACGGCCAGGAGGCTGAGGCCCATTCGCTGCCGGATTCCCGCGTGTCGTTGCCGTCGCTGAGCAGCAACAGCCCCACAAGGTTCTGGCCGCGATAGCGCTCGCTCAACCGTCGGAGGGTTGTTCGCAGGCCCGTCGCCGTGCCGACCGGCTCGGCTCGCAGCACCTCGCTGAGGGGCACTCGAGCGCCGGGTTCCGCGTCGAAGAGGTAATAATCCACGCGGCACTCGGCCGGCAACGCGGTTTCCCACCCCGATGCAAGCACTTGAAGCGCCTCGCCCCAACGATTCGTTGAGGCCCCTCGGGGCGCCAGCGCCATGCTGGCCGATTGGTCCACCGCCACCACAAACCGCGGCAGCACCGGCTCGACGCGCGTCTCCTTGCGGACCGGCTGCAGCAAACACCAGCCCAGCACGAGGAGAAACAGCAAACGAACAAACACCAGCAAGCCGCTACGTCCGCTCGTGCCCAGATAGAGCCATGCGGTGGCGACGGCTGCCGCGGCGGCGAAGAGCAAAGCCGCCGCAATCGCCCACCACGGCGCGGCATGTTCAAAAAGGATTTCGCCCATGGGCTCTTCTATCCCCTTGCACCGAATGGCGCACTACCCGGGTGCCGGTCCATCAACCGCTCATGCCGTGCTTCGTTGTCGTCTTCCCAAGCCCAGCCGTGAGCGCCAGCCCCAGCAGCAGCGCCGCCGCACTACAGCCGAAGGCCCACGGCGCAGCCCGGCCGGGCTGCCAATCCTTGAGCACGGCGATCAACTGCGGCCCGGCTACACCGGCGGCGGCCCAGGCCGTCAAGACAGCCCCGTACGCGACCGCCATTCGCGCCGTACCGAACAGGTCCGAAATGAACGAAGGCATGATGCCGAATCCGCCGCCATAGCACGACAGCACGTAGCAGATCAGCGCCCCGAACACCCATGGATTTCGCGTCCAAACCAATGTCGCAAAAACCAATGCCTGCGTGCCCAGCATGAGCCGGAAGGTGCTGACGCGCCCCCCGCGATCGGAAACCCAGCCCCAGAAGAGTCGTCCAAGACCGTTGAAAATGGAGCTAGCCGCAATCAATGTCGCCCCGTAGCGGGCCAGGGTATCCGACGAAAGCGATGGATTCCCCTTTCGCCAGAGATCCTGAAAGAGCGGGGATTGAAACGCGATCATAGAAATGCCGGCAAGGATGTTGCAGAAGAACACGCCCCACAGGCGAATGAAACGCGCGCTCCACACCTGTTTCAAGGCCGCCAAGGGCGGCTCGGAAGCGGTCGCCGCGCCGGCGCGGCCGTCGTCGGGGTTCTTGAGGACGGATCCCGTTGCCGTGGCGCCCGCGCCAAGCGCCGCACCCATCAGCCCGAAAACGGCTTCCAGGCTGTTGCCTGTCACCTTCATCAGCCACGGCGCCAGCGCCTTGCTCATCAACAAAGCGCCGAAACCGAACCCCATCACCACCAGGCCCGTAACCAGCCCTTTGCGGTCTGGGAACCACTTGGCCGCTGTGGCCACGGGCGTCACATACCCCAAGCCGAGGCCAATGCCTCCAATCAGGCCGTAACCCAGATACAGACCGGGGAGCCACTTCCACCGCAAAGCGCCTGCGGCTATGATATACCCGATGCCGAACATCTGGCCACCCGTGACCGCCATCCGGCGGGGACCGTATACCGAGAGGCGCGT
Organism: uncultured bacterium; assembly: GCA_938031185.1. GTDB lineage: Bacteria > Verrucomicrobiota > Kiritimatiellia > CAIKKV01 > CALHGX01 > CALHGX01. The sequence continues at coordinate 23,982 of CALHGX010000024.1, forward strand.
GCCGCCCCACGCCGCAGCCAGGCCCAACGCGCAAATGGCCGTACTGAACACGCCCGCCACCTGGGCCTGCGTCCAACCATACGCTTCCACCAAAGGCTGCTGAAAGAAACTCCAAGCGTACACCGTGCCAAGGCAAAGCTGAAGCGCAGTGCCTGCGATGGCGATGCGCCAGCGTTTCGGATAGGGCGTGTTTGTGACCATGGGACGCCGCGCACCTTTTCAAAGAGCACCGCAGCCTGTCAACGCCTTTCGGGGGCCGGGCGCGGCCATTTGGAGCTTGCGTAAACGGCCAAGCCTTGTTTGACTATGGGGGATGGGCGGCTCGCAGGCGCGGCGCCGCTTTTGCTACCCGTCAGCACGGAAGGAGGTCCGCCATGGCATCCGCCAAGATCAAGGAGTATCTCGACCGGCAAGGAGTTAAGTACGTGTCCATCAGTCACTCCCCGGCCTATACGTCCCAGGAAGTCGCGGCATCGGCCCATATCCCCGGCAAGACGTTGGCCAAGACCGTCATGGTGATCGCCGACGGAAAAATGATCATGGCCGTACTGCCCGGCACGCGAAGGGTGGACTTGGATCGGCTCAAGGTCGCGCTGCAAGCCCAACAGATCGCGCTGGCCCAGGAAGCCGAATTCAAGTCCCTGTTTCCCGATTGTGAGATCGGCGCCATGCCGCCCTTCGGCAATCTGTACAACGTACCGGTGGTCGCGGATTCGGCCTTGACAGAAGATACCGAAATCGTATTCAATGCAGGTTCGCATCGCGAATTGATTCGGCTGGCCTACAAAGACTTTGAGCGTCTGGTCAAACCGACGATCGCCAAGTTTGCCTGAGGCCGCCGGAAGAAGAAGTCAGGCGAAGCGGCGCCGGCACAATCGGTATTTGCCGTGCGCCCCGTTCTGGCCGCATGGAGGAGCAATAATCGTCATGGAGAATAGATTCCGCAAAGAAGCAGTTCTGTTGTCATTGACCATTTGTCTGGCTCGATTTGCCTCGGCTGACGTCACGATGATGGGCTTGGCCAAGGAACAAAAAGAGGCCTTGGGTGGTCTAGGCTGGAAGGAGACGGCCGGAGGCGTCGGCGCCTCGGACGTTCCTCATGTCACCGTGATGATGGTGGGCTTCAGCGAGAAATCGCCCCTGCTCGATCAAGCCGAGTGGACCGCTTTTCGGTCATGGGTCGAAGCGGGAGGACGAGCGGTCCTGGAGGCAAGCGAACCGGCGGCCGCCCAAGCGCTCCAGTCTCTCGGGCTGAAAGCTCTGCGTCGAACCAGCGCCGGCCCGTTTCACGTTTCGACGCTGGCGGATGACCAGTTGTTCGAAGCCCTGAACGCGGCGGCGCCGGCCCTCCTGGCCTCGCCCGGCGGGTTGTTGACAAACGAATGTCCCGATGCATGGCCGTTGTTGACCTCGATGAGCGGGGAAGACGGACCGAACCCGCGCATCGTGGAAATACCTCTTGGCCGTGGCGGGTTGATCGTAACGGACGCACCGCTGGCGGCCAGCGACGCGGGCCGCCTCTTGTTGGTTCAACTGACAAGGCATCTTGAAGAATCTTACCGTCCGGACAAACTTCTCGCGCAAATGGAGAAATTGACGGATATCGCCCGCACACGGGCCGAGGAAGCGCTGTCGCTTGTCATGACCAAGGCCGGCAGCGTGTCGCCCAACGAAATGAACAGTCCGAAGGGCGATCCATGGTATCGGGTGCCCGGCAGCAGCGGGGACCGGCTGGTCATCACGCCGGAAATCGAAGCCCAACAGGCCGCCATCAAGGAACGCATCAGAGCGCTGCGGCGGGACACGCGGCGGGCCGGCCAGGAGGAGCCGCCGGACCATCGCAAAATCAAGCTTCTGCAGCGAGACGCTTCACAGTTGGCCGATGACGCGCTGCAGTTCTTCAATTGGATCACCCGCGTGTAAGCCGCCCGGGCAAGGACCGGTCCCGGTAGCCCGGGCCCCTGCCGCGCGCAACACAGGCGAATGGCGCGTCCGACAGGAAATACCCGGTTGCGGCCGGAAAGGGCATGTGGCATAGTAGCTGCTGAAAGAAACGTTACCGCCTGAAGCGGAGCGTAAACAAGCCGTGCCGTCTTCTTCGTCAATTCTTTCGTCATCGGCCAAAATACCCGAAATCCTCCTTCGGCGGGGCGCCATTAAACCCCAAGCCCTTGAGGAGGCACAAGAACACGCCCAGGCTGCATCCATGCGCTTGGAGAAGTATCTGGTGTCCAACCGTCTCGTGTCCCCCGACGAGATGACGCTGGCCTTGTCCGAGTATGTGCAAATGCCGCCGGTTTCACTCGCGCATTTCACCCTCAATCACGAACTGATCGAACGGGTGCCGCGAGACACACTGACGAAACACATGGCTATTCCGCTTGGGCGCGTAGGAAAAACGCTGACCGTCGCCCTTGGCGATCCGTTCGACATTATGGCCTTGGACGAGTTGCATGCCGTGACGGGATTGGAAATTGTGCCGCTGGTGGCCTCCGAGAAAGACGTTCAAGAAGCGCTCGGACGTCTGGCCGCCCAGGACAACCTGGGCCTCGATCTGGAAGACGTTATGCGAACCTCGGACAGCGAGGTTGAAGTGGACCACGCGCAGGATTCGGAAGAGAGCCTCGAGGAAATGCTCGAGAGCGCCGAGGGCGCACCGGTCATCCGGATGGTGAATATTATCCTGGTGGAGGCGCTTCGCAGCCGGGCGAGCGATATCCATCTCGAACCGCAAGAAAGAACCTTCCGCCTCCGTTACCGCGTGGACGGCGATTTGATCGAGCGCCCCAATCCGCCCAAGAGCTATCAGGCCGCCATCACATCACGCATCAAAATCATGGCGGATTTGGATATCGCCGAGCGCCGCGTGCCGCAGGACGGCCGGTTCAAGATTCGCGCGCTGGGAAAGGAAGTGGATATTCGCGTGAGCATTTTGCCCACCGTGCATGGCGAAAAAGTCGTCATGCGCGTGCTGGACAAGGCCTCGTTGGCGCCCAATCTCGCCGCATTGGGGCTGGACACGGTGGCTCATGAGGCCTTGAGCTACGCCATTGCCCAGCCACACGGCATCATCCTGGTGACGGGACCGACCGGCAGCGGCAAGACCACCACGCTGTATTCCTGTCTTCAGGAGCTTAATCGGCCCGATGTGAACATCGTGACTTGCGAAGACCCGGTCGAATATCAGCTGCCCGGCATCAACCAGGTGCAGGTGCGCACAGAAGTTGGCTTGTCATTCGCCGCGGCCCTGCGCTCCATTCTGCGGCAAGACCCGGACATCGTGCTCGTCGGGGAAATACGGGACAGCGAGACAGCGGAAATCGCGGTCAAGGCCGCGCTGACCGGCCACTTGGTGCTAAGCACTCTGCATACCAACGATGCCGCAGGCGCAGTGACCCGCATGATTGATATGGGCATCGAGCCCTTCCTGCTGGCCTCTTCGCTCATTCTGGCCCAGGCGCAGCGTCTTTATCGAAAACTGTGCATGGCTTGCCGCAAGGAAACGACGTTGTCGCCAGAAATCCTCAAGCAAAACCGGATTGATCCCAATTTTTTCGGCCCGGCCGTTATTTATCGGGCGGTGGGTTGCCCGAAATGCAACAACACCGGCTACCGCGGACGAGGCGCTATCATGGAAGTGCTGCCGGTGGACGACGATATCCGCACGGAAATACTGCGCGGCGCCAGCAGCAGCCAGATTCGCGAGAAGGCGCAGCAGCACGGAATGGTCACGCTCAAGGAAGCAGGCCTGATCAAGGTGCGGGAAGGCGTCACCTCGCTGGATGCGGCGCTGGAAGTCACGGGTGGCGAATAAGCAAGGAGTGGACCGGTATATGAGCCCCGTTATGCGACCGTCCGGCGGCACGTCATCCGCCAAGAGCGCACCGGTCACCAAGCCCGCAACAACTCGGGGACGAACAAATCTTGGAACCCGTGGCCGTCCTGGCGGCCGTGTGCGCGTTCGCGGCGCGCGCCGGATCGTCGCCCGCGATCTGCCCACGTTTTCCCGGCAGATGGCCGCAATGCTTTCGGCCGGCATGTCCATCGTCGCCGCCATTGAGACGCTGGAGGAACAAGCCGCCACTCCGAGTTTCCGCATGGTCCTTGGCGAAATCCGCCGCAGCATCGAGAACGGCGCGGCCTTCTCCGAGGCGCTGGAGCCCATCCCCGAAGTCTTCGACGAGCTGTACGTTAACATGGTCCGAAGCGGCGAACGCAGCGGGCAATTTGCCGAGACCATGCAGCGAATCAGCGAACTGCTCGAAGCCAACGCCAAGCTGCGTCGAAAGGTGCGATCGGCCATGACGTACCCTATCGTCGTACTGTCGCTGGCGCTGGTTATCGCCACCGGGATGATTCTTTTTATTGTGCCGGTGTTTTCCCAGATGTACGAGGATTTCGGCGGCGCGTTGCCCGGCCCGACGCAGTTCCTTGTCAACCTCAGCCATGGCGCCAAGAAATATGGCCTTTTCGTCCTGCCAACCATCGTGGCGGCTGTCTACTTGTTCAATCGGTGGCGCAAGACCGACAACGGCGCGTTGGTGATGGATCGCTTTTACTTGCGCGCGCCCGTCGTGGGCGTGTTGGTTCAGAAAGTCGCCATCGCCCGTTTCTCGCGCACACTGGGTCAACTCGTGAAGAGCGGCGTCCCGATTCTGTCCGCGCTGGAAATAGTCTCCAAGGCCTGCGGCAACCGGGTCATCGGCGCGGCCATCATGGCGGCGCGGACCGGGGTCGAACGCGGCGATCCAATTTCGGCGGGGTTGGCGGGCAAGGACTGTATTCCTTCCATCTTGGTTCGAATGCTCGCGGCTGGAGAAAAAACCGGCAAGATTGATGACATGCTGGAGAATATCGCCGACACCTTTGATGACGAAGTGGAGGCCATGCTGGCCTCTCTAACCTCCATGATCGAGCCCATGTTGATGGTGCTGCTGGGGGTCATCATCGGCAGTATCGTCGTTTGCATGTTCCTGCCGATCTTCAAGATGGGCGAATTGGTTTCTTCCTGAAGCGGCTGTCATCACGACAGCCGCTCCGGGGTTTCGATCGGGCGAAAAGGTCTGCGCCCACAGTATTCATCATCCCGTATCCGCCTTCTGGCGATTTTTCAAAAACGAGAATTCTTGTTGCACTGCCCCCCTAGGTGTCGTATAAATGAAACTTGAAGGGGATGGTCTCAATGGCGACGCGCATATTGCTGGTGGACGACGAGCCGCGCATTCTGAGTCTGCTCAATAGTCTCTTGAAAAGAGAAAACTATGAGGTGACGTCCATGCAGGACGCCGCCAAGGCCATTGAGTTGATTCGCTCGGACTCGTTCGATCTGCTGATATCTGACGTGCGCATGAGCCCGGTGGATGGCATGGAACTGCTCAAGGCCGCCCGGCAAAGTCAGCCGTCCATGTCGGTCATCATGTTGACCGCCTACGGCACCGTCGAGACCGCGATCGAGGCGATGAAACTCGGCGCCTTCGATTATGTGACCAAGCCGTTCAAGGTGGACGAGCTCCTTCTGACCATCCAGCGGGCCGTGGAATACGGCCGCGCGCTGTCGGAAAACGTGGATTTGAAGGCCGAGCTCATAGGCCGATACAGCTTCGAGAACATTGTGGCCGAGAGCGCGGCCATGCGCAACGTCTGCGAGATGATCAAGCGGGTGGCGCCGACGGACACGACCGTGCTGATTTCGGGCGAAAGCGGCACGGGCAAGGAATTGGTGGCCCGCGCCATTCACACGCACAGCCGGCGGCGGGACAAGCGTTTCGTGGCCGTCAATTGCGCGGCCCTGCCCGAACCGCTGCTGGAATCGGAGATGTTCGGACACGTGAAGGGGGCGTTCACCGGCGCCAGCGCAAACAAGGAAGGCTTGTTCGAGACGGCGCACGGCGGCACGCTTTTTCTCGACGAGATTTCGTCCATGCCGATGAGCATTCAGGGCAAGCTGCTGCGCGTGCTGCAGGAAAAGGAAATCCGGCGCGTCGGCGGCACGAGCAACATCGCAGTGGACGTGCGGGTTCTGGCCGCAACGAACACCAATTTGGAGAACCTGATCAAGGAAGACCTGTTCCGCGAAGACCTTTACTACCGCCTCAGCGTCATCCCGATCGAAATCAAGCCGCTGCGCGAACGGCGTGAAGACATCATCCCCCTTGTCTTCCGCACCCTCCGCAACGAGATTGGCGAGGGGCGCGAAATGCCGCGGCTGACTCCGGAAACTCGGGCTGCTTTGGAGGAATATCCGTGGCCCGGCAACGTTCGCGAACTGGAAAATGCCATCAAGCACGCCATCACCTTCGCGCAGGACGGCCGCATTACTCTCGAAGTTTTGCCGCCCAAAATTGCCGCCAAGGCTCACGGCGCGGCCCGACCAGCTGGAGAAAAGAACACAGACAGTGGTCGGGCAAAATCTCTCAAGGCCTTCTTGAGGGAGAAAGAGCGGGAATACTTGGAACAGGTACTCTCGGCAGCCGATGGAGACAAGGAAAAGGCAGCGCAGGCCCTCAAGATCAGCTTGGCCACCCTTTACCGCAAACTGCCGCCGAACTCATGACCTTCTTTCGCAAAAACAAGAACTCAAGGATGACGCCAAGACGTTTTTCCCCTCGATTGACTGTCCATTTTTTGCTATTGCCGTCCCGTACGGTTGAATTGCCGCTTGGCATGCAGTCTGCTTTACGTGGAATGTGGGCGTCGTTGCGGCGGGTGCCGGAACGATGTTTTACCCGCAGTAGAGAAGAAAAAAAGGAGATGAAGATGAAGAAGAGAACGAGATTGGGGTTCACGCTGGTTGAGATCATGATCGTGGTGGCCATCATCGGATTGCTGGCCGCGATCGCGATCCCCGGGTTCCTGAAAAACCGCCAGTTGTCGCAGAAGAACGCCTGCATCAACAACCTGCGAATGATTGACGCGGCCAAGGAACAGTGGGCCATGGAAAAAGGCAAGAGCACCGGCGATGTCGTGGTGACCACGGAAGTGGACGAGTACATCAAAGGCCGTACTACGCCGAGATGCCCTATCGGCAATACCAGCGCCAACTACACGTACAACGTGATCGGAGTCAGTCCCGCATGCAGCCAGACTGCCGCAGGACATGTGCTGCCTATCACGGAGACGACAACCTGAAGCCGACTGCTCGACGCGGACCCCCGGAAATGAAATTCCGGGGGTCTCTTTTTTGCGGTGCAGAGCGTTTGTCTCACGCCGTCATGTCCCTCAACGCCTCGCTCCGCTCTATGGAGTGTCTTCTGAGGTCGGAGCGGGGCCGATTCTGACCGGCTGCCGGTGACGGTACATCTCCAGCCGTGCACGGATGTGATCAGAAGAGAACGAAGTTCGTTCCGCCGGCGCCAGGGCTTCCATGCCCTCCTTGCGCTCCGTCATGATCGCTCGGCCCGCCTCGGCATCTTCACTCTTCCGCGCTTCGTGTTCCTCCGCCAGGGCCAAGGCGCGCTGGGCGCAAAGCTCGGCCTCCTCGAATTGGCCCATTTCGGCATAAGCCGCCGCCAAAACATCCAACGCTCGTACGCTGCCATCGCCTGCGGCTTTGGATGCCGCTTCGGCCAATCGCACCGCTCGAGCGCCATCCCGCAAGCGCGAATCGGGGGCTGTCGCCAACAACCACGCCAACTCGCACAAGATGGCGGGGGCGTCCGGCAGAATGTCCACGGCACGTTCCAGGTGCAATTTCGCCGAAGCAGCATCCCCCCGCTGAAGCAGAATGATTCCAACCATCGCATGGGCAGGTCCATGTTCTGGGTTGAGCGAAAGAATTCGTCTCCATTCTCTCAATGCTTCTTGCTGACGCCCTTGGGCATAGTATAGCCATGCCATATTGTGTCTCGTCTTGACATCATATGGTTCCAAACGCAGCCATGTTTGATATTCCCGAATCGCATCTTCATGACGGCCGAGACCATGCCAGGCCAGGCCGAGGTTGTTTCGAGCATGGCCACAGTAAAAAAACGCTTTCGCCCTATGTCGATCCGAAAGCCATGCGACCAGCTCTTCACGGCTCATGCGTTCAAAAGGCGGCAGGCGTTTGAGCAGCATGCGAGCAACGACTGCCGCCTCGGAATAGCGGCGCTGCCCGAGCAAGCCGCTGGAGCAGCCAATGTAGGCGCGCGGGTTGTGCGGTTGTTTGGCCAGCACATCCGCCCACATGATGTCCGCCGAACGGTAGTCGCGATTTCGGCGGGCGGTCATGGCACCCAGCCCCGCTGTGGCCGTAAGGCATAGCGCCATACCGATGACGCCCGCCCTTCGCCCCGCCGTTTTCTCCAATGCGTAATGGACGGCCATCACCGTTGCCGCCAGCACACAGGCCAGCGGCAAATACATCCGATGCTCAAACACCACATCCGGAATAGGCATGATGCTCGACGTGGGTGCCAAAATCACAAAAAACGCCGCGCCCAGGAACCCGTACGCACTGCGACGCCTCAGGGCAACCAAGCTGGATACCAAGAGCACCGCGATCAAGGCGCCGGATCCAGCCACGTCGCGCCAGGATTCAGCCGCCGGCCAGAAATAGTCGAGACACAGAGGATGCGGCACGTAAACCAAGCGCAGATAATGCCCAATAACCCCGAGTTGGGTTCGCGCATACACCAGCGGCGAATAAGATGTCACGGTCGCTTGGTATCCTGACCAATGCGTCCCAGCCGTAATCAGCACCAGCACCGCCATCACGCCCCACGTGAGGGCCAACGCCACGTGGACCAACCCCCTCTTCCGTAGAATTTCCCAAAAGGAATCACCGGAAAAAGTCCAATCGAGCAGCCACAGCACCACCGGCAGCGTCACCATGACTTCCTTGGTCCCCATCCCCACCATGGCGATGGCAATGGCGACATCAAACCAAAGACGCGGTCGGTCGCCTTTCAGCCCCCGCACGAAGGCGTACACCGCCGCCAGAAAGAAAAGCCCCATGAGAGACTCCTCGCGCTGCGCGATATACGTCACCGCTTGCGTCTGGAGGGGATGCGTCACCCATAGCAAGCCTATCGCCAACGCCAACCAGGGCGCCCGCGCGCGTTCCGCGTCGGATGCGGCGCGCACGAGCAGAAGGCGACGGGCAATCCCATAGAGAAAGAGCGCCGCCAGCGTATGAATCAGGATGTTGACGGCCCGATAATCGCTCACCGTCCATTTGCCGATGGCGTAGTTGATCGAGAAGGTGACGTAGGCCACCCACCGCGTGGCCGTCACGACGCAAGCCCAGGGGGGCCAGAGCCGATGGATTCGAGGATTGGCCGTAATGACCGTTGCATCGTCGAAAAGGAATTCTCCTTGAAAACTGTTGGCATAGGCCAGAACCGCCGCCGCGATCAGCAGCAAAGGAAACCATCGGGTCAGACGCTTCATCGCTTCTTCTCCGGTCATGAATCTCACCTCCCGCCCTCCACGCCGTCCTCGGCGGTCGCCAACATCCTCAACGCCCGCTGCAACTTGTTCGAGACGTTGACAGAATCCGGCTGCAGGCTCAAGGCCGCCAAGTAATCCTGAATCCCGGCCGCCGGATCGCCCTTGCTCACGCGCAGCAACCCCCGATTCGCATACGCTCTAAACAAATTGGCCTCCGACGTGTTGCTGCGCAAGACCTCAGGCGGCTGGCGGGAATGAAAAGACGATTCCCGAAGCTGCCTCTGCGCTCGGCGAATGACCTCCCTGTATTGTGCTTCCGCCTCCTCCACGCGCCCCTGCTCTGATAGCGCAATAGCCCACTCGTTCCGGGCCCGCAGATTGTCCGGTCGAACCTCAACCGTGACGCGCCACATGCGTTCTTCAGAAGAGTAATCCTGATTGCGCAGCCACGTTCGAACCGCCAAAGCGGCAATCAAGGAAGCCCAGAAGACGCCCAGTACCAGCCGCCGCACGCACGGCCCGCCCTTCAACCGTTGGACGACCGCCGCGCTGCCGACGACACTCAAGACCACCGGCCCGGCGAGGGGCAGGTACATCCGATGCTCAAAAGCCAGATCGGCCACCGGCAACACACTGGAGCTCGGCGCCAGCGCCACCCAGAACCACAGCGCGGGATAGCTCCACATCTTGCAGCGCCAACACAGCCAAGCCGTCCCGACCATCGCCGCCACCGTCACCAATGCCCCCGCGTCCACTTCGCTCAAGCGCTGTGCCGGCGGCCACGCATAATCCAAACAAAGGACGTCCGGCCATACCGTCAAACGGAGGTAACGGGCCACCACCTCCAACTGCGTCACGGTGTACTGAAAAGATGTGACGCCGGCTTGCCAAAACGCGGCGCCCGCTGCGGCGTATTGCCGAATTCCGCCGCCCATGACCCCAGATGGATCGGGCGTCAGAACGACCAGCGCCGCCAAGAAGAGCCAGGCGGAAGCCAAACCAACGTACAGCCCTTTTCTCCTTCCTAACGCCTCCCCAAAAGAGGAGGCAACAAACGCTCGATCGTGCAGCAGCACAAGCGGCAGAATGACGACGGCGGTTTCCTTGGTCATGGCGCCGGCCCACGCCGCCGCGGTTGCGAGCAACCACCACCGCCTGGGCCGAATCGCTCGATAACTGCGGATCACCGCATAGAGGGCCAGAAGCACGAGCAGCCCTGCGGCGGTCTCCGCGCGTTGCACAACGTAGGTCACGCTCTCCGTCTGGAGGGGATGAACGGCCCATGCGGCGGCTGCGAGACCGCCGAGTTGTTTACCGTCCTCGTCGCAAAACTCAAGGTGATCTCTAAGCGTTCGACGGACAATGCCAAAAAGTAGCAAGGCCGCGCCCGCATGAATCACAATATTCACAGCCCGATACCCTCCCGGATTCAGACCGCCCATCCGGTAATTTACCGCAAAGGACCATTGCACCAGCCCTCGTGTAAGCGGCTGAAAAACATCCCGCAACGGCCATAAGGACCGGATACGGATGTTTTCGACAATCGAGCCGTAATCGTCGAAGAGGAACACTCCGAAAAGGGCGTTGGAATAGGCCAACGCCACCGCCGCGAGCGTCAAGAGCCACGGTGCCGCGTCTCGAAGCCTCTTGCTCGATTTGGAGCCATCCCCCACCGAGCAACGATCCCTGAAACCGGACTTATTTTTTGCTCTGTTCTCCACTCTTTTGGAATGATAAGAAGAACCACGGAGGATGTAAAACCACTTCCCTACGAAGGGAGGCGTGCCATATGATCGGCAACCAATCCGCACCCCGCGTCTTGGTGATTGTGCCGGCGCACAACGAGGCCCCTCGTATTGCAGCCGTCGTGTGCGGCGTGCGGATGGCGCTGCCGGCTGCCGACATCGCCGTCATCAACGACGCCTCCACCGACGAAACCGCCGCCCAGGCTCGTGAGGTCGGCGCATTGGTCTTGCCACATCCGGTCAACCTTGGCTATGGGGCCGCCCTCGAAACAGGCTACCTGCACGCCTTGGAGTCCGGATACAATTACGTGCTCCAGATGGACGGCGATGGGCAGCACCTGGCAGAGGAACTCCCAAAGTTGTTGGCGCCACTGGCCGCCGGCGAGGCGGACCTGGTGATCGGATCCCGCTACCTGGCTGGCGGCCAATATCGGGCGCCGCTCCCGCGACGCATGGGACAGCTGTTCTTTCGCGCACTGGTCTGGCTCCTGACGCGTCGGCGGCTGACCGACCCAACCTCCGGCTTCCAAGGCTTGAACCGCGACGCTCTGCGCTTCATGGTCAGCGGCATTTTTCCGCCGGATTACCCGGACGCGGACGTCTTGACCATGACGGCCAAGGCCGGATTGCGCCTCATGGAAGTCCCCGTTCGAATGGCCACCCGCGAGGGGGGCGTGTCCATGCACTCCGGGTTGAAGCCGCTCTATTACATGATGAAGATGCTGTTGGCTTTGTTTGTTGTCTGGCTCAGCCGCGCCCGCTGGGCGCAGTGGCGCAGCGAACACCCGAGGGCCGTTCAGGGGGGACCATGATATGTTCCTACTTCCACGCCAGCTCTACGCTTCCATCCTGATCGGGTTGTCCATTCTGGCGCTGATCATCCGGCTGGTGCAGAAGGGCCGGCTGGACATCGCCTATTGCTGGCTATGGCTGGGCATCGGGTTCGGCATGGTGCTGGCTGTGGCTCGATACGACTGGCTGCTGCGGCTGTCGGACTTGATCGGCTCGCGCACCCCCACGACCACGGTTTTCCTGCTGGGCTTTGTCGTCGTGCTCCTGCTCTGCCTGCAATACTCGCTGGTCATTTCCGCCCACCGGCGACAAATACGCCGTCTGGCCCAGCGCATTGCCATGCTGCAAGCAGAGGGCCAACAGCGTCGCGTCGAGCCCACACCAAGCCGGTTACGGCCATCCGCTATGACGGATTCGCCGGCGAGGCCCGCCAATTCGGAAGGTTCCGAAGCGTCTCCAGGAACCGGCCCGCGTTAATTTCCAAAGCGCAGTGCCGCGCATACCAGGCGGCATTCCGCCTGCGCGCCTCGGCCAGACGCCCGGGATCGGCCTGCAACTCACGGATATACGAGACCAGCCCTTCCACATCGCCGGGCCTGATCTCCCGTCCCTCGACATCGTCCCTCACGATGCGGGACAAGTCGCTCTCCGAAGCCTGCACCAGCGCCACCGGCGTGCCGACTTTGAGATACCCATAAATCTTCCCGGGCGCGATGATTCCTTCCATGCCGGGCTCGAGCGCCACAAAGCCCAGGCTCGCGGCCGACAGCGACTCGGAGAATCGGTCCGGCGGCACATAATCGAGCACCCGTGCGTTGCTCAGTCGCTCCCGGCCAATGCGTTCCTCCAAGGCCCGCCGTTTGGGGCCGTGCCCGGCCAGAATAAACAACACGCGCGGATCGGTTTTCGCAAGAACCGACGCGGCATCCAGCAGGGTGTCGAACGTGTGAACCAATCCCATGTTGCCCGAATAGTGCACAACAAATCGGCCCGCCAAACATTGCTCCGCAAGAAAACGGTTGCCGGACTCCGGCACGTAATGAATTTCTTCCGGCACCCAGTTATGCACTTCAACCAACTTGTCCCGCGAAACCCCCGTGGCCTCTATGCGGCGAGACATGCACGGCCCCAGCGTGAAGATTTTCGTGCACTCCCGATAGCCGGCGCGCGCCAGCATACTCGCGGTGCGGTGCGCAAAACCGCCCCTCCGAATCAGACCGGTTTCGACAAGCACCTCCGGATAGAGGTCCATGGCCCAAAGCAGCAGCGGCACATGGCGCATGCGGGCCGCCCACCCGAGAAGAACATAGAGCAACGGCGGGGAAGTGATGCAGAGGACGGCGCGGGGACGCATCCTGGCCGCCAGGGCCAGTGCCTTGGCCCCAAACGACACCGCGTGGCCCAGATAGCTTGACGGAGTCACGCGGCGCGCGGCGGGGGCCTTCACGCGGCGCACCGTCACGCCATGATGCGTGTCGCGCGGCGGCAGGCGCATATCCGCGGCTGAATACATCCGGTCAGATGTCACCACCGCCACGCGCAAGCCTTTTGCCGCGAGATACGGAAGAAGGCTGTTGAAAGATTGACAGTGCCCGGTGGTCTCCGGGTGATAGTACGGCAAAACAACCAACACGTCGCAACCGGATCCCATGCGTCGCATCATAGGAATCGCAGCCCCCCCTCTCAACAGCAAAACCAAGGCGACGCTGCAGCCGGCATCGCGACGCCAGCGGGCCGGAAGTCGGTCTTGGCTTCGATCGGCACACCCGTGCATAATGACGGGAGGGGCGTCGTAAGATCGCCCGTCAACAGGCCCGCCATACGGGTTGCGACAGCGCATGAAAACAAAATTGGCCCTGGTTTCCGCCCCCGTCAGCCTGGAGGAACGCTACGGCGCCCTGGCGGGTGCCGCCAGCACCGAACCGTCTTTTGCGTTGGTCATGCTGGCCGCTGTGGCTTTGCGGGAAGACGCCGAGGTCCGCATCATCGAGGCGTCCGCCCGGAATCTCACGGTTGAGGAAACCGTGGATGAGATTCGATCTTTCGCCCCGGATATCGTGGGACTCACTGCCACAACCGTCGGCATTCGCGCGGCCGGCGAAGTGGCAGCCTGGATCAAAGCCGTCAACCCGAACACCCTGATTCTGGTAGGCGGCTGTCACATCAGCGCGTTGCCCATCGAAACCATGTCCGCCTTCCCCGCGTTCGATCTGGGCGTCTTGGGCGAGGGCGAACTGACCTTGACCGAGATCCTTCGCCACCATCGGCATGATCCGGTCCAACCTGTGGGGCTCGCGGGCACGGTCGAAAGGACCACCGATGAGATTCGCGTCAACCCGCCTCGCCCGCTGATCGGCAATCTCGATGAGCTACCGCTGCCCGCTTGGCATCTGCTGCCCGGCTTTCCAAAGTCCTTTCGTCCGTCGCCAGCCCGGATCAAGCGTTGGCCGTGCGCCTCGGTGGTACTGACGCGAGGGTGCCCGAACCGCTGCACGTTCTGCGACCGTTCCGTCTTCGGAAACCGCTGCCGGGGCTACAGCCCCTCTTATGCCGTGGAATTGCTAAAGGACCTGCGCACACGCTATGGCGTGCGGGAGGTGTTGATCGAGGACGATACGTTTGTCATCCGCCGCGACACGATGCAGGAGTTCTGCGAGCGGCTGATTTCCGAACGTGTGGACGTGACCTGGTCCTGTCTCGGGCGGGCCGATCGCGTCACGCCCGAATTGCTCCGCCTCATGAAGAAGGCCGGCTGCTGGCACGTGTCTTTCGGCGTCGAGAGCGGGGATCCTGAGATTCTGCGGTCCGTCAACAAGCGGCTGGATGTGGAGGAAATCCGGGAGGCGGTATCCTGGTGCAGGGACGCGGGGCTGATGACCAAGGGCTTTTTCATGATCGGGTTTCCGGGCGAAACGCGAGATTCCATCGAGGCGACCCGCCAATTGGCCTGCGCCCTGCCGCTGGACGACATCAGCGTCATGCAATTGACGCCCTTCCCCGGCAGCGACCTTTACAAGACCGCCCGCCAATTCGGAACCTTCGAAGAAGACTGGAGTCGGATGAACGCCCTGAACACCGTCTTCATCCCCAAGGGGTTCACGCGGGAAGAACTGGACGAGGCGCGCGCCCGCATGCTCCGCTCGTTCTACCTGCGCCCTCGTGTGCTGGCTCGATATGCTTGGCGGCTGTTGCTCCGCCCCCGGCTTGGCTTGAGACTCCTGCCGGCTTTTTCCGCCTTCCTCCGCAGCGCATTTCCGACGCGTTCCCGCCTCTCCTGAACTGCGCCAGAACACACTCGTATATTCCCCGTCAGCGGCCGCACTCGTCCGGAATCAGATCATCAGGATGCGGGACTGATTTTCGTCCGCCTGTTCGTCGCCTCTGGGATAAGCTTGCGTGCGGTACTCCGTCATCTCGTTCAGCTTGTGAAGCATGCACCGCAACGATTCCGCCGATTCGAGACAGGCGTCGAGCAATTCCCGTGTGACGGACGGATCCTTGCCGTGGCTGCGCTGCAGCATCTCGAGGCTGACCAGAATCACGGTCGCCGGCTGCCCGAGGTGGTGGCATGCGGCGCCGAGACTTTCCACCATCACCCGCTGCCGCTCCGCCTGCAGCTCGGCCTCCTCCGCGCGAATCCGGTCGCGGATATCCACGAACGACAGCACCATCCCCGCCACCGCGTCGTCCGCGTCTCGGTTGCAGTCGGCCGACACCTGCGCCTTGACTTCGACTCCGTCGGGCCGCCGCAAGGTCATCAGCCCGCTCCAGGATTGGCCCGCCGTCACGGCAAGGAACATTTCTTCCGCCCGCTCCGATTCCATGAAAAGGGATCGTACATCCTTACCCAACATGGATCGCTCATCTTCCACGGCCCACAGCCGGCCGGCCGCCGGATTGGCAAACGTAATGCAGCCTTGCAGGTCGGTAATGGCAATCCCCGTGCCGGCGTTGCGAATGGCCAGATGCACAGCCCGCAGCATTTCCTCCGCCTGCCGACGCAGCGTGATGTCACGCACAAAGAAGCAAAACATGGCCGTGGCATTGATCTGCAAACGGTTGACGGCGATCTCCGCAGGAAAGAAGCTTCCGTCCCGACGCCGACAGTGCGCCTGAATCAAAATGAACCGGTCATGCTCCAGGTTCTCATTCAGCGTACGGATGGTCTCTTCGTCGGCGCCGGATATCACGTCTGGAACGCCCAACTGCCGCAGCGTCTCCCGATCATACTGAAAGAACTCCGTGGCGCGTATGTTCCCATCCAGGATCCGGCCGCGCAGGTCTGTGACTATCGCGCCGTCATACACGCTCTGAAAGAGCTGCTGGAAACTCGATTCGCCGATCGGACCGTGTGCGCGAGATGCATCGGCATTCTTTCCCTCGCCACCGACCGCAGGAGCCGCGTGTCCGCTGTCCGTCTTTCTCAGATTCGGGGGGATGTCAATCCGCATTGTCTGCGACAGTCTGTCTCGCGCAGTCATCTCGTCCAATCCGTCCTTTCGTGCGCAATTTGTTTTTGCAGCAGAAAGTGTGCCTCGTTTGCATTTCGCTGAAAAATGCCGTTTTATCAACGCAACGCCACGTCGGCGGCCTCACCGGAACACCGCTCGCGCAATGTCCGAAGGCCTTCTGACGCCTTGATCGCCTTTCACGAGGGGATTGCATCTCTCACGCCACCCTGATTCCATTTTCATTCGTGAAAAAACTTGCCTGAAACGGGCCGGCGCGCCTCCCCGCTGTGGCCGCCTGTGATCTTTTTTTCGCTTGACGACCGGCACAAGGGGAAACGGCACCCCCATGGGACTGCGCGTTTGGCGAAAGCTTGCACCGAATGAGCGCTTATTGGCATTGTACCTGCTGTAGATTAGGGTATGATGAACAAGACCAACCGAAGCGGGATGACGCTGGTGGAGGTTACGGTCGCTTTGGCCATTCTGGCTTTCGTGCTGGGCGGCATCTATCAACTGATCGTCCAGGCCGGACGGCTGGGGCGGCTGGCGCGCGATCATTATGTCGCGGTGATCCTCGCCCAGAACCGCATTGAACGAGCGAAGGTTTTCGACTACCGAGACTTGCGCCTGCTCGCGGAAACCAATGTGCTGATGAACGCCAACGGCGCGCCGGACCTCGAAGGCCGATTCCGGCGCACGACAAGTATCAACACGAACTTCGCGCCCAATCTCACCGAAGTGGTTTGCACCGTGGAAATCAAGGATTGGCGTACCGCCCAGTTTGCGGGTGAAGGGGAGCGCGTGGCCTCCCTCTTTACGCGGTATCTGGAACCATGAGTGTGTCCACGATCATGAAGCGACAGGGGTTCACACTGGCCGAATTGATTGTGGCCACCGCCATTCTCGTGCTGGCGGTCAGCGCCGCCTTGGGCGGGTTCGTATATCTCCTGCATGCGGACCGCCTGAACAGCATACAAACCGAGCTCGACGTGGACGCGCGCAAGGCCATGGAATGGCTCCGCCACGACTTGCGTTTGTCTGCCATGGACAAGGTCGTTTTCTATCCGGCCGGCCCCGGTCCCTATACGGCCATCAGTTTCCCAATGGTCACGACCACCGGCACAACGCAAACTCTGCCCTACACGACCAACAACATGATCGCATGGAACAAGACGGTGATCTACCATGTATATACCGGCACGCCGCAACAGCTTCGCATGACCGTCTTCAGCCCCCGCAATCCGGCCCGCACGCCCGCGGAGCTGCAGCAACAGCTCAACACCGTGGTGGAAAGCGGTTCCGGCGCCACGGCGCTGGACGGATCCAACGCCACAACGCGCGTCATTTTTCAAAATCTGGTGCGGTGGACCGTACACCCTCAACGCGCCATTTTCGACGGTTACAGCCCTTCGCCGGGCCGCGTGATCAATCGCAACCTGGGATCCATCATCACATCCAACGGCACCCACTACTACACCTTTCATATTATCGGTAAGAACCCCTTGAGCACGGGTTGCCGAGTCGGGATAGACACCCTGACCATCACGCCCTGCCAGTATCCCCGCGAGGGAGAGGCGCAGATTGCCACCAACAACCCAAATCCGGCGCTAACGAACATCTACATGGCCGCCGGCGACTGGAGCGGAAACCACTATCTGCTCTATCCGGCGGACGCCACCGCCACCGGCACGTTCTTCACCCTCTCCATGCGCAACGACCAATGGGAGGAAACCAACTTCCGCGCCACGGGCGCCGTGACCGAAGACACCGTCGTGGAGTTCGACACCACCCTCACCCCTCGAGATTACGTGGTGCGCATCCTGCCCGGCTCGCAAGAGGCGTGGACGGCGGAGCGGCAAACCCTCAACCCGAGCTGGTCTTCAACGTCCGGGTTCATGCTCCGGGGCGCGGCGGTTCGCACCTTGCTTCGGGGGGGCACCATGATGGAGGGTGGCGCCATTCGACACGCGGCGCGGCTCCATTGCATCCATTTCTATTCGGCGGCGACCAGTCCGCTGAAAATCCGCGCCGCCTACATCGCCGAAGCTGCCGATCACATCAACTACACCATGGATGCCGTGGACGAGGGAATCGCGCTTGTGGTCGGGAGCGGCATCACCATCAATCCCGGAACCTATCGAAACATCGTCCTGCCATCCTCCCCGCCTTTTTTCCTCGACAAGGAAAAAAGTTACATTGTGACCTTCCTTGTGTCTTCGGACGCAAGCCAGGGCGACGCGCGCGCTTGGACGGAAACGCGCACCGGAAGCGGCGGCGTGCCGCCGCCCGTCGGTTCGTGGGTGATTCCGGGAGAATACGCCCCTGACGAGGCAACTTCCCGGGCCGCCTCATGGAGCGCCTACACCAACGTGGTGGCCGTCAATCGCATTTTCGCGATGGATCACTTGCACACGCTCGCGGCCACCAGTGGAGTTTTCACCTCACAGATACTCGATACCCAACTGGCCGCGCCCCAATACATCGACATGACGTGGAACGCCATCGTTCCGGTGGGCACGACGCTGCGCATGCAGGTTCGCTCGGGTAATCAGCCCGACCTGTCCGATGCGCCCCCGTGGACCAATACCACCCTCGTTCCGCTCATGTCCTCGGGCGGAGCCATCAATCCCGGCAACGGCCGTTATGTGCAGTTTCAAGCGCGCATGACGCCCAACAACAATTTCTTTACCGGTTCCGCCTCGGTGCCCACCCTGCGGGATGTCACCATTCGCTGGCATGGAGAGAACCGCGTGACGGACATCGCCGGCACTTTTTCCACCGGACCGGACCACGGCATCTTCGAGCTAACCATGGACGGCAAGCCGTTGGTGCGGGGCGTATCCATGGACCTGACCATCTTCCGGAACGTGCGGCTGTTGGGAGGCGCAACCCGTCAACTAACGTCCACGGTCACCGGCGAAATCTACCCGCGGAACACGGGGAAGTGAAGGGGGAGCGCAACATGAACGCGATCGACTACAAGAGAGTACGCGACGGTTCGGCGCTGCTGACCGTCGCAGTGGTGCTGGGCGTGCTGGTGATCGTGGTAGGAGCCATGATGACGTACGCCCTCAACACACCCTACGTCACGCGGCGCATCGCCAATCAAATTCGCGCCAAGAACATCGCCGAAGCCGGCGCCAACGAGGCGTACAGCATCCTGGCGACCAACTGGTCCCTGCGGCACAATCCCAGCGCTTTCCCGGCCAAGGATTTTCGCGGAGGGCGGTTCGATGCCGATGTGCAGCCCATCGGAACGGCGCTGGCCATCATTACCAGCACGGGCATCTACCGAGAAGCCACGGCCGTGGCTGTGCTCGACATCCGCAATCACAATGCCTCAACCAACGAAACGTCCACCAATAATCCGCCCAACGCGTTCAGCTACGCCATTGTTTGCGGCGGGCAGATGACGTGGAGCGGCAGCGGCCTTACGGATGTCTCCGGCGGATGGATCCACAGCAACTACAAATACAAGATGACCGGCAGCCAGGTGATTTCCGGCAACGTCTCTTGTGTGAACGAAATTTGGAGCGTCGGCTCGACGGAAATTCGCGGCACGGCCCGGGCGCCGAACTGGAAAGGCAGCAGCCCGGGGAACGTAACGGGTGGGGGCACGACCGCCCCGGTCCCGTTGGTGCCGATTCCGAACATTGTATTGGATCCCTACCTGCAATGGGCACAAGCAAACGGGCAGGTTTATAACGGCAACGTCCATATTTCCGGGGCGAGCGATTACGTGGTGCCCGGCGGCGTCATGTGGGTCAACGGCAACTTTAAATGGAGCGGGTCCGGCCGCTTCATCGGTTGCGTAATCGCCACCAAGGATATCAATTTCACCGGCAGCGGCCCGCAGGTGAAAGTCGGCCGGCTGCCGGCTTTCATCAGTCGCGACGGGAACATCGACATCAGCGGCAGCGGGAATATCAACGGCCTCATCTACGCCAAGACAGGCAGCTTCGACAAGAGCGGCAACGGGGTCATTCGCGGATCCGTCATCGCGGCGAACGAATTCCGAAAGACCGGTGGCGCGGACGTCTTCATCTACGAAGACTCCACGCCCACACCACCCGGCGGCGGCGGGGAAACGCCACTCGGCGGAGATTTGGTCGGTGTCGCCGGCTGGCAGCAATAGGCCGTTTTCACGGCGTGGCGCCGGCGGTTGTGGAGGCCGTGGAGGTTCATTCTTTGTGGCGTTGCGTTTTGAAAAGAGACCAGGTAGTATCGCGCCGAATGGGGTAAGGCTTTGAGTTCGCATTCCCCCGCGTGTTGATCCGACTTGAGGCCAGGTAGGGCAAGAAATGCAGAAAGTTGTTGCGCTTGCCAAGCGATTCCGTCACGTCCCGTCGGAAGTGATCGCGCTGGACTTCGGCGCGTCAGCCACCAAGGCCGTGCGCGCCCGGCGGCACCGTAATTCCATCACCATCACGGCCGTCGACTTGCTGCCCCCCGCGCCGTTTGCAGTGACGGACAAATCCACGCCGGACGCGGCCGATGTCGCGTTTGAACTGCCCAAAGCGTTACGCTGTCGGTACGCGGCGCTGCTGTTGCCCGGCGAAGGCGCGGTCGTGAAACTGTTGAGTTTGCCCGGGCACGGACCGGAAAACCCGGAACAGATACAGGAACTCATGGGGCTTTCCGATTCCGCCGCCTATCGCATGGCCTACGAAAAGCTGCCGGAAGATCACGGTCGGTCGGAGACGCGATTCCTCGCTGTCGGTCTGCCCGAGAACCAGGCGCAATCGGCTCTGGGGCTTTTCCCGCAAGGCGCGCCGGCGGCTCGATCGATAGAGATTTCGGGCCTGGCAAGCCTGAACGCCTTCCTGTGCGGCCTGGGGAAAAACCTCACGGAGCAGTGCGTGGCCGTCGCCGATTTCGGATACCGCATCACAACCCTCAGCATGGTCAACAAGGGCGCGATTGTGTTGATCCGCAAGTTCGACCTCGGAACCGAGCAACTCCACAGGGGCATCCAGAAGAAGTTTGGCGTGGACCCTGAAACCGCCGAAGGCATTGTGCTGGAACGTTCGTTTGACATCTCGGGCCTCGTCAAGGAAACGCTCCGGCCATTCGTGCAACAACTGGTCATCTCGCGCGATTTTGTTGAGCGGCGAGAAAATTGCAGAGTGGAAAGGCTCTACGCCTCCGGCGGCGCCGCGCACATGCGGGAATGGATGAATGACATCGCCTCTTCGTCCGGCCTGGAGGCGCAGGCGTGGAACCCCTTTGAAAACCTGTCTGTTGCCCCGGGCGCGATGTCCGAGCGCGTGCAGGGGCAGGAAGGACGTTTCGCGGCGGCCGTGGGAGGCGCGCTGGCATTCCTCGAGGCATCATGAGCGTGCGCGTCAATCTTATTCTGGATTCCGAGATCCGCAGCGGACAACCCGTATGGGTCACGGGGCTGATCAAGGCCCTGCCCTTCGCGGCGCTGACCGTTTTCGCGCTGGGCGCTCTTTCTTTCTTCGGATCCTATACCGCGCTGCGCAGGGAAGTGGCCATTGCGAAAGAAGCCTGGCAGCAGACCGAGCCGAAGTACTTGGAAGCCGTGCGCTTGAAGGCCGGCATTGCGGTGGAACGCGAGGTGCTGCGAGAACTGAAGAGCTGGGGCAAGGCGCGGATCGAGTGGAGCAGCCAACTCGAAGAAATGGCGCGCCTTATGCCCGCCACCATCCAGCTTACGGAACTCATGATCATCCAGCGGTTGCAAATGGGACCCAAAGCGCCCGAGCGGGCCTTCGAGTTGCGGATGTCGGGCAAAACCGGCGGGCTGCAACCAGAAGCCAATGTAACCGAATTTCAAAGCCTTTTCTTGATCCATCCGTTCTTCAATCAGACGGTTACGAACGCGGCGATTCCTGCCGGCTCCTTCAAACAGGATCCGTCGCGCAACGCCGCTCGGACCGATCGCGTCTTTGAACTGGTCGTCAAATACAGACCGCGCGCATTCGAATGAAACTGCCGACTAACAGCAGGGAACGGGCGCAGGCGCTGACGTTGCTGGGTCTCGGCGCATTGGCCGTGCTCTATGCCGTTGTTCAGTTGGGCATCATGCCCGTGCTCCGTTCCAACCGCGAAGCGCGTGTGCTCCTGCAGAATCTCCGCGAAAAAACCCGCAAGGCGCGAATTGAGCTGGCGACCCAACATGAAACGCGCATGCAGCACGATCAAATCACGGCGGAAATCGAGGCGCTTTCCGAACAATTCGTCTTGAAGCCGGTCTTGGGATCATACGATCTGGGCGCGCGCGAGATGATCGAGAATGCCGTGAAGGACACGGGATTCCAGGTGGCCAGCCTCGTGGAAACGAGCTTCCAGGAAATGCCGCCAAAGAAAACGCAGACCCCTTACGCTTTCCGCGGTTACGGAATGCAGGTGCGCGGAACCGCCTCCTACCACGATCTGATCCTTGTGCTCCGACGCATAGAAACACGGAACCCCTTCCTGACGATCACCGAATTGACCATATCGCCCCAGGCCGAGGATCCGGAACGGCATCGCGTCGCATTCCAGGTGGTCTGGCCGGTCCGCGCGGAAGCGGCCGCGGTCCGGCTGCCGCCGGCCGCTGCGCCGGTCACTTCCCGGGCCGCTAATGATGGTTTCGCGTTATGAACCGCCATTGGAACATACTCGTGCTGCTTGCGTGGGCCGGCGTGGCAATGACCGCCATGGGCGCAAGCCGTTTCGACGCTCCAGCCCCGGGAGAGACGCCTTCGCCAGCGATCACGGTGGATGTGGCGGAGCGTCCGCCCTTCTCCGGATCGGACGCCCCCCTGCCGGAAGGCTCGGAGGAAGACATCGCGACTCCGGATCATCCGGACCATTCCGAGATGGCGGCAACCGCGGCCGCCGTCGTGCAACCCGCGCCGGAAATCGCTTCAGACGCGGAGTCGGTCGCCGACTACCGCGATCCTTTTTGGCCGACGGGATATATCCCCAAGCGCCTTCGAATATCTCGTTCAGCGGCCACGGCTGCGCGTGAATTTAATCCTCTCTTGCCCAACTGGGATGAGGCCCGCAAGCGGCTGTACGTTCGCGGCGTAAGCCGTGTCGGCCTGGGACGCGACGGGATTGAAGCCCGTTATCTTGGCATGGTCAACGGCCGCTGGGTTGAGGCGGGCGACATCGTCAGCGTGCGTTACGAGGGCAACGTGTATCGATGGCAAATCCGCGCAATTGACGCACAGGGATTAAGATTGATCAGGCTGAATGTGACAAGTGAAGCGGAAGATTGAAACGCTCAGAGAGGAAGCAAGTCATGAAACGACTCGAACGCAAAACAAGCGTATTTCGGCTGCTGCTTGCGTTAACAGCCATCCTTTGTGGGGGGGGCTGCGAAGATGAACCAGAAACGAGCGAATTGGACCTCTTCTTCGCCCAGCACCCTTTCATTACGGATCCGCGTAATGACGTCACGCGCAAGCTCGACGTAGCGCCCCAAGACGCAACCGTCACCTACCCAGGGCAAAAAATCGCCTTCACCGTTCTAGGCGGCAAGAAGGATTATCGTTGGGCCGTCGCAATTCCGGGTCGCGGAACCATTCACTCCACCGGACCAAATCAGGCAATTTACACCGTGCTGATTGTGGCGCCCAATACCGTTATCGCCTACGACGACGACGGCCGCACAGGCATTTCGGAAATAAAAGCCTCAACTTCCTCGCTGACCGCCTCCGCCAGCCCCAGTAGCCTTGCCGTGAATGGCGATATGGCCGTCATAACCGTTAGCGGCGGGTACCCGCCGTACGTTTGGACCGTGGTGGATGCCAGTCTTGGACACTTGGTGGGCGGAAACACGGGCGTTAGCGTGGTATACGTGCGCGATCATTCAGGAGACAACGCCGTGCAGGTGCAAGACCAGGCCGGCAACGTGGCAAACGTCGTCATAACGCAACCGTAAGCGGCCGGCTCCAGTTTTCGTCCGGCTTCCGAACGAAGCACGAAAAAAGGTGTTTATCAGCAAGGCTGGCAAGAGCAGCGGCCTCAACGACAGGCTGTGGAGGGGGCATGAAAAACAACACGTTCGGGATGCGGCGCGAGATAATGGGCCTTGCAGCCGGCTTTTTGAGTCTGCCGCTCCTCATCACCTTGCCGGCAAAAGCCCAGACCATTTCCGGCATCGTCATCAATCAGTCCGTCTGGGACAACCTCGGCGCCGTCAGCACGCCCCCGGGTGACGGTTCTGGGGCGGGGTCCATCATGGTGGGCGTTTGGCGCGCGCCGTCGCCTCCTATCGGCACCCCATTGGCCTCGACCTCCGTGGCCTATACGGCCACCATGCCCTTTCCGTACCTTTCAGAACATCCCTACGCGCTCGGACCCCTTGCGGTCTCGGGCGAGGTTTCGGTTGTGGCTTGGGTAGACGCGAACGCCGACGGCCTTCTCCAAGCCGGCGAGCCCCGAAGCGCGGCATTGGGCCTCACAATCGCAAGCGACAATGTGCCCAACATGAATCTTCTGGTCACGGATGACGCGGACGGCGATGGCCTGCCGGACTGGTGGGAAGCCCGCTGGATGGGGAACCTGGATTCCGGAGGTGGTGGAGACGACGATCGCGACGGATTGACCAATAGGGAGGAATTCGATGCGTCGCGCCGGCACCCGGGGCTCGTCATGCTCAACCCGTTGAACTGGGACAGCGACGGCGACAAGATGGACGACAAATGGGAACTCGATTACTACGCCGGCGGGGCGGGTCTCAATCCGATGGGTAACGACGCCTATGACGACGCTGACGGCGATGGCCTGGTCAACTACTATGAATACCTTGGCGTGGACGGCAAGCCGCGCCTCGAACAGGATCCCAACGAAAACACGGGTGTCGCCCGCTCCACCGGTAGCGCCGACGACCTTAACCCCATCGATCTGGACACGGATGACGACGGCCTGGTGGATAGCTTCGAGACGGCGTGGTACGACCCGGCCAACGGCATAGATCCGAAGTCGGCCGGCAACCACGCAGCCGATCCGGACCGCGACGGCCTGACCAACTACCGCGAGCAGTGCCTGCTGACCGCCTTCCGGCAGGGCGCCGCAAACGACATCTGGACAGAGGGCAGGGCTTCTTTCCCAAAAAGAAGTTCTAATGGCATGCGCATTTTTGTGCCGCCTGTTCAACTTGGGGCCACAAACGAAGCCAGTATTTTCGACGACATCTGGACCCTGCGGAACCACAAATGGACTGACCCCTCCACGGGGAGCGGGTACCCGGACGAACAGCCCGTAAGCGGACGCGACGGATGGGACACGGATCGGGACCTCCTCCCTGACGGATGGGAAGTGGAGTTCAACCTCGACCCGCAGGACGGCGCGCTCTTTGTTTGGAACGGCAGCGCCTGGATTCCCAACCCGAATGGTTTCATTGGCGATCCGGATGGCGATGGCCTCGTCAACGCTGAGGAGTTCATGGGACAGGATGGCTGGCGCGATCCAAACGATCTGTATGTGCGGGGATCCGGCGACGAAACAAACCCCCATGAGCACAACTGGCGCCCGGACAGCACGCCCACCAACGGCACCGCGGTGGCTCGTCCCCCTTATTCCCGCTGGTGGCTTGCTGGTCACCGCGCGGACGGAACACTTGGCGCAGCCCTCCCCACCCTCAGCCTCGGCACGGATGATGGGCAGGATACGGATGACGACGGGTTGACGGACCGTTTGGAAATACAGCAGGAGTACGACGAACGGGTGCCCGCTTCCAGCCCGGTTCACTCGATGGATCCCTTTGTGCGTCGGTCCGCGCTGATCACATCCCTGCACGGCATCCGCATTCCTGATCCGGAAGGAAGTTCAGACTATGGCTACCGTCCGGATCTCCATGCCCGGGCTTGGACGCTCGAATGTTCCGTTCTTTTAGCCGCTCCCGGCCGGTATGGGCATCTCATCCGCATTCCCGGCCCCGTAAACTTGGAAGGCTATGTGGATGTGACCTGCCAACTCAGCTTGTCGAACGGCATCCCGCAAGTCGCGTTCCAAACATTGGGAGGCAAGTGGTATCGCGTGAGCGGTCTTCCTCTGCCCACTAACCGATGGGTGCATCTGTCCGGCGTGTTTCAACCAGCCGATAACACTTTGGCCCTTTACGTAGACGGTATCTTCGTCCAGCAGGACCACGTATTCGAAGAGGGAGTCTCCAGTTGGGTCTACGCCAGCGCCACGAACCCGGTTCTTGGGCTCTCCGAAGCGGCAGGGCCGTTGACCAACGCGGTGTGGCTGGATGAAGTCCGCATCTGGAACACGGCTCGTTCCCCGGCGGACATCGAAACGTATCGCTCTCGGCTCGTGCCTCCGGCGACGCCCGGCCTCGTATTTTACGCTCGCTTCGACGACGGTGGCGCAACGGCTGAGGACTTCACACGAAAAGCACGCTCAAGCCTGTTGCGGGCGTCGGATTACCTTTTCGGCGATCACGGATACGCCCTGTCCGGCGGTTTTGCCCTCGCCACCAACCACTTTGCCCCCGTCATCGGCGTGGACGATCGCGGCGCCGATGACAGCGATGGCGACGGTCTGCCCGATGGATGGGAGCTCGTTCACCATCTCGACCCCTTCTCCGCTGAAGGTGCCAACGGCGCCCTGGGCGATGTTGAGCCGGGCCAGCCCGACGGCCTCTGGAACATCTACGAGTATTGGTCGCGAACCAATCCTCGCGCCGACGATAGCGACCAAAACGGCATCCTCGACACGGAGGAGGATCTGGACGGCGACGAAGTGCCCAATCTCTTGGAACAATGGCTGGGCGGCCGCCCGGATATCGTGGACACCGATGACGACGGGCAAACCGATTCACAGGAACTGATGGCCGGCACCAATCCCGCCGATCCGTTGGATCCGCCCGTTTCGCGGGCCATGCGCTTTGGCGGATCCGCCGCGGACTACTTGGAGGTGCCCATCGGAGCCAACCAGCGATGCACCGCTTGGTCACTGGAAGCTTGGGTTCGCCCTCACGTCTTGCCCACCGCACGAGCTTTCGTGCTCCGGCGCGCCGTGCAGGCCCTCTCGGGAGGCGCCTTCGCGCTCAACTACGTGCTGGGCATCCAAACCAATGGCGTCGGCGGCGCTGTCCCCTTCGCAGGATATGTCCGCCCAGACGGGCGAGCCTACCTGGTGGCCGGCGGCTTGATCGAAACCGGACTCTGGACGCATCTTGCGGCAGCGTACAGCCCGGAAACAGCCACCTTGACCTTGTACACGAACGGCAGTCTTTGCGCCGCGACCAACTCCTTCTTCCTCTCTCCACCGATCAACGGAAAGGGTGGCGAAACGTTCCTCCGAATCGGCGAGGATTTCAGCGGCGAACTGGATGAAATCCGCCTCTGGAACATGGCCCGCAATGGCACCCAGATTGTGGCCGGCCGCGATGGCCCCGTTCCTACCAATTCCACCGGTTTGATCCATTATTTCCGTTTCGATGACGGACAGGCTACGGAAGACGTAATGCCTTTTGGATTCTTCCACCGCCCCTACGGCCCCCAGGACTTCACACATCCCGAGGACTGGCATACCGGGTGGGCGCATGCCGCGCGCATCATTGGGAACGTCCAATTCGTTGAGCCCGGCGCATTTCTTTCTCCTCCCTCCCTCCGCGTGACGTTGCTTCCCGCGGAAGCGCGCACGGCAGGCGCCGCATGGTCTGTGGACGGGGGGCCGTCCAACGCCAGCGGCGACACGGTGCCCGATTTGGCTCCCGGTCCGCACACGGTGACATACATGCCTGTGTCCGGATGGACGCCCCCCACCAACGAAACGGTCATCCTGACGAACGGCGTCAACACGGCCATTGTCCGAACGTATTTGATGAACGGCCGCCTGCGCGTCGCCATCGAGCCCGCCGGGGCGCGGGCCGCAGGGGCTCAGTGGGCAGTGGACGGAGGCCCCTGGCTGAACAGCGGCACCGTCGCCAGCAACCTCACCGTCGGTTTACATACCATCACCTTCCGCACCATCACCCACTGGCTGGCCCCGTCTCCGCAGGCGGTGACCATCAACGAGAATGCCGAAACCAGCCTCCTGATCTGGTATACGGAAATCACCGGCGGCATCCGAGCTTATATTGAGCCGGAGGCCGCCCGTGTAGCCGGTGCCCGATGGCAGGTGGACGGCGGCCCCGCCCAATCCAGCGGCGCTCTCGTCACCAATCTGCCGCTGGGAAGTCATTTGGTTTCCTTCACGGATATTCCACCCTGGATCACACCAGCCGCCGTGTGGGTGGACTTGACCAACGCCGCACCGGTCGTGCTGACCGGGACGTACTCGCAAGTGACAGGACTCTACGTCGTGATCCAGCCGACCAACGCCGTGGCGGATGGCGCCATGTGGCGCCTGGCTGGCGGCCAGTTCACGAATAGCGGAACGCTGCTTGTCCTCGCCCCCGGCCTTTACACCGTGGAGTTTGCGACCGTACCGGGTTGGGCGGCTCCCCCCAGCGTGACGGTCGGGGTGACGAACGATATGACCACAATCGTCGAAGGACTCTACTATCAATACACCGTCCTCGCCCTGAACGGAACCAATGTCGGCCAGGTGCTCAAGCCGCGCGGCATGGCCTTCAACTCCCGCCGCTACTTGCATGTGGCGGACAGCGGCAACCACCGCATCCACGTGCTCGACCCGCGCACAGAAACGTGGACCGTTATCGGGGGGCCAGGCACCAACGCCGGTCAGTTCAACCAACCCTTCGGCGTGGCTTTCGACCCTTGGGATAATTTGTACGTGGCAGACGGAAACAACCACCGCGTGCAGCGCCGCGATGCACAGACCGGCAACTGGGTCAGTTGGGGGGTCTACGGGACATCCAATGGCCAGTTTATCGTGCCTCATCGCATTGTGGCCGACGCGTGGACGAACCTCTACGTATCCGATCATTTCAATCATCGTGTGCAGAAACGCGATGCCAGCGGAGTTTGGTCCACACTCATCGCGCCCGGCTTCAACGCCGGCTATGTGCGAAACCCGTCCGGCTTGGCCATGGACGCGTCCAATCGCCTCTATGTCACGGACTATGCCGTGCTCTCCACCACCACGGTAAGCCGTGTTCAGCAGTTCGCCACCAACGGCATGTTCCTCGGACGTATTGCCGGCTCCGGCGCGGACGAAGGAGGGCTGAACAACCCGCGCGACATCAAGCTGGGTTTTGAAACGAATCTCTTCATCGCGGATATGGACAACCATCGCATCGTGGTCGGGCCCCTCGGCACGGGGCAGTGGACAACGGTGATTGGCGGTGATGCCCTCCGTTTCCCTGAAGGTATTGCCGTCAGCCCCCGCGGCTACCTGTATATTGCCGATACGGGCAATGACCGGGTGCTGAAACTCGCCTATTCCCCCACCGCCCTGAGCGCCCCGCTTGTGCTTTCCGGCGTCGGCAGCTTGCCGGGAACAAATGGATTGGTCATTACATGGACCGGGGAGGAAAACTGGCTCTACGCCGTCCAGTACACGGAAGACTTGCTGACGACCAATGGATGGACCGACCTCTCCGGATGCGTGAATCTGCCGGGAGTGGCGGGGCCGATGAGCTGCACGGACACCTCCTATACCGGCGCCGTATGGAGAGCCTATCGGGTTCTAGCTTACTGACCGATTCTCCGAACATGGTATAGCGGATAATGTATAGAAAGGACAACGCAGTGAAAAACAGATGGATACGCTCTCTCGCCTTGATCGGCCTGGGTATGATGCTCGTCTCTGGCCTCTCGCGTGCCCAGGAGCCATCGGTCACCGAATCGCCGGCCGCCCTGCCGCCATCCGCGGCACAGGCAGATGCGCCGGCCCCGCCGCCCGTCACGCCGCCGGAAGAAGAACTGCTTCCCGTATCGCCCGGCGACGTGAGCGTGTCCGGCGCCACCGTGACGTCCAGCACCCAAGGGAATAACCTGATCTCCATCACCCTGGACGACGTGCCGTTGCAGGACGTGGTGCGCATGTTTACGCGCATATCGGGCGCCAATATCATTGCCAGCGCCTCCAACCTTCAGGGGACGGTCAGCGTCAACATACAGGACGTGGATTGGAAAACTGCCCTGGAATCCATCTTGGACATGCACGGTCTGGCGCTGACCGAGAAAACACCGGGATCGCGGGTCTACAGCATCACCGCTAAGGCTGAAGGAGCCCCGGAACCGCTGATTTCCGAAACCATCAAGCTCACCTATGCCGCCGTGGCCAACGTGTTGCCAGTCGTCCAGTCTCTCGTGGGGGCCAACGGTTCAGTGGTGCCGTTCGCCTCGGGCAACTCGCTCGTGGTGCGCACCACCGCCGCCGGGCTGGCGGAAATCAAGAATGTGATTTCTTCCATAGACCTGCCCCGCCGCCAGGTTTATATCGAGGCCAAGTTCATGGAACTCAGCGATCAGGCCATCAAGGACCTCGGCATTAATTGGAAATCCCTCCAGGGGGTCAACATTACCCTCGGACAGCTCAGCCGCTCCTTGGAGTCCAACAAGACGCAGACTCGGGATAAGCGCCGCGACAGCAGTTTGAGTCAAGTCAACAGCGTCTCCCATGTCGATCAGGTTAACGAGCGGTTCGATATCAACGGGCAACCCTATGAGGAAGTAACGAAGTCCTACGTGGAATCCCCTCCGGGGTCCGGAAACTATCTCCTGCAGGAAACCCGCACCCCCACCCGGCTGCGCGACGATACGATTGACCAATCGCAAAAGGCGACACTGGATATCTTGGACGCGAATTCTTCTTTGAAGACCGTCACGGACATCCGAACGGCCGTTCTCAGCATGAGCGATTTCACGGTCATGTTGAGTGCACTCAAGCAGATCAACGGCATCACCATCGTCTCCAATCCAAAGATCATCGTGGCCAACGAGGAAACGGCCACGATCCACATCGGTGAACGACAGCGGCCGTTCATTTCCTCCGTCACCCCGGGCCAGCAGGGCATCGCGCCGGTCGTCACCTATAACCCGGGTGACGCGGTAGATTTCGGTGTGAAGGTGAACGTGACGCCCACCGTCAACACAGACAACAACATCACCGTCAAAATCGAACCCCAATTGACCCGGTTCGTCAACGACGCCGTCGCGCCGAACGGTCAAACCTATCCGATTATCGCCACTAAAACCATCAAGACCGTTTTCAGCCTCGAAAGCGGCAAGACGGCCGCCATCGGCGGGTTGACGGAGACGAGCGAACGAGACGCCGTCAGCAAGATTCCCCTCCTCGGCGACATTCCGCTAGTCGGCAAATACCTGTTCTCGCACACGCACAAGGAAAAGACCCAGCAGGAAACCATCATTTTCGTGACGGTCTGGGTCTCCGAGCCGGAAGGCATCGGCAAGGAGACTGGATTGCCCGAAGATTCAGACCTCGTGCACCGCCACATGCTCCGTCAGGACGCTTCCCGAGCCGAATCGCGCAGAA
Source organism: uncultured bacterium (assembly GCA_938031185.1). Classification (GTDB taxonomy): domain Bacteria; phylum Verrucomicrobiota; class Kiritimatiellia; order CAIKKV01; family CALHGX01; genus CALHGX01. The sequence goes on from CALHGX010000024.1 coordinate 55,714, forward strand.
AGATTGAAGGCATGAGGAAGGCGGCTCAGGATAAAGAAGCGGCCGCTACGCCCTAGCATCTCTCCATTCCTGCCTTCCATTCCGCATTTGAAATGGGCAGAGTCTTGGCCTTCGGGGGCCCAACTGGAATTCGTGGCGTACCTGGCAGGACTTGAACCTGCAACCTTCTGATCCGTAGTCAGATGCTCTGTCCAATTGAGCTACAGGTACGCATCAGGAAGTGCTAATATAATCAGTGAATCGTCTTTTGCAACCATGAAAGACCTGTCTGACAAGATAGAGCAGCACCGGCGCGAGTGGGGCCCGCGCCTCCTGGTGCTCGGCCACTATTACCAGCGGGAGTCAGTGCTGCGGCACGCGGACCGAATAGGCGATTCGCTGGAGCTGTCTCACGCGGCGGCCCGCGCATCGGCGGCCGAGCGCATTGTGTTCTGCGGGGTTCATTTCATGGCCGAATCGGCGGCCATACTGGCCCTGCCCCATCAGACCGTCTTCATGCCGGAGGTTTCGGCGGGCTGCCCTATGGCCGACATGGCCGATGCCGACCGTGTGGCGGCGGCCTGGCATTTCCTGCAGAGGCACGGCGCCGACTGGATTCCCATCGTGTATGTCAACAGCTCCGCCGCCGTAAAGGCTTTTTGCGGGCGCGCAGGCGGCAGTGCCTGCACGTCGGGCAATGCAGAGCGAGTGGTTCGCTGGGCACTGGCCCAGGGACGTCGCCCCTTTTTTCTGCCTGATCAGCATTTAGGGCTCAATGTCGCAAGGGATGTGGGGCTCGCCGACGACGACGTGGCGATTTTCGATCGCCGCCTCCCGGATGGCGGGCTGTCGCCCGACCGCCTTCTTCGCGCCCGCATGGTGGTTTGGAACGGCCACTGCATCGTGCACGTGGCGTTCAGCGTGGACCAGATTACCCAAATCCGCGCGCGCCATCCTGAGGCCCGCATCATCGTCCACCCCGAATGTCCGCGCGAAGTAACCGCCCTCGCCGATGCGCATGGCTCCACCGCCCGCATCGTGGAATACGTGCGCGCAGCCCCTGCCGGCAGCCTCATCTTCGTCGGCACGGAGCTCAATCTCGTGGAGCGGCTGGCGCGGGAACAGCAGGGGCGCTGCACCGTCAAGGCGCTTCGCCCCTCCGTCTGCGCCAACATGGCCAAGACCAACGAACAGAATCTGGCGGAGCTGCTCGACCAATGGCCCGAATCCCGCTTGGTCCGCGTCCCGCCGGCAATGGCAGACGACGCCCGCCAGGCCCTGGAACGAATGCTGCACCTGTGACCGAATCCCTTTTTCATCTTCGCGCCCCGTATGTGCCGACCGGCGATCAGCCCGAAGCGATTGCCGCTCTTTGTGACGGGCTTCGCCGTAACGAGCGCTTCCAGATTCTGGAAGGCGTTACGGGCTCGGGGAAGACGTTCACCATGGCCAATGTGATTGCGCGGACCGGCCGCCCCACCCTGATTATCTCGCACAACAAGACGCTCGCCGCCCAGCTATACGCCGAACTCCGGGACTTCTTCCCGAACAACGCTGTCGAGTACTTCGTCAGTTACTACGATTATTACCAGCCGGAAGCCTATATCCCGCAAACCGACACCTACATCGAGAAGGATGCCTCGATCAACCGCGACATCGAGCGCCTCCGGCTCTCCGCCACCAACTCCCTGCTGGCCCGCCGCGACGTCATTATCGTCGCTTCCGTGTCGTGCATCTACGGACTCGGATCCCCCGAGGATTACCGGCAAATGGTTGTCGAGATGCGTCAGGGACAGTCCATGGACCGGGATGTCCTGTTGCGGAAACTGGTGGACATCCAGTACCGGCGTAACGACTACGCCCCCGAACCGGGAATCTTTCGAGTGCGCGGCGATACGGTGGACATTTTCCCCTCCTACGCGCGAACCGGTTTGCGGGTGTCCTTTTTCGGCGACCGCATCGAAGCCATTCACGAGCTTTGTGCCGAAACGGGAAGAACCGGACGAAGTTTCGACGCCGCCGTGATTTCTCCGGCCAACCATTTCGTCATGCCGCAGGACAAAATCGGAGCAGCGACCGAGCGCATCCTCGAGGAATTGGAAGAACGGTTGCGCTGGTTCGAAACGCGCGGCCTCGTCCTCGAGGCCCAGCGACTCAAGATGCGCACGCGCTACGACGTGGAGATGATGCGCGAAGTCGGCTACTGCGCGGGGATCGAGAACTACTCCCGCCACTTGAGTGGACGCCCTCCGGGCCAGCCGCCGGCCACCCTCCTCGACTATTTCCCCTCCGACTTCCTCACCATCGTGGACGAATCCCACGTCACGCTGCCCCAGTTGCGCGCCATGTTCAATGGCGACCAGGCTCGCAAATCCGTGCTGGTGGAACACGGCTTCCGGCTGCCATCCGCCCTGGACAATCGTCCCCTTCGATTCGAGGAATTCCTGAAGGCCGTGGGACCGGTAATCTTCACCTCCGCCACGCCGGGTCCGTTCGAACGACAGGTGTCGCCGCCGCCCGTCCCGCAGCTGATTCGCCCCACCGGCATTGTGGATCCGCCCATCATCGTCCGGCCGCTCGAGAAACAGGTGGACGACGTCATGGAAGAGGTGCGCGCTCACGCGGAACGCGGCGAACGATCCCTGGTGATCACCCTGACCAAGCGTACCGCGGAAGACCTCGCGGCCTATCTCCAAAGCCTCGGCTTGAAAACGGCTTATCTTCATTCCGATATTGACGCCATCGAACGGGTCGAGATTCTTCGCCGCCTGCGCAAGGCAGAATTCGACTGCCTGATCGGCATTAATCTTTTGCGCGAGGGGCTTGATCTGCCCGAGGTTTCACTGGTGGCCGTCCTCGACGCCGACAAGGAAGGGTTCCTGCGTTCCGTAACCTCGCTCATACAAACCGCAGGTCGCGCAGCCCGGCACGTTGATGGCAAAGTCATTCTCTATGCCGACAACATGACCGATTCCATGCGGGAAATGATCCGCGTCACCGAACGGCGGCGGGAGGCGCAACTGGCGTACAATCGCCGCCACCATATCACCCCTCGCACCATCCAGAAGAGCATTCAGGAAGGACTGGCCATCGAGCAGGAAGCGCGAGCGGTGGAGCAGGCGGTCGTCCGCGAGAATGGCGTGGCCTATGACGTGGCGGAGGCGATTCGTGAAGCCGAACGGGAAATGCTGGAGGCCGCCGCCGCCCTGGAGTTCGAAAGGGCGGCTATGCTCCGAGATCAGATTGTCGAGCTCAAATCGGCCGCCGGTTTGTCCGGGGCGCAGGCTGATTCGCGCCCCCACGCCCCATACCCCGCGCCCAGGCGCCGTCAGGCCGCAAAGGCCGGACCCGCCCGTCAACGAACCCCGCGGACACGTCGCCCACGGCGGATCGCCTGACGAGCCTTCTTTCCTCCCATTCCTCTCCGTCCGTGAACATGCCTCGTCTCCGGGAACAAGAAATCGAGAAAATGGCGGGCGACTTCGGCGCCTTCCGGCGGAGAAATAGCCAGGTCCGGGCTCAATTCGACAATCCAATGACGCCCGGACGTGGCATCCACCAGGAAATCCACCCCTAAAACGGGGATGCCGAGCAGCTTTGCCACCCTTTTCGCTGTGCGAACCAAGGGCTTCGGCGTTTCTCTCGTGACCACATCCACCGTACCGCCCGTATGGTAATTGGATGTCAGCCGCACGGTCACTCGCTCCCCGGGCCGAGGAACGGCATTGGGGCTCCACCCCAGTTGCCGCAAGTTGCGGCGTGTTTCGGCGTCCAACGGAATCCGGTGGCTCGGATCCTCCCGCGCCTCACGATGATTCTGCCGCCGAATCAACGTCCAGATGCTGTCCCGCCCATTGCCGCAAACCGTCGCCGGATTCCTTCGGATCGCGGCCACGAAACGACCGTTCACCACAATCACGCGGTAATCCGATCCCCGCACGAACTGTTCGATCAGCACCGTCTCATCGAATCGCCGGGCCGCACGGATCGCTCGTCGCAGATCCTCCGAACTCTCCACCCCCACCGTGCCCCCCCTTCCACCCCACTGAGCAGCCGGTTTCACCACGACCCGCCCGTGGCGTCTCAAGAAACCTGTCGCCTCGCCAAACGAAGCGTACACCATCTGCTCGGGAACAGGGTATCCCGCCCGGGCTAGGAACCGGTTTGCCAGATGCTTGTTCTGCGCCAGATGAAACGACACAGCCCCCACCCGATCCGTCAGCGCATTGAAGCATCGCACGGCCCTTCCACTGTGTCGCAGTTCGAAAATGGGCGTGTTCTCGTCAATCACCCGCACGCCGATGCCGCGCCGTTTCGCCTCGTCGGTGATGGTCGTCGTGTAGATCGTCTTCATGCGCCGTTCTCGCATCCCATTCTGCCGTGCCGGTCGCTGAAGCGCAACCCGTCTGACGCGCGGCACGAACAAGATATTGAAAGAGCCTGTGTGCGCGAGTATACAGGATGGGTGTGAAGCATGCGGCTGGTGAAGCCAGACGGGCCAACCGGGTGATGAGTGAAGAGACCGGCAAGAGCCCCTGACAGCGACGATGGTTATATGACGCCCCCACCTGATCAAACCACGCGCCGCTTGGAACGCCCTCCACTTGGCCGGGACGAGCCCACCCTGCATCTGTCACCCTCGGATTCCACGCCCGGTTTTTGCCTGCCTCAGGGTGGCCCTTATCAGATGGTCAAAGAGATCGGACGGGGCGGGATGGGCGCCGTCTTTCTGGCTCGGGATGAAAAGCTTGGTCGTTACGTGGCCATCAAGCGGCTGACGGCATCCGTCGTGGCGCACTCGGCGCTGAAAGCCAGGTTTTTCCGGGAGGCCCGTGCCATCGCGTCCCTGAACCATCGCCATATCGTCCACCTCTACGATCTGGACGAAGACGAGCGCGGTCCATTGATTGTGATGGAATACGTCGCCGGTCCTTCACAGCAGACCGAAACCGATGTGTCGTCTCCCGCGCCGTCTCTCAATCTCGAGCAGCATGTGGCGGAGTTAGGGCGGCCGCTGGCGCCGGGTGTCGCGGTGGACTTGGTTTGCAAACTGTGCCGCGCCATGGAGTACGCCCATCGGCACGGTGTGATCCACCGGGACTTGAAGCCTTCCAACATCCTGCTGGACGAAACGTTCGAGCCGAAGATCGTGGATTTCGGCCTCGCCCGGAAGCTCGAGCCGGGCGAGGCTCGTCTCACGGTATCCGGCGCAAAGCTCTTGTCCCTGGGCTATGGCGCGCCGGAGCAGGAGAACGACACGCACGAAGCCGATCACCGCGCGGACATCTACGCGCTGGGCGGCATTCTGTATTTCGCGCTGACGGGGGAAAACCCTCGATTCTTCAGGGAGAACCGCCTGCCGCAGTACCTCCGTCCCGTCCTGCTGAAGGCCATTGAAAAAAACCGCGAAGACCGGTGGGCCACAGCGGCTGATTTCGAGCAGGCCCTCATCCACGCCGAAGAATCCTACCTCTCGCTGACCACCGAAACGGACATGTGGCGCTGCAAATGGTGCAGCCGGCTCAATCCGCTGGATAAGCGCTATTGCGACCATTGCGGATGGGATGGGATGGAACGCTGCCCGGAATGCGGTCACGACTCGCGGGTCGGCGTCCGATTCTGCTCCGCCTGCCAGGCCGACATCCGTCAATACGAAGCGGCAGTCGCTTGGCGCAACCGCCTGCGCGAATTCCGCGATCAAAAGGATTTCGAGCGCATAACCAAGGAAGCAGAAGCCGCCCCGGCGTTTCGGCCCGCCGGTCCGACCGGCCGAGCGTTGCAGGAGGAGATCCTGCAGCTTCAACGGGAAGCCGCTTCCGTCCTCTCCCGAAAGGCCGAGCTGCGCGAAACTATTGCCCGCGCCTGGCAAGAACAGGACTACGAAGAGGCCGTCTCCGCGTTGGCCGAGTACGATCAGCTCGACAACACGGACCCATTCGCCGAGTGGCGCGCCGAAATTCCCTGGCGATTGGCGGAACGGGACGTCGAAGAGCTGGAACGGCAGGTGGCCTACGCCGAACGCCTCCTGGCCGAGCGGAAGCTCAAAACGGTGCGCGGCCTGCTCGACGAGCTTAGCGCCCGGCGCGATCAGTTGGAAACCGCTGCTGCGCGCCTTCCCGAGCGGCCGCACCCCTTCGGTCCGGCGCGCCATGGGGCCACCGGTCTGCAGCGCATCATGGTGGCGCTGTCCTCCCTGGCCGTGCGGCTGGACCGCCTCCGTCTCGACTGGAGCCGGGCCTCACAGCGCCTCGCCGAACTGACGGAAGAAGTACACGGCCTCTTTCGCAGCCGAAGATACGATGCCTGCCTTTCCCGAGGGGCAGAGCTCGTGGAATGGCGCGTGGAGGCGGACGAGATGGAAAACATCCTGCGGGAGGCCTCCAAAGCGCTGCAAGGGGTCGCGGCGCACCTGAAACAGGCGGAGCATGCGTTGCGGTATAATCGGATCGACATTGCCGCGAGGATCGCCCGAACCGTTCTGCGCAGCGTCTATCCTGAATCCGCCGCGGCACAGGCGTTGCTCGCGCACATTCGGCGCCGGCGCTGGGAACGCGGTTTGGTGACCGGACTGACGGCCGCCATGCTGGCCTTCCTGCTTTACCTGCTCAGCCTGGGGCCCGTCACCGTCGCCGCCCAGGCCCGATACGAAGGAGCCATTCCGGAACGAGTGCGGCTCCTCTACGCCCCTGCCCGATGGCTGCGCGAGTTCACCCTCCTACGCAGGCCCCTGGATGCTTATGCCCGCCGTTGGAATGTCCCGTTCACGGTCTTCCCGGTGGCCGGTCAGTGGGACCGAAATGGCCTCTCCTCTTCGGATCCGGTTCGATGATCAAGGCCGGGCGGCCCGGACGGGCCCCGGCCATCAAGGACGCATGGCGTTGAGGTGCGGCACCCGCAAGCCGTATTCCCTCGCGACCTTCTGCGCCTCCTTCACCAGCGCCGGGTCCCGAGTTCGGGTGTGTTCTCCCATGAGATCATAGATCTTCTGCCACGCCCAAATCGAGCGAAGCTCCTTGCTGCCGCGAATCGCCTGCGAGAGATCCACATCGAACACCATGTCGCACGCCGCCTCGGCGCCCTGGCCCACCGCCTGGAATATCAACCGGTTGAAATCGCGCGGATAGCGGCAATACACGACCAGCGGCCGGTCCAGATACAGGTTCGCCGTCTGGCGGGGGAGCGCTTCAGCTTCCTCCCAGCCCGCAAAGGCAAAACGCACGTCTTTCAGAACCGGACGGTTGACCTCGCGCACGCGTTCCACCACCGCGGCCGGAATGTCCCACCGTCCCGACTGCACGACAAACACATCCCCCCGGTTTCGGTAGCTCAAGAGATCGAGCAGATACGCGTTAACCCCCCGGTGCGTGCCCAGCGTGAACACGGAAAGAGCGCCCCGATTCTCCGCGCTGAAGGACTCGATGATGCGGGCGCTGTCCGTCATCCCCGCTGTGGGAACCCCGTCGCTGATCAGCAGGGAAATCAAGGCCCTTTGCGGCGCCCGTTCCAGGGCGAGCAACTCCCGCATCGAAGCGTAGATATCCGTCTGCCCCTCCGCCTGAAATCCCTGGATAAATTCCCATGCCTCCTCCAAGCTGGCCTCATCCACATCCCGCCATCCGCCGAAACACCACTCCGTCGCATCCCTGAATCCCACCACTTCGAAACGGTCTCCGCGTTGGAGCAAGTTCAAGGCGCTGGATAAACCGTTTCGGCAGAAATGCATCCGCCGCTCGGTCATGCTGGCCGAGCAATCCTGAACAAAGACAATGTCCTTGGGCAGCACCGGCAGCGACTCCGGACTCCATCGGGAAATCCGGATCCGGGCGTACGCATGGTCCTCCGCAAACGGGCGGTACGTTTCCACATCCACCCGCAGGAGACGCTCCACCGGACGGTATGGCGAAACGTCCTCGCGCTTCTCCGCCGCCGCCTGCGGCGCCTCTTCGGGTACGGACTGCGTGTACGGGAATCCCGCCGGCCCGCCGACATAAGACGGCGCGCCGAAGCCGATCAAATCGGCATCCACTTCCGGTGCGGGAGGAAAGGCTTGCGACAGCCCCGTAGCGGGTTGATCCCGTTCCGCTGGTGGAAAAACGTCGCCCATGCCCGCGAGCCGCGGCGTCGCCGCAATCAGGCGCCGCGGGAGTGCGGCCACCCCTTCGTCACAAATTCGCCGCTCGATTTGAATGATCTCCGGCCGGGCATCCCACGCTTCCCGGTCGGGCCGCTCCGGCGGTTCGGCCAGGCTGTGTGTCGCCCCCGCCAGCATGCTGCTCTGCACGGCGCGCGGCTCCAGACGCGCCTCATCCGTTTCCCGGCGGAGCGGCTGTGCGTCTTCCGCCATCTCCCGAGCCGTGGTCGCGGCTCTTTCCGCGTCTGTTGCCGACCATCGGGCCGGCCTTTCAAGTTCGGTTCGGGGCTCGTCCCGCAGGGTCTCCACACGGAAAGACGGCACCTCCTGTTCGGCCGGCGTCCGAATGAAGCCGTAGAAGACAATGCCCGGAAATCGCAATGCCAGACCCACATGCAGTATCACCGACAAAACCGCCGCCACGGCCGCCCAGAGCACATGCTGCCGACGCAAGCGCCGCAGCATGGCCATCGCCGACGCTTCTTCGTCACGGCGCTGAACGTTCCTGTGCATCACCATGGTCCGACCCCCAATCCGCCATGGCCGCCCGTTCGCCGTGCTGTCACGGCAGCGGTTCCTTGGCCCATCGGCTCTCGGGATATCGCTCCTGTAATTCCTTCAAAACGCCCTCGCTCTCCTGCGCCCGCCCCAGGCGCTTTAACGCAGCGGCGGCTTCATGGAGGCATTCAGGCACCAGGGCGGGATCGTCAAACAGGATGCCGACGCTGAGAAAATGCCGCGCCGCGCCATCCAGGTCGCCCTGCGCCTTGAGGGCCCGGCCCAACCCCGCATAGGCCCGCGCCCGCACACCAAGGAGCGAATCGGCGGAGGCCCGAGTGGCCGCCTCATTGAAACACTGAACGGCTTTCGCATGTTCGCCGCCTTCCAACGCCAATTCGCCCATCTCAAGGTATGCGCCCGCGGCCGCATGTGTGCGGGCGGAAACGGCCACCGCCTTCTCCAAGGCGGCCAGCGCATCGGCCGTGCGGCCCTGGGCGCGCAGTGCCCGTCCCAGCAATGCCCCGCCAATTTGACGCCACGCGTCTTCCGTCGCCCGCTCAACCAGCAAACGCGCCGCCGCCTCAGCCGCCCCATGCTCGCCCCGTTCAATATGATACTCGGCCAGCCACTCCAGCAGCTCGGGGGGAAACCGGTCCCGCAGCGGCGACGTCACAAGTTTCTGCAGCACCGCCGCGGACTCGTCCGCCCGCCCCAACCGCTGCAACACAAGCCCCAACCGGAACTCCACCCGCGGCACCAGCTCGGGCTTCGGCTGGGCCGCCAACGCCTGACGCAACGCCTTTTCCGCCTCCTCCAGCCGCCCGGCTTCCTCCAGCAGGACGCCCGACCAGAAATACGCCTCCGCCGTGTAGCGGCCCGAGGGAAATCGGCCCAGCAAGTCGCGCCATGTGGCCAGCGCCTGTTGATCCCGGCGCAAATGCCCTTCGCTAAGCGCCTTGTGATACAACGCTTCCTCGGTCCATGAGCTGTTCGGGTACTCCCGAATGAGGCGGTCCCAATCCCGTATCGCTTCGGCATCCCGCTGCGCTTTGGAAAGGCTATGGGCCGAAGCGAAAAGCGCCTGGGGTGCCAGCTCGTCGCGCGGACGGCGTTCCGGAATTCTCAGAAAGATTTCCGAGGCAGCCGGCCATTCCCCGCGGGACTGCAGCAGCCGGCCCAGCCGGTAAAGAGCGTTCGCCGCCAGATCCGAATCCGGAAACTGCTCCGCCAGTAGCTGGTAGTATTGGATCGCCTCGTCCTCTTTCTTCAAGGCGGCGTAGGATTCGGCCAGCAGCCAGTACACGTCATGCCGGTGAACGGGGGATTTCTCCAGCGGCCGCGCCGCCTCCAGCGCCTCGGTATATCGGGCCGCCTTGAAGAGCACCAGCGCCTTCTCGTATGCGGCATGCTCCGCCAGGGCATGCGGCGGCTGCATCTGCATCAGACGGTCATAGGCCGCCACCGCTTCCTCGCTCCGGAGGAGCTGCCGCAGGCAATTGCCCTGGATGTAAAGCCATTCTCCCTGCTGATCGGCCGGCAATGGTTTGGCGGAGGCATCCAGCGCAGCCTCGCATAAGCGCAGCGCATCGGCATGACGCCCGGCATGGTGCAACGCCCAGGCTAGCGGCAGGCGCGACGGCGCCACCCGCTCATCATTCGGATATCGCTGCGCCAGCGCCTGATAGGCCCGAATACTCTCCTCGTATTTCTTCCCGCGAAAAAACGATTCGGCGGACTGAAACAGAGCTTCCGCACCCACGCGGTCGGACGCCGGATTTTCCGCCGCCAGCGCATACCACGCTTCCGCCTCATCGGCCGTGGCCGGATCGCGCGCCAGCAGATTGCCCAGCGCAAGGGCGGCGTGGGACGCGAGCGGCGAACGCTCATGCCCCTGGATCAACTGCTTGTACGTCTGCGCCGCCTCCTGCGTCCGCCCTGCCTTCTCTTGGCAGTTCGCCAGCAGATACTCCGCGGCGGCCCCCAGCTCGTCGGAAGCCGGCAGCGCCGGCATCTGCTTCAACACGGCGATCGCCGCCTCGGGATTGTTCCGGGCGGCCAGTAATTCGGCGCTGCGAAAAGTCGCCCGCGCCCGGTACGGGCTGTTCGGATAGTTCGATCGTACCCGCTCATAGGCTTTCTCCGCCGCTATCCGATTCCCCAAGCCTCGGTACGATTCCCCGATTCGATAATAAACGGCGTCGGCCTGAGGGCTGTCCGGTTCCAACCCGAGGTAGACCAGATACTCCCGTATCGCCGCCTCAAACATGCCCCGCGAAAACAGCCCGTCGGCAAATTGAAGCTGTTCCTGCGGCGCCAACGCCGCGTGCAGCGTCGCCGCCATCAAGGCCATGACAACGATGGGCCGCAACCTGCTCATGATCCGGAGGCCGTGGCGTCCACACTGGTGGCAAACGAGATATTCCAGATGTCCGCGTGGCGGCATAAGTCCAAAACCCGTATCACGTGTTCATACGCCGTTTGTTTGTCCGCCCGAATCAACACCGGCTGGCCGGGGAAATAACGCACCAGCCGACTCAGGAGCGTCTTCAGGCTTTCCTCGCTCAACGGCCGCCCGTTGACCACCACCCCACCCTCCCGCGTCAGATTCAGGATGATTTCACCCGGCAGGCGCCGGTCCAACGCGGCCGTGCTGGACGTCGGCAGCGTGATGTCTATCTCCGCCTCCCACTGGGAAAAAACCTGGCTGACCACAAAAAAGCAAAGCAGGGTGAAGACGATGTCCAGCATGGGCGCCATTTGAAACCCGACGGGGTCGGGCCGATATTTTTTCCGGAAGTTCATGGCTCACGACCTCCGGCGGAGGAATGCGCTCAGCACTTGACCCGAGGCCAGTTCCAGTTCGGAGATCAGTCGCGAGGCTCGCCCCCGGAAATAGGCGTAGAACGCCATTGAGGGAATGCCGATCAAGAGTCCCGCCGCCGTCGTGATCAAGGCCTCTGCGACGCCCGCCGCCAACAGCATCGGCTTGGCTTTGGCCAGATCGAGCGCCACCACGTTGAACGCCCGGATCATGCCGAAGATCGTTCCCAACAGCCCCAGCATCGGCGCAATGACGGCCACATCCAGCAAGTATTGCGTCTGCCCCTGTAGCGACACCGCCTGCCGTCCGCCTTCGCCTTCAAGAACTTCCTTGAAGAGCCCCGCGTCGAGCTTCTCCCGGGGTTGGGCGAAATCCAAGGCAGCCAGCACCACTTCCGAAAAGGCGCAAGGCCGGTAATTGCATGCCGTGCGTACATCCTCCAGTTGCCCGTCTTCCACCTTCCTGAGCACATCGCGCCGCAGCAGCTCGGGCACCACTTGTTCGCGGCGAAGGGCGAAGAAGAAATAGATGATGAACGCCACCGCGATCACGGACAGCGCCGCCAGGGGATACATGAGAACCCCGCCCTTCATGAAAAGGTCGCTCAGCGTCAATTGCTGCGCCATGTCGGCTTCCATCCCGGCCGCCCCTGGCGCCTGCGCCCATGCGGCTCCGCCGCCAATAAGAAACGCCAAGCCCTTGACCGCCGCCATTCCCCAACGCTTGCTTCTCTCCATGTTTGCTTCTCCTGCCTGTTTCGCCCGCCCGACCATCCTCATCCGAGCAGGCGCGCCACCATCCGTGTCTCTCGGCCGCGCTCCTCCCGCGCATATTCACGGGCCGCCCGAACCCGCCGGCGCACTTCTTCAAGATCCATCCCCGCCGGCGCTCCGTAATGGGTCTTGCGGGCCACGGCAGCAGCGGGATCTTCTTCGTTCAACTCGTCCAGCCCTGCTTTCACCCGGCGGTACGCCTCACGAAACGGCACGCCGGCCGCCGCCATCTCGAGCGCTTTGTCCGTCGCAAACACGCCCGCGCTGAACCCCTTCCGCAGCGCCGACCGGTTCACCGTCAACCCGCTCACCAGTCTCGCCATGATGCGCAGGGACGCCTCCGTCACGCCCAGTCCATCCAACAACAGCCGCTTCAGCTCCTGCCAATCGCGATTGTATCCGCTGGGCATGGCCCGGGCGATCTCCGCCGCGGTCGCGGCCAGCCCGAGGACCCGCGCGGCACGCGCCCGCACCAGCTCCAGCACATCCGGGTTGTTCTTCTGCGGCATGATGCTGCTGCCCGTTCCATATTCCGGAGGAAAGCCGAAATACGAGAACTCGGGCATCGAGAAGAGAATCAAATCCTGCGCCAGCCGGGACAACGTGATCATCACTTGCCCAAGCGCCGAAAGAATCGCCGCCTCCGTCTTGCCGCGGGCATTGTTGGCGTACAACACGTTGTGTATTGGGCGACTGAAGCCGAGCAGTTCGGACGTGAGTTGTCGGTCAATTTTCAGCGGCACCCCATAACTGGCGGCCGAACCGAGCGGGCATTGATCGTTAAGCTCGTACGCATTCACCAGCAATGCCAGGTCATCCAGCAGGCTCTCCGCGTGCGCGCCGGCCCACAATCCGACGGAACTGGGCATCGCCGGCTGCATGTGGGTGCGCCCCGCCATCGGCGTTCGCTCGTAACGACCGGCCAGCCTTGTCAACACGGCAGCCAGGTCCGTCGCGGCCTCCATGATGGAAAGGAGTCTCGTGCGCGCGTAAAGTCGCAAATCCGTCGCAACCTGATCGTTTCGGCTTCTGGCCGTGTGAATCTTCCGCCCCAGGTCGCCAAGGCGCTCGGTTAAATGCCGCTCCACGGCCAGATGCACGTCCTGATCTTCCAGCCGGATGACGAATTGGCCGGCCCGCGCTGCCTCCCGGATCGCACGCAACGCCCGCAAAACCCGCGTCCGCTCGGACGCCGTGATGATCGGCGGCCTCATCCGGGAAAGCATGATCGCGTGCGCCGCTGAACCAAGGCATTCCGCCTCCACCAGGGCCAGGTCCAATGAGGCGTCTTCGGCGGCTGTGAAGGCCAACACGGCGTGATCGACACCACCCACTGTCGTTTGAAATACCGTTCCGCGTTTTTTCATGGCTCGCTCAAACTAGCCGCCCGCCATCTGCGTTCCGTTTCGTCAACATACCGCCGCATGTCCGAAGGATCAAGACACAGTTCGTCATCTGTTGCTTCGGCCGCGCCGGTGAGGCGGACCTCCGCTTCATCCATGTAGCGGGCGCGCTCCAACGTGACGCGCTCGATCCGTTCCAGTTCCCGCCAGGCCTCCGCCAAGCGACGCCGCGACAACCATCGCGCGCGCCCCTCCGCAATCCCCTCGTAGAAAAGGGCGAAACGCTCCGCCAGTGCGCTGAACTCCGGGCCGCGACCGATGCCCAATGCCCTCAATTCTACCGCCTTCAGCCGGGCTGCGGCCCGGGTCTCTTCCTTCGTCCACAATTCCTCTTCCAACATCCGTCCCCCTTGCCCCTCTTCTCCGCCGTCCATCCATAGCGCCTTCCTCAAGTTCACCAGATCGGCCGCAGTGTGGTAACCGGCGGGCTGCATCATGCGGCGCTGGGCCCCAAGCCATTGCTGCCAGTCCGTGTTCATGGCCTCAACGGAAGAAAACCCGAGCGCCGCGGCCAGCCATTGGGCCGAAACGGTCTCTCCGGTGCCGAAGCGGTCCAGTGATTCGGCATAAATGCGCCGACGCGGATCCCTCTCGCCAAGCCATTCGAAAAAAAACCTGCTCCATAATCGGGGACCGTGCCATCCCCTCGGCAGCACATGCCACCGAAGCACTTCTTGAGCCGATGGCGGAGATTCGAAAGCCATGCGCGCCGTCAATGCGCTGCGCCACGCCGGCCGCGCCGCATCGTTCAGCGTTTCAGCCAATCCAACCGCGTACCAATCGGGAATACAGGCCCATTCGCTGGATGCGCCCCCCCCGCGCCGCGCATCCACAAGCGCCTCAAGACCATAGCGGACCATCCCGTCCCGCAATTCCTTTTCCGTGAGGCCGTCGGCGCCGCCAACCTCTAGCACCATTCCGCCTGACGCAGCGTCCCTTGTTAGGCGAACCCCGTCAAACGAAGCTTGCTTGGGATCGAGCAGCCGCACCTCCATGCGAGGCCAGCCTTGCTTGGGCGCATCCGGTTCCAATCGCCGGACAATCGCAGCCATCGTTCGGTCCGCTTCAGCGGACCAATGCCGCGCGGCTTCGCCCGCCATCGGCGGCTCCGTCTGCGCCGGGGATGACTCCGGCGCTAAAATCAGTCCACAAAGCAATCCGATCGGAAGAAAAGCCCGCTCCGCGCATCCACCGATGTGGCGTCGCGCTTTCACTTCTTAAGAGCAAGCACCAGGCGATCCGGCGTCACCGTGATCTGTCGCAAGGCTTCCGCCAGTTGAGGATCCCCCAGCACGACTGAGGGCAGACGGCGAAACATGGGCGTCACCAACCAGCCAAGGACGCCAGGCAAGGGCAGATGCCCGATCATGCCGCCTTTCACCAGCCAACGGCCTTCGTCAAAACCGGTTCGCAGTTCGGAGGTGATCCGCAGCGGCACAGCGCCAACCTGCTTCACCCGCGCCAGCGGACGGTAGGTCCTGGCCACGCGCAATGTGACCATTTCGTCGTTCAATTGGGCTTGAATCCGGTCAAACCCGATCCGATCCCTCTGCCCGTGAAGATAGGCGTTGACTTCCGCCCCTGTAAACGCCATCTGGGTCGTTCCGCGAGCCCTGAACTCCGCTCGCATGGCCTCCGCTTTGGCGCGAAAGCGCTGGCGGTCGCCTTCGGAGTGCGAGGCATCCGGCATCGGCGCGGGCCAGAGAGCCAATCCCGCAACGGCCGCCACCGCCAGAAGCGCCAGAATGACCAGGATTTGGCCGATTCCGCGCCGACCCCCCGACGCCACCCGCTGGCGGCGAAGCTGCTGCAGCGACGCGTGCGAAAGATCCATGCGCTGCCCGCAATGGACGCAAAAGACGCGGCCCAACTCGTTGCGCCCGCCGCAATGCCCGCAAACGATTTGAACGCTCATGATGCCGTTCAGCTCTTGTTATCCGCCCCTGCTTTTTTTGCCGTCGTTTTCTCCGCCGGCTTGTCGGATTTCTGCTCGCCGCTTTCCGCTTTGGCCGCCTTGCGGTAGCTCTCGCTGCGATAATCCGTCTGATAGAAGCCGCTGCCCTTGAAAATGATCCCCGCCCCCGAGCCCAGGAGCCGCTTCACCTTGCCGCGGCATTTGGGGCACCGCTGTACCGGCTTGTCCGTTATCTTCTGGAACTGCTCAAACAGATGTCCACATTTCTGGCATTCGTATTCGTAGGTCGGCATGAACCCTCCTGCCTTCAAGCGATCCGCAATCTCGTTCCACCTTATCCCCGGCGTGACCGGTCCGTCAACGGCGCGCCCTTCTCACCGCACGGTCGAACCCGGCGGCATGTCGCCGTCCACGGTCACGAGCTTGAGCGCGCCTTCGCACGACGCCGCCAACAGCATGCCTCTGGACTCCACCCCGCGAATGCGGGCGGGTTTCAAGTTTGCTACTATCACAATCAACCGGCCCGGCAAGTCTTCCGGACGATAATGCTGCGCAATGCCGGCTACAATCTGACGCCGCCCATCCCCGCTATCCACTTCCAAGCGCAGAAGTTTGTCCGCTCCCGCAACCCGTTCCGCCGTCAACACCCGGGCGGTTCTGAGTTCCACTTTCTGGAAATCGGCGTATTCGATCAACGCAACACCTTCAGCCGACGCAGGCGTCAGCCCTGAAACTGGCGGTTGTGCTTCTGTCTTTTCCGTTTGGATCCGCGGAAAGAGAGGACGGCCCTCCGCTGCCACACGCCGTCCGGACTCGAGACAGCCCCACCGCTTGAGGTCTGTTATGCTTGGCTCTCCGGCGGGGAGCCCCAGCGCCGCCCGCAGTTCCGCCATCTTGCCGGGCATGACGGGATACAGCAGACCAGACACAATCCGCAGCGTCTCTCCCGCGGCATAAAGAGTCGTCTCTAGACCCGCCCGATCCCCCTGCTTCGCCATGAACCACGGCTGCTTCTTCTCCAGATATCGGTTCGCCTCCCGAACGGCGTTCTGCACCGCCGCCAGCCCCGCGTCCAGCCGCATGCCCTCCACCGCTTCCTCCATGGCCACGGCCGCCGCCATCACCGCGTCCCGCAGCGCGGTCTCTTCTTCGCCTTCGGGTCCCGGTGCGGGCGTCTGCCCCCCTAAGTGCGAATTGATCAGCTTAAGCACTCGGCTAAGGAGATTGCCGATGTCGTTCGCTAGGTCGGCGTTGCAACGCCGGACGAACGACTCCTCGGTAAACGCCGCGTCCTGCCCCAGCGTCATCTCGGCCATCAGGAAGTATCGGAACGCATCCACACCGTAACGTTCGATGAACTCCATTGGATTGACCACGTTGCCGACCGATTTGCTCATCTTGCTTTCACCCACCAGCCACCAGCCGTGGGCGAAAACCGTCTCCGGCATCGGCAACCCCATCGCCTTGAGCATGGTGGGCCAGTACACCGTGTGCGTGGTCAGAATATCCTTGCCGATCAGGTGGTAACTGGCGGGCCACCACGCGCGAAACCGCTCCTCGTCGGACAAATAGCCCGGCGCACTGATATAGTTGACCAGTGCGTCAAACCAGACATAGGTGACGAAATCCCGATCGAACGGCAACTCGATCCCCCATGCGAGGCGGCTCTTGGGACGCGACACGCACAGGTCGTTCAACTTTTTTCGCAGAAACCCCAGCGTCTCATTGCGGCGTGATTCCGGCAGGATAAACCGCGGATGGGCTTGGATGTACTCGACCAGCCAGTCCTGATAACGGCTCATTCGAAAGAAGTAGTTGCTCTCGCGAATTCGCTCCAGGGAACGGCGACACTCCGGACATGTGCCGTCGTTCAGGTCTTTTTCCGTAAAAAAGCGCTCGCACGGGACGCAATACCATCCGTCATAGTCCGCGCGGTAAATCTCGTCCCGGTCATAAAGGTCCTGCAGAATGGCCTGCACCACTTTGACATGACGCGGCTCGGTGGTTCGAATGAAATCGTCGTTCGTGATGCCCAGCCGCCGCCACAGTTCCTGAAAGCGCACCACCGTCCGGTCCGCCTGTTCCTTGGGGGAAATGCCGGCCGCCTCCGCCGCTCGCTGCACCTTCTGGCCGTGCTCGTCGGTGCCGGTAAGAAAAAACGTTGGGACGCCCAGCAGACGATGATATCGGGCCAGCACATCCCCTAAAATAGTGGTGTAGGCGTGGCCGATGTGCGGCACGTCGTTAACATAATAGATCGGCGTCGTGACGTAGAATTTCGGCTGTTTCATGCTGACCTCTTCGGTTGTGTAAGGGTAGCTGATCAGGCCTGTGTTGCAATCGGAAACTGCGCCCCTGCGTTTTGAAGGCCAAACACATCCGCATGCCTCCGCCGAATGCCGTTGTTTGAGACCGCTTGCGCTTGACAGCCCGGCCGCATCCAGGCAATAGAACCAACACCCCTGAGGGGACCGGCATGACAACGTTCCAGAGCCTTTGCGCGCGCGGTTTGGCTTTTCTGGGTCGCAACCTTCTCAGGCTAAGATACCGAGCGGAGCTTCGCGGGCTGAAGGAAATCGCCGCGCGCGGCCGCAACGGCATTCTGTTCCTGCCGAACCATCCGGCCCTCATTGATCCTGTGATCCTGATCTGCGCCCTTCAGCCCCTTTTCGCGCCTCGCGCGCTTGCCAACCGCGATCAGGTCAACCGCCCCTTCATTCGCTGGGCCGCGCGCCGTTTCCGGGTATGGACCATGCCGGACGCGCTCCTCGGCGGCGAAACCGCCCGGGAAGAAATCGCTTCGGCGCTGGCATCCTGCGCCGACTGGCTCCGGCGCGGCGGCAACGTCCTGCTCTACCCGGCCGGGCACATCAGCCGCGCGCGCGAAGAACAGGTGGGCGGAACCAGCGCGGTCGAAACCATCTTGCGTGCCGCGCCAAATGCCCGCGTTGTGCTCGTGCGCACTCGCGGTCTCTGGGGCAGCGGCTTCAGCCGGGCGTCCGGCCAAGCGCCAAAGGTGGCCCGCACGCTCTTGCGCGGCATCAAGGGGTTGCTGGCCAGCGGCATCTTCTTCGCCCCCAAACGAGCGGTCTCCATCGAGTTCCAGGAGCCGGCGGACTTTCCGCGCCACGCTTCACGCGATCTCGTCAATCGCGCACTCGAGGGGTTCTACAACCGGGACCCCGCGCCGAACATCTATGTCCCCTGCTCCATCTGGGAACGCCGCGGCGCCGAAGTTCGGCCTGAACCCTCCGCTTCCTCAGGGCGGCAGGACGCAACGGGCGTTTCTTCCGCCATCCGGGAGACGGTCCTGGGCCGCCTGCGCGGCATCACGGGAAACATGACCCTCCGCGACGCGGATCACCTGGCCAAAGACCTCGGCATGGACAGCCTCGCCATCGTCGAACTGGCAGCCTGGCTTGAATCGGAGTTCGGCACCCAGTTCGGCGACTCCGGCGCCGGCATGGAAACCGTCGCCGATGTCCTGTGGGCTGCCGCCGGAGCCGGCACCGGCCGGGCCGATATCGAACTCAAGCCCGTCCCTCTCTTGTGGCACAACCTGCCAACAGACCATCCCGTCGCGTTGCCCGACGGCGGGAATGTGCCGGAAGTTTTTCTTCGTTGCGCCCTCGGTCGGCCCCATCGTGTCATGGCGGCCGACCAGGCCTCTGGCGTTCGCACCTATCGCGATGCTCTCGCCGCCATTCTGGCGCTCAAACCCGTCATGGAAGACATCCCCGGCCCCTACGTCGGCATCATGCTGCCGTCTTCTGTGGCCGCCGGCCTTATCATCCTCGCGGTCCAGTTCGCCGGCAAGACGCCCGTCATGGTGAACTGGACGTTGGGTCTGCAAGCCATGCGCCACACACTCGACTTGCTCGACGTGGGCCGTGTGCTGACATCCGCCCGCCTGGTGGAGCGCCTGGAAAAGCAATGGGGATCCATGGATGAGATACGAATGCGCCTGGTGTTTCTTGAAGAAGTTCGCCGCGCTCTTCCGCTTCACCGACGCATCGCGGCGGCCATACAAGCCCGAACCGGCGCCGGGCCGCTATGGCGAGCTCGCGTGGCGGATACCGCCGTCGTGCTATTTACCAGCGGTTCTGAGGCGGCGCCAAAGGCCGTGCCGCTGACGCACGCCAACCTGCTCGCCAACATGCGGGACCTCGTCCGCGTGCTGCACATCAAGCCCGGCGACCGTATGCTTGGCATGCTGCCGCCGTTTCACTCCTTCGGCATCACCGGCACCATTCTTTTCCCATTTTGCACGGGTATTCCCGTGGCCTACCACCCCAACCCCACCGAAGGCGCTTTGCTGGCCAGGACTATTGAGGCGTACCGGCTGACGATCGTTGTGGGCACACCCACTTTTCTCAACGGTATTCTCCGCGCGGCTCGGCCCGGGGACTTATCCTCCGTCCGGCTCATTGTCAGTGGCGCCGAGAAATGCCCCGACGCGCTCCACGAGACCGTCCGCAAATCCTATCCGCATTGCCGCATCGTGGAGGGGTACGGCGTGACCGAATGCTCGCCCGTCGTAGCCGTAAACGACGATCGCGATCCCCGCCCCGGCACCATCGGGCGAGTCTTGCCCTCATTTCGATACGCGGTCGTCCATCCTGAAACCGGCGCCCGTGTCCGGCAAGGCGAGATGGGCCGTCTCCTCGTCCGCGGGCCCGCCGTGTTTTCCGGCTATCTTCATCACGCCGGACGCCAGCCCTTTATGCAACTCGATGGCCTTGACTGGTACGACACCGGCGACCTGGTGCGCGAATCGTCCGACGGCCTGCTCACCTTCTGCGGCCGCTTGAAGCGGTTCGTGAAAGTCGGCGGCGAGATGATTTCGCTCCCGGCGATTGAAGAAGCCCTCTTGCGCTCCTTGGCGACGCCAACCGACGAAGGCCCTTGTCTTGCCGTCGAGTCCACCGGCGTCGAGCCCAATCCGGACATCGTGCTATTTACAACGCGCCCGCTTGCTCGCGACGCGGTCAACCGTTTGCTGCGCGAGGCCGGTCTTTCGCCCCTCCATCACGTTCGGGTCGTCCGGCAACTCCCCGAGCTGCCGACCCTTGGAACCGGCAAAGTGGACTATCGCGCACTCAAGCGCCTGC
Source organism: uncultured bacterium (assembly GCA_938031185.1). Lineage (GTDB taxonomy): Bacteria > Verrucomicrobiota > Kiritimatiellia > CAIKKV01 > CALHGX01 > CALHGX01. The sequence continues at coordinate 76,348 of CALHGX010000024.1, forward strand.
TGGAGACCCCGGCAACATAGACCAACAGTGGGGGCGCGGCAGGGTTGATTCTGAAAAAGCTGCGCCGTTCAGGTCTTGTGGCGGTAGGTGATGCGCCCCTTGCTGATGTCGTAGGGCGAAATCTCGACGGCGACACGGTCGCCAGTGGTGATGCGAATGAAGTGCTTGCGCATTTTGCCCGAGATGTGCGCCAGCAACTCGTGTCCGTTGTCCAGTCGCACGCGGTACATGGTGGCCGGCAAGACCTTCACCACGGTGCCGTCCAACCGTATGGCTTCTTCCTTTTGCTTCTCCGTCACGAAATGGCCCACTCCGAAATGACCGTCCTACTGCGGCCAACGCCCAAACATATAGGGACTTTCCGTCCCGATGACAAGCCTTCATAACATGGAGCGACGACATCCTTGACGGACGCCGTGTTGCTGCTATTGTTATTTGCGTTCGCTCTTGTTCCGGTGTAGCTCAATGGTAGAGCGGGTGGCTGTTAACCACTAGGTTACAGGTTCGAGCCCTGTCACCGGAGCCACTTCATCTCGCGGAAGATTTCCGCGCCATCCGGTTAACACGAACGCCCGACCAGGCATTTGGCCATGCGTTTGTGTTTTGCATCGCACCCGCCGACGCCCGCCGGGGCGATCAACGTGCGGAAGACCTACCGCCTGCCGGTTCCAGACCGGCGAGGCCCATGAGTGCCCGACGACATCGGAAAGTTCGGTGAACCTGCCATGAATGGGACAAATCGGCCATCCGTGCCATGCGGCTTGCTCTCTGGCAAAGGCGCCATCCGGCTCAAGGGCTCGCAAACGGCTCATACGGCTCCAGAGTCGCACTAACTCTGCGTCTGGGCGCTGGCGGCACCAAGTCCGGCTTCAAGTCAGCACCAAGAGGGCGAACCGATACCGTCGCAGGCATGGGCCCAGTCAGAGGCCCAGTCACCAGTCGGAACGAGCCGCAAGCCCCACTCGAGCCCCCCCAGTTGAACCAATTCGCACGCAGCCCAAGCCACCGCTGATACCAAGCGAACAAGTGGCGGTCCGCCGGGTAGCGCCCGGCGGGATCGGCGCTATTTTGGCATTGTGAACATTGGCGAAATATGGATAACACCAGTACGCAAACGATTGAACCTGGTTTTAACTGGCAAGGGGGCGTCCGGAGCAGCCTATGAATGCCAAACATGACGAGATACTGACGATGGACGAACTGGCGGCATACCTGAAGATTTCGAAGTCCACCCTCTACAAGCTGGCCGCGGAGGACAAGCTGCCGGGCCAGAAGATCGGCAAGCGTTGGCGGTTCCACAAAGACGCCATTGACGCCTGGGTGACGCACGGCCTTGAGAACCAGCCCACAAAACCCGGCTCCGGCAAGAAGCAGCCATGAGAGAGATTCTCGGCAAGGCCAAGACGATCCGTGAGCGGCTCAGCGGCGCGAAGTACTCCATCGACTACTCCCAGCGCGAGTACCGTCGGCAGAACAAGCAGGTCGATCATCATCAGCCACAAGGACGGCCAGAACTTCATCATCGACGGCCAGCAGCGCCTTACGACACTGACCCTCCTGCTCATCTATCTGGCCCAGCGTGTAATGACCTCGACAACCAGCTTTACGGCACCTTCGCGCGCTGTCACGAATTGTTGCGGCAGCAGCCGGTGCAGGCGGAAAGTCGCGAACATTTGCGCGAGCTCTTGCGCACGGAGTCGGGCGGGGTTGTGTTCACGATGGTCCAGAAGTTTTTCTTTGATGGGAAGAATGGACGGAATGAACAGGCTGGACACCCCCTCTCGACTCGGCGCAACATCGTGATGATCGCCGACGAAGCGCACTGCGGCCAGTACGACTTCATCGACGGCTTCGCGCGGTATATGCGCGCGGCGAGAAGCTGAACCTGACGGAAGACGAGGTGGCTTTCTACGACGCACTGGAGGCAAACGATAGCGCTGTGGCGGTCTTGGGCGATAAGACGCTGCGACTAATCGCTCAAGAACTCGTCAAGGAGGTGCGGAACCGAATCGCCATCGACTGGACCGTCCGGGAAAATGTCCAGGCCAGATGCGGGTGATCATCAAGCGCATTCTTCGAAAATATGGCTATCCGCCAGACAAGCAGGCACACGCCACGGAGCTTGTTTTGGAACAAGCGGAAGTCCTTTGAAGGACTGGACAGAAAAAGAATGACCAACGAAGAAACAGCCGGATTCTTCAACACCACGCGGCCCCTTATCCAGGGGAACCCCGATCTGCGCGACCCCCAGGTTGAGGGATGGGGCCGTACGCGCCAGCACTTCCCGAACAGCACCGAGCACGCCATCCTCCAGATTCCGGCGGGCTCCGGCAAGATTTGTTACAAGCAGGAGGATAACAATGCCACAACAGGATAAACCACCCGTTACTCAGCGCGCCTACACCCTTCGGCTCCGTGGAGCCGACCCGAATGATGTTTCATGGCGCGAGGCGCTCTGGCAGACCCACGAGGCAGTCAATAAGGGTGCCAAAGCGTTCGGCGACTGGCTGCTCACCTTGCGTGGCGGACTGGACCACACTTTGGCGGATACCAAGGTCAAGGTTGGGAAGGGGAAGCCTGACCGCGAACCGACCGCCGAGGAGTGCAAGGCGCGGCGTATTCTGTTGGCGTTGTCATGGCTTTCGGTGGAATCGAGCCTGGGGGCTCCGAAGAGTTTCATCGTCGCATCCGGCAAAGAATCTTCCGAAGATCGGAACGCCAAGGTTCTCGCGGCGCTTGAAGAAATTCTCAAAAGCAGGGGACTTTCAAAAACCGAGATCGCCGAGTGGATGAATGATTGCTCGGCATCGCTTTCCGCCGCCATCCGCGACGACGCCGTTTGGGTCAACCGGAGCAAGGCGTTTGATGAGGCGGTCGAGTCAATAGGTTCCTCACTCACGCGCGAGAAAGTGTGGGACATGCTGGAACGCTTCTTCGGAAGCCGTGAAGCCTATCTGGCCCCGGCGAAAGGCTCAGAAGACGAATCTTCCGAGACAGAGCAAGAGGACAAAGCGAAGGACCTCGTCCAGAAGGCAGGGCAATGGCTCAGCAGCCGGTTCGGCACCGGTAAAGGAGCGGACTTCCGCCGCATGGCCGACGTCTATGGGAAGATCGCGGCGTGGGCTGACAATGCTCAAGCGGGCGCGACCGGGAATGAAGCAATTAATAACCTCGCAGCCGCCCTCAGTGAATTCAATCCTGCACCGAAAGACCTACAGGGCGTGCTTGGTCTGATCAGCGGTCCCGGTTACAAGAGCGCAACGCGCAACCTTCTCAATCAGCTTGCCGCCAAAGCCACCGTCACTCAACAGGACCTTGAGGGCCTGAAGGATAAAGCGACCAGCGATGCCCAAAAGTGCAAGCAGAATACCGGATCGAAGGGACAACGACCTTACGCCGACGCCATTCTGAAGGACGTGGAGTCTGTTTGCGGATTCACCTACTTGCAGAAAGATGGCCCGGCCAGGCATTCCGAGTTCGCCGTCATACTTGACCACGCGGCCCGCCGTGTTTCGCTGGCCCACACGTGGATCAAGCGTGCCGAGGCGGAGCGACACCGCTTTGAGGAAGATACCAAGAAGATGGCCAA
>CALHGX010000025.1 GCA_938031185.1 uncultured bacterium
AATGCGCCAGCATGGCCGGCCACGGGGTGGCGCGCCGCCCCCTAGGGGGCGGGGATAGGGACCAGACAAGGAGGTGGACAACCGAAAGAACATTAGCTTACTTTACCCGTAGAACTGTCCAATCAATGGGGAGCACCTCCATTTGTCGTCATCGAGGCGTGCTTCCGGAGGCCCTTGTTGCGAGCGCTTTTGTTGTTTTCTGTGTTGTCTGTATTCACGAGCCGATTGAAGCAAACCGCGCGAAACAGCGTCAAGTCCCGGCAACGAAAGTTGGAGGGCGCTGGCGCATGCAAGCAGCACGGCCGGAGGCTGAAAAAGCCTTGGACGTTTTGATGAGGCGAGGCCCGAGCCATTTCTCTGGTTGATTTTGAGCGTCCGGTTTTCCGGCGGAGGTTGGGCCGCCCGCGCCTCACGCGGCAGGAGCATGAAGCGGCTCTAGGCCGCAGGATCGGCTCGTTTTTCAGCCGCCCCGCCCTCACGCCGCAACCAGCAGGCCGTTGCAGAGCGTCAGCCGTTTCCTGGTTACTCGCGCCAAAAAACCAGCGTCCTGCGAAACCACCAGCAAGGCGGCATCCAGTCCGTTCAACGCGCCGATAATCCGCTCCACGCCTTCCTCGTCAAGTCCGGCCGTCGGTTCGTCCAGCAACAGCACGTCCGGCTCCATCGCCAGCACCGCCGCCAACGCTACGCGTTTCTTCTCCCCCACCGAAAGGTGATGCGGCACGCGGTCCGCATGATCGGGCAACCCCACGCGATCGAGCGCCGCCAAGGCCGCCCGACGCGCCTGCTCGCGACGGCGCCCCAGATTAAGCGGCCCAAACGCCACATCCTCCAGCACCGTCGGACAGAACAACTGGTCATCCGCCTCCTGAAATAACAGCGCCACGCGCCGCCGCACCGCCACAAAATCCTCTTCTCGCCGACACGCTTTCCCAAAGGCCTCCACATGCCCCGATTGCGGCACGAGCAGCCCCACCATCAACGAAAGCAGCGTACTTTTCCCCGCGCCATTGCGGCCGGTCAAAGCCGTCCGGTCGCTCCGCCGCAGTTCCAACGTGACGCCCTGCAATACCGGCGGCCGCTCAACTTCATACCCGAACGTGACGTCTCGCGCCGCGATCAGTGTTTCGCTCATACACGCTCCAAAACAAACAGCGTTCCGGCGCACAACACTGTCGCCGCCACACAAACCGCCTCACGCCATCCTATCAAAGGAGCATCCAGCGTCCGAAAACGCCCGTCAAAAGCCCGGCACTTCATTGCCGCCACCACCCGTTCCCCCCGCTCCATTCCTCGAACCAGCAGTTCCCCCACCGCGTAGCCGATAGTCCGGAGCGTGTGCATGGAAAACCGCGGATGAAATGCGCGCGCCTTCATCGTCCGCCGCAACCGCCCATATTCCTCGTGCACCACGTCGGTGTGCCGGATGGTCAGCGCCACCAGATAGGCCAGCTTGTCCGGCAGTCCCAACCCCTTCAGCGCCCAGCCAAGCCGCTGCGGCGCAATCGTGGAAACAAGCGCCGTGCAAAGCAGCGCAATCGCATTGCCCTTCAGCGTGATGTTCATCGCCAGGCGCACCCCCTCCTCCGTTAGCGTCAATGGCCCCAGCGCGCACCACGTTTTCCCCTCGACAGACCACGGCAGAACCGCCCAGAGAAACAGCATGAACGCGTTGAGATGACGCAACCGGCGAAGCAGCGCGCGCGCATTCAACCGCGCCGCCGCACCCACCGCCAACCCAAGCCCCAGCCAGCAACAGGCGAACAACACCCGGGCGCTCAACGCCACAGCCAGAGCCAGCAGCACCCCGCAAAACAACCGAACTCGCGCGTCCAATTGATGGACAAAAGTACCGCCTCCAAAATCGTTCGCGCAACTCATCGTCTCGATTCCCGCCTCGATGGCGGCAGCACATCCGGCCGCACCTTCAGCAGGAATACCGCGGCAGCGCCTGTCACCAACCCATCCGCCACCAAGACCGGCATGTGCGTTGTGACGATCCCCCCGGCCACTCGCAGGAAAGCCCGCCCCCCCCATGCCAACGCCCCGGTTAGCAAAAGCCCGCTGCACAGCACCGTTCCAGCCGCCAACACGCCGGCCAGAACAAAGACACACATCGGCCCTCGCCCCGTCCCATATAACGCCCGAAATACATAGTATGCCGCCACGCCCGGCAACGCCATCACCACCGTGTTCACGCCCAGCACAGCCAAACCGCCAAACTGAAACAACACGGCCTGCAAAAACAACGCCACCGCCAGAGCCGGAAACGCCGCCCAGCCGAGAACGATGCCCGCCAGACCGTTGAGAATCAGATGGACGCTGCCCGGCCCGAACGGAACATGAACCAGGGATGCCACAAAAAAGACCGCCGCCAGCATGGCCGTCTTGGGCGTATCTTCAACCTGCATGCGCCGCAGGCCGATCGCCACGCCGGCCGCCGCCACCGCGCCGCCCGCCGCCAGCACCGGCCATCCCAGCACGCCTTCGCAAACATGCACCCTGGGTTACTCCCTCCGTCGTTCCGCGCGCTGCCCACGCAGATAGGCTATCCAGCCAAACAGACCGAATATCAACGATAGGCCCGTCATAACGCCATGCCTTTTTGACACCGGCTCCTTTGACTGCATCGCGGCCGATTTTCCCCCGTCAAAATACAGCTCGTGCGAAACCGCATGTCCCATCCCGTCATCCACGGTCACCCGCCAAGTCCCATTGGTGTCCGGCCGAAACATGAAGCACCCATTGCGATCCGTCAGGCCCTCGAGCGCCGGCTTGTCGGCCCGGTCCGGAGCAAAAACCTTCACGTCGCCAAACGCCACGGGGTATCCATCGTCATACACCGCCTGAATCCCAATGCCATCTTCCACGGGCCTCGCGGCAATCCCATGTCCCTCGCATGCCATCACGGCCGTCAGCAAGATCCCCAGGCCACCCCAAAACTTCACGCTCACGGGTCCTCCGCTGCCCCGTCCGGAACTTGAATCGTCAAGGCAAACGATTTTCCGCCATGCGATGCCGTCAGGAGATACCACCCCGCTTTGGGCAGTTTCAGCTCCGCCGGTCTTTGGCGCCCCGTCGAAAAAAACATGACAGAGCCATTTTCCGGAGTCACCATGATCTTGCCCTCAATCGGATGGCCATCCCAACGCAGCGCGACCGCGAACGCTTCGCCCTCCTTCAGCCGCGAGAGGGGGGCCTGCGGCACGATTTCCAACCCCTTCCCCATCGCATACCGCGCCGGATCATCTGCGCCGCCCCTCACGCGCAGACAGCGGCCACGAAAGAACGGCTCCTCTTCCGGCGGCCTTTTCAACGCAAAAGCGGCTGTCCAGACCCCCGGCCCTTCGGCAGCGAACTCGGCCCGCCAGTATTTGTTTGCCGCCACCGGCTTAACCGGAACAACTACTCCGTCCGGTCTCACGAACGCCGTCTCCGCCAGCAACCGCTCCGCCAGCAGCAGATCGCTCTCGGGAAACGCATGGCCGCTGCAGATCCTCATCTCCAATTGCCCCTGATGATCTTCCAGGCAAGCCCAATACTCATGCGCCTTCACCGCCGTGCCGCACGCCGGCAATAGCGCCAATATCCGCCACAACAATCGAGACATGGCACCCGCTCCCTGATCCGCCAGAACCCATTCAGAACCGATGCATTATAGTCACGTTGGCCCGCAACGTTTCCATCCATCGGTCCTCTTCGTTCTTTTCCTGCCCCACCTCAATGCCGGTCTTCATCACAATCGTCTCGCTGACCGGCGCATAGATGCCCGGCAGCACGCTCCAACGATTCCCCTCGAAATCCCCCATCACTTCCAACCCGGCCGCCATGCCGTGCGGATCGGCCGAAATCGGATTCTTGATGCCGACGGCCCAGCTCCACGCATCTTCCTCCCCCTCCACTTCATAGGTGAAATTGGCGGTGACATTCCCATGCGCGCCGAACTCGCGGCTCAGTATGAGTGTGCCCATGTACACCTGTTCTTTGCTCCCCAGCAACCGCTCCGAGCGCCGGAAGGGTATTTCCCATGTCCCTGTCAGCCCCACATTCACCGGCCCCTTCTCCGTCACCCGGTACTGCAGGGCCAGCGCCACCGCTTCCATGAAGGGCGATGGGCCGTTGGGTTCGAACTCCGTCTGCCGTTCCTCCACCACGTGCCCGACCCCGAACTTTGCGAAATGCGTGTGCACATCCCCCATCAGACGATCGGTTAAACCGAACGATAGGCCCGGCGTCAGTTCCCAGTGGTCGAGGGACGCGTCCTCGCTGTCGTCCACCATGTAATCATAGTGGAGATGGAAAACTTTTTCTCCCTTCTTCGCGGTCGAATAGCCCTCCATCTCGATGTATTCCATGGCGTGATGTCCCCACGCCGCGCCGCCCGCTACGCACAACCCTAATCCCGCCGCCAACCATCCTTTTCGCTTCATGTGCCTTTCCTCTCCCTCGCTGCGCCCCTCTCTGAGGAGCAATGCGTCATACCTATCAAAATAACGTAACACCCTGCAAGCCCTATTCTCGCTGCGCGCTCTCTATCGCTCGGTTCCAGCAAACGCCGTCCCTACGTCGGCGCTCATCAGTTGTCTCAATATGGCCGGGCCGGGGTAGCCCCCAGCCCGCGTCTCGCCGCGCTCCGCGACACAGACATGAAGGCGCTACGGCAATCGCGCACCCGTGGTTCCCGCCGCCAGCGATACGTGTTTCAGTCCCTTGACGGCCTTCAGCCGCTTGAACACCTTCCCGACCAGTTCCGCCCGCCCTCGGACCGCGACGATTTCCAGGCAGTTGTCATGGTCCAGGTGAATATGCTGCGTCGAAATAATCGCGTCATGGCAATCGTGCTGGGTGGCCGTGAGGCGGCGCAGGATGTCGTGCTTATGGTGGTCGTAGCACAGCACGATGGCTCCGGCGACCTCTTCCCCTGCCTGCCATTCCGTTTGCACCAGGCTAGCCCTTATCAGGTCTCCCACCGCCTTTGACCGCGTAGGGCAACGCTCGGCCGCAATTTTGCGATCGAATTTCTCCACCAAATGCTCGTCCAACGACACGCTGAAACGCACCACGCCCATGGTAGAGACCTCCTCCGCCTCTTTCCGGCCCGGTTGGAGCTTTGCGGGCCGGTCTCACATTCCATGCCGATACTGTTCAGGGAAAATATCTATTGCAATAACCACCGCGCAAGCTATCATTCAGCCCGTTCGTTGATCTTCGACAAACCGACTGCGGGGTGGAGCAGCCCGGTAGCTCGTCAGGCTCATAACCTGAAGGTCGTTGGTTCAAATCCAACCCCCGCTACCAGTTTTCAAGTGAAACACCCTCGATTTTCTTAGAACAAATCGAGGGTTTTTCCTTTTCGGCCCGCTTGCCTCGTTTCGGCTTTACCGCGTGAAAAAGAATGAAAAAAGCACACACACAGCGGCACGCACAGGCAGGCTCGCGGCCGCATGGTCGGCACAAACACGGCTCTCATCGTGAAGCTCGGTTTTGTCGAAGACAATCCGATGAACCGGGCAGGCCAGGGCAACCGGCCGTCGGAGCGTAGCGGCTTCCGCAGGCCCCTACCAATTCAAAGGGGGCACGCGGCCTTCAATACAATCCGGCCCCTCAAGATCACAAACATCGCCAGACGGTTCCCCTGAAGCCCCGCCCACTGTTTTGACCGCACCATGTTTGGTCTTGATGCCAAGGCTTGATCTGTCGTACCAATTCCGCGGTTGCAGGCCGACGTTTCAGGCCCGCACATGAAACAGGCGGTATTGCCCGCCAAGGAGGTTATACGCTATCGAGGAGCCCCTTCTCACTGGCGGTTAGAAATTCAGTCTTTGTAAAGCATTGTATTCAGTCAGGAAATGAGGAGTAAGACATGAGTCGTTATTGGTTGACGCTGCTTGTTGCCGGGTGTTCAACGGTGGCCATCGGTGCCGGAAGCGTGCTTGCGGAAGAGGAGGCGTCGCCGGCCGCCGCGGCGGCCGGGGAAACGGCCGAATCAGCCGCCGAGAAAACACCTGCCGTAGCCGCCCAAAAGCGCCCTCCGCTGACAATGGAACTTATCACGCTCACGGGACAGATCTCTGCCGAAGAGCGCGTCCGCAAGATGCCCGATGGCCAGGAGTTGCGACGTAATGTCTACTTCCTGACGACCGCAGACGGAAAAAAGGTTCTTCTGCCCGTTCCGCGGCGTAATCAGCCCGACGAAAAGACCGTTGACCTTGCGCCATACGTCGGCAAACAGGTCAAGGTGTCTGGCATGGGCCGCGGCAGCTGGATGCGAACCATCCAGTCTGTTGAACTGGTCGGCGAAGCAAAAGTCGAACCCAAACAGGAAGCGCCTGTTGAAGCCAAGCCTGCATCAGCAACCAGCACTGAATAACACCGGCGCCAACAGAATCGATTGTTAAGGCTTTTTCACGCGGGAGCTTTGAAACGGCCGCTCTCTCGGGCGGCCGTTCGTTTTTTTCGATCCTACTCGCCCCAGCCCAATCCGCAACGCAACGCTCCGAACGTCTCCTCCAGATGCGACGCGCTGGATGCCCCGGCGATAACTGAGGTCAAACCGCGCAGTCCTGAAAGATATGCCGCCGCTTCTGCCGGACGAATCTGTCCCGCCGCCAGCACGCTCATGGCGACCGTCGGAAACCCGTACTCCACCAGTGCCCGTTCACAAGCCTCACGGGAAGGATTCATCTGGAATCCGATCGGATTAAAGGAGGCCATAAAAACGACGCCGTCCAATCCTGCCTCGCGACAAAACTTCATCGCGGCACCACCCGACAGCGTACAGAAGCCGGGTTGCAGCCCGTGCCGTTCCCGAATGTGCCGGACAAAAGCGCGCAACGGTTCGGCGGCGCCCCAGCCGACGGCCAAATCCGTCAAGGCGTTGTGCAGAAAAACCGAGCGAACCGGCAACCCCCGAAACGGCGCCAATTCCAGATCAATCAGGGCCTCCATCATGGATAACTGGTCTTTGCGCAGCAACCCCATCCCCGCCTTGAGGCCCAACCCGATCCCCTTCGCCCAGCCGGCCTGTCCAAGCAAGTCGCCCACCATTCGCACTGCGCCCTTCTCGTTGGCGGCGCGAACGTACTTCGCCATGTAAGGCAGGAGAATGTGCAGGTGCAAGGTGGCGGCCAACGCCGCATCCGTCCGGATGGCTTCCGCCAGACGTGCCGCTCGCTCGTGCGTGGACAACATCAGCCCCCGTACGCCCAGCGAACAGGCGTGACGAAGCAGCGGCAAGACCCGCGACACGTCCTCAAAATAGGCATCCCTTTCTGCGCCACGTTCGGCCGAGAAATGGCTCACGCCGAAAAACTGGTTATGCCCCAGGATCAACCGATCCAATGAATTCATACCGCCCTGTCCGCCATTCTGTTCAGTCCGCCTCGAACGCGACCGTCGCCCCATTCGATCGGGCGGATTCATACAGCCGATCGACCACGCGCTGGACCATATGCGCCGCTTTCACATCAGGTGCGGCCGCTTCGCCTCCGGCCACCGCCGCCACGAACGCCTGATCCTGCCGGGTGTATTCCGGCCCGCCGATATCAATGGGCACACCTCGGTGCAATTTCGGTTTGTTCTCCACCGTCCACCCGCGTGCCCATCCGTGATGAGATGTCCGCACAAACAGCTTCACCGCATCGTCATTGACCCATAGCGTTCCATATTCCCCCGTCAACGTCAGCGATGTCTCCATCATGCGACGGTTATCCACGCTCCAAGAGCAACGGAGACACCCTGTTGTGCCTCCGCCCCAATCCAGCAGCGCCCACGCAAAATCCTCCACCCCTTCGGAATAGAAGCCGCGGAGGCGCGCGTTGCCTGAAGTCGGCATACCCAAGAACCAGCACAACAGATCCAAGGCATGAACCCCCTGCCCGATTAACACGCCGCCCCCTGCCTCCGCTGCGGCATAACGCCATCCGCTGCCGCGCTGGAAAAGCTGGGACACCGCCGTCTCCGCCTCGCACGAGATAACCTGCCCCAATGCGCCCGACTTCAGCATCTCCCTGGCGCGGCAAAATGTGTCGGCATATCTCTTCATGAAGCCCACCGCGTTCGTGACGGGATTTGTTCGCAAGGCATCCAGAAGCGTTTCGGCCTGCGAGGCGTCCGTCGTCAGGGGTTTTTCGATGAAAATTGCCGTGCCGGCCTCGACACATTTCAACGCAATCGGTACATGCGAAGCCGGTGGCGTGCATATGAACGCAAAGTCTGGATGCTCCTCGCGCAACAGCGTCTCATGATCCTTGTAAACCCGCACCCCCGGCACGAACGCGCGAACAAAGTCCGCCACCGTGCGCTCAGGTTCACAAACCGCACACAGCTCGACGCTGGGCAGCGCGCGGAGAATGCCGCCGTGCAAGACGCCCATCTTGCCGAGACCGATCACCGCACCACGAAAGCGTCTGGACGCTTGTCCAGGGGCGCCACCGCAGGCCAACATCCCCTCTTCAATCGACATCGAATGGCACGCACTCTTCATAACACGCCGACATGGCGCCGGTCTCCGATCGCTCATCGGTCTCCAATACCCGATCATCTTGGAAACAAGCCGGCAGCCAGTACCGGCTGGAAGGACTGTGGGGCACGGTGACCTGGCGGACTTTCCGCAACGCCCGCCATGCCGCCCCGCCCTGTTCCGCCACCACCCGATCCTGAATGCGCACCGCTTGGGCCGTCAATTCAATACGACGCGTCAACCGAACAGGCAAAAGCCTGCGGCGAACAATCTGTCGCCGCTTGATGAATGCATGGAACCAGTAGCTGAGCCTATCGGAGCGCAGGACGGTGCGACAGAACAATTTAAACGGCACAATCCACCGAACCAGTGGGTACGAGTCGTTCGCCACGCCGAAGAGCCCGGACGTTTCGACCACAATCCGATCCCCCTCGTCCACCGTGCCGGGAAGAGCGTCGGCTTCGCCGCATTGCGAGGCGCCCATTCGCCCGTCCGCCCCGATCAACAAGTAACCGCTGTCCGAATACACGAGCCGTTCCCTGTAGTAAACCCGGCAGACCCCATTGCGGCCCAACCCGAGCCATGCCGTTGCCTTGCCTACCCGTGCGTGGGCGAGCTTCGCTTGCGGAAAAACCTTCAGCCCGTCCGAGAGAGGAGGGAGTGGGTCTGCTGGGACGGTCGCCTCAGGGCTCAACAACGCCGCCTCCACGTAGGAATTGAAATAGAAGTAGGCGGCATATTTGTCGTCCACCACTGCAGGGTGCATCCCGCATATGCCGGCAATCGACGCTCGGACCCAGTTCCTAACGGCCTCGGCGTTCGAAAGCCCCATTCGCGAGAAAAATTCCACGCCGAACGGAAAAACGTGTTGCGTGCAGCGGCTGCCGTATTCTCCGCCGGTCGTGCCGTCTGGATGCAGAAAGCAACTCAGAAAGTCCAGCAAACGACTGGCCGCGCTGCGCGCCTGATCATCGTCTCGATGACGTAAATGCAGCGCCAGCAGATCCAGATCGAGAAAGCTGTACCCGATGTCCGCTCCGCCGTATTCAGGAAACCACCCTTCCGCCGTCTGCGCGGACAATATCTCATGACGGCGCGCCTCAAATCCCGCCGTAACATCCGCCGCGCCGGTCAACGCCCCAATGCGCTCCAGCGCCACCATGGAAGCCAGCATCTGGTTTTGCACCGCCGGATTGCGGTGTTTGATCAGCCATCGGCCCGCGCGCACTAAATGCTGCTCGATGGTCGTTTGTTCCCCGGGTGACAACGTCTCGCGCAATGCCTCATACGCGGACGCCACCGCCACGGACGTGTGCGCCGTCGGACAGAAGCTGTGGTCATTTTCGTAGTACTCGTTAAGGGAGCCGTCCGGGTTCTGAATGCGGCACCAGAATTGCATCCCTGCCACCGCAGCTTCGCGCAAGACCGGATGCCGGTGCCAAAGCCCTTCGGGGGGCGTTTGGAGCCAAAGACGGGCAAACCCGGCTACTGGCTGCTGATAGGTGGCGGATGGAAAATCCACAATGGTCTTGAAGTGCCAGAAGTTCCGGTCCATGCAACCGTATGTTCGGGAATACGGATTGCGGTTCTGCATGGAAAGCACCCGCGCCACAAAGGGCCACAAGGCGCATTCGTAAATCCCACCTATTCCACGGTTTGGGCTCACTTGTCCTCCCACGTCGCAATGATGAGCGCCCGCCCGTCGCCCTGTCAAGGCCACCTAGACGGTCGCTCGGGGCCGGCTTTTCGCGGCAAGCATTGCGCCTTGGCGTTGTCCCATTCCCGTGCTATCAGTATAGGCAAAGAGTAAGGTTGGCGGCCGTTGCCGCCCTCATGCCGGCTGTCGGTTCCTGATTGCGTGAAAGCACTATGCATCTTCTCGGGCCCGTCTTGTTCGGGCAAGTCGTGGGCCGTTTCAGCCTTGCAGCAAGGACACCTTCAAGACCTCGTCGCCCGTTTGGACTTGGGCGATTTCAGAAAATGGACCATCTGCTCGGCGAGAGCATTTGCGGACTGCGCGGAGGACGCGTGCGTGCTTCTGCACCATGATTCCCTGGGTCAATGGTTGACCTACGGCAGTTTCGACAACCTTTCTTGCCGCCTTTCTCTTATTCGGCAAGCGGCGGAAAGAGCATCCGCCGTCACATTTGTCGCGCCGCCAGACGTCCTTTTGAAGCGCTGGACGGCACGTCAGCATCGGCTTCTCTATTCCCCTTGGCTGCTGGTCTTCCGCGCGCGCTGGCGTATGCTGTTCGCCTGCCGCCGGGTCGCCAAGACATATCGCCAACCCGACAAACTGCTTGAACACTATGCCCGGTGGTTCGAATTCAGCGGATCATTGAACGTCCATCCCCACATCGTGACCGACTTTTCGCGCCAACCACCAGTCATGGTTCCGGCGACGGAATGGCATTCCTTGCTCTCTAGTTAGGAGACGCCCATGACAGAACGTTTTCAAGTGCGCGTAGAGGGTCGCGTGCAGGGAGTCGGCTTCCGCTGGGCGGCCAGAAGACAAGCCGTTCGGCTGGGACTCGCGGGTTTCGTCCACAACGAACCCGACGGCAGCGTTCTGCTGGAGGTTGAAGGCGAAGCGCAGGCGGTATCTGAGTTCCTTGCCTGGTGCCATCATGGTCCCCCTCCCTCCGTCGTGACCGCCGTAAAAACGATTCCACTTCCGGTGCGCAACCAGAAGGAGTTCCGTATTGAACATGAGGCTTAATTCGAACGTCCATCCAGCCATTCCGTCCCTCACGTCAGAAGGATCCGTTTCATCGTCTCCACCGATCGGTCGGACAGCCGTTGTCCTATGTCAAGAAGAACGCCCGCTTTCTCCGTCGCTGTCGCATAACGCCGCAACGTCGTCTCTCCGACTCGCAACCCGTCTCCTTTCCTCAGGCCCCTAGCCTCCCCGTCCACTGACATGCCAGGAATCCATTCCGATTGCGCCTCTTTCCGAAGGATCCAGCGCGGATACCTGCAAGGCTCGTACCACCCCCGGAATGGTTATGGTGATCCACATCGGTTGCACTCGTGCTACAATCCGCCTTCGTAGAGCACGCCCGTGCGGGCCGAACCGTCACGAAGAACAAGAAGCCCAGCGCCACACGCACATGAATCCCAGTCTCTTCCATCGTCTCTCATGCAAGGCCCAAACAGCAATCGCACGCATGGTGCGATCCTTCCCTCCCCCCTTGCGTAAAATGGCTCGGCAAGTCCCCGTCACGCATCTCATGTCCCCCACTGTTTGCCACGTCGCCAACGGGATCGCCCCGGACACGTTAGGGCTTTTCGTTGGCGGAGCATATCCAGACGGCGTGACCGAACCCGACCCGATGCCGCCACAAATCCTTCTGTTCATCGAAAACCTCTGGGAGGAAGCGCTTCACAGCGACCCCGCGTTCCTCGAAGAGGTTCGTCGAACTTATCTTCACGAGATCGGCCATTATCTTGGCCTGACAGAAGAAGAGCTGACGGGGCGTGACCTGGATTGATCGCGCGATCCGGCCTGTGAGCGCTTCCACGCATCCCATCGGGTCAAGAACCACCTGTACTCGCGGCACAAGTGCTCCACCACCGAACGCGCTTGAAGCGCAGTCGGCAACACATGGTAGCTGTATGTTTCGATTTCAATGTGCGGCGCATCCCCATCGCCCATCGCAGCCAACAACGCTGGATCTATGAGGTCTCTTGTGGAAATCAATCCGCTGGCTCCTTTCCAATACAAGGGGACATGCGCATGCGCCCGCCATTCGAAGCATGCACGTTCCGCCAGCTCCGACTCCAACAGCGCAGGCAAATCTCGAAAGGTTGCCATGCACCCTGCCGAATCGCGGCGCCGCACCTGATGCAAGTAGATCCCATCGTCAAACGATTTTAACCGGCTTGCTGCGGCACGCGTAGTCATTGGATGTTTGGTTTTCACTGCCGCACTCACTTGCAGTTTCACAACGGCAATGCCTGCCCGACGCAGCCTCGCCAGCGCCGCAGCAGGCGACTCAAATGCCAGCGCGACATGGCACACATCAAGGCAGACGCCAATCCTTCGGCGCAGTATCTCCGCTGCTTCTGCACGACGGCAGCCGGCCACTGTCCTGATGGCCTGTACGCCCCACCGATCCAAGGCCCCTTCAAAAAAGGAAATCGTATCCGCCGTCCGATCGAGCAAGCAGTCCGGCTCGGGCTCCAACGCCAATCGAACCGACCGTCCTGTTTGACGAGCAGTTTTCTCCAATATCCACGCACATCGCCCCAGCAGGGTTGCCGCTTTCCGAATGGCGTCCTCGGAAAAAGCCGCCTCGTACCCCACCGGCGCCGTACTGATCGAGCCTTCCGTTCCGGAAGGCAACAAAGAGGCCAACAATCGGCCCAACTGCGCGGTATAGGTTAATCGTCGCCGATCGCGCCAATCAGGCTGGTAAACACCCTCTTTCACCGCCGTCCCATGAAAGCGCCCATACGGAAAGCCATTGATGGTGAAGACATACATCCCCTTGCGATCCAGATACCGTCGAAAGGCGGCCAACGCTGGTTCTTTTGCGAGTGCCTGTGCGGCGCGCCATCCCAGCCGAAGCCCCAATCCAAATTTCTGCTTCGGCGCCAGACAAACCTTCACCGCCTCCGCATAACGCCGGATGGCGGCCAGATTTTCCCGCCACGTTTCGCCAGGATGAATGTTCTGACAGTAGGCCAGATGAACGGGGGGGTCAGATTGCAGCAGCACGAATGGAATTCCTCCGTTCGCGCCGTTCCTTGAGGGCTAGAACGGCCTTTTCGACGGTGGCCGACGGGAGTTCATGTATTTCTCGCGATCGGCCCATCGGGCCGGGCAGCGTCAACGTTAACCGCCCCCCCATATGCTCGCGAAAACGCTCCAATCCACGCAATATCCTCAGCCTTCCCCTCGCATCCCGCCGAGCCAACGCCTCGTGCCAAAGCGCCAATCCGGCGCGTTCCATCGCGGCCCCAAAAGCCTGCAACTCGTCGCCGGCCAGCCACCCGCCCTGCCATGCAATGTGGGCATCCAGCGCGATGCCCACCCCCACAGCTTCCCCATGGCCGACCCGATACCCCGTCATTGCCTCGATTTCATGCGCCGCCCAATGCCCAAAATCCAACGGGCGAGCCGAACCGAATTCAAAGGGGTCCCCCGCTGCTTGAATATGTTTCAAATGGCACTCGGCGCTGCGGCGCACAACCGCTTCCATGACCTGTTGACTCCTGGCTTTCAGTTCATCAGCGTGTGCCTGAAGAAAGAGCCAGAACTGCCGGTCCTTGATGGCCGCCACCTTGAAGGCCTCAGCCAGCCCTCCCCGCCAGTCTTCCGGCGCAAGCGTCCGGAGAAAAGCCGGGTCGTTGATCACCGCCCAAGGGGGCGCAAATGTGCCGATGAGATTTTTGCCGCCGAACCTGTTTACGGCCGTTTTCACTCCTACGCCGCCATCCGCCTGAGCCACCGCTGTCGTGGGCAGGCGAACCAGCCGCATGCCTCGGTGGAAAATGGATACTGCAAACCCCACCACATCAAGAACGCTTCCGCCTCCCATCGCCACGATGTAGCTGTGGCGGCACAACCCCTCCGCCTTCATCCGTCGAATAAGCCGCTCGACAAGCCGCGGATCGTTCTTGGCCGCTTCTCCACCCGGCAGAACCATCACGGGGCGACACCAACGATCCTTGAGTTTCTGCGCAAGATATTTTCCCGCCGCTTCGGAAAGACCAGGCTGCGCCTTGAGCAACCCTTCATCCGCGCACAAAAGCATAGGCGTCCTCAAGCCGGCGGTGTCCGACAACACTTCTTCCAGTATCGGATTTCGCAGGCTGAATACCCCTCGCGTGAAGCACACCTTGTATTCGAACGATACCTGCAGACGCTGCATTATGCAGCCCTGCCAGCCACGCATTGCCGAAGACATTTTCGTGGAACACCTCACATGGCCCCCGAGGCCAACCACCGGCCTAAGGCGCGCCCCAATTCGATCACATTCCTCGGCGCTTCCTCGAACGACAAGCTGGCCGCCAAAGGTACGCCTTGATCCGCACGCGCCGCGCCATGCGTCCCGCGAACGCGATCCTCGCGGCGGCTGATGGAAAAGGGATGCCTCCCGAAAAACAACTCACATGGATCAAAACCGGGCTTTTGGTGAATATCTACGTGAGTCGCATAATCCGGCGCCTCGGTTTCATCCGTCCACCACGGATACGCAAACCAAAAACCGGGGGCAGCCTTCAACACCAGAGCGGGGGTTCCGTTCACCCCATCGTTGCCGCCCCCATCGTAATCCATTATTTCCCCCACGCCGGGCAGCATGCCCAGCACTTCCCGAACCACCGCAATGTCCTCCCGTCGGGCCACATAGACCAACGCCACCTCGTGATCCGCCACCGCCACCGCACGGCTCATGGCATAGTCTGGATACGTCCGCCGTCCAACACGCCGCAATCGAAACAACCCGACCTCTGCAAGCCTCCTGCTGGGAAAGACCGGTTCCGTCGCTTTCCCTATCGCATAGTCTCCAAAAACCACAACCTCATATCCCATGGCGCGCGCGGCCGCCCACATCCTTTCAATCTCCTTAATAAGCGTCTGCAGCGCCTTTTCGGTTCGCCTATGAGATGGACCATACCGTTGCAGATCATAGTCCAGCGCCGGCAAGTACACTAAAAGGAGCTCTGGGCAATCATCCCGCATTTCCAAGAGCTCTACCGCCGCTTCCGCAATCCAGTCCGATGACGCCGCCGAGGCCATCGGTCCCCAGTATTGTCTCAGCCGGAAAGGACGCCCGACACGATTTCGCAACGCTTCGTAGAGCCCCTCCGGCACACTATAAACGTCCTCCGTCATCCCGCCCCCATGCCGATGAATGGGCGCCGGCGAAAGAATCAAGTCGGCCGATTCGCCCATGCTTTGCTGCCAAAACAGCAGTCCCACGCGCCCGCCGCGTAATCGAAATCGATCCCATATCCTCGCTCCCCGCACCACGGCCGCCGACTGCTCCCAGAAGAAGGTCTTCCGCAAAACCGGTGAATAGAAGCCGTTGGCCAGCATGCCGTGTTCAATCGGCGGCAAGCCGGTACGAAAAGATGCCTGTACCGGACATGTGAGCGCAGGAAACAAGGGGGCCATAGAGAGGAGAGACAACCCCTGCGGCCAGCACATCCTCCCGGCCAGCTCATGCCCCAATCCCGCCGCTTGAATCACCAGGCATTTTTTTGGGGAATCAACTGGCATTTACTTTCGTCCCCATCCACCGGCACAGCACATGACCGAGCACCAGGGGCGACGCGATCGCCACTCCTTCAGCCCCGACCAGCGCGCAAAGCGCCCCCTGAAGAAGCGGCAGGGCGCAAATCCACCGGCCAACGGCAGACCCTTTTGCCTGCGGCACGGTTGCCCCCCGCAAACGCACCGCTTCGCGCATAACAGCCGCCAGGGCCATCACCCCCATCACCGACGCAGATATCATCCAGAACCATCCAATCTCATTTGGCCACCGCGAGAATAGACGGTCGCGGGCGGCTGTTACGGCCGTTAGCAGTATCCCAAACAGTAGCGCAACAACCGGCCACCACGCCTTTCCGCCTAGGGCACCAACCTCCGTCTCTCGCTTGGCTATAAAACTGACCGCTACTACATATAGCCCCACCATCAGGGCCGCCGAGAGCGCGGTAGCCGACCACGGATGCCCCGCCGCCGACACGCCAAGCAAGACATTCATGCTGCGGCAGATTCCCATCAGGGGCGGCCCTGCAACAGCATGTCGCTTGGCGCCGACGTTGTAGACCACAATGGCCACGGCCAGCCCCATGCCAATTGCGCCGGTGTCCCCGCCTGCCCATGTGGCACATATACATCCCATCGCCAAAGCCACCACCCCAAACCACAAAGCGGCGCGGGCCGCAATGCTCCCCGACGGCAAGGGGCGCCAGGGCCTCTGGCGACGGTCTTCCTCCTGATCAAACCAGTCGTTCAGTGCCAACCCGCCAGCGTAGAATGCCAGACCCGCCAGTACGGCGCCGGTCACGCCATGCCCATTCCCCCGGATATTACCGCCATTCAATAGGAACCCGGCTATCGAATCACCGGGAACAGTAAGCAGATTTGGCGCGCGCAACAATTGAAGCCAAGGCCCGGCCATTTTGAACCGATTCTGTTTGTCAAAAGACTCACCGAAAAATGAAAGGCTAACAACCAAAGGATCAGGCCGCAAGCCGTCTCACACCAGTCCCGCCACGGCCCGACTCTGTTCGTTGACATGCTTCGTGTCATGTTCTACACAAACCGCATGACGCTCCGTATTTCCTCCCGCCGTAGGAGGTTAGTCTCCTGTGACGAAGGCCGAACATTCGCAGTCTGATACCAGCCGTTCCCCCAACCGCCTCATCCGGGAAAGCAGCCCTTATCTCCGGCAACACGCTCACAACCCGGTCAACTGGCTTCCTTGGGGTCCTCAAGCATTCGAGATCGCGCGCAGGGAAGACAAACCGATTTTCCTCTCCATCGGCTACGCCACCTGTCACTGGTGCCATGTGATGGCTCGTGAGTCATTCGAGGATCCTGCCACCGCTGACCTGTTGAACCGCTTCTTTGTGCCCGTCAAAGTAGACCGCGAGGAACGGCCAGATGTGGACGAGACTTACATGATGTACGTCCAGAGCACGACTGGCCACGGTGGCTGGCCACTGAACGTGTGGCTCACACCAGACGGTCGCCCCTTCCTCGGCGGCACGTACTTCCCACCAACGGAGCAGGGCGGAGCGCCTGCGTTCAAGACCGTTGTGCGCCGAGTGGCCGATCTCTGGCACGAGAGACATGACGACATCCTTTCTGCCGCTGAAGAGATACACCTGCATCTTCGGGCAGCGGCAGATCTTTCCCGACGCTCAAGCCCCCCGACGTCCATGGAGGACAATCTTTCGGCAAGAGCTTTTGACAGTCTGAAGGCCCTTTATGACGATCAAGAAGGCGGTTTCGGCGACGCCCCAAAGTTTCCCCAACCTGCGGTGTTGGATTTCCTCTTTCTTCAATACTACCGCACAGACAATAAAGGCGCCGTCAACATGGCGCTACACACGCTCCGGGCTATGGCCCGCGGCGGCCTGTACGACCACCTCGGCGGCGGTTTTCACCGTTATGCAACAGATCGCCAATGGCGTGTGCCCCATTTTGAGAAGATGCTCTACGATCAAGCCTTGCTGGCTTGCACCTACCTGGACGCTTTCAAAATATCGGGCGATGCTTCGTTTGCGGACGTGGCCCGTGGCATTCTGGCGTATGTCGAACAGAATCTGATGAGCGCGGACGGGGGATGCTTCTCGGCGGAAGACGCCGACAGCCCCCTCCCCGGCAACCCGGCCGTTCTCGCGGAAGGCGCTTTTTATCTCTGGGCCTGCGACGAAGTGCAACGGCATCTCGGCCCGGCCCTCGCCCCGCTTTTTATGGTTGTCTATGGTGTGGAGCGGAGCGGGAATGTCGCTCATGATGCGTCAGGGCATTTCCGCCGGCAAAACATCTTGTTCCTCGCGCATACAGCAGAGCAGGCTGCTGCTCATTTCCGCCTGCCGATCGAGGAAGTTCAGAAGGCCCTCCACCAAGCGCGCGCCAACCTTTTCGCCGCCCGCCGTAGACGGCCGCCCCCAGCAAAAGACACCAAGGTGCTAACCTCTTGGAACGGGCTGATGATTTCCGCCTTTGCCCGGGCAGCCATGACGCTTGATTCACAGCCTTTTCTGGACCGGGCCCGGCAAATTGCACAGCACCTGCGAACCAGGCTTTGGTCGCCGACTGGCCACATCCTGTACCACTGCCTGCACGGCGAGCAACCGCCCATCCCCGCATTCCTGAGCGATTACGCATTCCTTGTTGGCGGCCTGCTTGATCTCTACGAGGCGTCACTCGATCCGAATGTGCTCGATTGGGCTGTCGTCCTTCAGAAGGAGCAGGACACCCGCCTATGGGATCCTGCCGCTGGCGGTTATTTCTCCGCTGGCAATGAGGATCCGTTCCTTCCAGTCCGGCTAAAGAGCGCCTACGACGGAGCCGTCCCCTCTGACAACGCCGTTGCCGCCATGAATCTGATCCGTTTGGGACGTCTGACCGACTCGACCGACCACATCGAACGTGCCGAGCGTTTGCTGAAGGCGTTTGGCGCTGATTTGCAGGCCCATCCCCAAGCCATGGTCTCCATGTTATGCGCACTGGATCGTCTGCGCCATGAGCCGCCGTTGTTCACCATCTTGGGCAAGCCCGAAAGCCCCGCCGCTCAGGCCTTGCTCCGAGTCGTCCACGAGCGATTCATGCCGGACAAACTCGTTATGCGAACCACCCCCCTTCCAGGAAGCTCCGGCCTTCATAAAGCGGCGAACGCAACGGGCAGCGTGGAAGCGGAAATTCATCTCTGCCTGCATGGGATTTGCCTGCCTCCTTGCGCCTCTCCCGCCGCGCTTCGAGCCCTCTTAAATACCAGTTTCACCCCCCCGCCTCTGCATTGATTTTCGAGCCGCTCCAGGACATTTTGCTTGCGTGCCCACCGTCCATTCGGCAGTATAATTCCGGAGCCAAGAAAGGAAGTCATGTCGGAACAAAAAAAGCGCGCCGATCAGTACGACGCCACTCATATTACGGTTCTGGAAGGTATCGAGGCCGTCCGAAAAAGACCGGCCATGTATATCGGCGATACCGCCGTCCGCGGCCTTCACCACCTGGTGTACGAAGTGGTGGACAACAGCATTGACGAGGCCCTCGCGGGCTATTGCACGCATATCCAAGTTCGCCTGAACGCCGACGGCTCGGTCACTGTAAACGACGATGGCCGGGGCATACCCGTCGACATCCATGCCACGGAAGGACGCCCGGCGGTGGAAGTGGTCCTAACCAAGCTGCACGCCGGCGGCAAGTTTGACAACGAAAGCTACAAGGTCTCGGGCGGCCTGCACGGGGTCGGCGTTTCATGTGTGAACGCCTTGAGCGAATGGCTGGAAGTGGAAGTGCGCCGTAATGGCCTCGTCTATCACCAGCGGTACGAGAAGGGGCATCCGGCCACCAACCTGGCAACCATCGGAAAAACCAAGGGCACCGGCACCAAGATCACTTTCTACCCGGACAGCACAATTTTCAGCACGACGGAATTTCAGTGGGATATCCTGGCCAACCGGCTCCGCGAGCTGGCCTTCCTCAACGGCGGAGTCGAAATCCATTTTTCCCAGGAAGAGCCGCCTCGCGAAGAACTTTTCCATTTCAAGGGCGGCATTGTGGAGTTTGTGGAATATCTTGACCGCTCCAGAACCACGCTGCACCCCAAGGTGATTGCGTTTCAAAGCGAGCGCGAGGGCATCATCGCCGAGATCGCCATGCAGTACACGGACAGCTACAACGAAACCGTGCTCTGCTACGCGAACAACATCAATACGATCGAAGGCGGCACGCACCTCAGCGGTTTCCGTTCCGCCCTCACGCGCACCGTCAACGCCTATGCCAGGAACAACAAGCTCATCAAGGAAGACAAGGAGCAGCTCACCGGCGATGACATCCGCGAGGGTTTGACGGCGGTCATCAGCGTCAAACTGCCGCGCCCGCAGTTCGAAGGCCAGACAAAGACCAAGCTGGGCAACAGTGAAGTCGAGGGCATTGTGGCCTCCATCGTCAACGAGCAACTGGCCACCTATCTCGAGGAGCATCCCTCCGTGGCCCGCCGCATCGTGGACAAGGCGCTGCTCGCCTCGCGCGCCCGCGACGCCGCGCGCAAGGCGCGGGACCTGACGCGCCGTAAAGGGGCGCTCGACAGTGCCGCGCTGCCGGGCAAGCTGGCCGACTGCTCCGAACGCGATCCCGCCCTGTGTGAGCTTTACCTTGTGGAGGGCGACAGCGCTGGCGGCTCCGCCAAGCAGGGCCGCAATCGGGAGTTCCAGGCCATTCTCCCCCTCCGCGGCAAGGTCTTGAACGTCGAAAAGGCCCGTCTCGACAAGATTCTGAACAACAGCGAAATCCAGACGCTCGTAACGGCCATCGGCGCCGGCATCGGGCGCGACGAGTTCGACATCGCCAAGATCCGCTATCACAAGATCATCATCATGACCGACGCCGACGTGGACGGCGCCCACATTCGCACGCTGCTGCTGACGTTCTTCTACCGACAAATGCCGCGGCTGATCGAGGAGGGGCACGTCTTCCTCGCCCAACCCCCCCTCTACAAGATCACCCGGCGAAAGCGGGAGGAATACGTGGACTCGGATGAAACGCTCACCCGAAAACTGCTGGATCTGGGCGCGGAAGACATCATCGTCAAGGACGCGCGCCGCCGCCAACCGTACGCCGGAAAGGAACTCGGCGCCCTCCTGGAGATCGCCTGCCAGATGGAGCGAATATCCGCCACGCTCTCCCGCAAAGGCATCGCCCTTTCGGAGTATCTGGAACGGTGCCATCCCAAGACCGGTCAGTTTCCCCGGTTCCTGGTGACGCTGAACGGCAATCAGAGCCCCGAGCGCCACTATGCTTACGATGAGGAGGACCTGAAAACGCTGCGCGAACGGCTCGAGGAGAGTCGCGGAACTCAACTGGAAATCTTCTCGGAGTCCCCCAGCGGAGGCGGCGAGCATGCTAGCTTTCGCTGGGTCGAAATCTTCGCCGGCGCCGCCCTCGCCAAACAGGTGGCGGCGCTGGAGCGCAAAGGGCTCGACGCCAGCGCCTTCCTCGGACACGAGCAGGAACCTCTCTTCGAGTTGCAGGACGACGGCAAGACACAGCCGATCCGCTCCCTGCGCGACCTGCTCGATGTCGTCCGGGCCATGGGCCGAGAAGGCCTTAGCATTCAACGATATAAGGGGCTCGGCGAAATGAATCCCGAACAGCTCTACGAAACCACGATGAACCCCGAGAAGCGCCGGCTCCTCAAGGTCGTTCAGGAAGACGCGGTCAAGGCGGACGAGATTTTCACCATTCTCATGGGCGACGAAGTCGAACCCCGCCGCCAGTTCATCGAACAGAACGCCTTGAACGTGCAAAACCTTGACATCTAACCCCACGCCATCGCCGCCCCCGAGGAACGCCAACATGTACACGCAAAACGAAGTCATTCTGCCCGTCAACATCGAAGACGAGATGCAGCGCTCCTACATTGACTACTCCATGAGCGTCATCGTGGGGCGCGCCCTGCCCGATGCCCGCGATGGCCTCAAACCCGGCGCCCGCCGCATCCTTTTCGCCATGCGGCAGCTCGGCCTCTTGCACAACCATGCCTACAAGAAATGCGCCTACGTCGTCGGCGAGGTTCTCGGCAAATACCACCCCCACGGCGACTCGGCCGTCTACGAAACCCTCGTGCGCATGGCCCAGCCCTTTGCGCTCCGCTACCCGCTGGTGGACGGCCAAGGCAACTTCGGCAGCATAGACGGCGATAATGCCGCCGCCTACCGGTACACCGAGGCGCGGTTGACGCGACTGGCGGAGGAGTTGCTCGCTGACCTCGACAAGAACACCGTGGACATGATGAAGAACTACAACGGGGAACTGGACGAACCCGTTGTGTTGCCCTCCCGTCTGCCGAATCTGCTCATGAACGGCAGCACGGGCATCGCCGTGGGCATGGCCACCAACATTCCGCCCCACAACCTCGGCGAACTGGTGGACGCCCTCGTGGCGTTGATTGACAACCCCCAGGCGACCGTGGACGACTTGATGGGGCACGTCAAAGGGCCGGATTTTCCGACCGGCGGCATGATCTGCGGTGTCAAGCCCATCGCCGATATGTACCGAACAGGCCGGGGGCAAATGAAGGTCCGCGGCCGCGCGGGCACGGAGGAAGGCAAACAGGGCAAGGACAGCATCATCATCACCGAGATCCCTTATGCCGTTAACAAGACCAATCTGATGGAGCAAATCGCCCGCCTGATCCAGGACAAGACGCTGGAGGGGGTCTCCGACCTTCGAGATGAGTCGAACAAGGATGGCATACGCATCGTCCTGGAGCTCAAGCGCGGCGTCGTGCCCAAAGTGGTGCTCAGCAACCTCTACAAACACACGCAATTGCAGGTGACTTTTGGAGCCATCCTCCTGGCCCTCGATCATGGCCGACCCCGTGTCATGAACCTCAAGGAGCTCCTGCATATCTACCTGCAGCACCGCTTCGAGGTCACCACCCGGCAGACACGATTCGACCTAGAGAAGGCAGAAGCCCGCGCCCACATCCTGGAAGGGCTGAAGATCGCGCTCGACCACCTGGACGCCGTCGTCAAGACCATCCGCCAGTCCAAGGACCGGGAGGAGGCCCGCGGCCTTCTGACCTCCCGCTTCGGCCTCACTGAAATACAGGCCCAGGCCATTCTCGACATGCGGCTGTACCAGTTGACCGGTCTCGAGCGCGACAAGATTGAGGCGGAGTATCTTGAGCTGATCAAGACCATTTCCTATCTGCGCGACCTTCTAGCCAACAAGGACAAGCTGTGGGGGGTTATCCGCCAAGATCTGCTCGAAGCCCGTAAGACCTACGCCGACGCCCGTCTCACCGATATCGTCCCCGACGAGGGCGAAGTCAACATGGAGGACCTCATCGCTGATCGCGGCTACGTGATCACCGTCAGCCATGAGGGTTACATTAAACGGGTGCCCGTCAGCACCTACAAAGCCCAGCGGCGCGGCGGAAAAGGCGTCGCCGGCATGTCCACGAAGGCGGAGGACTACGTTGAGCACCTCTTTGTGGCCAATACGCACGATTACATCCTGTTTTTCACGGCCGCCGGCCGGGTCTATTGGGAAAAGGTCTACGAGATACCGGAAGCCGCCCGCGCGGCACGCGGCAAGGCCATCGTCAATCTCCTACAGATGCGAACGGAGGAGCAGATCGCCGCCATGCTCAAGGTCCGCGAATTCTCTGAAACCCAGTTCTTGGTGTTCGCCACCGAGAAGGGGGTCGTCAAGAAAACCAATCTGAGGGCGTTCGCCAATCCACGCAGCGACGGCATTATTGCCATCGCCATTGATGAAGGCGACCGGCTCGTCGCGGTGCAGCTTACCGACGGCCACAGCGAACTGGTCATCACCACGCGCAACGGCATGAGCATCCGCTTTTCGGAGGCCGAACTGCGGGATCAGGGGCGAGACACGCGAGGCGTCCGCGGCATCGAGCTGGAGGAAGCCGACGTAGTGACCGCCATGGAAATCGTGGATGCCCGCGCCACCTTCCTTATCTGCACCGAGAACGGCTACGGAAAAAGGACTCGGTTCGACGAGTATCGCCTGCAGCACCGCGGCGGGCGCGGATTGATCGCGATCCGCACCTCCGAGCGCAATGGCCGCGTGGTCGGCGCGCATGCCGTCATGGAGTCCGACGCCCTCATGCTGATCACCGCCGGCGGCCAGATGATCCGTATGCCGGTTAATGAAGTGCGCGTGATCAGCCGCGTCACGCAGGGGGTCCGCTTGATCAACCTCGAGGCGGGGGACAAGCTGGTCGCCGCCACCACGGTGGAACCGGACGAAGACGAAGGACTCAACGGCGAGACATCTGCCGCCTCCGCGCCATCATGAGGCTCTGCCATGCGCGTCGGCACGGCTCGACATCAAGCTGTGGCCGGGGCCCGCACCCACGCGACGGTTCAACCTCGCAATGCGCGCCCGGACACAGGCGGCACAGGCGGCCGCATCTTCATCCACGCAGGGCTTGCCGGGATATAGCATGTAGTGCCGGCGATAGACGGCGGGCGTCATGTTGGGCATGAATACGTTGGCGCCTCGTTGCAAAAGGAAGTCTCGTCCGCTCGGCGCCAGCGCGTCAAACGCCGTCGCTGCCGGGATATGCGCGCGCGGATTCAGCAGCCGCAGCAGGCTGATCACCCGAAAATACACCTCGCGATCCTCGATCAGCGCCGCGCCCGCAAGAGGCGTTCCCGGGTGCGCAATATAGGGCCCACAGCCGATCATGTCCAAATGGAGCTCCGTCGCGAAGAGGATGTCCCTGGCGATATGTTCGACCCCGGAAAACGGCAGGCCAATCATGAAGCCGCTGCCGACCTGCAGCCCCGCCGCCCGAATCGCCTCCAGGCACTTCAGTCGCTCCACCAGAGTGCCGTCCGGGTGCAAACGGGCATAGAGCGCCTCGTCAGAGGTCTCGAACCGCAGCAGGTAGCGGTCACATCCAGCCTCTCGAAACCGCTGGTAGTCCCTCGCCGGCCGTTCCCCGACCGAAAGCGTCACCGCCAGATCGGCCCTTTTCTTGATGTCACGGACCAAAGCGCACAGCCGTTCTGTCGTCCACCACGGATCTTCGCCCGATTGCAGCACCACCGTGCCGCAACCTGCTTCCTTGGCGCGCAGGGCGCATGTCACAATCTCCGTTGGGGACATGCGATACCGTTCCGCGGCGCGGTTTGGGGCACGAATGCCGCAATAGTCACAGCGCCGAACACAAAAGTTGGAGAACTCGATCAACCCCCGCAAATGCACCTCGTCGCCCACCTCACGCAGACGAAGGGCATCCGCTTCGGCATACAGAAGCTTCGTCTCTTGCAGTCCACAAGTCAGCCAGCCCGCCAACTCCCCGACGCTCGGTCGCCATGCCCCCCGCCGCCACGGGAGGCGATCCACCTCAATACGATCGCTCATCGCGTCCTCTGTCCGGCTTCCTTCGCCTGCCGATACGCCTCCCACGCGCCAGGAAACGGCGACAACGCGCGATCCAAAATACCCAGGGAAGCGGCAATCGCCAGCCCGTAGTTTGTGATCGGGACGCCCGCCGCACGTGCCGCGTCAATGCGCGAAAGCATTTCCCGCCGATTCCACATGCATGCGCCACAATGAACAATCAGGCGATAGCCGGACAACGTCTCCGGAAAATCCCGCCCACTGCACACGTCAATCTGCAGCGCGCCGCCCACATGTTGCTGCATCCACCGGGGCAATTTCACTCGGCCAATATCCTCTCCGCTGGGATGATGCGTGCAGGCTTCAGCAAGAAGAACCCGATCCCCTGGGCGCAGATTGTCCAGCGCGGCCGCGCCGCGCGCCAGCTCTGCCAAATCCCCCTTCGCCCTGGCAAAGAGAATCGAAAAACTCGTTAACCGCACCGACAGCGGTGTATCCGCCGCCACCTTGAGAAACTCCTGGCTGTCCGTAACGACTAGCGATGGCGGCTTCCGCAACCGGGCCAACGCGTCCGCTAGTTCCCGCTCCTTCACCACCATCGCATACGCGTCATGATCCAGTATGTCCCGTAAGGTTTGCACCTGCGGCACGATCAACCGGCCCTTCGGCGCTTCCAGATCAATCGGCACCACCAGCATCACCAGGTCGCCCGGTGAAATCAGGTCGCCCACCAAACCGGGGTCTCGCCGACGTTCCTCTGGCGCCGCCTCGATCAGCGCCTGCCGCAACGCGTCCAGCCCCTCTCCTGTCACGGCACTGGTCCGCACGACCTGCCGACCGGGTGCGCGCGCCGCTTCCTCCGCTTCCTGGGGATGCCCCACGTCGCACTTGCTAACCGCCACCACCACCGGCACCCCCCGGGACTCGAACAACTCCGCCAGCCGTTGCTCGTACTCCTGCCATCCATCCGTCACCAGCACGCACAAGTCCGTGCGAGCCACCACCGTCATGGTCTTCTGGACGCGCAGCGCGCCCAGCGCCCCGACATCGTCCACGCCCGCCGTGTCCACAAACAAGACGGGGCCCAACGGCCGCAGCTCCATCGCCTTTTCGACCGGATCGGTCGTCGTACCCGCTTCGGGAGAAACGATCGAAACCTCCTGCCGGACCAGCGCATTCAACAGCGCCGATTTACCCACGTTCCTTCGTCCGAAGAAGCCGATGTGCCATCGCAACCCCTTTGGCGTCCCTTGCATCGTCATCGTCTCTTTTCTGCACCTGCCGCAGAGAAACTATGCCTTCTGTCCACCCTGTGGTCCGTCCTCGACCCGCCATCCGAGCGCGCATAATCGCTCCGGCTGCAGCAGAACTTCCAACTCCTCTGGCGTCATCCAGCCGCTTTCCAAAGCCGCCTCCCGGATGCTCACTCCATCTTCCCGCATCCGCTGCGCCAACTGCACCGCCCTTGTGTGGCCCAGACGGGGAATCAACGCGGTGGCGAGTTCCGGCGATTGTTCCATCAGTTCCCGGCAGTGCGCCGCATCCACGACAATGCCCCGAACGCATTTTTCGGCAAAGAGGCGATCTGCCCGCTCCAGCAGCTCCAACGACCGAATCAACGCGTCCGCTGCCAACGGAAGAAACGCGTTGAGTTCCAACTCTCCGGACAACAAAGCCATGTTGATTTCCATGTCGTGCGCCATCACGCGAAACGCGCACTGCGTCACCATTTCCGGGATAACCGGGTTGATCTTGCCGGGCATCAGGGACGAACCGGCTTGCACCGCCGGCAGTTCGATTTCCCCCAACCCCCCCTTCGGCCCGCTCGAAAGCAGCCGCAAGTCCCTGGCGAACTTCACCAAGTTGGCTGCATGTGCGCGCAGCATGCCGGAGACCTCGATCAGCGCATCCTGATTCTGCGTGCCGTCCACCAGATCCTCGGCCCGGGCTATGTTCAAACCCGTCACCGCCCGCAAGTGGTCCACCACGCAGTGGATGTATTCACGCGGGGCTGCAATGCCGGTTCCGACCGCCGTACCCCCCAGGTTGACCGTCCTCAACCTTTCCACACACTTGAATATCCGCCAGCGGTCCCGTGCCAAGGCGCAGGCCGCCGCTCCGAACTCCCGCCCCAGCGTCAACGGCACCGCATCACGCAACTGTGTGCGCCCCAGCTTGATGACTCCGGCAAACTCCTGCTCTTTCTGCTGGTACGCCTCCTGCAGCAGCGCCACCGCCTGTTCCAGTGCCTGAAATCCTCGAATCGCCGCAATGCGAACCGCGGTCGGGTACACATCGTTGGTGGACTGGTGCAGATTGACGTGGTCGAAGGGATCCACCGGCTGCCCGACCCGCAGGGCCGCGAGGCGGGCCAGGACCTCGTTCATGTTCATGTTCGCGGACGTGCCGGCACCGCCCTGCATGGCATCCACGACGAATTGGTCGGCATGCACGCCGCGCCCCACCTCGATCGCCGCCTCTTCGACCGCATGACCAATGGCCTTGTCGAGAAAACCGCACGCGGCATTGGCCCGGGCGCAGGCCCGCTTCACGTCCGCCAGCGCCTCCACCAACCGCAGCGCCATCCGCTGGCCTGACACATCGAAGTTGGCCTTGGCGCGGGCCGTATGAATCCCGTAAAGCGCTTCGTCCGGGAGCGGCATCTCACCTAGAAGATCTCTTTCGATCCGGCTCATGACCTCGGCGCCGCGGAACGACTCCACCGCAGTCCCGTCATGCGTCCGCCAGCGCCTTCTGCACCTCGGCAATCAGACGCGAGGGCGCGATCGGCTTTTCAAGAACCCGGTCTACCGGCAGCCAAGTTTGGTCCGGCTCGATGCCGGAAGGCAGGTGCATGGCCTTCGTCATGCCCGTGACCAGCAGCACTTTCATGCCTTTCAACTCCGGCGACTCAGGAATGCGCCGCGCCACCTCGAACCCCTCGGTGTCCGTCGCCATCATGACATCCAGCAGCATCAGATCGGGGCGATGCTGGCGGGCCATTTCCAAACCTGACCGACCATCAGAAGCCATGAGCACTTCATACCCGCAGGCTTCGAGCAAATCCTTGTTGGATTCAGCGAAGCACTCGTCGTCGTCCACAATGAGAATCTTCTTCGCCATGACCACGCCATCCGGGCATCGGCTGCTTCAGAAAAAAACTACTTCCGCTTTGCGCCCCTGTCAAAGCCATACTCCTCCAGTATCCGCGGCACGTCTTCTGGCTTCACGTTCGCATACACCTTTTCGTTCACGATCAGCACGGGAGCCAATGCGCAGGCACCGACACAACGAGCCACTTCGAGCGAAAACAAACCATCCGCCGTGGTGCCTCCCACCCCGATTCCCAGCATCTCCTGCAGGCGCGCGAGCACCGCGCCCGCGCCTCGAACGAAACAGGCCGTGCCCATGCAGATGGACAGACGATGCCGCCCGCGCGGCGTAAAGGTGAAAAAATGATAGAAGGTCGCCACGCCGGTGACCTTGGCCGCCGGAATCTTCATCCGTACAGACACGGCGTTCAGATGCTCGCGTGACAGGTACCCCACACTATTTTGAAGGCGGTGCAACACCGCGATCAAATAGCTTTCGGGATGCGGGCGCTCCGCCACCTCTTTCACAAACTGCTCAACCTCCGGCGGCAACGCCGGCGCATCGTCCCGTGTCAGACCGCTTCGTTCCTGGATCATGGTATACCTCTTGGCGATTTGGGTTGGTACTGTGTATGCAACAGCTCATGGGCCCGATGACTGTTTGGTCCTCCGAGATATTCTCCGTACAAGGCCTCTATCGCAGGGTTGTCATGCGACTTGCGCAACGATTTTCCCGCATCAATCGCGTAGAGCGCCCGAGCCCTCAACTTCGCAAGTTCAGGATCCAGCACATGCATCCCAGCCGGCGGATACGGCTGCCCGCCGCCGGCCACGCACCCGCCGGGACAGGCCATGATCTCAATCAGATGGAACCTCTTGGCGCCTGATTTCACGGCTTCCAACAACGTCTTGGCGTTCTGCAGGCCGTTCGCCACCGCCACCCGGATATCTAGGCCATTGATTGGCACCACCGCCTCTTTGACCCCCTCCACTCCCCGTACTTGCTCGAAATCCAGCGCTGCAAGTTCCCGGCCCGTCACCTTTTCGTACGCCGTGCGCAACGCCGCCTCCATAACGCCGCCCGTCGTCCCAAAGATATCCGCCGCGCCCGAAGATACCCCCAACGGCGCGTCGAAATCCCCATCGGGCAAATCCCGGAAATCCACCCCCAGACAACGCATCATCCAGATCAGTTCGCGGGTCGTGACGACGGCGTCCGTGTAGGGCCGACCGTCCGCCATGCGGTGTTCATCCCGCCGGGCTTCGAATTTCTTGGCCGTACACGGCATGACCGCCACCACGAAAAGCTTTCCCGGCTTCAGTCCCTCCTTTTCCGCATAATAGGTTTTGAGCAGCGTGGAAAGCATGCTCATCGGCGACTTGCAGGTTGAAGCCAGCGGAATCAATTCAGGATAGAACCGTTCCATGAAATTGATCCAACCCGGCGAGCAGGACGTGATCAGGGGCAACCGTGCCCCGGTTTCCAACCGCTTCAAAAATTCGTGCGCCTCCTCCAGAATCGTCAGATCGGCGCCGAAATTCGTGTCGAACACCTTCGCAAACCCCATGAGTCGCAAGGCGGTCACCAGCTTTCCTGTCACGGGGGTACCCGGCGCATAGCCGAATGCTTCGCCGATCGTCGCCCGTATGGCTGGCGCCGTCTGCACCACGACCATGCGCTCCGGATCCGCCAACGCCTCGAAAACGGACTCGGTGGCATCCTGCTCCACAAAGGCCGCCGTGGGGCACACGTTGATGCACTGCCCGCATTGCACGCACACTGATTTGTCCATCTGCCCTTCGTGGGCCGGCGCCACCACGTTGGCGAAACCGCGATGATGCTGGCTCAGATTGTAAACACCCTGCACCTCCGCGCACACTCGCACGCAGCGGCCGCACAGGATGCACTTCTCCGGATTGCGGATCACGGGGGCCGAGGCGTCCGTTGCGTGCCGTTTTCGTTCTCCCTCGAACAGGCGCTCCCGCACCCCCAACTCATAGGCCAGACGTTGCAGCTCGCATGTGCCGTTCCGCGGGCAGGTCTGGCAATCCTGCGGATGATTGTCCAGAATCAGCTCGACAATGTCCCGCCGCAAACGCCGGAGCAACGGCGACGAGGTCTTCACCTTCAGGCCTTCGGCCACCGGAAACGAACAGGAAGCCACCGGGTTGCGCTGTCCTTCAACTTCCACCACGCACACCCGGCAGGCGCCCAGCAAACTCAAGTTGGGGTGATGACACAGACGCGGCACATGGATGCCAGCCGCATCGGCCGCGTCCAGCAACGTGGCCTGCTCCGGAACCATCACCCGGGTGCCGTCAATCCAGACGGTTACCTGCTTCTTGGTCGTCGGCATATTCAGTTCCTCTCCACCGCATTGAACTTGCAAACCTCAAAACACTGCCCGCACCGGATGCACCGTGCCGCATCAATCACATGCGGCTCTTTTGGTTTTCCGGCAATGCAGGCCACGGGGCACTTGCGGCGGCAGGCGCCGCAGCCCACGCACCGTTCCGCGACGATCACGTAGCGCAACAGGTTGCGGCACACCCGCGCCGGGCACCGCTTCTCCCGCACATGCGCGTCGTATTCGGCGCGAAAATGCGTGATGGTGCTGATCACCGGATTCGGCGCCGCCTGCCCGAGCCCGCATAATGAAGTCTTCTTGACCGTATCCGCCAGACGCAGCAGTTTCTCCACATCTCCTTCCTGCCCCTGTCCCGCGCAGATGCGCGTCAGGATTTCCAGCATCCGCTTGGTCCCTTCCCGGCACGGCGTGCATTTGCCGCAGGACTCGTCCTGCGTGAATTCGAGGAAGAAGCGCGCCACGTCCACCATGCAGGCGCTCTCATCCATCACGATCATCCCGCCGCTGCCCATGATGCTGCCGGCCGCTGCCAACGAATCGTAATCCACCGGCGTGTCTAATGCCGAAGCCGGCAGGCACCCCCCGGCCGGGCCGCCGGTCTGCACTGCTTTGAACGCCCGCCCATTCCGGATGCCGCCGCCCACTTCATAAACCACTTCCCGCAGCGTCGTGCCCATGGGCACCTCAACCAGCCCCGTGTTGTTCACATTGCCCGCCAGCGCAAACACCTTTGTGCCCTTGCTTTTCTCCGTGCCGATGGAGGCGAACCATTCGGGGCCGTCTAGCAGTATCACCGGGATGTTTGCGAGAGTTTCGACATTGTTGATCACCGTGGGCTTGCCCCACAGACCTGACACCGCCGGATACGGCGGTCGCGGACGCGGCATGCCCCGGCGCCCCTCGATGGACTCGATCAGCGCCGTTTCCTCGCCGCAAACGAAGGCCCCCGCGCCGAGTCGGATTTCAATATCGAAGTTCCATCCCGACCCCAGTACGTTCGGCCCCAGAATGCCGGCTCCCCGGGCGTCCGCGATGGCTTTCTCCAAACGCTGAATCGCCAAAGGGTATTCGGCCCGAATGTACACGTATCCCTGATGCGCCCCAATCGCGTACCCGGCGATCATCATGCCTTCCAAGATCGTGTGAGGATCGCCCTCAATGGTGCTGCGATCCATGAAGGCGCCGGGATCGCCCTCGTCGGCGTTGCAAATGATGTACTTTTCCGCGCTCTTTTGCGCCGCCGCGAAATTCCACTTCACCCCCGTTGGGAATCCGCCGCCGCCGCGTCCGCGCAGGCCGGACCGGGTAATGGCGTTGACCACGTCCTGCGGTGTCATGCGGGTCAATACGCCGGCCACCGCCTCATAGCCGCGAACGACGAGGTATTCATCCAAGCTCTCCGGATCAATGATGCCGCAATTGCGCAGCGTGAGGCGAAACTGCTTGCCGAAAAAATGCACGTCGCCGAACACAGGCAGAAAACGATTTGCCAGTCGTTCGCCCGTCCATACCAGATCCTCGCACGGCCGCCGGCCAACGATGTGCTCCCGGACAATTCGCTCTGCAGCCGCCGATGTTACGCCCTGATACATCACATCGTCTGGGTAGACAAAGGCCACCGGCCCCGCATCACACAACCCCTGACAGGCTGACGCCACCACGGTCACCTGATCGGCCACGCCATGCCGCTCAATCGCGGACTGGAACGCCGCCTCCAACGAAATCGCGCCCCGCTTCAAGCACTGAGCGCCGCCGCAAACCCCGATCACTCTGCGAGCGGCCCGCCGCGTGGTGATATGCCGCAGGCTCCATTCCGCCACCTCTTTCCCCCCCACCACATGGGAGTCCACCACGCGGTCCACCCGCTCGGGCGTCATGCGGATGTACTTCGTCGGGATCATGCCCGGGCTAATCACCGTCACAATGGGCTCCATGTCGCATTTGCCCGTACAGCCCACGCGGCCAATGGACACATCGCGCAACCCTTTATCCGCAATCAACTCCTGAAAGCGCGCATGCACGGCGCCGGCGCCGGCCGCGTTTTCGCACGTCGCGGAACCGACCGTGATGCGAACCCGCGCGCCGAAACGGTCTTGGAGAAGCCGCCGCTGCGCCGCCCGCCGCATGGTCGAAAGCGTTTCAATGGATGAGGACATGCCTGCTCTTCGCTCCTTCTTAATTCGTCTTCGCGTTCAACGTCTCGCGAACATGCCGAACGAGATCGTCCGGCCTGATCGGCTTTTCAAGCACCACGCCCACCGGCAGCCAGGTTTCGTCCGGCTCAAAGCCGAACGGCAAATGCTTGGCTTTCCGTATTCCCGTAAGCAGAATGATGGGCAAATCCCGGGTGGCCGGGTCCGCCTTCAATTGCCGTGCCGTTTCGAACCCCTCCTGTTCCGTCGTCATCATCACGTCGAGTATGATGAGGTCCGGGCGCTCTCGGCGGGCACAAGCATAGCCCTCCGTTCCATTCGCGGCGGAAATGACCCGAAAACCCTTCGCCTCCAACAGATCTGCCGTCGAGCGCACCATTTCCGGATCATCGTCCACGATCAACACCGTCTGCATCGTCTTCTTCTCCTCGTGCTGTCTTCTTCGTTGGGAAAAGGATCAGGCCGCCTTTCCTTTGGCGTCGGGCGCCGGCGTCGGATCCGGGAGCACGAAACGGAACTCCGTCCATTCGCCCGGATGGGATTCAACCTCCATGCGTCCCCCATGCGCCTCCACAATGTGCTTCGTGATGAAAAGCCCCAGCCCCGTCCCGCGCTGCAGGCGCGCGGCTCCATCCGTGTCCAGGCGCGAGAATTTCGCGAACAACGCGCCCTGTTTTTCCGGCGGGATGCCCGGCCCCTCATTGCGCACGGCAAAGAATGTGCCGCCGGCTTCCCGACGAGCCATCACCCATATCTCCCCGCCTTCGCGTCCATACTTGATGGCGTTGCTCACCAGATTGTCAAAGACCTCCCGCAACATGTTCAGATCAGCCACCACCGCAAGATCCTCCCCCACATCCAGGCTCAAGCGCATGTTCCGAGCCTCGATGTCGGCCTCGAACGAGGCCGCCAGCGGCGCGATCAGTTCCGACTTCACGGCCAGCCGGGTGCGCACCGGCTGCAGCTCGCCGCTTTCGATGCGGGAGAGATTCAGGTAGTGCCGGATCATCTCCACCACCCGTCGGATGCTTCCGTCCATGGAGGCCAGCGCCTTCTCCTGTTTCTCGGTGAGAGGCCCCAGCATCTTCTCGCGCAGCAGATAAATGTAGTTCATCACGGACGCGATCGGGCTCTTCAATTCGTGCGACACAAAACCCAGCGTTTCCATGTAGCTGCGGTTGGTGGCCGCCAGCCGCGCATTGCTCTGCTCCAGTTCGCTTTTGGCCTCCGTCAAGCGAGCTTCGCGTTCCGCCAGAGCTTCGATCATTTCGTTGAACGCCAAAATCAACGTCGTGGTTTCCTTGGACGCGTCGCACAAGGGCACCGGGTCCGGGTGCAACCCCTCGTGCATCTGCCGCGCCGCCTCGGCCAGCCGGTGTAGCGGACGGGCAATTTGGTTGGCGATCACAAACGCCAGTGTAAGCGCCCCCAGCAGCCCGGCGAACATCAGGGCCGCGTAACGGCCCAACAACGTTCGGCGCAAGTCGTCGAACGGCTTCTTCAGCAGCCCCACGTAAAGCATTCCGACCGTCTTTCCGTCGGGGTCGCGAATGGGGTCATAGGCCGAGAAATACCACTCGTCAAGGACACGCGCCGGTCCGAGCCAGGTTAAACCGCTGTCCAGGACCCGCGCCGCCACTTCTTTCGACACCCGAGTGCCCAAGGCGCGACTTCCATTCGGCAACTGCACGGTGGTCGCAATGCGCACGTCCCGAAGGAATATGGTGGCCGTGCCCACTTGACGGTTCTCATACAGCTCGTTGCGGAAAACCACCTCCTTGAGATGGTCCACCAGCGCCTCGTTGCGATTGAGAAGCACGCCGCCGTATATGGCGCCCAGCACCCGCGGTCCCAGGATCACCGGCGCAGCGGCCATCATCACCAGGCCACGGGTCTCCTCCCGCTGAAAGGTGGGCGCGGCGCCCGAGGTATTCCCCACGGCAAGATAGGCCTGTTCGGCCAGTCCTTCGGCCTCCCGTCGCAAATCCACGCTGGGCATGATCATCGTGCCGCCCGCCGGCTCGCCTCGCAGGGCGTTAGCCACAAGCGAGACGTGCTGGCGGTAATCTCCCGTCTCGTAGGGCGGCGCCGCCCTCATGATCACCCGCCCTTCCGCGTCCGCCACCGTCAGAAAATCCAACCCGAAATTCCTGCGCAACACTTCCAACCGACTCTGCGCCGCCGCCAGCCCGCCGGGTTCCTGGCTACCGATAAACACCTCGGCAATTACCTGCTTCCCCGCAACCAGCCGCAGGATCGTTTCCATTTCCCGCAACCGGGCATTGTACATGGCCCATACGCTGCTCAAGTTGAATTGCACACGCGTTTGCGCCTCATGGGTCAGGCGGCTATGCACCATCCGCAGGCTGAACACCGTGAACAACAGACCGAACACAAGCACCAGCGCAGCGAATCGCTTGAAGAGTCTGTTCCGCAGCATCGTCACTCGCTCCTATCGGCGGCCACCCACCTTGATCGCGTAGGTCAGTTCCTGAAGGCTGGCCACGATCCGCACATCCACCACCGGGACATGCCGCGGCGCGACCACGTGCGCCGAGGTAACGTTCAGAATGCCTCGCACACCGGAGACGATCAACCGGTCCGCCACCTCCTGCGCAGCCGGCGCCGGCACGGCAATCACGCCAATCTCCACGTCTTGCCCACAAATTACTTCCGTAAGCTCGCGAATCAGCCGAACTTTCAAGTCGCCGACGGACTCCCCCGCCAATGCGGGATCCGAATCAAAAATCCCGCATATTTTGAACCCCTGTCTCAAAAATTCCTTGTGTTGAACAAGCGCCCGCCCCATGTTGCCTGCGCCGACCACCACCACCGCGATCTCACGGTTGGCCCCCAGCGTTTCGCTCAATGCCGCCGCCAAGCCCCTGACCGAATACCCTCTCTTCGAAATCCCGTAGAAATCAACATGGGACAGATCTTGGCGTACCGTCGAACTGGTTAAGCCCAGCGCCTCACCTATTTCTGCCGACGAAATCCACTCTTGGCCATCCTTTGCCAGCCGCTGCGTTAGCAGCAAATACTTCGGCAAACGACGCACAACAGTGGCCGGGATGGGTGTTCTTTCCTCATCGGCACCCGTCATGTTGGGCCTCCTGCACTCACAATGAGTCCCAATGCTACGGCAAACGGAAAAGCACGTCAATCATTTAACGTTAAAATATTCACATTTTTCAATCACAAGCTTTGACAGGCCCAATGCTCCAACCCCATCATGGTCAGATGAAAGAAAAATTAGGTTCTGCACCGACTCACCTGCTTTACCCGTATCTGCTAATTCCCTGCTACAAAAACTACGTATGGGGCGGCGAAAGAATCCCTCGGCTTTTTAACCGTACGCTGCCCCCAGGTCGATACGCAGAATCATGGGAAGTCGCTGACCGCCCCGAAGGCTCCAGTACCGTGGCCAATGGCCCGCTTTCCGGAAAAACTCTAACGGATGTCGTTCGGGACCTTGGTCCCCTGCTTCTCGGTTCGCGCCGGGATGGCCGCTTTCCGCTCCTGATCAAGCTCATTGATGCTGCGACCCGCTTGAGCCTTCAGGTCCATCCTTCGGAAGAGACCGCCGCGCTCGTCCATGGAGAACCGAAAACCGAAGCGTGGTACGTGCTGGACGCGCCACCAGGCGCAGCCGTTCTGGCCGGCCTCCGCGCGGGAGCGACGCCCGCGCTCTTTTCAGAACCATTCGGCATCACCGAAGTTGAGCAGGCGGTGGATGAACTGCCCGTGGCTCCAGGCGATCTCGTGTTCCTGCCGGGCGGTTGCGTACATGCCCTGACGGCTGGATGCCTCGTGCTGGAAATTCAACAGAGTTCGGATACTACATTCCGCCTGTTCGACTGGGGGCGCGTGGACGATCAGGGGCGCCCGCGACCACTTCACGTGAAAGAGGCCGTCCAAGTCATGCGCGCCGAGGCTCAGCCGGTACGGATTCCACGCCCCATCCCCTCGTCAGCCCCAGAACCCCACGGGATCCTGACGCTCTGGCACAGTCGGCATTTCCGAATAGAATCTATCTTGCTGCGTCAGTCCCTGTCCGCCACGCTAGAGGAGGATACGTTTCACGCGTTGTTTGTCGAAGAGGGCACCGTGGACATTCAGCCGCCACGCGGGCCGGCTCTTACCGCTCAGCGCGGTTGCTCTTGTCTGCTGCCCGCCGGCTTAGGCGGCTACGATCTGACGCCGGGAACGCCTGCGGCCCGTCTGCTACGCACCAGCATGCCGCAGCCCTGTTAGCGCGACGGCTAGTGCGCTGAGATCGCCGATTTGAGGGCCCAGTGTACTCGGCTCCACCTTGCACGCTTTTAGAGGCCACTCCCACACATACTTCGGCAGCTTGTCCAGCACCGGTTTCATGATGAAATCGCCCGCATGAATCGCCATGGTGCCCAGGAGCACGACATCCGGGTTGAGAATCATGATCAAGTTGCCGATGCCTTGGGCCACGCGTTCCGCGAATTCATCCCACTCGCTCATCGCAAAACGATCTCCCGCCCGGGCCGCCTGTTCGAGCGCCAGCATCGTCACACGATCCATGCCGCCCGCCTTCTCCACCACCAGCGTCTGGATGTTGCCGGAACGAATCTTCTCTTTCAGGCGCTCCGCCACCATGCGTCCTCCCACGTACACTTCCCAGCACCCGCGCTGCCCGCATCCGCACATGGGACCGTTCGGATCCAGCACATGATGGCCCACTTCCCCACCGGTATCAGTCGCACCCTGAATTAGTTCCCCATTCGCGATGATGCCGCCGCCCATACCCGTGCTGAAAGTCAAATACACCAGGTTGCGCGCGCCTTTGTAGCGGCCAAACAAGTATTCGGCCAGTGCACAGGCGTTCGCATCGTTGTTGAAATACACCGGCGCCGAAAATGCGCGGCGGATCCAATCCACCACCGGCACCTCATGCCAACCAGGATTGTTCGGCGGACAGATCATCACCCCCCGCTTCACGCTCAATGGCCCCGGTGCGGAAATGCCAACCGCATCAAGGGATTCCGGCTTCACGCTCGCTTTTTCCAGCACTTCATGACAAAGATGGACCAACCGTTTACGATACCCCTCGATGGGTTCTTCCGGCAGCGACGGCATACGCCGCGTGGCCAACACCACCCCTTTGTGCGTGCCGACGCACACGGCGGTCTTCGTGCCGCCAATGTCAATGCCAAGCAGATTCATTTTGCTGATCCTTCCGTTGCGCGTGCGCACTCTACCGGAGCGCCCGACAGAAGCGCAACGACGGGTTTTCACCACCCTCTCGTGGCCTGCCTCCCGGCCTCACTCGTACTTCCGAATCACAGCCCGAACCACGCCCCCGATCACCAGCGACCGCTGCGGTCTGATGGGGGGATATTTGCGGTTGGCTGCCTCCAAAACCACGCCGTTTCGATCCCGCAGGAAATATTTCAGCGTCCATTCGTCATCCACCTGCGCCACCACGATGTCGCGGTTCTTCGGCGTCGCTCCGCGCTCCACCACCAGCAGGTCGCCGGGGTATATGCCGGCGTCCGTCATTGAGTCGCCCGACACCGTCAACAGAAACGAGGCGCTCGGCTTCTTGACGAGAAACTCGTCAAGGCTCAAGAGGTCTGTCATTTCCTCTTCGGCGGGCGAGGGGAATCCCGCCTGCACCGAACCCAACAACCGCACGCCGCCCAACAATCGCGGCGTTGGCGCAATCTTCCGGCCAGCCTTTTCCAGATAGCCGGCCGCTACCATCTGCTCCAGTAAATGGTGCACGGTATTCTTTGAACGGCACGAGAA
Source organism: uncultured bacterium (assembly GCA_938031185.1). GTDB lineage: Bacteria > Verrucomicrobiota > Kiritimatiellia > CAIKKV01 > CALHGX01 > CALHGX01. Next base: position 38,427 of record CALHGX010000025.1, read on the forward strand.
AAGCCGGAGCATCTCCGCGTAGCCCGGCACCCGCCGGTGTTCCCGGATAAACGCCCGCAAACTCGCCGCCTTTTCTTCAATGTTCAACCGCCGAACCATGAGGCCTTCCGAAGTTCTCGATCTACTGAGCTTCAACGTAACAGAACTTTAGTTCTACGCCAATCTTATAAACGGAGGCTCCATAGAAAGCAACCCCCTTCGCAAACATCTCGGATAAGGCTTCCCGCCGCAAGAACGTCTCGCGATTCCATGCTCGCGCGGATGCTATGGGCGCCAACGACGGGCTTCGTCATGCATGGCCAAGTAGAGATCCGGTGAAGCGTAACTCGTAACCCAGTTGCCCGCCCCAAGACAAAACCCGCCTCCGGGCTGGCAAAGCTCCACTACGCACCGAGTACGCTGACGCACGGTTTCGGGGGTGCCGCGCGCCAGCAAATCCACATCCATTCCGCCAAGCAAAGAAATACGCCGCCCATAAAGACGTTTGGCCTCCGTAATCGGCAATACCGAATCCTCAAACGAATGTTTGGCGTCCACCTGAAGATCATTGACAAAATCGTCCATCAACTCATACACCTGCCCGCAAGAATGCAGCAAGAATAGCTTCCCCTTTGCATGCGCAAGGTCCGCCAGGCGTTTGTGCCGAGGCATAATATGCCGGCGAATCAACTCCGGCGCCATCATTAGCGCCGTCTTGTAGCCCAAGTCGTCCGCCACATACACGGCGCCAAAACATGGATGATCGCAACAAGCGCTCAATACGGCTTCCAGAAAGCATGTGATCTTCTCGAGCAACGCATCCACCAAGTCCGGCATTTCAAGCAGATGGAAGCAGATTTGCTCAAACCCCATCAAGTCCCGCGCCGCCTCCCACACGCTCACCACATGGAAGACACGCATGTCTTCCGGCAACACTCGATCGAGAAAATCCAATACAGACAAGTCAGCCGCCTCGGCCCGCTCCAACGGATACGCTTCAAGCTCCGCCCATGATCCGATCGGCCCTCGATGTTCCTGAGCCCATCCTCCGGCCAGCGTAGGGGCGCTAATGCGCGCCCCTGGCGGAAAAACGCGCATCAACTCCATCCCCAGGAAACGATGAACCTCCATGGCGCGAAGAACCTCCACGTGGGGGCTACGCTCCGGGACACGCGCCCATAAATCGAACCGCCCAGCCAAAGCCGCCTGCATGGCCGCATCTATCCCGTGCTCAAAAAAATACACGCGGTCCGGCGTTCCTTCGCGACGAAGGTTCCGCAACAACCCTTCCCAATTTGGCCGAGTTCCTCCAAGCCCTTGGCGTTTCATATAGAGGCCTTTCCTAAAGAGGCCGACGGCCGGAGCGCCGCCAACACTAACAAGAAGGGTTGCATCTGCATTCCAAAGCGCATTCGGCGTAGGCGCGCGCGCTGGCAAACGGCACATCCGGGGGAACGCCGTGATCAACCTCGGGCCAGTACCGGCTGTGCTTCCATGCTGACCGGAAACGCCGACGCACTTCTTCCCGGGTGCTGTCAGGGCCCCGTGCTAGTGCCACCTTATCCACGCCACCGTTCAGAACAAACCGCGGATAGGCTGTCAACAAGGCCTCCGCATCCATGCCCGCAGCCACCTGGCAGGGATGCGTGCCATTCACCTCGCAACGAATCCACACCGGGATGAGCGGCGCAGCGTTCCCGTCGCTGTCTATCATGCGGAGCTTCACGCCCAAGTCCTTCAAGACGCCGCAAACCTTCCGATAGGCCGGCGCAAAGAACTCTTCAAACGCCGCTGGCCCGACCAACGGCGCTTGCGTGCTGGCCATGTCCTCAAAGAAGCAGTAGGAGTCCAACCGCACTTCGGCAAGCACACGGGAAAACAGTTCGCAGTAGAAAGACGCTAGGTCATTCGTGATGGTCTTCACCAGCTCCGGATTATCCGTCATCGCAAAACAGGTGTTCTCCAACCCCACCAATTGCCGTACGGCGCTAAATAGCCCTCCAAAAGGGAAGCAACCGCCATGCACCGATCGCGTCGCGCTACGCTCCCGAAACTCCGGCAGCTTTTCCCGCCAGTCCTCCGGCAACCGCTCGGCAGGATCAGGGCGGAAACGGGCCTCGAATATCTTCTTCCAGTCCGCCAGATTTTTGACGGGGTAGTCTAGCCACTCAGACATGGAGCTCATCGCTCCCGACGCGCCCATTCGCCCGCCAGTTCTTTCAAAATCGCCTTTGAGCATTCGTCTCGTCACACCGTATTCGTCCTGGACCGTAACGGTGTCTTCATCGCGCGCCAACACTTGAATTTCAAAGGTTGGAATCATGTTCAGATTCAGCGGCAGTCCCATCCGATCATCATGCTCCAGCCCCAGGTACACGTTCGGATTGGCATCTGCCGGTAATCCTTCTTTTCGCCATCTCTCGTAGGTTTCTGCCCAAGGATGAAGGTAGCCCGGCCGGATCAGATCCGGCTTCTCCCCTGCAACCATCGCTTCAAACCGCTCTCGCCCTGTCATCTTGCTGTTTCCTCCGTGCTATTTTTGGGGGGACTCAAGTCGTTCACTCAGCCAGCGCCACATCACGACATTGACGATCCGCCGCCTGTTGCAACAGCAGGGCCGCCCGCAAGGTTCGCAGCACGCGGGCCGTGGTCCGTTCAGCTTCCCCCGCCCTTCCCTCAACATCCGCCAGAAAATCAGCCAAATATGACCGCTGCGGCGGCGGCGCCACTGGCAGAAGGCGGGGCGCCGTGTCGTCGTGCGTGGCCACCAGCACCGTCTGCGCGCCCGCCGAGGCTTCGATCATACCCCCCCGACCATGGCATGTAATTCGCCAATACTGTGGCGCAGTATATCCGCAGCGGTCTGGCGCCAAATACGACACGTCACAGAACACGCCACAGCCCCCTTCCAGCTCCATCAACGCTTGCGCGGCATTCTGAAAATGCGGCACCTCCGGAAACCCGGCATTCCATGCCCGCGCCGCCGCAATTCGGCTAATCGGCCGCCCGAGCAGCCAGTCCGTTGCATCCACCACATGCACGCCGATGTCATTCAGCGTCCCTCCGTGGCACCCGGGCTCGAAATACCACGCAGGACGCGTCCTATAAAGCAAGGGGTGCTGACCGAAGAATGTTGCAGTGACAACTGTCCCGATCAGTCCTTCTCTCACCGCCTGACGCAGCGTGGCCATCGCCGGCACTTCCCGGAGATCCAACATAGCGCCCACCGCCAGATGCCGTTCCCGAGCCAATGCCTCTATGCATTCCAGCTCCTCAATCCGGGTGCAGATCGGCTTGTCGGAAATAACATGACGACCGCTCTCCAAACCCCGTCGAATCAACTGGCCGCGTTTGCCGTAATAGTCGCCCACGGCTAAAAGATCGAACTCCACTTCTGCCAGCATCCGCTCGAAGTCGGTATGCGTAATCCGTACGCGATCCCCCAGCTTTTCCCGCGTCGCGGCGTCCTCCTCGCAGGCCGCCACCACCTCCACATCCGCCCGCCTGCCTGCTGCTTCCAGCAATGCGAAAATGTGCGCGTGTCGAAAACCGACAAATGCCATACGGTGCTTCACGTCTGCCTTCCCTTCCGCCTCGCCAACCGACTAACCCTGCTCTTCGCCCGGTGAAGCCAGCGCTCTCACCCGCAGCGCCGCCGGTGGGGCCCCATGCCTCCATTTCCAGAACAAGAATGCCGTTCCCAGAGCCGTGCCCGTCAATACTGCCATCACGCCGCCAAGGGGGGTTAGAAGATGCCCGGTCCCTACCCATCCGATCAAGACAATTGCGTCCGCGCCTGTCAGCAAGGCGCTCGCCAAACAAACGCTCCTGGATTGCCCAAGACCAAGGAGAAAATAGTAGGGCGTAACACCGAGCAAACTTAAATAGGCCGATGCCAGCCCCACACGGAACGCCCCCGTCAGCCGCGGATCCAGGTCTTTTCTCAACCACAAGCTCAGCAGCAATGTCGCCATCAACCACACGATCACGAACAAAGGGGTGCCCAGCAGAACATTCAGGCGCGCCGAACGCCGAAACAACTCCCTCACCCGGTCTCGTCCCTGATCCGCAAGGCCGGAAAGCCGGCTGACCTCGGGCACCATGGCTTGAAACGCGGAGGTGACCACCCCGCGGAAATACATGCTCGCCGTGTATGCAATATCGTAAACCGCCACGGCATCCACGCCCGCGTATCGCGAAAGCATCATCTTGTTGAAAGGTCCCAGCGCCATTTCAAATGCCATGCTCCCAAGCACGCCCATGCCGTAACCGATCAAACGCCTGAAGCTCTCCCCATTGACCCGAGTGAAAAGCCAGTAGCGAATCCGCGTCAGCCGGGAAACCATCGCAATATAAAAAACGTGCGAGAGCACCTCTGCCACGACATACCCGACCAGCAACGCTGCCACGCCCACGCCGCGCCAGAGAAGCAGCGCCGATAACCCCACCGAGACCACCCGTCCGCCAATTCGTCCGTAGTTGACCAAATCCATCCGGCCCAGTCCGCTCAGCGTGGCCGCAAACGCCCGCACAATGAAAACATAGAGCGAGAGCAGGCAGACCGCCGGCAGCAAGGCCCGGACCAGTGCGGCGTCGTCCGGCGTCAACCGGAACAGCCCAACCACTTGTTCCCGCAGTACAAGAATCACCGCCACAATCAGCAGTCCGCTCGCAAGTAGCGTGGCCATCGCGGTGATGACGTCCCGTTCAAGACGATCGAAATCCCTCCGGCCGTAGTGATACGCAACAAAACGAGACACCGCCGCATTCATGCCGAGGTTGCCCATCTGGGCGGATGCGATGACCGCCGTCAGCACCAGCCACAAGCCATATCGCTCATATCCGAGAAAATGAAGAAATATCGGATACGATACGGCGGTGACAACAAAGTTGAGGCTTGTCGTCGCCACGCCGGAGGTCATGTTCCGGCGCAACGGCGAGCCTAGCAAAATCCGAATGCCATGCAGAATGGTTGACACAATGTTGCCAAACTGTCTGCCAACTTTTATCAGCCTAGACAGCGCTTCACCGGCGCTTCAATGCGCAGCAGCCCCAAGGAAGCAGTGATCCTAACTTTCTTCTCCAATGAGCGATCCAATATGCTGCTCCGATTCGGCCGTCTTGCGGGCCGCGTCATGACCGATTTCCCGCGCGCACTTCATGGTGACCGGTATCTCGGCAGGACGCTTCAAGAAATCACGCAAGCTGTGAAGCTGGCTCCCCCGCAATAAACCACGTCGCCGACATTCTTGTTCTTTCTTTTCTGTTAAAAAAACAACTTGGCCAGCCGCAAAGCGCCTTGCTTCCAAGGAACTCGATGGCTCACGCCACCGGCCTTGTTCAACCGATCACGATTGGCCAGATACCAGTGATAATTGCGGATCAATGCGTCCCGGTTCGAATACTTCGGGCGAAACCCAAGGACCTTTTCCGCTTTCTCGATGGACACAAACGATTCCTTGCCCACGGTCTCATAGACCCATTTGTACAGCGGCGACCATCCCAGCTTCTCCAGTATCCTCAAGACCATAATGGCTGGGCCTTCGGGAATCGAAACCACCCGCCGCCCAAAACCAGCCTCGTCCAGCACCGCTTGAAAGTCCGTGCGCGGGGTTCCGAATTCGCTCGCGCCGATGTTGAACGTGTCGTTGCAACGTGCCTCCGGAAGCTCGATGCAGAGCCGGATCGCCTCGCACAAGTCCTCCACGTCCAAGTATTGATAACGATTGTCTCCTCGCCCCAGGATGGGGAAATTGTGCCCCTCGCTCGCCCACTCGTAAAACATCGCAAACACCCCCAGCCGCTCCGGCCCGATGAAGGACTTGGGCCGCAGAATGGGCACACACATACCCTTCTTCCGATACTCCAAACAGACGGCCTCGGCCTGAATTTTCGCCTCGCCGTATGGGCCCACACCTTCCAACCGATCGGTTTCGTATATCGGATGATGATCCGGAATCCCATAGACTGCCGTGGATGAAATGTGGACCACCCGGCGAATGCCGGCCCGCCTCGCCTCCTCCAAGACCACACGCGTGCCCTCGACATCAGTTGAATAAATGTCTTCCGGCTTGTACAGCGGCAGCGCCGCGGCGGCATGCACCACCACATCCGCGCCCTGACAAGCCGCCCGCACGTCATCCGGCTTTCGAATATCACCCGTCAACGCTTTGACGCGGTCCCGCACATCGGGGTAGTCAAAAGGCGCAAGGTCCAGGGAAATCACCCCGTGTCCTCGTTCGAGCAGATATCTCGCCAGATTGATGCCGAGAAAACCGGCGCCGCCAGTGATGAGAGCCGTGCAACTCACAATGAGCCCCTCCCGTTCTTGTTCTTCGCTTCAGTTCCGTCTCGATCCATCAGGCGATCGCGTGTCGCCCACAAACCCGCGGACGGCGTGCCGATGAAATACACTTCCTCCCCGTCCGGCATCACGTTGACGCCCGGTTTCATCCGTTCTGGATTATAGCGAGTCCAGACCTTCCGCAAATCGGCGTAATTGAAGCCCACCGACCGAATATCCTCCTCGGACATGTGCCCCGGCGCGTACGTAATGGTGAAACGGCCTTCTGAGGAGCCATGAATCAGATGCGCGGTCGCATGCGTCAGATCCTTGAGATCCCCGCCCTCCGGACACGCCCGCCACAAGTTCATGATGCGATCGGTGCCGCAATACCCGTATTTCCGAATCACAGCATCCACATCGGGCTGCTCGCCGAACCGGCGCAAACCCGGCGCCATGATGAGCAGTTCGCCGCCGTCCGCCATGGCCATGCGGGTGCGATAGATGGCCTTATTGGCCACCCAGGTGCTGTGGAATTCATCGCCCTGCATCACCGCCACAACCTTCTTCAGGGGCGGCACGATGGTGATGTTCTCCCGTTGCGATGTCCGGGCGGCTTCGAGATATGTTTCCTGATCTTCGCCCGCAAAAACTCCCGTATGGCGCAAGGTTCCTTCGCCATCATACGCCATGGTGACCATGAAATACGCGTCCGGCAGCGTCGCAAGGAAGTCCCGCTCCGCCTTGTCGTAACAAGCCCGCAACGGCGTAACCAAACGCCCAAGGTTGTTTTCGATTCCGCAGCACGCGGCCATCATGTGACTGGCGGTAATGGTCGGTTTGCCCCCAACCCCGATAAAATAGTTCTTGTTGTGATTGGCAAAACCAAGCACCTCATGCGGCACCACGTGCCCCACGTGCAGAATCAGATCCCACTGCTCTTCCAATAGCATGCGGTTTAAAGAAATGGGAATCGCCCAATCGGCCTTGCCATGCGAGACCTCCCTGACAAAGATTGCCGGCACTTCCCCGATGGTCTTGTAGCCGCCGCGCCAGTCATGGGCGTGAATGCGCTCTTCCGGAATGTCGCCAAACATCCAGCGATTCTCTTCCGGGGTGTGCGGCACATGCTGCCCCAAGGTCGGGATAACATGCACCTCCGCCTCGTCGGCAAGGCGGTGATACATCTCGCGCGTGATCCACCCTGCTCCGCTGTGCGCTCGCGTGATATCCGGAGGCAGGAGCAGCACCCGTCTCGGATGACGGCACAGACGCTCGCGCGCCATTTGCACGAACCGCCCCGCTGCGTCCAGCACCCCGGCCCGCGTCAGCGCGGCTCCGCCCTTCTCAACAAACCAAGGCACAACCCCTCCTCTCTTCAGGCGTCACGGTGCCGAACGCCTCATCCGGCCCTAAAACGCATGTCCAGCCACCACAACAAATAAAAGAAGCCTAGCGCAACGTCCTTGATGCACTCAATCGAAAACCGGCTGCCGCAACGACAAGCGACCCGCTCGGCAGCAGCGGCTTTGTATACAGGTCAAGGGTAATTTGAGCTGGCCAATTCGCCCGCTGCAGCCATATGTTTCCGTCCGTCACCCATCAGCACATTCCGACCGAAAAAGACAACTGTCTGTTCCGCAAAGGCACCATTGCGGCGCAGTTTTTGAATACTACAGCGAGAACCCGTACTTGATCGGCCCGACGGCGGCGAGCATCCAGTCGCAAGACGTCGCCGCCTGCGTTAGACACTTCGCAGCCGTCTCCCGAAAAGCGAATCGCAGCGGCGTGGACGCGGGCCTCGACGCGCGAACGCTTTGTGAAATCTATTTCCGTGGCTTCCGCGTGGCCATCGAAGCCGGATGTTTGACCGTCATAGGCGCCTATAACACATTGCGTGGGCATCATTGCGACCACGACGACTGGCTCCTCAACCATATCCTCAAAACGGAATGGGCTTCTCCGGTTTGGCGATGTCAGCCCGAGGAGGCACGCACAATGCCTTCGAAGCAGCGCGGGAAGCTGAACCTGAAGATGGGTTCCACAGGCTCGCATGACGGAATATTTTCACGCAACTCCATGCCGACGCGCCGTCGAAACAGGAGTGATTGACCCCATGCTCATTGACGACAAGACCCGGCGCATTCTGCGGGTTATGGCGACCATCGGAGTCTTTGGCCATCCCTTTCGACTACCCCTGAACCGGCATTGCACCTCTGCGGTCATCCAGCAGGGCGCGAACGGTCGCAAGCAACTCGGTTGCGCTCACCGGTTTCGGCAGCAGGACGGCGTGATCCGGCAGTCTCTCGCCTTGCACATCATCGTTCGTTTTCGCGTATCCGCTGATGAACAGGACCTTCAATTCGGGCCAGTCCTTCCGCACGTTCACAGCCAAAGCCGCGCCGTCCATGCCCGGCAACACGATATCGGTAATCAACAAATCCACATTTTCGCCCCTTTTCCGAAACGCATCCAGGGCTTCTTCCGCCGTTGCCGCCGTCAACACCTGATACCCGCCGTTCCGAAGGGCCTGCGCCAGCAACCGCCTCACGGCGTCATCATCCTCGACAATCATTACCCTCTCCCGGCCGATACCAATCGCCATCTGCTCCTTCGTGGACGTTCCGTCTCCCGCCGGACGCTGGCTCAGCGGCAATAGAACCGTAAAGACGCTGCCTTGGCCCGGCTCGCTCTGGGCATAGACCTGCCCCCCACCCTGACGAACCAATCCATAGACGGTGGCCAATCCCAAACCTACGCCCTTCCCTTGCGGCTTGGTCGTAAAGAACGGCTCGAAGAGATGCGCCATCACCTCCGGACTCATGCCCACACCGGTATCCTGGACGCTCACAGCCGCGTAGCGGCCCGGCGGCACGTTCCGCACCCGAGCGTGTTCGTCATCCACTTGCACCGTGCGCGTGGCCAGCGTGATCGTCCCGCCACCCGGCATCGCTTCACCGGCGTTGACCACAAGGTTTAGGACGATCTGCTCCAACGCGGAGGGGGAAATTTCGACCACTCGGTCGGTTGCTTCCGGTCGATAGCACAGCGTCACGCGCTCTCCCAGAAGCCGGTTCAACGTTCCTCGCAAGTCCTCCAGGAACACATGCAGGTCTATCGGTTCAGAGCGAAGCACCTGCCGGCGGCTGAACGCCAGCAGCTTCTGGGTCAGGGCGGCGGCACGTTGCCCCGCTTTCCGGATCTCCCGAAAATCGTTCGCGCGCGGATCGTCCGGCGGCAGCGTTTCAAGCGCCAAGTCCGCATAGCCGTTGATGACTTGAAGCAGATTGTTGAAGTCATGGGCCACGCCTCCCGCCAGTCGCCCCACGGTTTCGAACTTCTGGGAATGCCGCAACACCTCCTCCGTGCGATGACGCCGCAAGGCCAGCGAAAGATTCAAGGCCGCATGGCGCAGGAATTCGCGCTCCGGCGCGTCCCACAACCGGTCGTCATGGCAGTTGTCGAACCCCACAAAACCGACAAATCCCTCGTCCGTGATCAGCGGATAGGCCAGAACCGCCTTGATGCCCTGCGAAGAGAGCAACTCCCGTTCGCCCGGCGGACAGTCGGCAACCCGGCTGCATATCTCGCCTCCCGCGGCCAGCACTTGTCGCCAGCGCGCCGCCCCGATCTCCTCGAAAGCGACCCGCCGCAGCAGCGGGTTATGCAGCTCCGAACGGATTCCCGGCGCACACCATTCAGCCACTTGCGTCGTGCAAAGCACGCCGTCTTCCCGAAACTCGTTCAAGAAGACATAGGCGCGGTCCACGCCTGCCGCCGGCCCCAGGATGGATACCAGCCCCTGAAAATCCAGCGGCCCCTTTGCCTCGAGCAACAACCGCGCGCTCTCGGACAAAGAGGCAAGAAGAAATTCCCGCCGCCGCAACGCCTCCTGCGTCTTGAGATGCAGGCTGACGTCCCGCACCAGCCCAACCACACCCCGGCCTCGCTGAGGACACGAGAACAACGAAACACTGGCTTCATGGACCGCCCCATCGGCGCCGTCCGACGGCGAGAGAAAAGTGCCCGTGGACTGCGATACCATCGCCTGCGCCAATGCAGGCCATATTCCCGGCGAGGACGTCACCAGCTTGCCCGGACGCAAGGGGCCAAAAAGTCTTTGTGCCTCCGCATTGAAATCAATGAGCCGTCCCTCTCCGTCGGCCACCAACACGGCATCCCGCATGGCATCGAAGACGTAGGAACGCGCGAATGGGGTCAGGTCGAACAGGGCCGCACGAAAAAGTCCTGCCGCCACCAGCACCCCTCCAAGCACAATGCCGACGGGCGTAAGATCGAACACGCCCCATGGCCGCCATCCGCCAACGTAGGCCAGGTTCAGCGCGGCCGGCAGCGCCATGGAAGCGGCCAAATAGGCGGCCGGCCGCCGAAATCCTCGCCCCAAGGAAGTCAAGCCTCGAATCAGCCGTCCATATCCGGCGGCAATCAGCAGCCAGGAGTAGCTCCAGTTGAACCAATACGCCGGCCCCCGCCCAAACTCGATCATGGGCATCGGCCCCCGCTCGCTAATGCGGGGCGCCACATGCATCCAGTGATGCCACGGATTCGTCGCCGCCAGTATGACCACCACACAGGGCGGTGCAAGCAGCGCCAGCGGCCAACGCCAGTGCGTCGGCAGTGCCGCCGTCATTTCCCTTATCATCAAATACCACAGCACCCCCACGAAGGGGATGCCCAGGTATTCCACGCGCAGCCAGAACAACATCCGCCCCATGTTCACGCTGGAAAGCTCGAACCCATAGCCCAGCGTCCAAATGGCCACTGCCATCATCAACCCCACGAACGGACGCACACCGGGCCCCCGCCGACGACCGACCATGGTCGCCAGCACGACCGCCACCGCCGTCGTTACCCCCATCAACCCCGCTGTCCAGTGATAGGCCATTTGTCAACATCGCCATCATACGAATCGAACGTTCATGAGGCAACGGCCTCATTCCCCTCCATCATCTTTCGGCCAAGCCGATCCGGGCAAGTTCAAGCCAACAACGTCTGTCGTGGTGCGAGCAAAAGGTGACAGTTTGTGTGCGATCAAAATTGGGATTCTGCGAGGCGGGGCTTGACAAGAGGAGAACGCATGAGAGGGTGGTCGCGGCACGGGCGGGATAGGGCTCTGCGGGAGCGCAACCCGAG